>DAOMFL010000038.1:0-32706 GCA_035429805.1 Burkholderiaceae bacterium
AAAGGGGACCCAAAAAGGGACCCAATAGAACGCGCCCCCGGGGCCCCACCCCCGCCCCGCCCCGCCTCCTATTTCGTTCTATTTGACCCGGTCGCCTGAATAGGGCAGGATTCGGCCCACTCGCAAGAGGGGACCGCCATCCAATCCGCTGCCGCACGCCCGCTGCCCGACGCACCCCTTGGTGTCCTGCCCCCGGATGGGATCACCCGGGCGGAGGCGGCCGCGGAGTTGTGGCGTCGCCAGCGGGCCCGGGGCTCGCTGCTCGAGTACGCCCGGTCGATCGACGTGCCGGGCACTCCGGTCAAGGTCGACGACGAGGACACCGAGCTGTTCAAGCCGGTCGAGCTGGCGCTCGCGGCGCACCACGCGCTCATGCTGCGCTGGATCGAGGCCACGCTCGCAACACCGATGGGGCGGCTCATGATGTTCATGCCCCCGGGCTCGGCGAAGTCGACCTACAGCTCGGTGGTCGCGCCCGTGTTCAAGCTCTCGAGCGTCCCGGGCTACCGCATCATCCAGGCAGGCTACGCGGCGAAGATTGCGTGGAAGCAGTCGCGCAAGGCGCGTGCGCTCATCAAGCAGCCGCGGCAACTCTCCATCTGGGAAGATCGCCCGATGCTCGAGACCGCCACGCGCGCCGCGGACCATTGGGGGCTCACCAACGGCAGCGAGTACAGCGCCTTCGGTATCCAGGCGGGCATCACCGGCAACCGGGCCAACGCGTTCATCGGCGACGACCTGATCGCCGGCCGCGAGGAAGCGGACTCCGACGTGATCCGCGACAAGACCTTCGACGAATACAACGACTCGGCCACGACGCGACTCATGCCGGGCGGCTCGATCATCCTGTGCAACACGCGCTGGCATGAGGACGATGTCTGCGGCCGGCTGCTCCCGGAAGGGTACGCGGGCCAGTCGGGGCGCATCCTGTGTCGCGACGGCCAGTGGTGGCAGGTAATCAACCTGCCGGCCAAGGCGGAGTACCCCGACGACCCGCTCGGCCGGCAGATCGGCGAGTACATCTGGCCGGAGTGGTTCCCGAAGGACCATTGGGCGCAGTGGGAACACAACCCGCGCGCCGCGCGCACGTGGTCGGCCCTGTTCCAGCAGCGCCCGACCGCCGGCGAGGGTCTCGAATTCAAGCGCGAGTGGTTCCGCTGGTACGACCCCGACGTGACCCCGGGCCAGCCTGGCGGTCGGCCGGAGAGGCTGCGCACGTACGGCGCGAGCGACGAGGCGACGAAAGAGGACAAGGGCGATTTCACCGAGCACGGCGTCGTCGGCATCGACCAGATGAACGGGCTGTGGTTCCTCGATTGGTGGTTTGGCCAGAAAACAACCGACGTGACGGTGGGCGCCTTCGTCGATCTCGTGGCCCGGCATCACCCGATGAAGTGGTGGAACGAAGGCGGCCCGATCGACAACGCGCTCGCCCCGGCGAAGATCCGCGCCATGCGCGAGAACAACCCGCCGGTGTACGTGCAGATTGACCCGCTGACCTCGATCAAGAACAAGGTGCTCAAGGCCGCGTCGTTTCAGGCCCGCGCTGCCGCGGGACTCGTGCACCTTCCCCTCAAGCGCGAGTGGGCGAAGCGGCTGGTCGACCAGCTATGCTCGTTCCCCGGCGGCGCCCGCGACGATGCCGTGGACGTGTGCGGCTTGATCGGTCGTGGCATTGATGCAATGATGGCGCCCCACCGGCAGACTCACGAGGAACGGCGGGTAATCAAGCCGTTCACAGGGGCGTGGGTCGAGAGCGACGACTCCCCCATTCTGACTCCAAGGTACAACTGACATGCCTCCCATCCCGACGCAGAACCCCGGTGCCCCGGAAGCGGAAGATGAGTCCGGTTCGCTCGACGCCGTCAACGCCGGCGTGCAGAAGGCAGCGGAAGATCCGGAACAGGAGAAGATGATCCAGGCGGAGCGCGACGCGGTGACGGCGCGGTGGAAGGAATACACCACCGCACGCGACTTCGACAAGCGCGCCCGCTCGCAATATGCCGTCGACCGACGGTACGCGGCCGGCAACGCGATCATTTCGTGGGCCGTGAGCGCCAACCTGATCGGCGCGTTCATCGACATCCTCGTGTCGTTCCTCTACGCCCGCAACCCGGACGTGTCGATCAAGAAAGCGCCGACGATCGAGACCGCCGGCACGCAGCAGATGGACGACTTCGCGCGCACCAGCGAACTCGTCGTGTCGTCCCTGTGGAAGAATCCGCAGGCGCGCATGAAGCACCACGTCCGCGAGCAGATTCGCTCGATCCTGTCGGTCGGCATCGGCTGGCTGAAATGCGTCCTCGTGTGCAAGGGCCAGAACATCCCGCAGATGCAGCAAGAGCTGAATGACTCGCGCGACGTGCTCATGCGGCTCGAGCAGCTCCGCCGCGAAATCACCCCGGACGAGACCGGCAACAACGTCGTGCTCGACGACAACAACGAAGTGCTGAGCGAAGCCGAGCTGAATGCGAAGGTCCAGAAGTACAACGCGCTGGTCGAGAGCCAGTCGAAGCGGATCGAAGTCGCGATGCGCAAGATGCTCGCGATCGACTTCGTTTCGGCCGAGGACATTCAGGTGTCGCTCGACGTGCGCAGCCTCGCCGACTACCCCAACGCGAACTGGATCGCCAACCGCATCTACCGCCCGATCTCGAGCCTTCAAGCCATGTTCCCCGGCGTCAAGAAAGAGGCGCTGGACAAGGCCACGCACTACTACCAGCGGAACATCGGCACCGTCAAGGATCTCTCCGACAACGTGAAGCTGACGGGCCTCGCCGACGAGAGCGTGCAGCCGGAGGAAGCCGATCAATACGTGTCGAGCGACAAGGCCGGCGGCACTACCAATCAGGAGAGCGGCATCCCGTTCGCCTGCATCGTCGAGCTGTGGGACAACACCGACGAGCACGTGTACACGATGATCGACGGCGTCGATGTCTGGGCGAAGCAGCCCTATCAGCCCGACTACCCGACGACGCGCTTCTATCCGTACTTCGGCGCGGGCTTCTACCCGGTCGACGGCGGCCGGCATCCGCAGTCGCTCTCGTGGCGCCTGCGCGAGCTGATGGATGAATACTGCTCGGTCCGCTCGAACAAGCGCCTGGTGCGCGCTCGCGCGGTCCCGGGCACGGTGTTCAACCGCGCGCTCGTGAAGCCGGAGGACGCCGCGAAGCTCGAGCGCAGCACGCAGCAGGAACTCGTCGGCATCGAACTGCCGCCGGAAGCCAGCGTGCGCGATGCCTTCGCCGAGAAGCCGATCGCCATTGGCGACATGCGCCTGTACGAGACCGACGACATCCTCTCGGACATGGAGAGGCTGTCGGGCGTGCAGGAAGCCTTGCAGTCGTCCATCCAGACCGAAAAGACGGCGACCGAGGCGGAGATCCAGCAGTCCGGATTCGCCGCGCGCACGACCGCGGACCGCGACGTGATCGAGACCGTGCTCACCGAGCTGGCGCAGTACACGCTCGAGGCGGCGATCACCGCGCTCGACGCGCAGGATGCGCAGCGCATCGCCGGCCCCAAGGCATTCTGGCCCACCGGCATGTCGGTCGACGATCTCCTGTCGATGGTCGAGGTCTCGATCGAGGCCGGCACCACCGGCAAGCCGAAGTCGGCACAGGACAAGACGGCATGGAGCACGCTGCTCCCGGTCCTCATGGACAGCATCATGAAGATCCGGCAGGCGCAGATCATGGGCGACATCCCGACCGCGACCGCGCTCACCGAGACCGTCAAGGAAACGATGCGCCGCATGGGCGACGAGTCCGACGTGTCGCGCTTCATCCCGCAGATGACCGCTCCGCCGGTTGGTCCCCCGGGCATGCCCGGCGGCCCCGGCGCCCCAATGCCTCCCGGTGGCGGCCCGCCGCCCCCCGCAGCTCCGGCCGGTCCGGGCGCACCTGTGGGACCGCCGCCGGGGGCACCCCCTGTTGGACCGGAGGGGGATCTCGGCGCGGTGATGGCACCGCCCGACCTTGCCCCGCCCGAACTCGTACCGCCAGAACTGACCCCGCCGATGTAATTTCAGGAGGAACACATGCCGACCGATGAAACGGGCGCCCTTGCCGCCCTTGACTCTGGACTTGCCGCAGCCTCGGGCTCACCGACCCCGGCCCCGACCCCGGCCCCGACTCCCACACCTACGGAGGGCACACCCAATGGCTCGACCAACACTCCGGACCCGGGCGTACAGCCGGGTGCTCCATCTGGTTCTGGTAATCAGCCGGACGGAGGGGCGGATGGAGGCGACGGCGGAACGGATGATGCTGCGGATGATAGCGCGGGAGAAGGCGCCACTGGCGCAGACGATCAGGCTGGTGCGGATGGAGGCGCAACTGGCGCTACTGGCGAAGGCGCTACAGGCGCTACGGGCGCTACTGGCGCGACTGCGGCCGCCGGCGAGCTGACCGAGGAAGAAAAGCTCCACAAGGCGATCAACGATCCGCTGCCGAATGCGCTCAAGGTCGAGACCAAAGAGCGATTCCGCATTGTCACGAAGCGGCTCAAGGAACAGGAGGAAGTGATCTCGCAGCAGACGCGCGATCTCGACGCCATGTTGCAGCCGATCGAGCAGAGCCGGGCGACGCCGTCGCAGTACCGGCAGGCGCTCACCTACCTCGCGTGGGTCAACAGCGACAACCTCGAGGACAAGGAGAAGGCGCTCGGCTTCATGATGCAGGAAATCAAGGCGCTGTCGGTGATGACCGGCCGCCCTGTCCCGGGCATCAACTTCCTCGAGGGGCACCAGGATCTAATCAACGAGGTCGGTGCTGGCCGGATCACCTTCGAGCGCGCCACCGAAATCGCGATCGCCCGCGAGCGCGATAAGCGCACGCGCGAGATCACGACGCAGCGCAACACCGCGCAGCAGACGCAGGAAGCGCAGCAGGCGGAGCGTCAGCAGGCGGTCGAGGGCATCCGTTCGCTCGGCACGGAGCTGTACAACGCCGACCCGGTGCAATACCGGGCGAAGTTCCCGGTGTTCAAGTCGATGCTCGAGAAGATCCGCGGTCGCGTCGCGCCCTCGCAGTGGGTCCAGACCGCCCGCGACCTGTACGCGACCATCCCCAACGTGCCGGTAGCCGCCCCGCCCCCGCCGGCCGCGGCCCGGGTGCCCCAGAATCAGCCGCTCCGCGCCGGCAACCCGGCGGGCGGTCAGATTGCGGCGCCGAAGTCGTCGCTCGATGCAGTGAACGCAGCGCTGGCTGAGCTGGGCTGATCCAACCCGCAGGAGGGGAAATGGACAAGTGCCTCACGGTGCTTGACGAGCGCAACGTGTGGTGGCGGCCTATGATCGAGGCCGCCGCCGCACGTGGCTACTCGTGCAACCACATCCGGCGCGGCCGTGAAGTCGGGATGCTCGACAAGGGGCTCGGCTTCATTCGTCCGCATGCCGATCCGGCCGTCCTCGAGCAGAACCAGACCGACTACGAGCACATGGCCGAGCACCTGACGATGGTGCAGGACCGCGCGCAAGTCGAGGTCTACGAGGACAAATCGGCGCAGTTCTGGCGCTGGGGCAAGTGGATGCCGCCGACGTGGCGCTTCAACAATCGACAGGAGGCGCTCGATTTCGTTGCGAAGTACAACGGTCGGCTGGTCTCGAAGGCCGATGTCGGCGCCAGCTCGTATAACGTCCGGGTGCTCGACGGTCCGCAGCAGGCGGTCCAGCACGTGCGCGAGCTATTCGGCCGCGGCGTGCAAGTCAATCACTGTGCCGGCGGCCCGGGCGGGCGTAACGTGGTCTCGATGCAGCGCGGCTATGCGCTGTTGCAGGAGTACATCCCGCATGAAGTCACGTGGCGCGTGAATAAGATCGGCCGGTGCTTCGCCATCTTCAAGCGCTACAACAAGCCGGGCACGCTCACCGCGCAGACCGGCAACGTCGATGGGATCACGACCGGCGACGTGATCCAGCAGCGGCTCGATTCGCTGCTCGAATTCGCCGACGAGGTCGCAGTCGACATTGGTTCGCGCTGGGTCGCGCTGGACATCTTGCATCGTGACGACAAATGGTTTCTACTCGAGACCAGCCTCGCGTGGCCTTGGCCCTCGCCCGGGAACTGCATGGAGGCGAATTTCTTTGGGCCGACCACCCGAACGTGGGCGGGAATGTGGGACCTGATGCTCGATGAATACGAGGCCGGGGTATGGGCGCAATCTTAAAGACCTTGCTCGCCGCGTGGGCCGCCATCCGTTCTCAACGCATAGCAGTAAACATGCTGTGCTGTGCTTTCTTGCTATGGCCCTGGGGTACATTGCGACGCGAAACGATTTCTGGATTTTTTGGCCGACACGCGGCGCAAGGAAGCCGGATTGCGAGCATTGTCGCCCGCGGGATTGACCTTCTGCACCCGCACGAGCCGGATCATTGCGCTGTCACTGCACGCATGGAGGCGGACGCCAGAACGTCGCTCGAATACGAATGATCTCGGTCGTCACCTTCAAGTGGAAGCCGCGGCCGGGCTATCGGTCCAAGTTCACGTCGGAGCACGTCAACACGCTCGCCGCGATGGTCGCGCGCCACTATCGCAGCCCGCACAGGTTCATCTGCATCACGGATGACCCGACGGGGCTCGAGGTCGAGCACTACCCGCTCTGGGACACGTACTCCGACATGCGCAACCCGACGTGGCCGGAGGGCCCAAGCTGTTTCCGCCGGCTGCGCGTGTTCGATCGAACATTCGCCAGCATCGCGGGCCCGCGCTTCATCTGCCTCGATCTCGACATGGTCATCACTGGCGACGTGACGCCGCTGTTCGATCGCCCGGAACCGTTCCTCATGATGCGAACTCACCTTCCGCACATCCCGCTGTGCGGTTCGATGTTCATGATGAACGCGGGCGTCCACCAGGAAGTCTGGGACGACTTCGCGCGCAACCCGGCGGCTGCGATCGCCGCGATGCAGAAAGCCGGGTGCCGCGGCTCCGATCAGGCGTGGATGACCTACCGGCTGGGCACGAAGGTCCCGGGCTGGGGCAACGAGGATGGCGTGTACTCGTACATGCAGCTCGCGCCGCGGATCGGCAAGAGGCGCGGTGTCGGCGCGTTCCAGTACACGCCCAAGCTGGCGAAGCTCCCGGAAGGTGCGCGCATAGTCATCTTCACGGGCAAGCCGGACCCGTGGGATAAGGAGGCTCTCGATGTCGCACCTTGGATCCGCGAGCACTACCACCGTCGACCGCCGGTTGGTCCCGAACGGCGAGCTGGCGGCGACGCTGGCGCGCTCGGCGTGGGGTAGGCCGGTCGTCGTATTCGGCGGCGGGCCCAGCGCGCCGCGGCAGTGGGAGCGCGTCGCGCGGCTCAATCCAGTCGTGATCTCCGCCAACGGGCACGCGGCCCGTGCCGGCGTCGAAGCGGACTACATCCTGTGCAAAGACCATCGGCACTCGAGCACGCACAAACTCATGGAGGACGAGTTGCGGCCGCTCGGCATCCCAATCATCGGCCCGCATTGGTGGGCGGACTACCGGCTGGTCAACTTCCCGTCGCAGGGCAACAGCGGTCAGCTCGCGATCGCCTTCGGTGTGCTCATGGGCGGGCGCCCGGTGATCCCTGTCGGAATCGACTGCTATCAAGGCCAGATGACCTACTTTCACGGTCAGGACGAAAAGAACGTGAGCCGCGGTCGCCATCCCGGCACGTGGGCCCACTCGATGACGCGCCTAGCGAAGCGACTCGAGGACGGCGGCGTGGTGCGCGTGCTCGACGGCCCGCTGCGGTCCGCTTTCCCATCGCTCGGCGAGGAAATTCCCGAACCGCGGTTGCCGCCAGCTTTCGCCCTGTACGCAACGCAACGAGCGCGCCATGTCAAGGTCGTACATTCCGGCACCGGGCCGCCGGTCAACTGGATCTATCCAATGGTCGAGCGCGAGGCCGAGCGCGCGACCCGCATGGGCATGGTTGTTGACTTCCCCTTAACAGTATGATCTCATCGCGGCCGATAGCGACTGGCTGAGTGGGTTACCACTTCCCGCAAGGGGACCGGACTCGCAACCGGCAACAGTACCAGGGTCGTCGCTCCTGGCAAAACGGCAACCCTTTTGTCACGGAGAACACTTCCATGCCTTTCAATTCCGACCAGCTCGCCTACGCCGGCAGGCACGTCATCGACTACTACCTCAGGAACGACCCGATCGACCAGATCAACACCGAGCGTCCGCTCATCAAGAAGTTGAGCGAAGGCAAGCAGCAGTACGCCGGTGGCTTGCAGTACGTGGTCGAACAGCTCCGCTACGCCAACGACTCGAACTTCCAGTCGTACTTCGGCGACGGGCAGGTGTCGTACAACCGCAAGCGCACGCTCTCGCAGGCGAAGTTCACGTGGGGCAGCTTCCACGACGGCTTCGGCTTGAACGAGGACGAGCTGGCGCAGGCCGGCATCACCATGACCGACGACAAGAATTCCGTGCCGTCGGACGCCGAGAAGGTGGCCCTCACGAACCTGCTCGACGAGAACATGGAGACCCTCAAGCTGGGCTACGAGGAAAACTTCGACCTCATGCTGCACCGTGACGGTACGGCGTCCGATACGGACATCGCCGGCCTCGATGCGCTGATCTCGACGACCCCCTCGGTCTCGGCGACCATCGGCACCCTCAACCAGAGCACCTACTCGTGGTGGAGGAACTACGCCGACCTCAACATCAGCACGGCAACGGCGGGCAACCTCGTCGACCGCATGGAAATCGCATGGCGCGAGTGCACGCGCTACGGCGGCTTCCGCCCCGACTTCATCCTGGTCGGTGGTGACTTCCTCGACGCGTATCGTTCCGATGCGAGTCAGACGGTCAACCGCCAGCTCCAGAAGTCCGGCCGCGGCAACACCGAGCTGGATGCGTCGGTCGACGGCGTGTACTTCAAGGGTGTCCCGCTGGTGTGGGACCCGGTGTTCGACGTGCTCGACGCGGCGGACAGCCCGACGGTGGAGTGGGCCAAGCGCTGCTACTTCATCAACACGCGGTTCCTCAAGCTGCGCCCGATCAAGGGCCACTGGATGACGCCGCGCAAGCCGCCTCGCGTGTACGATCGCTATGTCCACTATTGGGGCCTGACCTCCAAGGCAGCCCTGACCACGGGCAAGCGGAACGCTCACGCGGTCCTGTCGATCTACTGATCGGATTTGGCCCGGGGTTGCGAGCCCCGGGCCTGATTCGGCCCACATCATTTTCGGAGAACCTTTCCATGCGCTACAAGAAACTCGACAACACGGCGGTCGACCTCCAGGCCCAGAACGTCCCGTTCAACCCGGGCTCGACCTTCATCGCCCTCAACCTGACCGGCGGCTCGCTGGTGGTGCAGGAGGACGACAACTCGAGCTTCACTTCGCCGACGACCGTTGCCACGATCGCGTCGAACGAAGCGGCAGAGATCACCCCGACCGAACAGTATCTCCGCGTGTCCACGAGCGCGACGATCCTGCTCATCGGCAACTGATTCTTTCACCGACCCACAGGAGGGTTGTTTCATGCTCAAGTACCAGCGTGTTTTCCTCGATCGCAACGAAGCCTTGAAGCTGCACGTCGAGATCGTTCCTTGGGAAGTGCCCGTGTTCGCCACCGTCAATGGGGTGGACGCGGTGCGCGTCGAAGGGGAGCGATACGTCAGGCGGTCCAAGGGCAAGCCGGACGCTGACGCGGAATTCGATCGGCTCGTGAACCGCTACAAGGATGACAAGGGCACGGGCCAGTCATTCGTCGAAATGGTGTACGGCATCCGGCCGATCGCCGTTCCGAAGCTGGCGAAGCTGATCGACGCTTCGTGGCGGGAAGATGGCGAGACCGACGAGCCGGCCCCGGCCGGCGACGCCGGTGGCGACGAGGAACTGTTTGCAAGCCTCGGCTTGCCCACACAGCCCGCGGGGGAGGACATTGTCTCGCTGGCTGAGTGAAGGTGGCCGCCTGCGTGTCCCCTCCTGCGCGTAGGCATCCTCGGGGCCGGTGGTGTAAAGTAGCCACCGGCCCCTTTTTCTAGCGGAGCGCTACGATGACCGTGCTCAATGCCGCGTGCGACGCCGGGTTCTACTACGCCGAGACCTTGGCCGCGCTCCGCAGGGACATGATGATCGGGCTCGGCTATGCGGCGCAGGCGGACAACCCGCCGACCGGCATGGCCACGCTGCTCGACAATTTCCTGCGCCGTTCGCAGAACGTCCTGTACCGCAAGTTGCAGGGAACCGACGGCGAGCTGGAACGCTGGTTCCAGTGGACGATGGTGGTCGACGAGCGCTTCTACGGCATCCTCTCGAACACCGACTCGTGCGAAAAGAAAATGCGCGCCGATCAGGTGAGCGAGCTGTGGCTCGAGGACGCCAACGGGACGTGGACGCCGATGATCTACGGCATCCCGCCCAGCGTGTTCACGATGGTCACGCAGCCGGGCCGCCCGGTCCGCTACGAGATCCGCCAGAACATCGAAGTGTTCCCCGCGCCGGATCAGGCTTATACGCTGCACGCCAAGGGCCGATTCGGCGTGCTGCCGTTCACCGACGACGCGGACGTGTGCAGCGTCGACCCGGACCTTCTCTACCTCTGGGCTCTGGCCCGCGCCAAGAATCACTACGGGCAGGGTGACGCCCGCGACGTGGCCACGGAAGCGCAGAGCATGCTCAACATGGTGGTCGCAGCCTCGCACAAGACGCGTCGCTACATTCCCAACACCGTGCGCGCTCCGGCGGCGACGCGGCCGCGGTTCCTCGGGTTGGAGTGACGATGCGCGACGCGCCGCTGACAACGATCAAGGGCGGAATCAACCGGCTGCGCACGAAGGGCGGCGCTCGGGCCGACGACCTCTACGACTTCGTGAACGGCTATCGCCTGGACAGCGGGCGCACGCGCGTTCGCCCGGGGACCAGCCGCAGCGCGAAACTCGACACGAACACGCGCGGGCTGGTGTCCTTCAACGGACAGCTCAACACCTTCTGTCACAAGATGGTGTACGTACCGGATGGCTATGCGCTCAATCTGCTCGTCCGCCCTGATCTTGTCGAGAACCTGACGACTGGAACGATCCGGATGGCTGCGTTGCGCGTGCGGAACAGCGGAGGCAGCTCGGACTATGTCGGGGGCGGGGATGCAGAAGTCGGCGGCACACTTGGCACGCTCACCAACCCGTTCCTTGGTACGGCGACACTGCCGAACTACGACAACGTCCTGACCGTGTACGCGTTCTCCCCCTCCGACATCTATCCGCTGCAACGAAGCATCTACCTCGCGATGGATGATGGTGCCGGCGGCCCGGCGGCGGAGACCGCGTTCACGTCGATCGTGTTCACCGACACGAATGGGGTAGAACGGACACTCCTGCGGACCGCTGCGGATGTCCCGACTGGAACCGCTGGCGGCACGCAACGCACGTGGACGTGGACGTTGAACGATTCGATGATCTTCGCCCCGGGCGAGACATACGATCTCGTGTTCACGGGGGTCGGCGAGGAAGATGTCGAAGTCTCGACCAAAGGCTCGGACTTCGCGCTCGAGAAAATCCATTTTGCTGAGCCCTTCATGGGCGCGCTCTACGTGGCCGCGGAATTCAGCGACGGCTCGATCTTCCACTACTGGCTACAGGCCGGCGTCACATGGGAAGCGAGCACGGCGTACAAGGCTGGGGACATCGTCCAGCCGACGACCCCGAACGGCATCGTTTACCGCGCCACGCGCTACGGCAGTGCTTACCCGGCGTGGGCGCCGAGCGTCCTGCGGTACGATGGAACCTCGACCGGCTACGAACAGAGCGTGATCGAACCGACGGTCTACAATGACTTCTACTACACGTGCATCTACACCGTGGGCACGCTGCCGCGGTCCGGCACTGTCGAACCCACGTGGCCGACTGAGGACGGCGCTACCGTGGTCGAGTCGTCGGATAACCCGCCGGACGTAACGACGCCGGCCACGACCTCCCCGCCCTCCGCGGCCATTCCTTCCGCGGTGACTGACCGCTACGGGCATTGGGTGAACCGCAACACGCAGTACACGACATGAGCACCCCTTTCTGGCAACCAGGCACGCTCTACCTGCCCGGCGACATCGTGCAGCGCAACTCACTGCCCGCTGTGGTCGCATCGGCGCCCACCAATGCGGACTTCGAGCTGGGGGACGTGAGTTGGACGAAGGAAGCCAACTGGACAATCGCACCGTTCTCCCACAGCTTCAACGGAACGGTGTCTGCGCGTTGCCGCGGCGCCAAGGGTGAATTTCGCTTGTACAGCTCGGTCCCGGTGGCGGTCGTCCCGGGCATGGAGATAACGGCATCCTGCCGCGTCAAGCGCGGTGACAACGGGTGCAGCGGCAAAGTGCAACTCGAATGGCTCGAGGACGATGCCACCACGAGTATTTCCATAAGCGACGGCTCGGTGATGAATTCAGGCGAGGACAAATGGAAATCCTCGTCGGTTACGGCAGTCGCTCCGGCGGGCGCCGCGTACGTCCGCATCGGTGCATCGGCGCATCTTGGCGACACCGACGTTGGGCTGTTTGTCGATGCGTTCCAGTGGAACTACGCCTACCAGCCGCCGACCGATTCGCTGGTCTACCGCGCCGTGCAAGCAGCCGCCGGCTACAGCGGCGCGACCGAGCCCGACTGGCCCTCGACGCTGGGTGTACAGGTAGTCGATAACGAAGTCACGTGGGAAGCCATCGACTCGTCGCAAGTGACATGGGAAGCCTCCCCAATCCTCGTGTCTGGGGTCACTGAGCCGACGTGGCCGACCGAAATGGGCGCCACTGTCATCGACAACACGATCGCATGGGAAGCGGTCACGCGCCGCGTGGACGACGCAAAGTGCCCGAACACCGCCATAGTGGTGATCGCGGCGCAAAAGATATTCTGCGCGGACGGTGACATCGTCGCCTTCTCCGCGACCGTGAACCCGCTCGATTGGTCGACCCCGGACGACGCCGGCTACTTGCCCTTCGGGATGCAGGCGAACGGCTCGACCGACATCACGGCGCTCAACCTGTATCGTTCCAACCTGCTCGCCTTCAACGGCAAAGCGTTCCAGATGTGGCAGGTTGATCCGGACCCGCAGAACATGGCGTTTCTGGACAGCGCCCCGGTCGGGACGCTCTACCAGACCTCGCTGCAACCCTTCCAGAACGACCTCGTGTTCCTGAGCCCGGTTGGCGTGCGCAACATCGCCATCGCGGGCGCCAGCACGAACCTGCAAGCCGGCGCGCTCGGCAAGCCGGTCGACTCGATCGTGCTCGATCGCGTGAAGAACAGCGGATATGAGCCGCTGTCCACCTTCGTCCCAGCCCACGGTCAATACTGGCTGTCCTTCGGCTCGGAAGCGATCGTGCTCACGGTGAACGGCGTCAAGGATCAGTCGTGGAGCCGCTACACGTTCCCGGATCCGATCGAGGCGTACACCAACCACGAAGGCGTGCTCTACATGCGCCTCGACAACGGTGTGGTGCTCATGCTCGACCCGGACCAGAACGAGGATGACGTTTACAGCCAGCCCGTCGAGCCCACGCTCTACGCCGAAGTCGTCGGCTACACCGTCGAGCTGACATGGACGGCCGCGACTTTCGGGACGGTGCCGATCGGGGCCTACGTGATTCTGCGCTCGAACGACGACACCGCCGGCTTCATGGAACAGCTCGCAGTGGTCGACGGGGCGACGCTCTCGTACACTGACGATTCCGTTGCGCACTACGGCACGTACACGTACGCTGTGATCGCTCGGCCATCCTCCGGCGGAATCGAGTCGGAGCGATCGAACACGGAACAGGTGACAGTGTAATGCCGTCGTACAGCACCCCTTTCACCAGCCTTATGCAGTGGCCGCACCTGGACTTCGCGGCGATCGGCGTCGAAAAGCAATTCGTGGGAATCGACCTCGTTGCCGATGCCCCGACCGGCGTTTCGGTGAGCATCGGCTACAACCAGAAAAACCTGGACGACCGCACGACGCCGTACACGATGCCGGAGGACACGCTCCCCGGACAGGTTGTGCCGATCCCGGTTGCCGGGCCCTCGTTCGATGTGCTACTCGAGTTTTCATCTGGCCAATTCTGGGAATGGTCCGCGGCCGTGATCTACGTGCAGGACATGCGGGGCAGCCGATGAAGGTAGACCTCTTGGAAGGCGCGACGCTGAGCGAACTTCTCATGGTAGCGGCGCAGGCCCGCCCGGACGAACGGGACCAGCATGTAGCTTTCTCGGGCCGCCCGTACGACTACGAGGACATGGCCGCCGGGCTGCACCTTCAACGCGGCCCCCGTTGGCTGCTCGCTACCCCCGACGGTCTGGTGGCCGCGGCCGGTTTCACCATGATCCGGCCCGGGGTATGGCAGGATTGGATGGTCTCGACAGACGCGGCGTGGGCACCCGGCACTTGGCAGGGGGTGACACGACACGCGAAGCGTGTTATGGATCTCATGTTGCAGGGCGGCGCGCATCGGCTACAATGCGTGTCGCTTGCCAGCCGAATCCACGCGCACAGGTGGTATCGGCCGCTCGGCCTCGAGTTGGAGGGGACCCTTCGGGGTTACGGGGTCAACGGCGAAGATGCGTTGATGTTCTCCCGAATTGCGAGAGCCGAAAATGGGCACTAACGGTAACTCCACCAACGACAAGATCGACCCGGGTGGCATGGACTATCTGGGCCGGGCGATAGGCTCCAGGCTTGGTTTCGGACCCAGCGATAAGCCGTCCTACGCCTCTGCCAAGCGCGCGACCACCGATCCGAACCTCTACAACGCGTCGGAGCTGTCCCAGCTCGGAATCACCGGCGGCAAGGATAACTGGACCTACTCTCCTGGTGCCGTGTACCGAAACCCGGATCGCGCGGAGTGGGCCCGCCAGGTCGCCGTCAAGCTCGGCACACGTCAGGTCAACCGGATTTACGACGACCCCGCGCGCCAGAAAAACCAGCAGGACTTCCTCGCTGCCATGCGCGCTTTCTATACCGAGGACGCGAACCGGCAGAAGGGTATCGCCGACCGCAACCGGCGCTTTTCGATCGCCCGCTCCGGACTCTCGGGCGGCAGCGCTGACACCGATTCAAACCGGCTGCTCGGGGAGGAATACACGAAGGGGCTGCTCGATTCCGAGCGCAAGGCGCAGGGCGCGTACTCCGATCTCGTGGGCCGCGACGAAGCGAGCCGCAACGATTTGCTGGCGGCCGTGCGCGCCGGCATGGATACGACCACCGCAGCAAATCGCGCCGCGGCCGCCATGCGCGACAACGCCTCGGCTGCGCAGACCGCCGCCACGGTTGGCGGGCTCGGCGACATCTTCGGGTCGACCACGCAACTCTACAAGTCGCAGCAGGACGCCGCCGCCCGGCGCCGCGGCGCGATCGACGCTTACGGTTCTCTCTACGGCGCAAAGAGTCCATACGGGTGATCTATGGGTACTGAGGCAGCATGGGTCCCTTACGTTCTCGCGGCGGTCGCAGCCGGCGGAGAGGCGTACAACCAGCACAACGTCGCGCGTCAGCAGGCGAACGTCGAGGAACAGCGCGGCCGTGCGGCCCAGCGCGGGCAGAATCAGATTGACGCCGCGCTCAACGAGCGCATGGCCAAGCTCAAGCAGTCGACCGGCGAGGCCGAGCGCAAGCAGTCGCTACAGGGCTTCCTCGACGAGCTGCGCGCCAACCGTGGGGCGCAGACCGGTGGCGAGACTCCGTTCTCCGGCAGCTCGCGATTCGCGTCCGAGAACGAGGCGTCGAAGGCCGCCATCGAGAACTACGGCACGAAGCGCGCTGACATGCTCTCGCGCATCGTCGGCCCGTTGCAGCAGCGCACGAACGAGAACGTCGACACCGCCCGGGTGCTGGGCGACACCGCCACGACGGCGCAGATCGCCGCCATGCAGGATGCCATGTACCGCGCACGCGCCGCCCGGATCCGCGCAAATCCGTGGGTTGCGGCGGGCTCGCAGTTCGCCGGCGCGCTGGCCGGCGGTATGGCCGGGGGCGGCGCCCCGTCGGGCGACGAAGTGTTTGGAAGCATGGATGCGGCGCACGGTGCGGCCGGCGGCGCGGCTCAGCTCACACCGATCAAGGTGTCCGCAACCCGAATGACGTATCCCTTCGGTTAAGGTGCAATCATGAGCGATTGGGGCGACGCTGGCGCAGCACTTGGCGGCATCTTCGGCGGAAGCGAGGAAGCCTATCAAGCCGGTCGGCTGCGCACTGCGCAGACCGAGAATGCGCTCGCACAGGCCCGCAAGACGCAGCTCGAGGCCACGTCGGAGGCGCAGAAGGCCGCCGCACGCCAGCAGACCGAGGATGCGCTGGTAGCGAGCGGCACGGATCCGGCGCAGGCCCATCTGCTCGCGACGATCATGGCGGGTGAGACCGGCAGCGACTACAAGGCCGGCATGGAAGGGCTCGGCACGCAGCAGGAAATGGGCTTCCGGGATGTCGTCGCCAACCCGGCCACCCCGAACGACGTGCGCCAGGCGAACCTCGCAGCGATCAGCGGCAAGCCTTTCAGCCCGCTCGAGTCGGTTGGCGAGGGCTCGTACACCGACATCACCGCCGCGGCCCCGGGCATCATGACCACGCCCGTCGGCGAGTCGGCGATTCGCGAGAACAACGCGCAGGCAGGCAACGCCAACGCGAGCGCGGCCAAGACGCGCGATGAAATGCTGCACCCGGAGCGCTACCGCGCCGCGGGTGACGGCCCCGGCGGTATCAAGGCGCCGTCCGGCTACATGCTCAACCCCGCGTTCAACGCGGCGCTGCCGCAGAGCGAGACGAACCAGCCGGTCGTCCCGATCATGGGCGGCCCCGCGGATCCGAACGTCGGCCCTCCGATGGGCCAGCGGGAACGAAGCATGCTCAGTGGCATGTTGCACGCCGGCCTCGAGGCCAGTCAGCGCCTCGAGACGGTGACGCGCATGCCGGTCGGGGCGAATCAGGGTCTTTGGACTCAGCACCCGGGCACGACGGTCATGGATGCGGCCGGTCGGTCGCTGCTCTGGGCTGTATCCCCACAGGATGTTCAGCTCTACAACGTCGCAATGTCGGGCGTCGCTCGCAACCTTGCGATCCTCGAGAACTACGGTCGCGGCGCCCCGACGACGGGCCAGATTGCCGCCATCGCGGACCAACTCTCGCTGCGCCCCGGCGACACCGTTGCGACCATGATGTTGAAGCTGGCGGACTACCGCAACACGGTGGAAAACGCAGCGGAGACGTTCCTCGCAATGAACAAGAACCGACCCGATGACGCGACCAACGTGGCAGAGAAGATGCTCACGACTGCTCGCAAATCGGTCCCGTTCACCATGAACGATGTCGTCGACTATCAGGCGGCAAGCGCCAAGAATCCCGGTCTGACCATCGGCGAATTCACCCGCCAGCGCATGATGACACAGCGCCCCGACGCGGCGCCGGCGCCGGCCGCAGCCCCGGGCGCTACGCCGGGCGCTGCCGGACTGCCCTCGTTCGCCACCGAAGCGGAAGCTGCCGCGGCCGCCGCATCTGGTAAGATCCAGCACGGCACCCGCATCATCGTCGGGGGCGTCTCGGGGACCTGGCAGTAATGGGCTTCAAACCTGACAGCGCACCCGCTCCGGCCACGGGGCGCTTCGTCGCGGACAAGCCGACCGCCCCGCCTGACAGCGGCAACCGCTCGATGTTGCAGCGCGGAATCGGTTACGTGTCTGGTATCGCTCACGCGCTGCGCGGTGACGACGTGAAGCCTGATGCGATGTCAGTGGGCCCGGGGACGATCCCCGCGGCCGTCGGCGAAAACCTGCTCACGATGGGCACCAGCATCGCCGCGCCGGTGATCGCCGGGGTGAAGTGGGCCAAGAATGCGATCACGGGCGAGCCCACCGACGTTCCGGCCGAGCTGGGCGCGCATACCTACGAGCCCAAGACGGGCGGCGGACAGTACCTCGAGCACTTGATGGCGGCCGGCATGGCGCCGTTGATGGACGCGCTCAAGTTGTCCGGCAAGGGCTACGGCGAGATCGCCGGCCTCGCTGGTGCCGACCCACAGACAAAAGAAAACGTCGCGGCGATTGTCCCGGCGAGCATGATGGCGGTAGCCGGTGCCGAAGGCGCGGTCCGCGCGGTCCCGAACGTCCGCGCTGAGATAGCGCGTACGGCCGCGCGCCCATCGCCCCCGGGCCCCGGTGGCGGCGGAATACCCCCGAATCTCGCTGCATTGCGCGCGGCTGGCTACCCGGTGATGCCGTCACAGGCGGCCGCGATAGTTCAGCGCGCCGGGCCTCGTCTCTCGATGCCCTCCGTAGAAGGGGACATTCTCGAGACCCTGACGAACCGAGGCGAGACCCAAGGCAGGTTCTCGATCGAGGTAGCCAAAAACACCGAGACCATCCTGCGCAACGAATTCGGCATCCCGCCGGATGTGCCGTTGACCACGCAGACCTTCGCGGACCTCATATCCCGCGCCAACGCGGCCTATGACGTAATCCCGCAGGCGCTCCCTGTGGTCGACTACGCGCCGATGCGGCAAGCGCTCGACCAGCTCGGGGAAATGCGACGCGCCAA
Organism: Burkholderiaceae bacterium; assembly: GCA_035429805.1. GTDB lineage: Bacteria > Pseudomonadota > Gammaproteobacteria > Burkholderiales > Burkholderiaceae_F > JALORV01. Next base: position 18,479 of record DAOMFL010000038.1, read on the forward strand.
CCCGAACCTTGACTCGACGCCCGGCGTGGAAGCGCTGCGCGAGCGGCTCGTGTCGATCCAGAACGCGCCGACTCAGCAAGTGCTCGATGCCATTCGCGAATTTCGCTCGGACGCGCGCCGGTACTTCCAGTCGCAGTCCGATCCGGTGGTGAACGAGCAAATTGCTCGCGCCTACCGGCAGGCGGCCGACACGCTCGAGGGCGGTATCGCCGAGCAACTCCGCGCCCGGGGCGAGGGTGCGCTCTATGACCAATTTCAGGCGGCGCGGCAGTTTCAGGCCAAGCTGCACAACGTCCTCGATTCGTGGAACGGGTACGAGATCGACCCACAGGCGCTTGCGCGCATTGGGCAGGATACGACCCTGACCGGCGGACTGGCAGACATCCAACGCGCCGGGCAGCACATCCCGGAGACGGCCAAGGTGACAACCGGAATGTCGGTCGGTCGACCGACGAACGCCGGCACCATCATGGAACCGAAATCGTCCGTAAGGCGCGCTCTGTTCGATCAGTGGGTCATCCCGAAACTTCTCTCGGACGCGTTCCAAGGCAAATACGGCACGATCGCCGGGCGCTCTCCGGCGCTGCCGTACGCCACGGTCGGCCCGCTGGGCAACCCGGACGTGGGCCCGCGCCAGCCGCCGCCTCCGCCCGGTGGACGCTTCCCTCGCGACCTCGCCGGCGAAGGGCCCCCGGAGTTGGTGCCGGAGGGCGGCGGAGTGCCGTTCTCGAGCACCCCGATCCCGCCGCAGACCGGCGCGGCCGACGCGCTCGGCGGCATCTTTGACACCAACCTGTTCCGCGGCGCTGACACGTCGGCCGCAGATGCCTTCCCCTACGACCTTGCCCGCGCGGTGGACGAATCCCCGCCGCCCCCGGCGATGCCCGGCTACGGGCATCCTGAGCTGCCTGTGGACCCGTACGCCATCAACCCGGACCAGCTCCGGCCGAACGTGCCGGTCGGCGGTGCGTTGCAGCCTGGCGCTTCTCCGACGGGCATGGCGGTCATCCCGGAGGGTCCAATGGAGATCCTGCCGCCCCCGCCGGACATGAGCCCGTTCGAGCTGGCCCCGGAGCCCCGGCCGCGAGGCCCGGACACGATCGACTTCACCCCGGACCAGCCGGCCCCGCCCGACCTCGCGGCCGGCTTCGATTTGGCCGGTCAGGGCTCAGGGCTCGACTTCATGCCTTCCGACATCCAGCTTGGCGGACGCGGCCGGGTCCTGAATCCGGACCGGCGCAACCTGCCCCGGGCCGGCGGTCGCAAGACCGATGCCGGCGACCTCCGCCTCGAGACCCCGCCGGCTGGACCGGACGAGTTCCCGATGCTGCCCGCCCCGCCGCCCCCGGCCCCGTTGGTGGCTCGTGGGCCGTACGTGGGACGCCCGCAGGACTTCACCGACCTTGGCATGACGCCCGGGACGGCGCGCGCCAGCTCACCTCGTGGCGAAGTTCTGGGCCCCGACGAAGGGCCGGCAGCGACCGGCATGAAGGACGTTACCCCGCCCCGTGGCGCCGAGGAAATCGGCGAGCCCGCCGGGTTGACCGAAGGGCTGGAAGGCGAGCCGCCGCTCAAGCAGGTAGCTCCGCCCAATTCGCTGTCCGCCTCCGACGAAGCCATGTTCGATGATGCGCTCCGGGCGCTCGATCGCATCGAGACCGAGCGCAACGCTACGGCTGCCCAGACGGCCCGCGAGAAGGGCGAGGCCGGGCCGCGCGCCGTCGGCGAGGAACGCGGCGAGCCCGCGGGGCTGGCCGAAGCGGTGGAAGGCGAGAAGCCGGAGCTGACGCTGGAAGATGCCCCGGAGCGTGCCGCGCCGGTAACGCCGGACTACGAAGTTCCGGTCAACCTGGCCGACCACCCGCCGCCGGAGAATCTGCCCAAGGGACGCGCGACGACCATCACGCTCTACCGCGGGGTCTCGGATGCCAACCGCGCCGGCAATGCGAAGGGGGCAGTGAACTACACGCCGGATTCCCGCGTGGCAGCGCGTTACGGCGATGTCACAGAGCGTCAGGTCGCGTTCAAGAATCGCCTCGACGCTCCGACGCTGTCGAAGCTGCACGAGTCAGTCGGGTTGCCGGAAAAGGCCACTCGGGATCAACTCTACGAACGGCTCAAAGAGCTGGGGTATGACGGAGCGCGTTACACGCTGCCCGACGGTGAGGTAGAGTACATCCACTTCCCTTCGGCTGAGTAGTCATGGCCCGACGCAAGTTCAAGGTGCAGCTCGCAGACGGGCCGGTGCGCGTGCTCGAGATCGACCCGCAGGCGACCGACGGGGCGACACTCGGCACGAATCTCTACTTGCCGAGCGGCGTGGCAGCGACCCCCACGACTCTGCTCGACTGGCTGGGCGGCGCAGTGCCGAGCGCGGCTGCCCCTGCCAGTTCCGGTACCAACAAGCATCAACTGCTCGCCGGTCTCACGATTGGCGACGACCATCCGCAGTACACGCAATGGGCGCAGGACGAGACTGTGACCGGCGACTGGCGGGTGGAGGGCGTGCCCACTTTTGCGGATGACATCTGGTACGAAGAAACCGCTGCGGCCGCGGATGCGCAGCACTGGTATCAACGCATCCAGTCGTCGGTGCTCTCACTGCGCACGTTCTACCAGGACACAGAATCCGATCCGTACGCGGCAAACGTGGTACTCGATCTCCAATTCGCCGGCACCGACGGCTCGACGACGTTCACCGACTCGACCGGCCGGCACACCGTCACCCCTTGGGGCGGGGCGGCGATTTCGACGAGTCAGCACTACCTCGGCTTGTCCTCCGGCTATTTCGACGGGAGCGGCGATTATTTGTCAATCCCGATGGATAGCGACTTTGATTTCGGCTCCGGGGATTTCACGATAGAGTTCTACGTGTATGTGCCTTCGACCGCTTCCCTCGGCACAAAGACGCTGGCCTACGATGGTGGATCGTCGGCGAATCCCGGTATGGAGTTCACCATCGGGATCACGACGGGCGGGGTCATCAATAACGTCACGTACAACTACATGTGGACCGCAGACTACGGTGGCACTGGCGTTTCGACGAGCCTGGCAGCCGACACTTGGCACCATATCGGAGTCAGCCGCAAGACGACGGGCGGCGTGTCGACTCAGAGCATTTGCATCAACGGGACGTGCTATGTCGGGCACACCGTTACCGGCATCACACAAGTAGCACCTACTCAACCGCTGTACATCGCCCACAACCCGGCCACGTCGCGCGATGCCAACGCGTACATTGGTGGGGTCCGCGTAACCAAAGGTGTCGGTCGCTACGCCTTCGGTGTTGGAACTTACACCGTGCCAGCGGGCGCTTGGCCGCAATCAGGGACGAGCGCGGATCTTCCGGTCTACGAGATCACCCGTTCTGGCGCCACGCCGGCGTTGTTCAACGTCAAGACGACTGATCTCGAGCACAACGGGGTGAAGGTGCTCGAGACCTTGTCGAACGTGGGCAGCGGGTCCCAGATTTACAAGGCGAAAACAAGCTACGACGCCGCGCTGCGCTCGATCATTGGCAGCGGCGGCATTCTCGCTACGCAGAACACCAACGATATCACGCTGACGGTTGCCAATGGTGACTATGGCGACATTGTCGTGTCGGCGGGCGGTGCGACGTGGACGGTCGACTCGAAGGCGATCACCTTCGCCAAGATGCAGGACATCGCGACGACCGTGTTGCTTGGCCGCAAGACGGCCGGCACCGGCGCGATCGAAGCTGTCACGATCAACGATTTCACGGCGGATGCGACCCCCGATGCTGCGGCTGACTACGTGCTCACGTGGGACGCGTCCGCCAGCCTGCACAAGAAGGTCCTGCTAAGCGCACTAGGCGCTGGTGGCGGTGCGACCGGTCCGACCGGTCCGACCGGTCCGACCGGTCCGACCGGCGCGACGGGTCCCGCGGGCGCCGCGCACATCATGCGCGGCGCCGCATTCGTATCCAGCAATACGCTCACCACGGCGGTCCCCGCGGTCGCGGTCTACATCGAAAATGCGTGTACGATCACCAAAGTTGTCGTCCTTGGGGATGCCACGGGCTCGTGTACGGTCGGCATCAAGAAAGTCGCCGTCGCCAGCTATACGGGCCCGTCGAGCGGGAGTAGCATTGTCGCTTCGGATCCGCCTACGATTACGGCCGACGAGCAGGCAGTCAAGACCTCATTCACCGGCTGGACGACGAGCATCGCAGCGGGGGATGTGCTGATAATCTCGCTGACCTCCGTAACGACGTTCAAGCGGCTCAGCGTCCAGATATTCTTGCAGGAATGACCGATGGCCACCTATAGCTGGAACACCAAGATCCGCCACGACTCCGACGCGAACTTCCGCCTGTGGGGAGCGGAGATTCAGACCGCGCTGCTCGCGGTTGGGTGTACGCAGACTGCGGACACCGGGCAAATCAACTGGACGACCGTTACCCGCGCCGCCACCAACTCCGACGCGGGCTACGAAATCTACTACATCAACGACTCGCTGCACAGCACGGCCCCGGTCTACTTCAAGGTGTACTACGGCACGGCGGGCGGCGCGAGTGCCCCTCGCCTGAAAATCGAAGTGGGTACCGGGTCGAATGGGTCAGGCACGATCACCGGCGGAAACACGGCTGCGATTGTTGGCTACAACTCGACCGTCACGTTCAATACGGACACCACTTACACGTCCTACTGTGGGCTGACTAACGGTTGTCTGGTTCTCGCCAACAAGGTAGGCCGCATCTCGACGAACTTTGCGCTACAGGGATTTATCATCGCAAGGACGTGCGACTCAGCCGGCGCGGCGAATGCCGATGGCGTTATGCTGATTAAGTGTCCGGCAACTAACTCGTTCGCGCCGCAGGTCCAAGTGTGCCGCTTCGCCACTCCTTCGGCGGGATGGGCAACCAACTTTGGCGGCAGTTCCTCATTCGGGGTATGGACGGCACCCCTATCAGAGGTGACTTCGGTGGACGAGAACGGCGCTAACCAAATGTGGCTTCTATTCGCGCAGTGTCTCAGAGTCCGCCCGTGGTCCACGCTGGCGGGCTATCGCATCGCGGAAATAACCGCGTTTACCACTGTTAGCGGCGTCGCACTCGTAGGCTCGACGACCTACACTTTCTTGGCGCTGGACATCGGGCTCGGCCCCGCGTTCGCCTCGCTTGGCGGGGGTATATCGACCAGCTACGGACTGTTTGTGGTGTATCAATGACTTGGGTTACCACCCCTCCTTGGAGCAGCTACACGTTTCCCACGGTCTCGTCGTTGGAGACTGTGACTCAGGTAATGCCGACCACCATTGTCCCCGTGAACATCCCTTCCGGGCGCCACACGTTCGACTCGGTTCCCGACTTGTCAACCTCTGTGGATGATCTCTCGTATCCAATTGCATCGGGCTAGTTGACCCCTGCGGCAGCGCACCATAGAATCAACCGCACTTCCGGAGACTCTCACATGCTCAGCTTCATCAACTCCCACAAGACGAAGGTTGTCGGCTTCATCATCGTGCTGTTGGGCGCGGTGCAAGCCAACGCTTCGCAACTGAGTGTGCTGCTCTCCCCGAAGCAGTACGCGCTCACGATGGTCGTGCTGGGGTGTGTCGTGGCGGCCTTCGGCTTCATCAACACCATCCAGGCGAACCGGCAATGAGCCTCGTGCGGGATGTACTGATACCCGGGTCGCAGTCCGCGGATAGAGTCGCGGCCAGCGGGACGGTCCTGAGCAGCGCCTTCACCGTGGGAGCCTCCGTGGTGCATCAAGTGAACGAGTTTCTGCAAGCCGGCGCGTTCATCGTGGCCATAATCTCGGGGCTCGCGGCCACGTTCTACTACATCAAGAAACGCTGACCCATGCGCGTCGCCGGCCCCGGGCTCGAGATCATCAAGGATAGCGAGCAGCTCCGGCTATCGGCCTACGTGCCGACCGCGAACGATGTTCCGACGATCGGCTACGGGCACACGAGAGGGGTCAAGCTGGGCGACACCTGCACCCCGGCACAGGCGGAGCAGTGGCTCCGGGAGGACTGTGCGGAGGCGGAGAGCGCCGTCGGCGCGCTGGTCAAGGCACCCATCAACCAGAACCAATTTGACGCGCTCGTGTCTCTGGTGTTCAACATCGGGGGCGGTAACTTCGCCAGCTCGACCCTGCTCCGGAAGCTCAACGCCGGGGACTACGCCGGCGCAGCGGACGAATTCCCCCGCTGGAACAAACAGGCGGGGGTTGTGCTCGGGGGGCTTGTCAAACGGCGTGCCCGGGAGCGAGAATTGTTCCTTACGCCGGTCATCACGGTGGTCGTGACACCGGCCCCGCCGGTCCCGGCGCCCGCGCCCACCCCGGCACCCGTTCCACAGGAGACCCCCGATGCTGGCAAACCCGTACGTACTCCTTGGTATCTTGGCCTTCTACGTGCTCTCGGTTGGGGGCGTCGCGGTTAAGGCGTACCAGATGGGCGGCGAGCACCAGATTGCCACCACCCACGAGGCACAGGTCGAGTACGAAAAGGGGCGCGACGCCGCGCTCCAGGCGACGGCCGCCGAGCTGGCCAAGATCGACGTGAAGCAAGTCACCATCCGACAACGCGCGGAGACTATTACCCGTGAAGTACCTGTCTACACTGATTGCCGCAACACTCCTGACGCTATGCGGGTGCTCAACGACGCCCTCGCCGCGCCCGGAAGTCAACCCGCTGGTAACGGCGTCGTGCCCGCCGCTGACCCCGCTCGCTGATACGAGCTTCGGGGCGACGGTCAACAAGCTGGTGGAGGTTGCCGGCATCTACTACCGTTGCCGCGCCGCAGCATTAGGGACCCAGCCGCCGGCCAAGTGATTACGTCACATCGGCTACAACCCGGCGGGTGTCTTTGCTATCCTCGGACGCGCCGTAACCCACAGGAGGGAAAATGGCAACATCCAAGGGCAAGGACTTGACTGCGTTCAAGAAACAGTACGACAAAAAAGCAATCAACCGCGCGAAAGTGAAGGCGGCTCTCAAGACCCTCGGCAACCGCTGGGAGTACGAGAGCGAATTCGTCCGCGCGTGCAAGATGGCGTCGCACGAGCTGGCTGGGCTGCGTGACGAATTCGCCGAGCACACGCTCCGGGTCGCATCCTCGCGCGGCAACACGCGCATCATCTGGTGCGGCACTCCGAAGCTCGCTGCGCAGTGCCGGGAGGTCATGACGTGACCGCCCGCGATCTTGACAGCTTTCGCGAGCTGCACGATCCGGAATTTGAGGTCGCGCGGCCCGGGACCTTCGAGCGCAAGCTGAATCCCAAGGCGAAGCGCTACATCGTGACCGCGGCGCAGAACGCGACGCCGGTGCATTCGGAATGGTGGGCGACGCTCGAGGCCGCAGCGCGCGATCTCGAGGCCGAACTGCTCGTGATCCCGCTGCGCTACAAGAATCCCACAAGTCAGTGGAGTGGCAGCCAGCGCAACGCGGAGCATTGGTGCCGCGAAGTGCGGCCGTACCTGTGGAACACGCGGGCTCGTTTGAACAAGAACCTCATGGTGCTCGGCGACATCAAGATCCAGCCGACCGCCTCGAGCCCGCTCACCGGCGCCGACGCGCTCTCGCACGCGGCCTCGGGAATCATAGGGCACACGAAGGTCCAGCTCCGCAGCATCCCGACACCCTCGAGGCGCATGGCGAAGTTGCTCATGACCACCGGGGCGTGCACGGTCGAGAACTACACCGACTCGCGCAGCGGGCGCATCGGCGAATTCCACCACTCGCTGTCCGCGGTCGTGGTCGAGGTCGACGGCTCGCGCTTCCACGCGCGCCACGTCCATTGGAGCGACACTACGAAGGGCGCCTACGATCTTGACAAGGTGTGGACGCCAACGGGTGTCGAGCAGGGCGCCGGCGTCCTCGCGCTCGTCATGGGCGACACGCACGTCCGTTTCATTGATCCAGCCGTCGAGGCCGCCACCTTCGGCAAACGCGGCATGGTCGACGCGCTGCGCCCCGACAACCTCGTATGGCACGATGTACTCGACTCGTATTCGTGCAACCCGCACCACATTGGCAACCCGTTCATCGCCGTCGCCAAGGCGAACGCTCGGATGGGCAACGTGAAGGACGAGGTCGACGAGGCGATCAGGTTCATCGCGAAGCGCACGCCGAAGTGGGGCAACTCCATCGTCGTCGGCAGTAACCACGATGACATGCTGCGTCGCTGGGTCATCCGCAACGACTGGCGCAGTGATCCAGTCAACGCGGCCTTCTACCTCGAGACCGCGCTCGCGATGGTCCGGGGTACAAAGATGGGCGCAGGCGGCGCGGAGTACCCGGACCCGTTCCGATATTGGTGCGACAAGGCGGAGAGCCCCCACGTCCGGGTGCTTGGCGAGGACGAGAGCCTGGTACTGGCCGGCGTCGAGCTGGGCATGCACGGCGATCGTGGTCCGAACGGCACACGGGGCAGCGCCAAGAACCTGCGGCGCATTGGCGTGCGCAGCTTCATCGGACACAGCCACTCGCCGGCGATCGACGAGGGCTGCTATCAGGTTGGCACGTCGACCCGGTTGCGGCTCGAATACAATAAGGGCCCGTCGAGCTGGCTGAATGCCCATGGCATCCTGCATCGCGATGGGAAACGTCAGATTGTGGTCATCGTGGACGGCAAGTGGAGGGGCGTATGAAGCGAGAAAAACCCGTGCAGATCAAGGACGGGGAGTGGTACGCGGTCGCGTTCCGCAACGCGACCGACGGCGAGGACCCCTTCACCGAGGAATGCTGCGACTGCGGCCTCGTGCACCGCGTCAGCTACAAGGTCGAGAACGGCAAATTCTGGGTCCAGTACATCGTGGACCGGCGGGCGACGACCCGGGCCCGGGCCCGGCGTGCAAAAGCCGCTCGGAAGTGATATGTTAAATGCCCGTCGGAGGAAATAAGCAATGAACAAGCTGATCGCTGTCCTGCTCACCCTGATCGCCACGGTGGCATCTGCCGCCCCGACCGTCACGCTCACCGCGAGCCCGACGAGCGGAATCTCACCCCTCAACGTGACCCTGTCCTGGTCGAGCACCGGTGCCGCTGTCTGCTCGGCGAGCGGTGGCTGGACCGGCGCCAAGGCGTTGTCCGGCAGCGAGACCATCACCGGGCTCAAGGTCGACACGACGTTTTCCATGCTGTGCTCCGCGGCCGACGGGTCCGCGACGCTGACGTGGATTCCGCCGACGCAGAACACCGACGGCTCGACGATCGTGGCCACGGGCCGCGGTGCCTTGGCCGGCTTCAAGGTGTACGACGGGACTTCCCCGGGCTCGCTTGCATTCGCCGCGGACGTGGTCGGCGGCGGGATGACGACGTACACAGTCAACGGGCTCACCGCCGCGACGTGGTACTTTGCCGTCACTGCCTACAACAACGTCCCCGTCGAATCGGACAAGACGCTGCCGGTCTCGAAGGTCGTTTCCATTCCCGCGACAACGGCAACTGCCAACGTCACGGTGAACGTGAAGCCGAACCCGCCGACGAACGTAACGATTTCTGTGCTGGCCTACGAGGCGCTACCTGGTGGAGTCCGGGGCCGACTCGTGGGGAACGTCCCGCTGGGGACGCAGTGCTCGAGTACCCCGTACGCGCGTACTCGGCAGGGCACCTACTACCGGATTCCGGCCAGCTCCGTGACCCTGACGAAGCGTACACAGGCGACAAAGTTCGTTGCGCGGTGTGCTACCGCGTAGGGAGCGCGTCATGGTTTTCCTGATGCTAACGCTGATCGTGCTGAGCGGGCTCGATGTGGTGACGACGATGTGTGGGTTGGCCCGCGGCGGAACCGAGCTGAATCTGCTCGCCCGCTGGCTGATCTCCAAGGGCAACCCGTGGATCATGCTGAGCGGGATGAAGGTGGCGCTGATCGTATTAGCGTTCGCGATGGACTCGCAGCTTTTCTACGCCACGCTCATCATGCTCACCGCGGCGGCCGCCGGCTGGAACCTTTGGCAACTGAGCGGACACATCCCGCCTTCCTGTCCGCCCGGCGTGCCGCCCGCCACCCAGCGATAAAGCCGAGCGCGAAGGCAACCCGTAGGCTTGAGGCGTCGTTATCCTTGTAGCGGCGCAGAGCCAGCTCGTACGCGCGATCGACGAGGCTCACGGGAGCCACCAGCACCCGGGCGAGAAGTAGAGCACTGCGAGGACGGCCAGCGCACCGAGCACCAGGATTGTGAGACGGTTCATGGTGCAACGTCCACGGTTTCCGGCGTGCATCCTCTCGGGCAGGGGATGATAAGGCTGCCCTCTCGTGCGGCGTAGCCTGTGCCATCGCACCAGCAGCACGACGGGTCGGCTTTCTTCGGGACCACAGCCGGTGCGCTGAACGGAGAATCGTCGGTCAGCCCATTCGCCCAATCGCACAAGTCCTGATGCGGATTCGTTGGCGCAGCCTCTGCGGTTGGAGTGGCTCTCATGAAAGGCAAGTCGTCCCTTAGTAGGACGTGACTACCGACCACCCATGGCGGCTCTGGTAGCGGCATCCAATGTGTGACGTTACCGGATTCCCGCGTATGACCGGAATACCAGCCGTAATCATTCTCTGCTCCACGAAAAATCCGTAGGCCGATGTACGCCATCCCGTCGGGCGTCTCGATCCAGCACAGGCAGCGGTTATCGTGCTGACCGGGAATATCAGGCGGACAATTGCCGGGGTACGCATACCAGCGCAATCGGGTGCCTAACACAAAACCTTGTCGCAGGCCACTCCCGTAGTCTCTGTCCTCGTCGGTTAGCATGATGCTCATGGCTTCGCCCTCTGCTTCATAGCCGCCCGCCACCCCGCGATGTACCCCTGCTTGTATTCCTCGAATGCCACCTTTGCGGCCTTCGCCTTCGGATCGTGCTGCTCGTAGTAGCGCATCCTACGCTCATCCGCCAAGGCAGATATCGCGTGCGCAAATCGCGGCACATGCCCGAAATGCGATCGGTGCATGGCGCGGCACTTCTCGATGTACTCGTCTATCTGGTTTACAGTTTCGTCAGTTAGCTCACTCATGGTGACTATTCTTTGCTTGTTCCGACACATTGCTTAAGTGAATGCCAATTGCCGCGCGGATGGCAGAAAGCGACATCACGGACATCCTTTCAAGCAGCGAATCTCGCAGATGACGAATCGCTTTGTCAGCATGGTCATCGCATAGCCATCGAAACCGCGCGGCATCTTCTGAGTCCAATGCTGCCAGTGTTTGGCAGTCTTGCCCAACTGTTGCGCTGTCCGTGGCTCGTTCGTAGAGCAAGGGGTGGCAATGCGCCCCCAGCCCGGTAAGCGCCAACACGGCAGCGTCCACATCATCGACGACCGAGGAGAAGTATTCCTCGGAGACTCCCGTCTTCATGCCTGCGTAGTCGCGCGGAACGCCGTCGCGGGCGCGAATCGCATTTAGTTCGTTGAACGCCTTAACCAACGCGCGGGCTGCGGTCAGATGCTTTCGCTCCGCCTCCGCCAGCCGCGCCTCGCGTTCCCGGAGAAGGTCGTTAAGTGCTATCACGGTCTGCTCGTTCTGAGCGGCCCGTCGCAGTCGTTCGGTTGCGTCGTTCATGGTTCACCGTCCGCGTAAGTCTCTCCGCCATGCAACAGCTCTGCGTCCGAGGGCCGCTTCTGTTTCTTTGCCTTCTCCGCCTCGAGCCTCTCGCACAGCAATTCCAGCTCCGCGCCAATGCGCCAGTAGGCTTTCGCCAGGTGCAGCTCGCCGTCGGTGTCGTAGATGGTGCCGTTCGAGTGGTCCATAAGGTGCCGGGCTGCGGTGTTGAGCTGGTCCATCGACTTCCCGCGCGCCCACACGATGTCGGTCGGGCTGCGCTCAGGGTTGTGCTGGATGTTGCCTTTCACCGATACGCGCGTAGCGGCGATAAGCGCCCGGGGTACGTACTTGGTGATGTACGTCCAGATGGGGATGGCCTTGCGCTCGGCATCAGTCGTCGGAAAGAGAGGGAGGCTCATACGATCTCCCGGAGGCGTTCCATCAGGCGGTCCCGCTCGGTAGCGGTGCGTTCGCACAGCTCGACGCCGATGTCGCCGATCACGCGGAGGCGGAACAGTGGCTTTCCGTAGGTGAGCGCGGTGAACGCCTCGAGACAGGCACCTTTCGACTTCCACCAGTTGGCGAGAAGCACGATGCCGTCGATGCCGTCGGCGATCAGCTTCACGTCCCGGGCGAGAAGATCCCCATGCGTCGAACCCGTGGGCAAGAGATCCGCCGGGTCGCCATACGCCGATGCCAGCGCCGCAGCGCGCACGGGCGGCGGATCTTCCTCGGCGGGGTTGATGACCTCGTGCCCCATCAGGCGCAGCGTAGTCGCGACCTGATCGAACAACGGGATGTTGAAATGCGGAATTCCGGACATCGGCCCGGCCACGTAAAGGCGCATGTTAGTTCTCCTCTAGGTAGGTGGCTGCGGCGCGCAGCCGCTCTGGGTCATCTCGGAAGAATCCGAGGGCCTTATTGCAGGGGGTGCATAAGATACCTCGGATCCGTCCCGTCAAGTGGCAGTGGTCAACGCAGCCCCGGCTTCCTGGGAGTACCGTGTGACAGATCGCGCAGCCACCATTCTGTGCATTCAGGAGAGCATCGAACTGTATCCGCGAGAGACCAAAGCGCTGCTTCCCGCGCCAGCGGGCTCGCTCCCTGATCGCGTCTCCGTGCTCAGCGTAACGGCGCCTCGCCGCTGCCTTGATCCGACCCGAGTTAGCGGCTGCATAGCGCCGTTGCCTCCCCTTGACGGCCTCCTGATTCCGGAGGTACCACGCGCGGCGCTGTGCCCGGCGGGCCTCGACGCGCTCGGAAGGGAGTGCTCGCTGCCATTCTCTCACGCAGGCCGGGCAGTTCCCATTTCTGTAGCGCGTACCCTCGAGCGCCGGATGCTTCAGACAGATGCGCCCCACCTTCATCTCAGCGATCCTTTCGGCGGGCCATGGCGTCGAGTAGAGCCTCCTGCACGGAGATCTTCGACTCGTGGCGCTCGAGCACGGTCTCGTCCAGCGTGCCGTCGGCCACGATCGACGTGACGTAAACCGGGCGATCGAGCCCGCTCTGCGCCTGGCGCGTGGCGCCGACGCGCTCGATAATTTGCTGGTGCAGCTCGAGGTCCCACGTGTGCCCGAAAAATACGACGTGGTTACACACGTCCTGCAAGCCGTCGACGCCGTGCCCCATTGACTTCGGGTGCGCCACGCCGAGCTGATAGCGCCCGGCCATGAACGCGTCGAAACCCTTGGGGGTCGAAATATCGACCGCATTCTTGAACTTGTCGAGGATGCGATGCTTGTCGCTCTGAAACTCGTAGGCTACCAGCAGCGGCGCGCCGCCGGCTTCCTCGACGATGCTCTCGAGCGCGTCGAGTTTTTCATCGTGCACCGGGGCCCATGACGGGTGCTCGGTGTAGACGGCTCCGCTGGCGAATTGCAGACACTTGTTGGTGCGCGCCGCGGCGTTGAACACTTCAACCTCGGTGCCACATGCAAGCTGCGTGAACAGCTCGTTTTCCAGCTCTTTGTACTGCTTCATGACCGCCGGCGGGAGCTGGACGTTGACGACGTTCACGATCGGTTCCTTGAGGTCGAACCAATCCTTTGCGCGAATGGCCAGCGTAATGTCCTCGATGGCCGCGTAGATTTCGCGCTCCGCGGACTTCGAGGGTTTCACGACGCCGTCGTACCCGACCGAGAACCAGCGGTCCATGAACGCGGTGAACGTGCGCCCCAGCCGGCGTCCCTGATCGACGAACCACATCTGGCCCCACAGGTCCTTGAGCCCGTTGGGCGCCGGCGTGCCGGTCAGGTTGATCCAGCGGTCGGTGTAGCGGACGATCATGGACAGGGCCCGGGCGCGCTGGCCGCCCTGTTGCAGCCGGAAGCCCTTGAGCCGGGTGCTCTCGTCGGCGATCACGGTGCGGAAGGGCCACGGGCGGCCGGCGAACACGTCGACCAGCCACGGGATTTGCTCGTAGTTGAGCGTGAAGATATTGGCCCGCTGGCGCAGCACGTTGGTCCGGGCCCGGGCGTCACCCATGATCGGGGCGATGTGCATGTGTTCCAGATGCTTCCACTTGGCGGCCTCGCGCGGCCATACGCGTTGCGCAACGCGCTTCGGGCCGAGCACGAGGACCGGGTCGCCGGAGCCGGTGAACTGCAACAGCTCCACGACGCTGAGCCCGGCCACGGTTTTACCCGTGCCCATGCCGCCGAACAGCGCACAGCGCTTGTTCTCGAGCATGAAGTCGACCGCGATCTTCTGGTATTCCTTCGCGA
>DAOMFL010000038.1:32806-34548 GCA_035429805.1 Burkholderiaceae bacterium
CAGCGCTTGTTCTCGAGCATGAAGTCGACCGCGATCTTCTGGTATTCCTTCGCGACGAATTCCTTGGCGGCTACGACTTGCATTGGCCCTCCATTGCATACGCCCGTATCACTTCCGCCGCGACTTGCGGGACGATGGCGTTGCCGTAGGCGCGCAGCCGTCCCACTCGGGCGGATACCCCATGAGCCAACGGGAATGTGCCGGGTTCAACTGGCCGGGCTTTCCCGTCTCGGCAGGGGAGCCAGTCGCAGGCGGACCAGAAAGTAGCGCCTGCCTCCCCAGCAGCGCATTTACCGGCACCGTCCCCGCCTCGATCTGGTCCTGACATGCCCCGTCCTTGTGGTCTCTCGTCGTCGGGGTGGCCCAACTCGCAAGGTGTGCTATCTGGTTCAACGATACAGTGGCCTTCGTGCCGTTTGAGCGCCTCCCGGTTGGGCTGCAATCTTTCGCTGCCTGCGATCCCGTCGCGTTTCCGACTGTCGGCGTCGGCCAACTTGCCAGTTTCGCTGCCCCTGGGAGTTTCAGGAAGTGCGGGCGGGATCCGTCCGAACGCTTCTTCCCGTAGCAGTGGGTGCTCCCTAACTCGTCGTTCACCAACGGAGTCGGCCACGAACCACAGTCTTGCTCTCCCGTGCGGTGCGCCGACGCTCGCAGCAGGGAGACCGACCGCCGCTGTGGCGTAGCCGATTCCTTCCAGGTCAGTTTGTACAAGGTCGAGCCAACCGTGCTTAATTGCCGCTTCAACCTGCTCACCAAAGATGACGCCAGGCTTGCACTGCTCGATGAGATGGAACCACGCGGGCCAGAGGTGCCGCTCGTCAGCAGCCCCGCGGCCTTTGCCTGCCGCGCTGAAAGGTTGGCACGGGCAGGAGCCGGTCCAGACGGGTCTGTCGTCGGGCCATCCGGCGAGTCGCAGGGCGAGGCTCCATCCGCCGATTCCGGCAAAGAGGTGGCACTGGTCGTATCCAGCCAGTTCGCTTGGTTTGACATCTTCGATGCTCCTGGTGTCCACGTCGCCGGGCGCGATAAGACCGACGAGAATGAGGGTCCGCAGCCAATCAGCGGCATAGGGGTCGATCTCGTTGTAGTACGCCGTCATCGGCCGCGGATCCTCGCGCCCT
The DNA here is from genome assembly GCA_035429805.1 of Burkholderiaceae bacterium. GTDB lineage: Bacteria > Pseudomonadota > Gammaproteobacteria > Burkholderiales > Burkholderiaceae_F > JALORV01. The sequence goes on from DAOMFL010000038.1 coordinate 33,928, forward strand.
TGTGGAAGCCGGCCGGTTCCTTGGTCGCGCGCTCGCAGAATCCGAACTCGCTTACCTCGGTGGTCTCGTGCCGCCACTGGCCGCGCTTGTCCTTGCGCCAGCGGGCGTCGATCGTCTTTCGATCAGTGCTGGGTCGGTGTCTCACTTGATTAGGTCCTCGTCGGTCAGGAATTGTTCCACGCCCATGAAGCTGTCGACCACGTACACCCGGTAGCCGGCCGCCCGGCGGCGCTCGTGGTCCCGGAGCTGGCCGGAGGTCGGTTTCTTGCCGGGCGCCTTGCACTCGACGAAGCACGCTTCGCCCCCGCCCAGCCAGATGATGCGATCGGGCACGTTCCGCCGGTTGGGGCTCGTGAACTTTTCGGCCACCGCGCCGCACTCGGCGACGCGCTTCACCAGCCGCGCCTCGATCTCCGACTCCCGGGGGAAGTCGACGTGCCGGACGCTCCGGCTGTAGGGCCCGCTAATCATCTTTGCGATACCTCTGTGTCTCGAAGCCCTTGGCAGCCAGCGGGAGGCCGGCGGCCCAATCGGGCGGGGTCGCCAAGATGGCGCTGAGCCCCTCGGCGGTGAATTCGTCGGAGTCCTCGGGCTCGGTTACAAGCTCGTCGTGGACGGTCA
>DAOMFL010000039.1:0-33365 GCA_035429805.1 Burkholderiaceae bacterium
GCCTCGCGGCACATGAACTCGATCGCGTCCTGGTCGCCGAGGTAGTCGGAGCCCTTGACCGTGTCGAACATGTGCCACAGCCAGCTGTCCTCGGTCATGTTGCCGAGCGATGCGCCGATGCCGCCCTGCGCAGCCACCGTGTGCGAGCGTGTCGGGAACACCTTGGACAGCACCGCGACGTTCAGCCCCGCCTGTGCCAGCTGCAGCGAGCAGCGCATGCCGGAGCCACCGGCCCCGACGATCACCGCGTCGAAGCGGCGCCGTGCCAACTTGTTGACAGGAGTCGTCATCGACTCAGACTCTCCACAGAATCTGCACGGACCATACCGCGCAGAACACCAGCCACAGCACCGTCAGCGTCTGCAGCGCAAGCCGGATGCCGGTCGGCTTCACGTAGTCCATCCAGATGTCGCGCACGCCGATCCACGCGTGGTAAAAGAGCGCAACCAGCGCGACCAGCGTGATGATCTTCATCGGCAACGGCACGAACAGCCCCGCCCATCCGTCGTAGCCGAGCGGGCCGCCAAACAGCAGCCGCACCGCGAGGAACAGCAGATACGCCGTCAGCACGACGGCAGTCAGGCGCTGCAGCAGGAAGTTGCCGACGCCATAGTGCGCGCCGACGACGAGACGCCTGGAACCGATACCTGCGGGACTGGGAGTGGCGGCCATCAGAACGCTCCGAAGATCTTCAGGGCCGCGACCAGTGTCAGCGGCAGGCTGATTCCGTACACCGCCAGCGCGCTGGTGCGGGCCGCCGGCTTCGCGACCCCGATGTGCAGATCCAGCAGCAGATAGCGCACCCCGGCAACGAGGTGATGCAGGAAGGCCCACGCCAGGCCGACCAGCACGAGCCTGGCCAGCCAGTGCGACGCGAAGTCGGTCAGACGGCCGTAGCTGATCTCGGACGTGAGGCTGAGGTCGAACAGCCACAGCAGGAACGGCAGCGTGAGGAACAGAAGCGCGCCGCTGACGCGATGCATGATCGAAACCATGCCGGGCGGCGGAAGCCGGTACTGCAGGATCTGCGAGACGTGGATGTTGCGGAATTCAGGGCGGGACTTGCTGGCGGCGACAGGCGGGTTCATGGACTGAGTACCGTTCTTCTTGCCCTGGACAAGGGCGGTATTTTGAACGAATTGCTTCGGCCGACCAAGTCGAGCGGCGGCTAGAAGAGCGTGTTGCGGTAGTGATAGTGCTCCGTGACATAGAGGCCGCGACGCACTTCGACCGGCCGGTCCCCGTACGAATACGAAACGCGTTCGACGAGCAGCAGCGGCGCGCCTTCCGGGACACCCAGCAGTTGCGCGGCCTGGCGTTCCGCGCCGACAGCGCGCAGCTGCTCCTCTGCGCGGATCATGCGCGTGCCGAATTCCGTCTCGAAGAGCCCATAAAGCGGGCCTTTGTATTCGGCGAGCCGCTCCGCCGTCAGGCCCTTGAACAGCGTCCCGGGCAGCCAGATCTCGTCGAGCACGATCGGATCGCCGCCGAAGCTCAGCAGGCGGCGCAGATAGACGACGGCATCCCCGGTACGCAGATCGAGCTGGCGTGCAATCTCGGCCGGCGCGCGCAGCCGCCGGCAATCGAGGAAGCGGCTCTGCGGCGCGGCCGGGTCGCCCTCGTCAGGGATCACGCGGAGGAAACGGAACTGCGCGCGCGGCTCGTGGTGCGTGGCCACGAAAGTGCCTTTGCCCTGCCGTCGCACCAGCAGGTTCTCCGAGGCCAGTTCGTCGACCGCCTTGCGCACGGTCCCCTGGCTGACCTGGAATCGCGTGGCCAGGTCGATTTCACTCGGGATCAGCTCGCCCGGCTTCCACTCGCCTTCATCCAGGCTCTTCAGCAGCAAGTCCTTGATCTGCCGGTAGAGCGGTGAAAAAACGGCCGGTCGCGCGGGGCGCGCTGCGGCGTCGGCGGGAGCATCGGCAGGAGACATGGACGGGCTTCAGCATAGCGGAAAGTCAAATGACGTGGATTAAATCTTATGTCTTATATAAGATATACTTACCCTAGGCCCCACCCTGACGCCGACAGCCCGACAACCGATGCGACCTGCCCTCCCCGGCCGCCGGCCCTTTCCACGGACCAGCAAGGCTCCTGTCGACCGCCGCGCCGCGTGCCGCGCGGCACGCCGCCCCGGACTGCGTCAACGCGCGCGCACTTTTGCAGCAGTACACTCGACCGGCTCTCCCGCCGGCGCCTGCCGGTGGGCCCGTGATACCGACGTGACGGCCGCATCGCTGCATCCGCTCCCGCTACTGTTTCTCAACGCCCATCTTTCATCCAGGAGGCCACTTCCATGAGCAAAGCTCCCGTACGCGTAGCCGTCACCGGTGCCGCAGGACAGATCGGATACTCGATCCTGTTTCGCATCGCCTCCGGCGAAATGCTCGGCAAGGATCAGCCGGTGCACCTGCAACTGCTCGAGATTCCGGACGAGAAGGCCCAGAAGGCGCTGAAGGGCGTGATGATGGAACTCGACGACTGCGCGTTTCCGCTTCTCACCGGAATGGAAGCGCACAGCGATCCCAACACGGCATTCAAGGACACCGAGATCGCGCTGCTCGTGGGCGCCCGCCCGCGCGGCCCGGGCATGGAACGCAAGGACCTGCTGACGGCCAACGCGCAGATCTTCACGGCCCAGGGCAAGGCGCTCGACAAGGCCGCCAGCCGCGGCGTCAAGGTGCTGGTCGTCGGCAATCCGGCCAACACCAATGCCTACATCGCGATGAAGTCCGCGCCGTCGCTGCCAAAGGCGAATTTCACGGCGATGATGCGGCTCGACCACAATCGCGCGCGCTCGCAACTCGCAGCCAAGTCGGGCAAGCCGGTCGACTCGGTAGAGAAGCTCATCGTCTGGGGCAACCACTCGCCGACGATGTACCCGGACATCCGCTTCGCGACGATCGGCGGCCAGCCGGCTCAGCCGATGGTCGACGCAGGCTGGTACCGCGACACCTATATTCCGACGGTCGGCAAGCGCGGCGCCGCGATCATCGAGGCGCGCGGCCTCTCGTCGGCGGCGTCGGCGGCGAACGCTGCCATCGACCACATGCGCGACTGGGTGCTGGGCACCAACGGCAAATGGGTCACGATGGGCGTGCCCTCGGACGGCGGCTACGGCATTCCCGAAGAGATCATCTACGGCGTGCCGTGCACCTGCGCGGGCGGCAAGTATGAGGTGGTCAAGGGCCTTGCGATCGACGAGTTCTCGCGCGGCAAGATGGACAACACGCTCAAGGAACTTCTCGAAGAGCGTGACGGCGTGAAGCACCTGCTGGGCTGAACCCGGTCGTCACGACGAGCGAGGTCCGCTCATGAACGAAAGCGCGGGAGGTGAAGCCGGGGGCGGTCCGCAGGACCCTCCGGCTCTGCGGGTCGACGGCACCGACCGCGCTGCACGGCTGGCGCGGCGCAGGTGACGTCGGGTACTCCCGTTCCGGGGCTGTCCGCGCGCCGGGCGCAGCGCGCGGACCTGCCGCGGCTGCTCGAACTGCTCGCCGACGACGCGCTGGGAAAGAACCGGGAAGGGGTCGGCAGCGACGACCCGGCCTACAGCCGCGCCTTCGACACGATCGATCGCGACCCGAACCAGCAACTGCTGGTGGCAGAACTGGACGGCCGTGTCGTCGGGATGCTGCAGGTCACCTTCTTCCCGGGACTCAGCCGACGCGGTGCATGGCGCGCCAACATCGAGGCGGTCCGCGTCGACAGCAGTCTGCGCGGCCGGGGCATCGGTACGTGGCTGATGAACCGCGCGATCGAGGTCGCGCGCAAGCGCGGTTGCCGGCTGGCGCAGCTGACCAGCGACAGGCGCCGCACTGAGGCGCACCGCTTCTACGACCGCCTGGGATTCAGGGACTCGCATGTCGGCTACAAGCTGGCGCTGGAGGCAAGCGAATGACGGCGCTGGCGCTCTTGGCTCTCGCGGCCGCGACATCCGCGGCTCCGGCAAGCGCCGACGAGACCCCGGTCAGCACGCTCGTCTTCCTGTGCGATCAGGCGTGGGTGCCGAGCCTCGTGCAGCCGAAGGCGGCCCGGCCCGGACAGCCGGTCGACCTGACGTTCGGTCCCGAGACCAGGCGCATGCAGCCGGCGGTCGCCGCCTCAGGCGCTCGCTACCTGTCGAGCGATGGCACGTGGGAATGGTGGGGCAAAGGCACGACAGGCCGGCTCACGGCCGCCGATGGATTGCCGCTCGCGGCCAACTGCTCGCTCTACCTGGCGACCGGCAAGGTGCCGCGACCGGACAAGCCGTGACGCAGCGACGACACCAACGTCCATCCGGGCAACGGCCGCTCGTCATGGCGTCGGCTGCACGCAACCTCCGGCCCGGACCCGACAAGGTGCTGGTCGACATCGCCGGTTACGCCCTTGACTACTCCGTCAGAAGCAAGGAAGCGATCGAGACCGCGCGGTACTGCCTGATGGATACGCTCGGCTGCGGCTTCGAGGCGCTGCGCTACCCGGCCTGCAAGAAGCTCCTCGGTCCCGTCGTGCGAGGCACGGTCGTGCCGAATGGCGCGAAGGTGCCCGGCACGCAGTTCCAGATGGATCCGGTGAAGGCTGCGTTCGACATCGGCACGATGATCCGCTGGCTCGACTTCAACGACACGTGGCTCGCTGCGGAATGGGGGCATCCGTCCGACAATCTCGGCGGCATCCTCGCCACCGCCGACTGGCTCTCGCGAAATGCGGTCGCCGCGGGCAAGAGTCCGCTGACGATGTCCGACGTGCTCGTCGCAATGGTCAAAGCGCATGAGATCCAGGGCTGTCTCGCGCTCGAGAACGCATTCAACGAAGTCGGGCTCGACCACGTGGTGCTGGTCAAGGTCGCCTCGACGGCCGTCGTCGCGCAGATGCTGGGACTGACCCGCGACGAGATCGTGAACGCGGTGTCGATGGCCTGGGTCGACGGCCAGCCGCTGCGCACCTATCGTCATGCGCCCAACACCGGCACGCGCAAAGGCTGGGCCGCCGGCGATGCGACGTCGCGGGCCGTGCGTCTCGCCCTGATCGCGCAAACGGGCGAAATGGGCTGCCCCTCAGCGCTGACGGCGAAGACCTGGGGCTTCTACGACGTGCTGTTCAAGGGCCGCGCATTCAGGTTCCAGCGCCCCTACGGCAGCTACGTCATGGAACACGTGCTGTTCAAGATTTCCTTTCCGGCCGAGTTTCACGCGCAGACCGCGGTCGAGGCCGCAATCACGATCCATGGCGAGCTGAAGAAGCTCGGCCGGACCGACAGGGACATCCGAAAAATCACGATCCGCACGCACGAGGCCTGCATCCGCATCATCGACAAGCAGGGCCCGCTCGCCAACCCGGCCGACCGCGACCACTGCATCCAGTACATGGTGGCGGTGCCGATCATCTTCGGACGCCTGACGGCGGCCGATTACGAGGACGACGTCGCCGCCGATCCACGCATCGATGCACTGCGCAGGAAGATCCAGTGTTTCGAGGACGAGCGCTACACGCGGGACTACCACGACCCGGACAAGCGCGCGATCGCCAATTCGCTGGCGGTCGAATTCAACGACGGCAGCAGGCTGAAAGAGGTCGTCGTCGAGTACCCGATCGGCCACAGGCGCCGCCGCAAGGAAGCCATGCCGCTGCTGGTGCGGAAATTCCGGACGCATCTGGCGCGCGCTTTCCCGGTGAAGCAGGCCGCCGCGATCCTCGACCTGTGCCTCGATCCGAAACGGCTCGGCGCCACTCCGGTCAACGAATTCGTCGACCTGATGATCATCTAGCATCCCATTCAAGGCCCATAGACCAGAGGTTCTCCAAATGGCTCACAACCTGTTCAATTCACTGCAAGACTTCACGATCGGCGCGAAGAAGGGAAAGTTCTACAGCCTGGCCGCGCTGGAGAAGGCCGGTGTCGCGAAGGTCTCGCGCCTGCCGGTGTCGATCCGCATCGTGCTCGAGTCGGTGCTGCGCAACTGCGACGGAGTCAAGGTCACCGAGGAGCACGTGCGCCAGCTCGCCAACTGGAAGCCCAACGCAGACCGGATCGACGAGATCCCCTTCATCGTCGCGCGGGTCGTGCTGCAGGACTTCACCGGCGTGCCGCTGCTGGCCGACCTCGCGGCGATGCGCAACGTCGCCGACAGCATGGGCAAGAACCCGAAGACGATCGAGCCGCTGGTGCCCGTGGACCTCGTCGTCGACCACTCGGTGATGATCGACCACTACGGTGGCAAGGACTCGCTCGACCTGAACATGAAGCTCGAGTTCCAGCGCAACCGCGAGCGCTACGAGTTCATGAAGTGGGGCATGCAGGCGTTCGACACCTTCGGCGTGGTGCCGCCGGGCTTCGGCATCGTGCACCAGGTGAACCTCGAATACCTGGCACGCGGAGTCCACAGGAAGAACGGCGTCTACTACCCCGACTCGCTGGTCGGCACCGACAGCCACACGACGATGATCAACGGCATCGGCGTCGTCGGCTGGGGCGTGGGCGGCATCGAGGCCGAGGCCGGCATGCTGGGCCAGCCGGTGTACTTCCTGACGCCGGACGTCGTCGGCGTGCACCTGAAGGGCAAGCTGCGCGAGGGCGTCACTGCGACCGACCTGGTGCTCACCGTCACGGAGATGCTGCGCAAGGCCAAGGTCGTCGGCAAGTTCGTCGAGTTCTTCGGCGAGGGCACCGCGAGCCTCGCGCTGCCGGACCGCGCGACGATCGCCAACATGGCCCCCGAGTACGGTGCGACGATGGGCTTCTTCCCGGTCGACGAGAAGACGATCTCGTACTTCGAGGGCACCGGCCGCACGCCGGACGAAATCGCCGCGTTCGAGGCCTACTTCCGCGCGCAGGGCCTGTTCGGCATCCCGAAGGCAGGCACCATCGACTACTCGCAGGTGCTGACGCTCGACCTCGCCACCGTTGCGCCGTCGCTCGCCGGACCGAAGCGTCCGCAGGACCGTATCGAGATCGGCCACGTGAAGAAGCAGTTCACCGCCCTCTTCTCGAAGCCGGTGGCCGACAATGGCTTCAACCAGCCGGCGGCGCGCCTGAAGCAGCGCTTCCCGCTGCCGGGCGGGCATGGGCGGGGCGAAGGCAAGGCCGGCGAGGCGCCGACCGGAGCCGCGCGCGACGTGGCGGAAATGACCACCAACCGCCCGATGGTCAAGGCCGCGCGTGAAGCCGAGGTGCACGACGTGTCGATCGCGGACGGCGACGTGCTGATCGCCGCGATCACGTCCTGCACGAACACGTCGAACCCCGGCGTGCTGCTGGCTGCCGGTCTGCTGGCGAAGAAGGCGGTCGAGCGTGGCCTGACGGTCAGGAAACACATCAAGACGTCACTCGCGCCCGGATCGCGCGTCGTTACCGAGTACCTGTCGAAGACGGGGCTGCTGCCCTACCTCGAGCAGCTCGGCTTCGCGGTGGCGGCCTACGGTTGCACGACCTGCATCGGCAACGCCGGGGATCTCGCTCCGGAGATCAACGAGGTCATCACCAAGAATGACCTCGTGTGCGCTGCCGTGCTGTCGGGCAATCGCAACTTCGAGGCGCGGATCCATCCGAACCTGAAAGCCAACTTCCTCGCGTCGCCGCCGCTGGTCGTCGCCTACGCGATCGCCGGCACGGTGCTGAAGGACCTGATGACCGAGCCGCTGGGCAAGGGCAAGGACGGCCGCGACGTGTGGATCGGCGACATCTGGCCGAGCTCCGAGGAGGTCCATGCGCTGATGAAGGCCGCGCTCGACCCAAAGGCGTTCGAGACCAACTACGGCAAGGTGAAGGCCGACCCGGGCGAGCTGTGGCAGAAGGTCGGTGGCGTTTCCGGGCAGGTCTATACGTGGCCGAAGTCGACCTACATCGCGAAGCCGCCCTTTTTCGATGGCTTCACGCTGAAACCCAGGCACACCGAGCCGGGCGTGAGTGCCGCACGCGCGCTCGGCATCTTCGGCGACTCGATCACGACGGATCACATCTCGCCTGCCGGCTCGATCAAGGACACCTCGCCCGCTGGCAAGTGGCTGATCGAGAACAAGGTAATGAAGCCCGACTTCAACTCCTACGGCGCGCGCCGCGGCAACCACGACGTGATGATGCGCGGCACCTTCGCCAACGTGCGCATCAAGAACCTGATGATCCCGCCCAAGGCGGACGGCTCGCGCGTCGAGGGCGGCCTCACGATCCATCAGCCGAGCGGCGAGCAGATGTCGATCTACGACGCCGCGATGCGCTACATCAAGGAGGACGTGCCGACCGTCGTGTTCGGCGGCGAGGAATATGGCACCGGCTCCTCGCGCGACTGGGCTGCCAAGGGCACGCAGCTGCTCGGCGTGAAGGCCGTGATCGCGAAGAGCTTCGAGCGCATCCACCGCAGCAACCTGGTCGGCATGGGCGTGCTGCCACTGCAGTTCATGCCGGGCGAAGGCGTCGAAACCTTCGGCATCCGTGGCGACGAGATGTTCGACATCGAGATCGACCACGGCGACATCAAGCCGCAGATGGTGGTCGAGATGATCGTCTTCGGTCGCGACGGCGAGAAACAGATTCCGCTCAAGCTGCGCATCGACACGCCGATCGAGGTCGAGTACTACCGGCACGGCGGCATCCTGCCGTTCGTACTGCGGCAGCTGCTTGCTGCCTAGGCCTCGTCCAGCGGGGCGATCGCCGGCGTCGGCGGTCGCCCTCTTCACCCCCTACCGATGCCCATGCACCATAACGAACCCACGCGCGACTACCCACCGATCCAGACGCGTGCCGACGACGCCACCCGCTGGTCGATCGCCCTGCCGCTGCTGCTGGTGAGCCTGCTGGCGCTGATGCTGCTGCACAGCTGCATCCGCACCTGACAGCGGCCCTGCACACAGCGCCGCGTCTGCGCAGCAGTGCTGTGATAGCCTCGGTGCGACATTTCGCCGCCCGAGCATGCCTGCTGACCCCGCTCAGCCCGCCGCGCCTCCCGCGGCCCGCGTCGACCGCAGCCCGACCGGCGCGGTGCTGCTGCTGAGCGGCGCCTGGCGGCTGGCGAACCTGCCCGCGATCGAGCAGCAGCTCACGGCGCTCACGCTGCCTCCGCAGCTGGCGGTCGACGGCGCGGCGCTCACCGCGCTCGACACGGCCTCCGCGCTGGCACTGCTGAATCACCTGAGCGCCGCCGGCATCGACGTGAAGACCCTGCAACTGGCAGGTTTCTCGGCCAGCGACGCGCGCATCGTCGAACAGGTGCGCAAGCGCCTCGACGACGTCAACTCACCGGTGCAGCATCGCCACGAAGGGCTGGTGGCGCACATTGGCCGCGAAGCGATCGCGCTCTTCGACCTGCTGCGTGGCCATCTGAGTTTTCTCGGTGAAGTGCTGCTGCAGCTGGCCCGCTCGCTGCTTCTGCCTGCGACCGTCAGGATGCGCGAGCTCACGGCGCAGTTCGAGCAGGTCTGCCTCAACGCGATTCCGGTCGTCGCGCTGGTCACGCTGCTGATCGGAGTCGTCGTCGCCTACCTGCTCGGCCTGCAGGCGGAAAAGTACGGCGCCAACATCTTCGTCGTCGACGGCGTCGGCATCGGGGCCACGCGCGAATTCGCTCCCATCATCGTCGCGGTGATCGTCGCGGGCCGCTCGGGCGCGGCCTTCACCGCGCAGCTCGGCTCGATGCGGCTGAACGAGGAAACCGACGCGATCCGCACACTCGGGCTCTCGCCGATGAGCGTGCTGGTGCTGCCGCGTGTGCTGGCGCTGATGGCGGCGATGCCGCTGCTGGTGTTTGTCGGCGACGTGATGAGCCTGCTCGGCGCCATGCTGATCGCCGACCCGATGCTCGACATCACGCCGCCGACCTTCCTCGCCCGCCTGCAGGAGAACCTGGCGATCAAGCACGTCTATGTCGGACTCGCGAAGGCACCGGTGTTCGCGCTCTTCATCGCCGTCATCGGCTGTCGCATGGGCATGACGGTGCAGCGCGACACGCGGGCGCTGGGAATCGCGACCACTTCGACCGTCGTGCAGAGCATCGTTGCCGTCATCCTGCTCGACGCCGGCTTCGCGGTGCTGTTCCAGGAACTGGACATCTGATGCCCGCCGGCGCGCCGGTCATCGAGATCGATGCCATCAGCACCCGCTTCGGCGACCAGGTGGTGCACGACGGCGTGACCTTCGACGTGTACCCCGGGACACTGGTGGCGCTGATCGGCGGCAGCGGTACCGGCAAATCGGTGCTGCTGCGGGAGATCATCGGACTGCAGCGGCCGACGTCGGGCAGCATCCGGCTGCTCGGCACCGACGTCTGGAATGCGAGCGCCGACGAAATGAATGCCACGCGGCGCCGCTTCGGCATGATGTTCCAGGACGGCGCGCTGTTCTCTTCGCTGAGCGTTGCCGAGAACGTCGCCGTGCCGCTGACCGAACATGCGAAGGTCCCCCCCGCGATGCTTGATGCGCTCGTGCACCTGCGGCTGGCGCAGGCGGGCCTCGGCCCTGATGCGGCGCCTAAGATGCCGAGCGAGCTGTCCGGCGGCATGCGCAAGCGCGCCGCAATCGCGCGGGCGCTCGCGCTCGAGCCCGAAGTGCTGTTCCTGGACGAGCCGACCTCGGGGCTGGACCCGACCACGGCGCGCGGCTTCGATGTGATGGTCCGCTCCCTCGTCGACGACCTCGGCATCACGGTCTTCCTCGTGACGCACGATCTCGATACGCTGCTGACGGTGGTCGACCGCATCGTCGTGCTGGCACGGGGCAAGGTGCTGGCCGACGGCAACGCGCGCGACGTCATGAAGGTCGACGACCCCTGGATCCAGAGCTACTTCGCGGTGCGCACGATGATCGAGGAATGAGAGCCGCAGACACTTAGAATTGCCGAACATGGAAGCGGAAGCCAAGTACACGTATGTCGGGCTCGCCGTCATCGCGCTGATCGCGGCGCTGGTGACCGGCATCGTCTGGCTCAAGCACTCGGGCAGCCGCAGCGACTTCAATTTCTACACGATCTACTTCGAGCGACAGCCGCTCGACGGCCTGCAGATCGGAGCGGACGTCTCGATGCGCGGCATCAAGGTCGGCCGCGTCGAGGACTACGCCCTGACGGAGAACATCAACCGCGTGCGCGTGCTGATCCGCATCGACCGCCGCACGCCGGTCAGCACCAACACGGTGGCCGTGGTCAACCGCCGTTTCGTCACCGGCATTGCGAAGATCGACCTCGAAACGCCCGATCCTCCCGGACCCCCGCTGCTCGCGGTGCCACTCAACGAGCAGTTCTCGGTCATTCCGGAGGGCACCTCGAACCTCGACGCGATCACGATGCGCCTGAACCGCGTCGGCGAAACGGCCGCCGAGACGCTCGAACGCCTGAACGACGTGCTCAGGCCCGAGAATCGCGCGGCGATCGACAAGACGATCGCCAACCTGCGCGACCTGACCGGCGCCCTGAACAAGCGCATGGCGGATCTGGACCGGGCGCTGGCGGCGTTCAGCAGCGCCGCCGACAAGGTCGGTCGCGCCAGTGACAGCGTCGCCACCCTGGCAGACGCCGCGTCGCACGATCTGCGTCCGGCGCTGCAGCAGGCCGAGCGCACGATGAAGGACATCTCGGCGGCGACGATCGCGCTGGAGAAGCAGGCCGCCTTCGTTGCGCAGTCGGTCGGTTCGACCGTCAATTCGAGCGGCGACCAGTTGAGCGCGGCCGTCACCGAGCTGAAGGCCACCGGCGCGACGCTGAACCGCCTGCTCGACCGCATGCAGGACCCGCGCGCCGCGTTGCTGGGGCCGTCGGCCGGGCAGCGCGGCCCCGGAGAATGAGATGAGCCTGCACCAAGTGACCCGGCTGCTGATGCTCGCTGCGCTGGCACTGCTGACCGCCGCGTGCATTTCAGTCGACATCGGCAAGGACACCGCGCAGCAATCCCAGTTCCGCATCGCCGACAGCGCGGCGCCGCCGGTTGCGGTCGCGCGCTCCAACGGCCGCGAACTCGTTGTGGCGCCGCAGCCCGCGTCGTCGATCGACGACTCGTTCTCGCTCGCCTTCTCGCGCCAGCCCGGGCAGCGCGCCGCCTACCAGTTCGCGTCGTGGAGCGACCGGCCTTCCAGCCGCCTCGCCCAGCTGCTGGTGGACCGGCTGGCCGCGCGGCGATCGTTCGGATCGGTCGCGCTGGCCGGCCGCGGCGTCGCCGGCGACCTTCTGCTCAACCTGTCTGTCAGCGACTTCTTCCACGACGCGACGGCGTCGCCGGGGTCCGCGAGCGTGACCGTCGAGGTCGAGTTGATCGATCGCGCTACGCGCAAGCTGATCGCGCGTCAGAGCTTTGCCGCGTCCGCTCCTGTCAGTGCAGCGAACTCCGCGGCGGCCGCGGCGGCGCTCGGCGTCGCCAGCACGAAGGTCCTGGACGACGTCGTCGCCTGGGTCGAGTCAAAGGCCGCGCCCTCGGCGCTCGCCAGCGCGCGCTGACCCGCGGCATGCGCGATACCGACCGTCCATCTTCTGCCCGCAATGTGCTGGGCGGGCCGCTGGTCCCGTGCTGCGAGGATCCCGCAACCGGGTTCTTCCGTGACGGCTACTGCCACACCAGCCCGCAGGACCTCGGCTCGCACACCGTGTGCGCACGCATGACCGACGACTTCCTGGCGTTCTCCGTGCGCCGGGGCAACGACCTCGTCACGCCGCGGCCGGAGTTCGACTTCCCTGGCCTGCGTGCGGACGATCGCTGGTGCCTGTGCGCCGCGCGCTGGCGCGAGGCGCTCGAGGCCGGCGTCGCGCCGCCGGTGGTGCTTGCCGCCTCGCACGAGCGGGCGCTCGACGTCGTCACGCTCGAACAACTGGCACGCCACGCCGTCGATCGTCAATGACCGCCCTGCCGCCGGCCGCGGTCATCGACACCAACGTGCTGCTCGACTTCTGGGTCTTCGAGGACGCCCGTGCCATGCCACTGCGCATCGCGCTCGAGCGCGGCATCGTGCGCGCGTTGCGCAGCGGCCCATCGGTTGACGAACTGAGCGACGTTCTGGGCCGGCCGAAGTTCGACCTCAGCAACGAGCGGCGTTGCGCGATCCTGCGACTGTGGGACCGGCTCGCGGCACCGGTCGAATGGGTCCATGCGGCACCACTCGCCTGCAGCGATCCCGACGACCAGAAATTCCTCGACCTCGCGCACACGGCGCGCGCCGAGTGGCTGGTCACCAAGGACATGGCGCTGCTGAAGCTCGCGCGGCGCGCGCGCCCCCTGGGCCTGCGCATCGTCGACCCCGCCGCGGCGGCGGTCCTGAGCCATCAGCGCGCATGAGCACCCACGCCTTGTCGGCCGCGATGGCGCTGACGGCAGTGGGCCGGCCGCTGCAGCGGGTCGAGCGTCCGGTGCCGGTGCCCAACGCCGACGAAGTGCTGCTGCGGGTGGCCGCCTGCGGCGTGTGCCGCACCGACCTGCACGTCGTCGACGGCGAGCTGCCGCCGACCCGCCTGCCGCTCGTCCCCGGCCACGAAATCGTCGGTCGCGTGGTGGCGCGCGGCAGCCGCGTACAGCGATTTGCCGTCGGTGACCGCGTCGGCGTGCCGTGGCTCGGCGGCGCGTGCGGCGCGTGCCCGTTCTGCCATTCCCACCGCGAGAATCTCTGCGACGCACCCGAGTTCACCGGTTACACGCGCGACGGCGGCTATGCGGAGCACGTCGTCGCGCGCGCGGACTTCGGCTTCCGGCTTCCCGACGCCCTCGACGACGTCCACGCGGCGCCGCTGCTGTGCGCCGGCCTGATCGGCTACCGCGCGCTGCGCATGGCCGGCGACGCGCGACACCTCGGCATCTACGGCTTCGGCGCCGCGGCGCATCTCGTCGCGCAGGTCGCGGTGTGGCAGAAGCGCGAGGTCTACGCCTTTACACGTCCCGGAGACGAGGACGGGCAGGAGTTCGCACGGTCGCTCCGTTGCGCATGGGCCGGCAGTTCCGACACGGCGCCGCCCCACCCGCTCGATGCCGCGCTGATCTTCGCCCCGGTCGGCGCGCTGGTGCCGGCTGCGCTCGCGGCGTCCGTGAAAGGCGCGGTCATCGTCTGCGCCGGCATCCACATGAGCGACATTCCGGCGTTCCCTTACCGCCTGATGTGGGGCGAGCGCGTCGTGCGCTCGGTTGCAAACCTGACGCGCGAGGATGGCGAGGAGTTCCTCGAACTGGCCGCGCGTATCCCGCTCGTCACGCATGTCGACGTGTTTGCACTCGGCGATGCCAACGAAGCGATCGCCGCCGTGCGCGAAGGCCGCGTCCGCGGGGCTGCTGTGCTCGACTGTCGCTGATCTCCGCGCGACGCGCGCCGGCGGTTGCCGGCCTTGCCCTCAGAGATTGGCCAGCGACAGGTAGTCGAACAGCGATGTGCCCCCGAAGGTCAGCAGCGGCAGCAGCACGGCCTTGAGCAGCGGCTGGGCCGAATAGGGCGCGAAGGCGCCGTCGCGCAGGCGTTCGACGCGGTCCCGCAACGCCTCGAGCTGACTCGCAAGCGGCGCACCGCCCGGCTCACCCTTGGCTCGCAGGGCGGCGTCGCGCAGGCGGATGAGCGCCTGCCGGCGCGACGCTTCGGCACTGCGCCGCAGGGCCAGCGCGCAGGCCAGCACCACCGCGATACTGATCGCCGTGACGATGTGCAGCGCCACCGGGGCATACCAGTCATCGAAGAAGCTGCTGCGCGCAACGATCATCAGTGACAACACGATGAACGGCAGGTAGATGAGCGTCGCGACGCAATGCGTGCGGCGCGCGACGAACTCGAGGTCGATCCAGTCGTCGAGGTACTGGACCGGAATGCCGAGGCGCGCTTGAAACGCTTCGAGCGTCGGTTCCGGCCAGTTGGCACAGTGCATCCGCAGTCCTCGCATGAAGAGCACGCAGAGCACCGCCGCATCGGCAACGAAGAAGATCAGGAACTGGGACGCCAGCACGGTGGGCACGATCGTCAGCAGGTGCACGTGCCCCGTCAGCGTGCCCCGCAGCGGTGCGAGCGGCTGGTCGGCGGAAGCCTGGTAGATGAGCAGGAAGAACACGAGCATGACGATGACACAGAAGCCGGTGCGAATAAGGCGCGCGCGCAGGCTGTTCTGGGCGATGTAGTGCATCCAGAAGTTGAGGGACTTCGGCGTCAGGGCCGTTGCCGCTGCTCCGGATGCGCGCACGCTCTCCCGATAGAAGCGCACCTCGAACATTGAGGCGAGCCGCTGCCACCACGTGCGTTGCGACTCGGCGGCGGCCAGCGCGGCGTCGAGTCGGCGGCGCGTCGAACCCAGGCGAAACTCATGCGCGATGCGGTCGACGTTCGCCTTCAGAGAGGACCACGCGTAGCCGACAAAATAGATGCAGATCACCAGCGCGCCGAGACGGATCAGATAGGTGGGCCACGGACTGATGCCGTCGGTGAAGGTCAGCGGCTTGCCGTTTCCCCCCTGCGTCATCCACGCCGCAATACTTGGCCAGAAGTGGGCCAGCAGCGCGGCAGGGACTGCCACCAGTGCTACGAACAAGGCCAGGAGGGCAACGCGTCGCCGCAGGCGGCTCTTGTCCGACGGCCCGGCGGCGGCAACGAACCGACGCAGCCGGCGACGCGCGCCGCGGCTGAGCGCCAGTGCCGGAACCCACAGCGCCGCGGTCAGCAGCGCGAACGTCAGCCACAGCGGAAGGAACCGCAGGTCGGGCCATGCGTGTGACCCGCCCGGATGAATATCGTCACAGTCGCCAAGTATCCGGGGCTTGCAGTGGTCGGCGGGTCTCCCCGGACTGAAGTCGAAGACGCCCGAACGCGTCACTTCGAAGAGCCGCGGAGTTTCGAACCACTGGTTGACGCGATCCTGCTTCCACAGGGGTGCGGCATCGGGATGGTCCGCGGCCAGGCGCGCGTCGGCAATCAGCATCAGGGTCGCCAGATAGGCCGCGGTCTGATAGCTGTCACGGAACGGCGAAATGGCGCGCTGCAGCCCGTCGGTCAGCGTGAGCCCGAAGCTGGACGCCACGATGAGATTGCGCGCCCAGGCCTGCTCGCGCGGGTGGAACAGTCGCGCATCGAGATCGGTGGTGAAGTAAATGGCCTGCGGAATCTCCGGCTGCAGTGCCTGCAGCACGAGCAGCTTGTCGTAGGCATCGTTGCCGAAGACACCGATGGCACGGATGCCCTGGCGGGGACCCTTCTCATGGCGAAGCTCCTTATCTTCGGAACGGATCCGGCTCGCCAGCCGACGCAGGTAGTCGTACTGGCTGGTTCCTTCGGGCCGCTCGAAGTAAGCCGTGTCGCGTCCGATCGCGTCCGTGCCCTCGGCCTTCTGGTCCTTCTTGTTGCGGCTGTCCGCCGCCTGAGGTGCGGTATCGCCGGGCAGTCGTCCGTCGATGCCGCGGAAGTAGTGCCACCGCGTGATCGAGAAGCCGGTCTGATTCCTGTCGGACCGGAACTGCTGGCGCAGGCTCCGTCCGTAGAGCGTATCGCCTTCCGCGATGATCGCGATCGTGCTGTGGGCTTCCGACGTCGGGGCAATTGCGAGTGCGTTCGCGCATTTGTCGCTGCCATCCTGCAGCCCGCGCCGGCAGAGCTCCTCCTTGAGCGCGGCGGCAAGCCGATCATCCGTCCCGATCGTGCGAATGAGGGGCACCCCGCGCGTTTCCAGGTAGTCCGACACCGTCTTTCCCGGCCTGCCGCCGAGCAGTACCGCATCAGGCGCGGTCGCCCCGCTCGAAAAGAAGCGGAAGTCGAAGCGCTTCAGCGCGCCCGGGTCGAAGGTTTCGGCGGCGGCTTCCTCGACCATGTCGCGCACGCCATCCGAATACGCGGGCCCCAAGACGCGCCAGCGCACTCGAGGGGCAGTCCCGGCCGCGGTCGTCCCCGACGGTTCCACGCGGGCCGCAAGTTCAGCCAGCGTCCGCAGCGGTCGGTCATTGAAAGGCGAGCTGTCGAGCCACAGCACGACCAGGCGGCAACCGTTGCACCGTTCGGACGATGAGCTGGGCTCGCGCTCGAAGCTTTCGAAAGGGACGGTTTCCGGCAGGCCATATTTCGGCCCGAGTCCGCCGTAGGGATAGAAGTAGCCGAGGTGTTCGTTGTCGCCCGGCACATAGCCGCGCGCCTGCAATCCCGCCAGCACCGCATAGCGCATACGCCGGCGGCTCTCGACCTGCTCCGTATACGGCCCGCCGAACAGCATGACCGCGACCACGAAGACCCCGCTGTCGCCGGACAGACGCGCCTGCCGCTGAAGTTCGTCCGCGAAGCGCTGTTCGGAGTGGATCTCTTCATCCTTCTTTCCGTCCGGCGACTTCTGGGGTCGCTCTCGCGCCTTGGCGACTGCACCGAAGGGATCCTGCCAAAGCCGGGCATCGACGTCCTGTGCGGCTTCGCGCCGCTCGAGGCGCGGCTCGCTGATGGCCGGCCGGCTGCTCTCGAGCATGGGCTTGGTGATGACGAACGCACCGACCGCCAGCAGGGCGATCATGATCAGCCCGCCGCCGGGAAATCCTCCTGACGATCTGTCGTCCTTGTCCATTGCACGACTCCATCGGCCGGGCGACGGATCCGTGCGGACTCAACAGGGCGGCTAGACGGCCGCACGCACTTCCCCATGCCACTTTCGATGACTTCGGACGCCACTGCCGCCCCCGGCGCCGGAGACCCGCGTGCAGCGGTGCAACTAGAGCGAGCACTGCGTCACGCAGCGCACATTAAGTTCGCGCGAGTCAAAGCGAAAGGTGAATCTTCCACAATCGGGTGCCGCACCCATCGCCTGTTTGTGTAGTCGGACGTGGCGACCGCGCTTCCGCCCAGGCCGGCGCCCCCGGGATTTGCGGCTCGGTCGAGTACGCGCCGAAGTCCGTTGCGGAATGCGCGGACCGGCAGAGGTCGTTAAGGGTTTTGCGACACTTGCGCGGCGAAGGCCGAGGCGCGGCGAAGGCCGAGGCGCGGCGAGCGTGCTCGATGCGAGGGTAGGTGTTGCACAACCCTTAACGTGAGCCGCCGGGCACAAAGCGTTGTTCAATCTCACGCCAGAAGCTTGAAGGCGTGGACCCAATCATTGCGCAAAAAGCCGGGGATACACCACAGCATACAAAGCGGTTCGATGGCACGCGCCGCTTCGGCCTTGCCCATGTCCGAGGTCTCCCAGCCGAATTGATCGAGCACTCCACGCACGGACGCCTTCGCCGCTTCGTCATTGCCGCAGATGAACATGGTCGGCTTCCCACCCTTGAACTGTGGATTCACCATGCAGGCATACCCGACCGAGTTGAACGCCTTGACAAAGTGAGCGTCGGGGAAAATCTTCTGCAGGCGCTCCATCAGTGACTCATCGAGGTTGGTGAAGAACTTCAGCACCCCATTGACGGGCGGAGCATCTGCAATCGGATTGGTCGCATCGATAACCGGCTTGCCGGCGACATTGCTCTTGCCGGCCAGCTCGAGCGCCTCGCGTGCCGCCGTCCCCTTGACTGCAAGAACAATCAGTTCTCCGAACTGGGCGGTCTCGGCGAAGGTGCCGAGTGCGACCGACCGACTGGTCGATGCCCATTCCGCGAGCTTTGCAGGACTGCGCGTTCCGACCATGACCTGATGGCCGTGCTTGACGAAGCCGCCTGCGAGAGTCTTAGCGACATCGCCGGAACCGAGTACTCCTACCTTCATGTCGTCAGCTCCTTGGGGGTGGCGCGTGAGCCGGAAGCTGCTTCTACCTCCGTCCGCTTCGAGATGATTGTCGCGCTAGGCGCAACCTGCCGCAATTGGCCGGCTGCCGTCCCAGCAGCAGCTACTGCTGCGGGCCGGGATATGGCCCATTGATCGCGGGTCCCCATAGCCACCCACAGGTCTCCAGCGTCTTGCAGCCGACACGCTGCCAAGATTCACTTCCTGGCGGCGTAGTCGGTGTCGGAGCCGGCGGCATCGGCGCGCACCTTGAGCCCATCGCCGCGCAAGCAATCGTCGTGGTCCATAAGAGCGCAAGCGACTGGGCGCGGGACCATCCCGGTGATTCCAGCTCGGATCGTAGTGACAATGGATCTGCGCTCCGCGTTGGGGGCGCCACGCGTTCGGCACCCTGCGGGGTCAGCACAAGGGACGGAGAACGCTCGCTCGACAAAGTACGAATCGTGGACTTTGCGTCAACGTCCTGTGCCGTGCTAACGACTGGCGTTGAAACAAGAGCGGCCAAACAGAGAACGGCGAGGAACTTCATCCGGTGCCAGTCCTTAACCTCTAGGCACATCTTCCGCCTTGGCCCGAATGTCTGCAATGCGGTGTGTTGCACACCGCTGGGCTACTTCCGGTTCTGGCCGACTACCGTCGGTATCGGTGGCACGTGGCACACTGGCTGACGCCCGGCCCAGATCCGGCCGCTGCAACCCAACCCGGAGGAGACATCGATGCTGACGATGGAGAAGACGGCCGACTACGTGAAGCGTTGGGTCGCCGCGTTCGAGTCGAAGGACCTCGATCGCGTGCTGGCCTTCTACACCAACGACGTGATCTTCCACTCCCCGCTGATTGCGCGGCTGAGCCATGACCCCAGCGGCACCGTGCAGGGCAAGGCGGCGCTGCGTGCGTACGTGAAGAAAGGCTTCGAGGTGTTCGACCACATCGAATTCACCGTGCTCGACGTGCTGCGCGGAGTCGACAGCATTGCGATCCACTACAAGGGCATCACGGGCACGCATGTCGTCGAGGTGCTGTTCTTCGACAAGGACGGCGTGGTCCGCGAGTCGTACGTGCACTACGCGTCGGCCTGATCAGCAGCAGAGTTCCGGTGGCTCATCACGTGAGCTAGCCGGGCGCAGCGCTGGCGACCTCAAGACAGCCGTCGCCGGCACCCAAGCAAGTCAGCGGGCAGATCGCAGAGCGGCCGATGGCGGCCTGCTGCTACTTGCCACATTGCGTCGCCTCTGAGAGCGACCCGACCCAGGGCTCCGGTCTTGCGCAACACGATGTTGCGCCGGGACACGCAGACGCTCCGCGGCCGGCATGACGACCGCCACCGCAGCCTCCAAGACGTGCCACGTGTGCACGAGTCCCCCTCTCCGGTAGAGTGCTCTTGCGTGACGTCGGCGGAGCTGCGTCTGTCCTCAAACGGATCTTTGCTCACCTCGTGTATGGATTCATTGAATGGATAACCGACGCGGTCCGCGCTTATCACTCGACTTGCTCAAGGGCTTCGAGGCCGCCGCGCGCCACTTGAGCTTTACACGCGCTGCCCACGAGCTATCCCTGACCCAATCGGCAGTCAGCCACCAGATCAGGACGCTTGAAGAACAACTTGGACAACCTTTGTTCAGTCGCGTCAACCGGGCGCTACGGCTAACCGACGCCGGGCAGGCGCTCTTCCGCGCAGTCGGCGGAGCTCTGCAGCTCATCGACGAGGCGACCGCTCGTATCGCCGTGTCGCAAATCGGGGAGAGGCTCGCGATTACCACGACGGTGCCGCTCGCTTCGGTCTGGTTGGTGCCCAAACTTCCGCGCTTCATCCAGATGCACCCGAAGGTCGCCGTTCGCAGTGTGGCCGCCAACCAAAGCCTCGATCTCGAACGCGAGGGTCTCGACCTCGCAATCCGCTGGCTTCCTCCCGGGTCAAGCGCGCCCGACGCGGAGCCGCTATTCGACGTTGAGTTCTTCCCGGTCTGCTCGCCCGCGCTTGCGCGCGACCGCGCGCGGGCACTTAAACGTCCCACAGACCTTGAGCATCATGTGCTGTTGGAACTTGAGACTGCCTCGTTGCGCGGGCCATGGTCCGACTGGAGACCATGGCTCGATGCCATGAACCTCAGTGAGTTGAAGCCGGCCGGCACGTTGCGTTTCTCGCACTACGACCAGGTCTTGCAGGCAGCGATTGACAGCAGCGGCGTGGCGATCGGACGCAGCCCTCACAATATTCGTCATCTTGTCGACGGTCTGTTGGTCGCACCGTTCGGCCCCGAAGCAGTTCTCAGGCGGGGAGCGTTCTTCGTGCTCGTGGCGCGACGCTCCGCCGAAAGGCGGGTCGTCAAAGAGTTCGTCGCGTGGCTTCGTGACGAGGTTCGGCAAGAAGCTGCTCAGCGCGCTGAGCGCGAACGTTGAAGTGCATCGAATCCGCTTGTGCGCGGTTGCGCGGCCAATCGGTACGGCTTCTTAGCCGGCGTGTTGTCCGTCTGCCTGCTCGCGCCTGAGGCAGGGACGCTGCTCGGTCTCGCCCGGCGCCCTTGCTGCACGAATCCGCCAGTGGAACGCCGTGGCGCCTTGTCCGCTCTTAGTCGAGGGCCGGTTTAGTGGCGACGGCGACTCCTGGCCGACCACAACGTATCGAGTCACTGGTGAAGCGCACCAGGAACGCACTTCGGACTTCGGGCTGCAATCCTGGACAACGCTCGGACCGGTCTGGTCTGAAGTTCGTATGTCCTAGGATTCGCCGTCCCAGTAATCGACGCCGTCGCCTGCTCGTGTCATGTGGCGCACGCCTGCGGAAAAGGCGCCGATCTTGTTCGAGTCCGGGTACTCACAGATTTCGGCCGGGAGCATCGTGCTCACCGAGAGGTAGGCGAGTTCGTCATCGGAATCATTGACGATCTGGTGGGCGGTCTCGGGCCCTCCGGTCGGGCAGCAGATCACGTCGCCGGCGCGGATCGGTCGCGTCTCGCCGCCATAACGCAGCAGCCCCCGGCCCCGGACGATGAAGAACATTTCCTCTTCGCCGCGATGGCTGTGAAACGGGCATGAGCGCTTGCCCGGCGGAACGATGTCGTACGAGTAGCCGAGATCCCTGGCGCCCAGCAGCGGTCCGATCCGTACCGCATTGGATTCGAACGTCGCGCCCTCGGCAAAATGCTCGAGCTTCAACTCGTCGATGTTGACGACTCTTGCGGCAATGACGCTCATCTCCGGCCCCCGTGCGCAATTTCCGGCGTGGATTCTCGCCCGAATGCGCCGTAACGGATACCGGCCGGTTCAGATGCGGCGCTCAGGCCGGGCGCGCCGGCGTGCCCGCTTCGAGCACCAGGTGCCGCAGCGCGCGGGCATCGTCGAGCGCGTGGTGGCGCCGGAGCTTCAGCTGCTGAGTGGCCTCGTCCATCGCTTCGTAAGGAACGGGCATGCGCTGCCAGCGCACGTTCACCGGCAGGCTCTCACCACCGAACAGTTCCGCCAGCGCCCAGCGATCGAACCCCGAATCGCTGACGATGGTCGTCGGCATCCGGCGCGCGCGCTCCGCCAGCCAGTCCGTCAGCGCCTCGGCACCGAGTGAACGCGGCACGGCATCGCCGTCGAGCAGCGGCATCACTGTCTCCACTACGAAGGGGCTCGCGCCCTTGCGGTCCCAACCCTCGATCTCGGCATAGAACGCCGTCGAATCGGTGGCCACCGCACCGACACTGATCAGCTGCGGCGATGTGAAATTGGTGAACTCGCTGTCCAGGAAAACGTACGTCTGCGTCGGATCGGCCCTGAACGTGCAACTCGGCGTCGGCAGGATGCGGAACAGCAGCAGTTCGTCGGCATAGCGTCCGGGCGGCAGCGCGAGCTTCGACACCACCTCCTGCGCCGGCAGGTCGGTCTCGCGGAAACCGGCGCGGCGCATCGCGCGCAGCGCCTTGACATTGCGGCGTGACGGTCGCACCAGGAACCGGTTGACGCCATAGTTCGCCTGCAGCCAGTCGCACAGCACGATCAGGGACTCGGAACCGTAGCCATGCCCCGCGACGCGCCGCTCCGCGAGCCAGATGTCGAGTTCGACCACATCGTTCAGCAGATCGATCGCGCCGTGCGAAACACAGCCGATGTCTTCGCCATGCGCGCTGATGAGGAACATGCGCCCCGCATAAGGCCGCGAGCCGTCGTAGTAGTGGTCCGGATAAGTGGCCGCGAATTGCTCCGGCGCCGGAATCGGGTGATCGGGATACATCGGACCGCCCATAAGGTTGGCGGTCAGATCGGAGCCGATCAGCCACTCGTACAGGCGCGCGCGGTCGGTGCCGCCGGCGCGCTTCAGCGTGACCTTGGAGCCGGTGATCGCGCTCATGCCGCGGTCCTCGCCAGGTGCAGCCGCACCGGGCCCAGCATGTCGGCGCCGAGGCGTGCGCTGCGCGCCGCGCTCCAGCCGCAGTTCTCATCCGGCGCGTTCGCGTTGTCCTTGAACGGCATTTCCAGCGTCAGCGAGAGGCAGCCGAACGTATGCCCGACGTATTTCGACGCGAGCTTCAGCACGTCGTCCTTGTATTTGCTCGCGGCATAGCCGTGCTCGCTCTGGAAGTCCGGGCTTGCGGCACGAAAGTCCGCGGCGAAGGCGGCCTGCTCGGCGGCCTGGCGTTCGCTGAATCCCGGCAGCATCTCGCTGCCGGCCACGAAGACATACGGCAGGTTTTCGTCACCGTGGATGTCGAAGAAGGCAGCACAGCCGGAGGCGTGGATGGCGTCGCGCACCGCCAGCACTTCAGGGCTGCGCCCGGCCGAAGGCTCGAGCCACTCGCGGTTGAGGTTCGCGCCGGCCGCGTTCGTGCGCAGGTTGCCGAGCACGGAACCGTCCGGATTCATGTTGGGAATGATGTGAAACGTGGCCATGCGTCTCAGTTCGCGCGCCACCGCGTCGGCCGGCTCGAGCAGTCGGTGCAGCAGTCCCTCGACGAACCATTCGGCCATCGTCTCGCCGGGATGCTGGCGCGCGATGACCCACACCGCCCGCTCGCCCTCGCCGACGATCACCTCGTCGAGGTCCCGTCCCTGCACGCTGCCGCCCAACCGGCGCTGACGGGCACCGCGTGCCACGCAGTCTGCCAGCAGGTCAAGATGGCGGTCCCACGAATACGGCTCGAAGTAGGCGACATACGTCGGCGGACCGGGCGGCACGTCGACCGCCATCACGTTGCCATCGAAGCGGGTCGGCAGCCGCAGCCACGCGCGCCGGTTGACCGACCCGACCGCGCGGTAGTCGCGCCAGCCATCCGGATAGGTGGTCGCTCCGGCATTGAGGACCCGCAGCGTCGCTCCGGTCGTTTCAGCGCCGCTGACCCGCAGGTGAAACCACTGCAGGAACTCCGACGGACTGCCATCGGCACGCACGTCGTGCCGGATGTTCAGCTCGGCAACGGAGCCACGCACGGAAACGACTTCGATCGCTCCGCTGTCGAATGCACTGCCGATGTCTATAGGCATGCGGCTCAGGGAATCCGGCAGGACCCCTGTAATGCGCGCCGCGGCGACCAGGCCGCGGGCAGTGTTTCGCTGGCGGCGCTCAGCGGCCGGTCGAAGGTCGCGTCGTCGGGACGGTGGGTGGTCATCGGGGTCAGGAGGATTTACAGGGAAGGTCGCGGCCTCACGCACCGGCAACCGCGAAACCCGCTGGCGAAAGTATAATTCCCGCCCATGCAAGTCCATGTTTTTCCTTGATTTTCATGCAACGCATCGCTTCGGCATCGCGCCTGCCCCGGGTCGGCACCACGATCTTCACCGTGATGTCGCAGCTGGCGGTGAAGCACGGCGCCGTCAATCTCGGGCAGGGCTTTCCGGACTTCAACTGCGACGCGCGGCTGCAGGACCTGCTGCACGAGGCGGTGCGCGCTGGACACAACCAGTACGCACCAATGACCGGCGTGCCGGCGCTGCGCGCCGCACTTGCCGCGAAGAACGCGGCGCTCTACGGCCACGCCTACGACGTGGACGCCGAGATCACCGTCACGGCGGGCGCAACGCAGGCAATCATGGCAAGCGTGCTCGCGCTCGTGCATCCGGGCGACGACGTGATCGTGCTCGAGCCGACGTACGACAGCTACGTCCCGTCGATCGAACTCGCCGGCGGCCGGCCCGTCCACGTGCCGCTCGATGCCGTGCGCGGCTATGCGCCGGACTGGGAGCGCATCCGCGCCGCGATCACGCCGAAGACGCGGCTCATCCTGCTGAACTTCCCTCACAACCCGACCGGGCGCGTACTCGGCCCGGACGATCTCGCGGCGCTCGAACGCATCGTGGAGGAAACGGGGGTTCTGCTGCTGTCGGACGAGGTCTACGAGCACATCGTGTTCGACGGCGTACCGCACCAGTCGCTGATGCGGTCGCCCGCGCTGGCCGCGAACACGGTCGTCATTTCGAGCTTCGGCAAGACCTTCCACACGACCGGCTGGAAGGTCGGCTACATCTGCGCGCCCGCGGCGATGACGGCGGAGATCCGCAAGGTGCACCAGTTCATGGTGTTCGCCGTCAACACGCCGGCGCAGCACGCGTTCGCCGCCTACCTCGCCGACCCGGCTTCGTACCTGGCGCTGCCGGCCTTCTATCAGGCGAAGCGCGACCTGCTCGTCGACGGCCTGCGAGGCACACCGTTCCGCGTGCTGCCGTGCGCCGGCACCTACTTCGTGCTGGCCGACTATTCCGCGCTCAGCGACCAGCCCGAGCCCGAGTTCGCGCAGACGATGATCACCCGCTTCGGCGTCGCCGTGATTCCGGTCTCGGTGTTCTACGACACGCCGACCGACCGTCGCGTCGTGCGCTTCTGCTTCGCCAAGAAGGACGAGACGCTGCGTGCAGCGCTGGATCGCATCAAGGCCGCGCTCTAGCTTCCGGTTGCCGGAGCGCGCGTGCCCGCGCGGCGCTCAGGACCTGGCGAGTTCGACGATACGGGCGAACAGCCGCCGGTACTGCAGATCGGCGTCGCCGGAGAACCGCGGGTCGTTGTTGCTCGCGAACGCGCGGTCGATCTCGGACCAGTCTTCATCGGTGAGGTAGCGCTGCGCGGCCGGCAGGATCACGCCCTCCTCGCGGCCCATGTGGTCCCAGATGAAGCGCGCATAGCCCTGCACCGCCTCGTCCAGCCGGGCGAGGTCGACCGGATCCTGCTCGATCAGCGCCGCGAGTTCAGCGACCATCTGGTGGTCGCGCTCGTGCTGCCTCTGCAGTTCTTCGAGCTCTGCATCCACCTTGGAGGTGCGCTCGCGCAGGCGGCGGAACAGGTAGTCGTCTTCCTTCGGATGATGCAGGGCGACCGGGAAGTCGCGGATGTAACGGATGATCGCGCGCAGCAGCGTGCCGTCCGGCGCCTTTCCTTCCGTGCGGGCAGTCTCCATCAGGTGGATCCATCCGTGCAGAACGGCCGCAAGCGAACGATGCTCGTCGCGGATGATGCCGATCGCCCGCGCCGTCGAATCGGGGTTGCGCGTCGCGGCAACCAGGACCGGGATCTCGGTGTGCGCCAGGACCTTCAGCGTCTGCGAGCCGAGCATCATGCCGATGCTGCTGGCGCGCCCGTGCGACGCCATGTAGATCAGGTCGCAGCCGGCGTCGCGCGCCGCACCGAGGATCGCTTCGTACGGCTTGTCATCGATCGTGCCCACGATGCTGCACGGCACCTCCTGCGCGCGCGCCGCCGCCTGCGCCTTTGCGAGCAGCTCGCTGGCGCGCCCGTCGAGTTCGTGAGCGACCCGGCCGGACGTTGCCCACACGACCTCTTCACCGGTGATTGCCGGTGCGATCCGGCGCGGCACCGCGTGAAAGAAGGTGATGCGCGCTCCCAGCGTGCGCGCGAATTCGACGGCCTGGCCGACGATCTGGATCGACAGGTCGCTGCCATCGAGAGGAACAAGCAAGTGCCGATACATGAAACCTCCGGGTCGTCCGCCGCGCCCGCGGTTTGCCTCCGCGTGTTGCGCCGATCACATGCTAGGTGGATCGCTGTCGCCTTCCCCCCTTGCGGCAGGGGGGGCCGCGTTGTTGGGCGTCCTCAGGCGCGACGCCGTTGATCTGGATCACTCCTACAATCCTCCACCCTCCCACACCGAGCCCAGCGTCAACGTGGTGACCGACACGAACACCGGGCCGGCCGACAATTCGGCCGCGGCCGCGAGCCCCGCCGATAGCTCCAGCGCGGGCCTGCTGCTGCAGGTCACACC
This sequence comes from Burkholderiaceae bacterium, assembly GCA_035429805.1. Lineage (GTDB taxonomy): Bacteria > Pseudomonadota > Gammaproteobacteria > Burkholderiales > Burkholderiaceae_F > JALORV01. The sequence continues at coordinate 26,788 of DAOMFL010000039.1, forward strand.
GGCACGCGTGCCGCGCGACCTGCTGGTCCGCGCCCGCCTGTCGTCGGACGATCCGCTGTTCCGCAGTCGGTCCGCCACCGTCGTGCAGGCGCCGCCGGGGTACGGCAAGACCGCGCTGCTGGCGCAATGGCGGCGCGAGTTCCTCGCCCACGGCACCGTGGTTGCCTGGTTCTCCGCGAAGGAAAGCGTCGACCCGCAGCGCTTCGTGCAGGCGCTGGCGCTGTCGGTGCAGATCGGCTCCGGTCGCCGCAAGCTCTGCCGCGCGCTGCTCGAGGGCGCGATTCCAACCGGGGTCGAAGGTGTCACCGCGTGGCTCGAAGAGATCGCGCGTTCGGCCCTCGACGTCGTCGTCATCGTCGACGAGGCCGAACGGCTGCCGGAGGCCACTCGCGAGTCGCTCACCTACCTGATACACAACGCGCCGCCCAACCTGCGCGTCGTTGTCGCGACGCGCCCTGAGTGCGATCTCGGCGTGGACGAACTCGTCTCGTACCAGCACTGTGCCGTCATCGGCCCGACGCTGCTGCGTTTCGAGCTCGCGGAAACGATGGCACTGGCTCGGAGTCAGCTCGGCGACCGGATCGACGCCAATGCCGGAGCACGGCTGCACGAGATGACCGAAGGGTGGCCGCTCGGCCTGCAGCTCGCGCTGGCGGCCCTGGCCGGCAGCCACAATCCGCGCGCGACCATCGCCGCCATGTCGACCCGGGCGGGCGCGCTGCACGACTACTTCGTCGATACGCTGCTGGCGAACCTGGATCCTGCCGACACGGAATTCCTGGAACGCATTGCGGTGCTCGACGACATCCACGCAGATCTGTGCGAAACGTTCACCGGGCTTCCGGACGCGGCGGAGCGTCTGAACCGGCTGGCGCGCGCGACGCCGATCCTTATCGGCGCCGAAGGCAGCGACTGGCTGCGCATGCACGCAGTGGCACGCGACGCGCTGCGCCTGCGCTTCGATCGCTTACCTCAGTCCGAACGACGGGCGCAGCACAGCCGCGCGTCTGACTGGCTGGCAGAGCATGGCTTCCTCGAACAGGCGGCGCGTCATGCCCTCGCGGCGGGCCGTGAACAGCAGGCGTACGACCTGGCCGAGCGCTGCCTGTACGAAGCCATGACACGCCGCGGAGAACACGGGGTCGTCATGGACTGGCTCAGGCGCGTGCCCGCCGCGGACCTGGATCGCCGCCCACGCCTCCTGCTTGCCGGCGCCTGGGCACTCGCTCTGGGTGAACAGCACCAGGAGTCCCGACAGCTGGTCGAGCGCATCCTGGCCGACCCCGGTGTGACCGAGGAACTGCGCTGCGAGTGCGCGATGATCCTCGCCGGCGCCGCCGGCTTCGCCGACGATCCTGATCGCTTCGCCGAACTGCACGATCCGTGGGCACATTGGACCGGATGGCAGGAACCGCGGACCGGCTTGCTGCTGGCGAATCGCAACGGGATCCGCGCGCTCTACGCGGGAGACCCCGCCCGGGCGCGCCTTTACCTGCAACGCGGAGGCCGCGAGGTCACCGACCCCGGCCTCACCTACCTGGAGCGCTGGGGCGACGTCACGACCGGCTTGTCATATCTATGGGAAGGACAGGTCAGGCTCGCCGAACGCGAGCTCGCGCCTGCACTCGCCAGCGCCGAAGTCGAACTGGGTCGCCGCGACCCGCTCGCATGCACGCTGGCGGCAACACTGGCCGCGGCAGTCTGGGAGCAGAACCGGGCGCAGGATGCAGCGTCCCTGTTGTCGAACCGGCTCGACGTGATCGAGCGCAGCGGCACTCCGGAGACCGTGATGCTGGCGTTCCGGACAGCCGCGCGCCTTGCGGCCGCCGAGGGCACCGAGCACCGCGCGCTCGAACTGCTCGACGGCATGCATGCGCTCGGTGTCAGCCGCAATCTGCCACGACTGCGACTCGCGAGCCTGTCGGATCAGGTGCGCCTGCACGCGGCCCGATTCCGCAGCGAGACATGTCGCGGACTGTGCGGCCGGATCGACGCCTTGCTCGCCGAAAGCGGCGTCGCGGACCGCCCACTGTGGCGCCAGGCCGTCGCATGGATGCAGCCGCTCGCGCATGCCTACGCGGCAATTGCGGCGCAATCCTGGCGCGGCGCGCTGGATCCGCTCGCAGACGCCGCGGCCCGCGTCGAGTCGATCCATCTGGGACGTCTGCGCATCGAGATCATGGCGCTGCGCGCGCTCGCGCTGCATCGGCTGGGTGAAAAGGGGCTGCCGCTGCTGAAGGAGGCGGTCGATCTCGCCGGCTCGCTGGGCATGGCGCGGCTCGTCGCGGACGCCCACCCGGAACTGCGCGCCTGGATGGCGCAGGTCGACACGACCACTACGCAGGCACACCCTGCAGCGCCGCGCGAAGGCGGCGTGCGCCCGCTGGCCGCACCGATGCAGGCACCGCGTTCCGCAGCACCGCCGCGCGCCAACCCCAGCACGGCACTGACGCCGAAGGAGCGCGAAGTGCTCGAACTGCTGGCCCGCAACCTGACGAACAAGGAAATCGCCCTCGCGATGCAGATCGGCGAAGAGACGATCAAATGGCACCTCAAAAACCTGTTCGGCAAGCTCGTCGCCGGCGATCGCAAGCAGCTGGTGCGTCGCGCCCACCTGCTCGGCCTGCTCGGGACGCCGGGCTGAAGTTCAGATGACGACGCCGCCGTTCGGGCTGATGACCTGGCCGACGAGGTAGTGCTCGTCGGACGCGAGGTAGACGGCAAGGGAGGCATACTCCGCGGGAAGGCCGAGGCGCCCGAGCGGAATCAGCTGCATCAGCTGCGGCACGTCGGCCTGGTTGCGAGCGAGATAGTCCTCCATCGGCGGCGTCAGCACGCCACCGCACGCAATGGCATTCACCATGATGTTGGCGCCGGCCACGTCGAGTGCACAGGTGCGGGTGAATGAAACCACCGCCGCCTTGCTCGCGCTGTAGCCCGGACTATGCGTGCTCGCGGTCGAGATGCCGGCGATCGACGCGATGTTGACGATGCGTCCGTAGCGCTGCGGTTCCATCAATCGCAGCGCGGCGCGCGTGCAAAAAAACAGGCCGTGAACGTTGACGTCCCACCAGCGCAGCCAGTCATCATCGGTCAGGCCGCTGACGATGCCGAGCGACTGCCGCGGCATCGGCGTCGTCACATAGGCGTAGTGACGTTTGCGGCGTGCTTCGTCGGCCGGACGAACGGGCACGATCGCCGCGTTGTTGACGAGCACGTGCAGCGTGCCGAAACGCTCGGCGACCGCAGCAAACATGCGTTCGACGGCTTCCACCGACGACACGTCGCAGCGCAGCCCGAGGCAGGGTCGCCCGAGCGTCTCGATCTCGCTGACGGTGGCCGCGAGCGTTTCCTCGTTGATGTCACAGACGACCGTGCTGGCCCCGGCTTCTGCCATGGCGAGCGCGATCGACCGGCCCAGTCCCTGTCCGGCGCCTGTGACCAGCGCCACCTTGTCCTTCAGCTTCATGGATTTCCTCAGTGCACGAGCGGAGCCGGCCCCGGCAGCATGCGGGAACGCACCTCCGCGTAGTGCAGGCAGTCGCGCGGATAGTGGCGCGCCGCCAGCAGGAAGCAGCCCGCAGCGGCGAGTGAAACCGCAGGGGCGAGCATCAGCGCGGTCTGCAGGTCGAAGACATCGGAAAGCCGGCCGACGATCCACGGTCCGGGCGCGAGGCCGAGCAGGTTGTTGAACAGCACCACGGTCGCGGCTGCGGTAGCGATCAACCCCGGATGGACAACGTCCATGACCGCGGCGCTGCTCGCGCCGGAATGTCCGCCGGCTAGAAAGACCCCGGCATAGAGGACCGCCATCTGCAGCGGCCCCGGCGGCAGCGCGAAGGCCGCCGTCAGCAGCACGAACGTCACCAGCGCGTAGAGCGCGGGCATCCTGAGCTTGTTGCGCGGATCCTTGCGGCCCAGACGATCGGCCAGTCCGCCGCCGACGATCATGCCGACGCCGAGCACCGCGACCACAGTCGCCGCCTGCAGCCCCGCCTTGTCCGGGGGCAGTCCGTAGCCGCGCGCGAAGAAGCTCGGCAGCCAGGCGATCAGCGCGCCGAGGATGAACATCTGCAAACCGCTGCCGCAGTACGCGAGCACGACGGTACGAAAACGGAACAGCTCGCGCACGATTCCTCGCAGGCCGGCGCTTGATGCCCGCCGGACTCCGTCGAGGTCGGTCTCCTCCGGCGTCAGCGGCACGGTCTCGTAATCGCGCACGACCAGTGGATACAGCACCACGAGCAGCAGCGACGCCGCACCGACCGCGATGAAGGCCATGCGCCAGCCGAACTGCACCGACAGCGCGCCACCGACCGCGACCCCGGCGACCGACCCGAACAGCGACGCCGCCAGGAACGCGCCCAGCACCATCGAGCGACGCTCGGGCGGGAACACGTTGGCGAGGATCGCGCCGCCCGCCGCGCCGTAGCCCGCCTCGCCGAGCCCGACAAGCCCGCGCGTGATCAGCAGCTGCGTGTGGTTCTGCGCCAGACCGCAGCCGATGGTCGCGAAGCACCACAGCGCCGCCATCACCGTGATGCTCCTGACGCGGCCCCAGCGGTCGGCGAGCAGCGCGATCGGGATCGAAGCGACACCGACGACCAGCGCCACGACACTGACCAGCGCGCCGAGCTGCGCATCGGTCAAGGACCATTCTGCTTTCAGCAGCGGGAACACCGCGCTGATCACGTTGCGCGTCAGGTAGTCGGAAAGCATCAACCCGAACGTCAGCGCGAAGACGCTCCACATGTAGAGCTTCGACGCGCCCCGTGCGGGGCGATGCGCGCCGGCTTCCGTCGTCGAGAGCGTCGTACTCACTGCAGCTCTGTGGCGGTCATGGCCGGCGGATGCGGACGTGTGGCGACCTAGGCGGCGCGCAGCAGCTGCACGCCGCGCTCACCCTGGCGGCGGTTCGGCGCGTACCCGAGCTTCGCCAGCGTCTCGTCGGAGTCGGCATAGTGCTCGCCGATCCGGTAGATCTCGCGTGCCTGCACGCCGCTCGCGACTTCGCGATGCAGCTCACGCGCCACGCGCACCATCTGCTCGACCTGCTGCACGCTCGTCATCCGTTCGCCCTTCCTGCCCCACAGATTGTCCTCGATGCCGACGCGCACGTGCAGACCCATCGCAATCGCCATCGTATTGAGCGGCAGCACGTTGCGCATGATCGACTCGATCGTCAGCACGGCGCCGGCCGGCACGCGGCGGATGAACTCCATCATGTTGTACGGGTTCGGGCCATCGGCGCCGCCGCCGATGCCGACCCAGTTCAGCACCAGCGGGCCGGTGTAGATGCCGCGGCGGATCAGGCGTTCCACCGTTTCGAGCTGGCCGACGTCACCCAGCATGAAGTGCGGCTGGATGCCCGCATCCTGCAGCCGCCTCAGGTGCTCGGCCACGAAGGCCGGTCCCGACGGGATCGTCATTTCGCTGTACGCGGCCTGGAAGACCGGCAGCGCCAGCGAGGTGCCGGCCACGTCGTCCGCACTCATCAGCTCGCAGACGTTCATCTGGTTGGTGTTGATCGCGATGGTCACCTGGTCGGGCTTCGGGTTCAGCTCCGCCAGCATGTGGCGCGTGTCGTCGTTGAGCCACCTGGCGTCGCCACCCTCGCCTTCCGGCGCGAACGAGATCGAGCCGCCGACCTGCAGCAGCATCTGCGGGACCGCCTCGCGCAGGCGTGCCAGCATCTCATTGAACATCGACAGGCGCTTGCTGCCCTTGCCGTCGGCTTCGCGGACGTGCACGTGCAGGACGGTGGCGCCGGCGTTCCAGCAGTCCACGGCCTTCTGCACCTGCTCGTCCATCGTCACGGGGATGTCGTCCGAATCGCCCGGCAGGAACTCGGGGCCATAGGGCGCGACCTGAATGACCAGCGGTTGCTGGTTTTCGGGAAGCAGCGAGTCGTCGAGGAACTGCATAGTGGTCCTTTCGGGAAACAGTTTCAGAGGGTGGCGGCTGCATCGGACTGATGCGCCGCGAGTTCTTCCAGAAGAATCGGCGCGCCCAGGCTCATCGTGTGGATGCCCAGCACGCTGGTCAACTGCAGCACGGCGGCGATCTCTTCGCGGGTGGCTCCGAGCTCGAGCGCTTTCCGGATGTGTCGGCGTACGCCCGGCTCATACATGTGGGTGCACGACGCATCCACGGCGATGGCAATGAACTCGACGATCTTGGGATCGAGCACACCCGCGGCCAGCGGGCCGGTGGCCATCGCCATGAATCGCTCGGTCCAGAGCGGATCGAGCCTGCGGAACGGCTCCCAGTTCGGATTCCACTCTCCAAGCGCCTTGAGTCGGTCGATGGTCGGGGTCGGAACGGTGTCAGTGCTGTGCATGGCGGCGGGCTCGCGGTGAGGGGCGCGGTGGGGTGTCATGACGAGGGAGCCGCATTCTTGGCGCCGCTGGACTTTCTGAACCCCCTCCCGGTCGGGGGTGGCTGCGGCGGCCGAGGGGTCGTCGCCGGGAGCCGAGCGCTCAACCGGCAGCGAGGAGGAGCCGCTTCAACGGCGCGAAGGGCGGCTTCGCGGGGCGCGCCGCGCCACCGCGGCGCGGGCCGGGCTCCGCCGCGTCCGG
>DAOMFL010000040.1:0-32579 GCA_035429805.1 Burkholderiaceae bacterium
TGGCGTGAAGCTTCATGCCGAAGCAGCGTGATGGATCGCAAGGCTTAACTCGGCCAATTTCGGTCTTTCCCGTCGGTCCCTCGATCTGCTTGATAGCGGCCATCCTTCCCGCCGCTAAGCTGACATGCGGAGCGGCGCTTGCCGCATCTCGTTCCGACGCCGATGTCCCGCTATATTGACGGCGCCTAACCGTCATGCAGGACAAGATGCGTTGGCTCCGCGTGCTTGGCGCATTGAATTAGGAGAGACACCACAAGCACAAGGTCAGGCACAAACGGGGCGGGAACTATCCACTCTCGCACCTGTACGGGCACTTCGGGCTCGTACGACTGACCGCGCGCGGTGGCGTGGCTTGGCGTGCGTGATGGCGTGACTGTCTCGTCCGAGAGCCGGATGCGGGAGATCTGCACGTCCGGTTCGATGAGCGGGGTGTGGCAACGGCACCATGGCCGCGGGTACTCGGGCACCGCCAGACGAAAGGGGCGGACACAGACATCCCGGACCTACCGTCACCGCACCACACCTCGACTCTACCGCGTTCTGACGAGTTGCAGCGGCAGACGCGGATGCCGTGGCCATTTATTGGGGGCAGAACCAGGCGAGTTGCCTAAGGCGTCAGCCGGAAAGTAAGCTCGATTGGCCACTTTATGGGGCCTAGCCTGGCCAAGTTATGGGGCACAACGCACAAAATCGACCAAGGGCGATTCCGCCCTTGGCCACCAGATTTCGCGAGCACAGCGAGCAAAATCGACCAAGGGCGATTCCGCCCTTGGCCGCGGCCTCAGCCTGCGGCCATATGCCGCACTTCGCTTCAGACATCCCGACTTGAGTCGGCGCGCTGCGCCTCCGTGCCCCGCACGCACTTCGCGGTTGCCGGTCAACGAGCCACCGCTCGCAAGGGGTCCGTGCACACGTCGGCCCCGTCGCGCGGCAGCGGGCCCAGCGTGAGGCGCTCGATGGGCACGAGGATTGGCGACGCGATCATTCGCAATACCGATTCCACTGTGTCGCTGCGCCGGAAGCCGAAGCGCTGATCGCCCAGCTTGCCGGTCACGTGCAGCGGGTTCTGAAGGCGAAAGAGGCGGAAGCCCTTGGCGCGCGGACGGAAGACGAACTCGAGTTGCTCGGTCGCCAGGTTGGCGTGGCCCGTGCCACGGATCCGGACCGTGGTTGTATCGATCAGGATCTTGTCATCGCTCAGGTCGCCATGCTCGAGGTCGAAGCGGCCGACGATGCAATTCACCGTGGGTCGCGTGAGCGGATCGAACAGCGGCACCACCTGCAGCAGGAGATTCACCGACCAGAAGTTGAACACGCCGCCACTCAGCTCGGTGGGCCAGACCGCGAAGTCGAACCTGCCGCTGGCGTTGTGCATGATCGTCTCCAGCGACGGCGCCTTGCCGACGAGCTCCATATCGAGACTGAACAGGCCGCGCAGGTCCTGCGTCCGGTCGATGCGGCGCGCGATGATGCCGTAGTCGAAACGCTCGACGTGGGCCGCCATCGCTAGTTCGACCTCGGTTTCCTTCAGGTCATAGGACAGCGACAGCCGGACCTCTCCCCCGGGAAGGTTGACGACGGCCGGATCGAGGGACAGGTGCCCGCCCTTCAGACTCAGGCGCACTGCGCCGTCCGCAAGGCGGTCGACTCCGGACAGCACCTCCTTTGCCTTGACGTCGATGGTCGCGTCGAGCCGGCGCAGGAAGGCCGCGCTCAGCAGTCTGTCCGTTTGCCCGGCCATACGGCTCGCCGCTCGGCGCAGGTCACGACCCTCTTCGGTCGTCGCGGGTGATTCGGTCAGCCGCTGCGGCAGCGGAAAGTCGTCGAGTTGAATGGTGGGTGCGGCCACCTGCAGATTCAGATAGGGCCGAGGTCCACTCAGGTCGAGTGCGGCGCTTCCGCCCAGTTGGCTGCCTCCCACTTTCGCGTGCAGCGATGGCAACTCGTAGCCGGCGGTCGTCATGTGGACCGGGCCGCTGAAGGACCACGGGCCCCAGGGGGGCAGTTCGACGCGCGCGAGCGTGCTGAGCGAGTCAAGCCGCTCGCCGCGCATCTCGAAGCGCAGTTGCCCACCGCTGCCAAGCGGCAGCGACACCTCGCCGTCGAGCGCGAGTCGAGCGCCCGCGGCTTGCGCCGCGAGGGCGAACGGCACATGGTCGCCACGCTCCGCGAGATCGGCGAGCGTGCCGCCGGTGACGTCGACGGTGAGCGGGGTCTGGTCGATCCCGCCGTCGAGCCGGGCCCGCACTGGCTCGCCTGCCAGCGCGCCAATGCGCGCCTCGTTGACGTGCATCTCGGCGATCGTGCTTCGCGCCGCGCCACGCACGGCGAGGCTGCCGCCGTAGACCCGCACGTCGAATGCCGAGCGCCGGGCCCATTCGCTCAGGCTGCTGCCACTCCCGCGCAGGTCGACGTGCAGCGCCTGCACTTGTCCATCGATGTCTTCGGCAACGCCCAGTCCTCGTAGCAGTGCGCCGATGTCGATCGCGCCGGTGGTCAGCGCGAGACTCGCTGTGGGTTGCGGCGCCTGCAGATCCACCTCGAGATTTGCGGTGAACGGCGCGCCGACGACCTTGCCCGTAAGTGACGCAGGCAACAAACGCCCGTCCCGGATGCGGGTGACGACTGCAAGATCTTCGAGGTCGGTGCGGCCTAGTTGCAGCCGCTGCAACTGAATATCAATGTCTGCGTCAGCCAGATCGCGCGAAGCGGTGAAGGGTGCTGAGGTGCTGCGAGGCCTGCCTCCATCGACCGCGCTGCTGCCGGCAGGCAGCGTCGACAGTTCCTGCGCATCGATCAGAGCGCTGCGCACTGACGCCACGATGTGGGGCCGGCCCGCGACGAGTCGAGTCCGGGCATTGATCCTCACCTGACTGCGCCCGAGTTCGAGTGTCGTGCTGAGCGTCCGGGCCACATCTGACAGACGAACGTTGCCTTGCGCGACGACGGGCAGGTTCGCCTGCGGCGACACGCTGAGCCAGCGCGCCAGGTCGCCTGCGCGCGGGGCCCGGAAGTCGAAACGCAATGCCGTGTCGTGGGCGGGCCCCGCCACCGCGAGCGTCCCTGCGATCTGCAGGCGCGCCTGTGCCAGTGCCAGGTCCAGTTCGAGCGGCAGCACGCGATCGCGCAGCATGTCGGGCACGGTCCCGCCTCGGAACCTCAGCCGTGCGCGCTCGCCCTGCACGGACCCCTGCGCACGGCCGTGCAGGCGATCGCCGCGGCGGGCGGTCAGGTCCAGCGTGTCGATCGATATGTCGATGGGACCTGTGCCGGCGGCGCCTGTGAAACGCAGCTGCGCGGCCGCCAGCGCTAACGAAAGCTCGAGGTCGCCCGCCAGCGACGTCGGCGTATCGCCGCGGCCATCGATGCGCAGCCGCACGCGCCCGACGGTGCCATCGACGCCGCCCCCAAGTCCGAGGCCCTGCCCCAGCTCACCGAGCGCAGCGTCGTCCGCGGCGAGTTGCATTGCAAGCGTCGGTGTCGGCGCCGACGTATCGAGCTCCAGACCGCCGGCGAACGCCACGCCTGCGATCGTCGCGCTGATCGGCACGCGCACGCCTTGCTCGTCGGCACGCCATGCCAGGCTGGTGTCGCGAATGTCGACGCTCGGCCCGAGCCATCGCTCGATCTTCAGATCGACCTCGGCGTCGACCCGCGCGAGCTCTCGCAAGGAAAGCGCCTGCCGCACCGGCGTATCGCTCCCGAACCCCTGGCTCTCGTCCGGCGACGACGCCACCAAGAAGGGACGCAGGTCGAGAGCAGCGGCGCGCAGGGCGCCGCTGACGCGCGGACGCGGCCCGCCGACCGCAAGAGTGAGGTGTCCGGTGAACTCGGAATCGCCCAGCCGGCCCTGCAGGTCGCTGATGTGCACCGAATCGGCAGCGACGGTGACCAGGCATCGCACCGACGAGTCGCCGACGTCCGGCAGCGGCGAGCCCGTCAGCCGCGCGATCAGAGCCATGTCCTTGGCTTGAGCTTCGAGCTGCACGCGAGCCGTGCCTTGACGCGCGCCGATCGCACCGTCGGCGTGCAGGCGTGTGCCTTGCGCGCTGACGTCGAAGGTGAACGGCCAGCTCCCGGCATCGTCCTGAAGCAGCCGCATCGGCCCGCCTTCGATCGCGAGTGCGAAGTCGAGACCCGGCTCCAGGCGGCCGCGCGCGGCGAGTTGCAGGGGCCGATCTTCCCCGGCACTGCCGGACAGATCGTCCAGATGCGCAGAGCGGCGGGTTGCAGAGCGCGCGTCGAGGTAGTGAAAATCGAGCCGGCGCAGCGCGATTCGGGCGATGTCGACCGCAGGCGCCTGCGGGCGGGAGTCACGTTGCGGCGACGACGTCCAGTTCCCCGTCCCATCGGCGCCGCGTTCGAGCCTCAGGTCGACATGGTGTGCCTCGATACTGCTTGACCGCAATCGTCCACGCAGCGCTTCGAACAGATCGATGCGGGCATGCAATTCACCGATCGCGACAAATTCCTGCTCCGTGAAGCCGGGCCGATTGAGAACGCTCAGGCGGCCGACCCGCACGGCGAGTTCGCGGCTCAGTGTCGGTTCGAGCTCGAATGCGCCCTGCAGGATGACCGGGCGTCCGAGCGCGCCCGTAGCGCGCTGCGCGACGGCGTCGCGCCAGCGCGAGGCGTCGATCGAGCGGCCTGACAGCGCCATCGCCACGACGACCGTTATGGCGATCAGCACCACGCCCAGCGGCACGCCGACCAGGACAACGAACAGCAGGGCGAAGCGGCGTCGACGACCTGGCCCGATCAAGCGGGGCGTTCGCGACGCCAGGGCGACGTCCTCAGCAGGATCGCCCGCTTTGACCATCGATTCATGCTAGCGCATCCCCGATCGCGCTAAGGGGCGACGATCCGTTGCACTTCAGCCGCAGCACGGTCCAGGCGACGAGCACGAAAGTGCGCAGACTCGACTTGGCACTGCGCCCCTCGGGCGCGCACAGTGATCCGTCAGGTGCGCACGCAGGTGGGTGTCGCGTCGGGCAGCGGCAGTGAGTGCGCAAGCCACATAGAGCGCGAACAGCACCTGTGCAGCGTCGTTGGCCTGGGTCAAGTAGCCCTGCTCGAGATCGCACAGGGGCCACTGCAGGAACAGCAGGGCTACGACCGGCATGACGAACCCGGCCGCGATCTGCAGCCGCTTGCCGACCTTCTCGTGCCAGCGCGCGGCGAGCGCACTGTCCCCTCGGTAGTGACTCCCGCGCATCGTGCCGCAGCCGTCGAACGTTGCGGCGGGTATGCGTCAGCCGTCGGGCGCGCGCCAGAAGGGCTCTTATACTCAAACTGGAATCGAGCGGGTTGGATCAAAATTGAAAGCTGCGTCGTCGCTGGAGCGTGATGTCGTCGTCGTCGGCGCAGGCGTGGCCGGCCTCGCCTGCGCCCTTGGTCTGGCGCAACAGGGCCTCAAGGTTGCGCTGATCGGGCCGCGCGCCCGCATTCACGAGCCCACTGCGGCGGTACTGTTCGATCCGCGCATCTATGCCGTGGCGCCGGCCACGGTCGACCTGCTGGAGCGACTCTCGGTCTGGAAGCGGGTCGATGCGGCGCGCACGAGTCCCGTTGAGCGCATGCGCGTGTTTGGCGATCGAGGCGACGAACTGACGTTCGATGCCTACGGCGCCGCGGTCGACCGTCTTGCGACCATCGTCGAAGAGTCCGAACTGCTGCGTATCCTCGATGCGGCCTGCGACTACCAGCCGGGCATCGAGCGGATGGACAGCGCTTTCGAAGGGCTCGTCGCTGCAGCCGACGTTGCCAGTGTGCGGCTCGGCGACCAGACCGCTGTCTCGGCGCGGCTGGTGATCGGCGCCGACGGCGCGAAATCGGCGGTGCGTGCCGCGGCGGGCTGCAGCGCCAAGGTGACCGACTACCGGCAGACCGCGGTGGTCTGCAATTTCAGGTGCGCGCAACCACACCTGAACACGGCGTGGCAGTGGTTCACGGACGAGGGCATCGTCGCTTTGCTGCCGTTGCCCGGGAATCACGTCTCGCTGGTCTGGTCGGCGCCGGCGGAACTCGCGCCGCAGCTCGCAGCGCTGGACCCCGAGGAGCTGTCGCAGCGGGTCACGGCGCGCACGTCGGCTGCGCTGGGCGACCTCGACGCGGTCGGCGCGGCGCACATGTATCCGTTGCGGCTGATCGTCGTCGACCGCCTCATCGGCGACCGCGTTGCGCTGGTGGGCGATGCGGCGCACGTCGTGCATCCCCTGGCTGGCCAGGGGTTGAATCTGGGCCTGCAGGATGTGTCCGCAATGCTGGAAGTGATGCGAGACCGTGAGCCTTTTCGCGACATCGGCGACAGGGTGCTGCTGCGACGATACGAACGCAACCGGGCCGAGCCGATCGCGCTGATGAGGGCCGCGACGGACGGACTGGCACGGTTGTTCGGCATTAACGACCCGTTCGCCCGTTTCATCCGGAACACCGGCATGGCGGCGGTGGACCGCCTGTCGCCGCTCAAATCCCTGCTGATACGCCAGGCGTTGGGTTGAACTCGACCGGCGGTCGCCGGTCTGACTTCGGCCGTGCAGGGCGACCGCTACACTGCGCGGCCGATTTTTGGAGACCGAGATGAATTGCTGGTTACGACGCCTCGTCGCGCCCACCCTGGTTCTGGCCTGCCTGGGCATGGGCACGGCCTTGGCCCAGTCCAAGGGCGACGCGGGCAAAGGGCCGCCGGCCGGCGGCAGTCCCGAGGCCCAGGTCGCGGCCCGCTTCGCAGAACGCTCCGGTATGAAGCCCGATCAGGTGTTCCGCGGACAGGGTGGGCTCTTCGAAGTGCTGGTGCGCGGCGAGCTCTACTACGTGGATCCGACCGTGAACTTCGTCATCATGGGCCGCATGTTCGACGCACGCACGCGCGAGGACCTGACGCAGAAGCGGCTGGACGCCGCGCTCAAGGTCGATTTCAAGTCGCTGCCGTTCGACCAGGCGATCAAGACCGTGAAGGGCAACGGCTCTCGCGTCATGGTGACGTTCGAGGATCCGAACTGCCCGTACTGCAAGCGCCTGTGGCAGAACCTGCAGGGTCTCAACAACGTCACGATCTACACGTTCCTGATGCCGATCCTGTCGCAGGACTCGCAGGAAAAGGCAAAGGCGATCTGGTGCTCGAAGAACCGCGCCACCGTCTGGGACGACTTCATGGTGCAGGGCAAGGCCCCGCAGGCGGCTGCGGCGGACTGCAAGACGCCGCTCGACCAGAACATGGCGATGGGACGCGAGTTCGGCATCAACGGCACACCGACCATCATCTTTGCCGACGGCTCCCGCGGCGCCGGTGCGATGCCGGTCGAAGCCCTCGAGCAGCGTCTGGCGCAGGCAGCGAAGAAGTAGGCCGAGTTTCCTAGCGCCGGAGCAGCGACTCCGGCGTGCTGCCCTTCGGCACCATCAGCCAGGCGCTGGCGTCGTACTTCTGCCGGCCGGCCACCTGACCGGCCTCGCTGCCGAAGCCCCAGAAGTAATCGAAGCGCAGCGGCCCGCGGATCGCGCCGCCCGTGTCCTGTGCCATCAGCGGACGTTTCAGCACCTCGCCGTTGCGCGGGTCGGTGGTCACCGCCAGCAGGGGCGCGCCGAGCGGGATGAAACGGGAATCGGCCGCCACCGAATATCCAGGCGTGAGCGGTACGCCGAGCGCACCGATCGGTCCGGCGGCGGGATCGCCGAGCGGCAGCTCGCGGAAGAAGACGTAGCTCGGGTTCTGGTCCAGCAATTCCTTGGCGCGTGACGGGTTGCGGGCGATCCAGGACTTGATCCCCTGCATCGAAGCCTGGTCGAGCGTCAATTCGCCCTGATCGACGAGCCAGCGGCCGATCGAGTGATACGGATGCCCGTTTTGATCGCCGTAGGCAACGCGCACCATGTTGCCGTCGTCGAACTGCACGCGCCCGGAACCCTGCACCTGCAGGAAGAACGCGTCGACCGGGTCGTCGACCCATAGCAGTTCGTTGCCGGCGAGCGCGTCGCTGGCGGTGATTTCGCCGCGGCTCGGATACGGTACGACACGGCGGCCCTGCAGCTTGCCGCGAAGGCGCAGGTTTGCGAGTTCCGGATGGACCGACGCAAGGTCGATGACCAGCAGATCGGGAGGAACACGATAGATCGGCGTGCCATAGCGCTCGCTGCGCAGGCGGCTGCCCTTGAGCAGGGGCTCGTAGTAGCCGGTCGCAAGTCCGGTATCGCGCCTGTCGATCTCCTTGGTGCCCTCGACGCGCAGCGCCAGCACGCGGTAGGCATCGAAACGGGTGGCGAAGTAGGCCTGGATGCTGCGGCCACTCGCCGCATCGACGCGATCGGCCTGCGAGCAGGCATCGCGCCAGGCGTCGCGCTTGCCGAGCGCGCGGCAGCTCTGCAGGAATGCGGGCCACGCGGCCACCCAGTCCTCGGAGCGAACCGCGGGCAGCATCTCGAATACGACCGGCTCATAGAGCGCGCGTGTCTCGACGGGTACGGCGACGGGTGGCGGTGGGGGCGGGGGTGGCGGCGGTGGAGGCGGGGGCGGACGCACGATGCAGCCCGCCAGCAGCGCCGCGCAGCAGGCCAGCGCGAGCCGGCGCCTAGAATTCGGCCACCCTCCGGAATTTCTCATGTGGCTGATTCTGCTTGAAGCGTTGCTCGCGCTCGGCGCGCTGGTCTTCATAGTGTGGTGGACGATGTTCCAGAAGCCGCGCGGCCGGCGACGCCCGCCGCCCTGAGAGCTTCAGTGCAGCGCCCGCGGCATCGACAGTACGAACTCCGGAATCGCGGCCTCGAACGCCGTGCCGTCGTCGGCGACGCACTGGTACGTGCCCCGCATCGAACCCACCGGTGTCGACAGCGGGCACCCGCTGGTGTACTCGAACGACTCGCCGGGCTTCAGCACAGGCTGCTCGCCGACGACGCCTTCACCGCGCACTTCCTCGATCTGATTGTTCCCATCCGTGATGATCCAGTGCCGCGAGATCAACTGCGCGGTGTGTTCGCCGGTGTTGCGGATCGTCACCGTGTACGCGAACACGAAATGCCGCTCGTCCGGGTTCGAGTGCGTTTCGAGGTACTGCGGACGGACGCTGACGGAAAACTGATAGGTGGCCATGAGTTCGGAGCGCCAGCCGGTGCGGCGCCCGCTGCGCGATCGGGTCGGGAACGACCCTTAGAATAGCCGCGCGCTGTCAAGTTTCCGGATCACCGATGAGCGGGGCACCCATGTCCTCCAGTTTTCGCATTGCGCCGAGCATCCTTTCCGCGGACTTCGCGCGGCTCGGTGAGGAAGTGCGCGCCGTGGTCGCCGCAGGCGCGGACTGGATCCACTTCGATGTGATGGACAACCACTACGTGCCGAACCTGACCATCGGCCCGCTGGTGTGCGAGGCGATCCGTCCTCATGTCGAGGTGCCGATCGACGTGCACCTGATGGTGAAACCGGTCGACCGCATCATCCCGGACTTCGCCAAGGCCGGGGCCGACATCATCACGTTCCATCCGGAGGCCTCCGACCACATCGACCGTTCGCTGGCGCTGATCCGCGATTCCGGCTGCAAGGCGGGACTGGTGTTCAACCCGGCGACGCCGCTCGGCTGGATGGATCATGTGATGGACAAGATCGACGTGGTGCTGCTGATGTCGGTGAATCCGGGGTTCGGCGGTCAGAAGTTCATTCCGGAGACGCTCAACAAGCTGCGTGCGGTGCGGGCCCGCGTCGATGCGCACCGGCGCGACACCGGCCGTACGATCCACGTCGAGGTCGACGGCGGCGTCAAGGCCGACAACATCCGTGCGATCGCCGAGGCGGGTGCGGACACGTTTGTCGCTGGAAGCGCCGTGTTCGGCGCGCGTGACGCCGACGGCGGCTATCGCGGCATCATGTCGCGGCTGCGCGGGGAACTGGCGGCGGTCGCTCCGACGCCATGACGGCCCCGTGGCTGGCCCGAGCGGTGCTGATCGACCTCGACGGCACGCTGCTCGACACCGTCCCCGATCTGGCCGCTGCCGTCAACGCGATGCTCGGCGAGCTGGGGCGCGCCGCGCTGCCGGTTGCAACCGTCGCGGCCTACATCGGCAAGGGCGCGGACGTCCTCGTGCATCGCGCGCTGTCCGGCGCGCTCGACGGCCGGGCCGATGCGGCATTGTTCGCGCGCGGCAAGGATGCGTTCTACCGCCACTACAGGCGCCTCAACGGCCACGCCGCGCTGGTCTTTCCCGGAGTGCCTTCGGCGCTTGCGACGTTCCGGGAGCGCGGCTTCAGACTGGCGTGCGTGACGAACAAGCCGCGCGAATTCACGCTCGACCTGCTCGCGCGGGTCGACCTGCTCGGCTACTTCGATACCGTGGTCTCGGGCGACGACACAGCCGAGAAGAAACCGCACGCCGCGCCACTGCTCGCGGCCTGCACGCGGCTCGAGGTCGGAATCGACGACGCGGTCATGATCGGCGACTCGGAAAATGACCTGCTGTCGGCGCGGGCGGCCGGCTGCCGCGCGATCCTCGTCGAGGGTGGCTACAACGAAGGGCAGCCGGTCAGCGCGCTGGCGGCCGATGCTATAGTCGAAACGCTCGTCGACGCGGTGGCCCTGCTGGCACCGGCTGGCGCGCAAGACACCGTCCGATGACTCACCTCGACCAACACGATCTTCATTCCCTTGGGGCATGGCGCAAGGCCTGGTGCCGCTGCTGGCACGCCCAGGGAGTCTGGTCCTGGCGCCGCTGAGGCGCGCCCGCCGCGATGACGCGGCAATCCGTTGGTGTGTTCAACGCGCGGACCGTCCGCGCGAACCGGGCAGGTGACAAGTGACTGAACTCGAATTCAAGGCTCTGGCGGCGCAGGGCTACAACCGCATCCCGCTGATCGCCGAGAGTTTTGCCGACCTCGAGACGCCGCTGTCGCTGTACCTGAAGCTGGCGAACGAGCCCAACACGTTCCTGCTCGAATCGGTCGTCGGCGGCGAGCGCTTCGGCCGCTACTCGTTCATCGGCCTCGCTGCGCGGCGCGCATTGCGCAGTTTCATCCGCGACGACGGCAGCGTCACGGAAGTGCTCGAGGACGGACGCGTGAGGGAGACGATCGCCGGCGACCCGCTCGCGGCGATCGAGCGCTACATGGGGCAGTTCAAGGTGGCGCTGCGTCCCGGATTGCCGCGCTTTGCCGGCGGACTCGCGGGCTATTTCGGCTACGACACCGTGCGCGTCATCGAGAAGAAGCTCGCGCGCACCAAGCCGGACGACCTCGGCGTGCCGGACATCCTGCTGCTGCTCGCCGAGGAAGTGGCAGTCATCGACAACCTTGCCGGCCGCATCTACCTGATCGTCTACGCCGATCCGCGCGCTCCGGAGGCGCACGCCCGCGCGAGGCAGCGACTGCGCGAACTGAAGACCCGGCTTGCGCGCCCGATCGAGCCGCCGCATGCCCGCGCCAGCGTACGCCGCGAGGAGTACCGCGAGTTCGCGAAGGACGATTATCTGAAGGCGGTCGCGCGTTCCAAGGAATACATCGAGGCGGGCGACGTCATGCAGGTGCAGATCGGCCAGCGCATCCGCAAGCCGTTCGCCGATTCGCCGCTCAGCCTCTACCGCGCGCTCAGGACGCTGAATCCGTCGCCGTACATGTATTTCTACAACTTCGGCGATTTCCACGTCGTCGGCGCGTCGCCGGAGATTCTCGTGCGCAGCGAAGACCGCGCCGGCAGGCGCATTGTCGCGATCCGGCCGATCGCCGGCACACGCCCGCGCGGTGCCACTCCCGAGCAGGATGCAATCCTCGCAGCGGAGCTCGCGGCCGATCCCAAGGAGCGCGCCGAACATCTGATGCTGATCGATCTCGCGCGCAACGACATCGGACGCATCGTCGAGACCGGCAGCGTCAAGGTCACCGAGCAGTACGTGATCGAGAAGTACTCGCACGTGCAGCACCTGGTGAGCCACGTCGAGGGCGTGCTCAAGCCCGGCATGACCAACCTCGACGTGCTGCGGGCTACCTTCCCGGCCGGGACGCTTTCCGGCGCGCCGAAGGTGCGCGCGATGGAGATCATCGACGAGCTCGAACCGGTCAAGCGCGGCATCTACGGCGGCGCGGCCGGCTACCTGTCCTTCAACGGCGACATGGACCTCGCGATCGTCATCCGTACCGGCATCGTCAAGGGCAATGTGCTGTACGCGCAGGCTGCCGCCGGCATCGTCGCGGACTCGGTGCCGGAAAACGAGTGGAAGGAGACCGAGGTCAAGGCCCGCGCCGTGCTGCGCGCGGCAGAGCAGGTCGAGGACGGATTCGATGCAGACGTCTGAGCCCGCCCGGCACGCCTGCCTAGCCGGTCGGCCCGGTCAGTCGCCGCGCGTAGTTGATCGCCGGCAGCTCCACGATACGGTAGGCGAACGAGGCCAGCGCGATGGACCCGGCGGCGAGCAGCAGCAGCAGCGAGCCGGCGCCGATCGGTGCCGGCACCTGCCAGCGGTAGGTCAGCAGCCAGATCATCGCGTACAGGACCACGGGGTGCAGCAGGTAGAGCGAATAGCTGATCGTTCCAAGCCAGACGATGAAGCGGTGCGGACGGGACCACCATACGACCGTGGATACGAAGAGCGTGATGCCGAGCAGGTACGAGTAGCCGAAGTACCGGGTCTCCTCATTCCGGCCGAAGATCAGCGATCCGACGGCCGGCAATGTCGTCAGTCCGATCGCCAGGACCGCGAACGCAAGGACGGCGTGCTGCGGGGCCGCTTCGCCATGGCCGCGGCGATAGGCATCGTGTGCCTGTCGCACGAGCGAGCCGGCAAACATCAGCGAAAGGTTGTACGGCAGCAGCTTCCACTGCGCCAGGTCGGGCGAAGGCAGCAGCCGCGCCTGGAAGGACAGCATCACTGCGACCAGCACGGCAACGATGGGCAGCAGCACCCAGCGCTGCCGCAGGGCACCGAACAGAAAGAGGCCGACACACAGCGTGTAGAAGGCCAGTTCCGCTTCCAGGGTCCAGTACAGTCCGATCGCCGCTTCCCGACCGAACACCGCGGGCAGCATGGTTGCGTTGGCGAGCACGTCACCGGCCGTGACGGCGCGATCCCAGGGCAGCCACAGGAGCAGGAAGCCCAGCGGTATCGACAGCCAGTACGCAGGAAACAGGCGGAAGAAGCGACGCACGAGGAAGCGCTGCGTGCCGTCCTTGATGGGGCCGCGCAGCGTTGGCGGAATGACGTAGCCGCTGATCATGAAAAAGGCCACCACGCCGATGCGGCCGAAGTCGACGGCGTGCGCGATGTCGAACCAGATCTGTCCGCGGCCGTCGACACCGGGCAGCCGCACGAAGAGTTCGGCGCCGTGCAGCCAGACCACCAGCATGGCCGCGATGCCGCGCAGGGCATCGATGTTCTCGTAGCGGTGGCCTGGGATCAAGGTGATGGGCTGGCAACTGTGAGGCGCGCACTGGATGCGGCCTCGACGAGGGCGCCATGTTACTGATGATCGATAACTACGACAGCTTCACCTACAACCTCGTGCAGTACTTCGGTGAGCTGGGCGAGGAGGTGCGCGTGTTCCGCAACGACGAGATCACGCTTGACGGGATCGCGGCACTCGGGCCGGCACGTATCTGCATTTCGCCAGGGCCGTGCTCGCCCAATGAGGCGGGCGTGTCGCTCGGCGTCTTCGAGCGCTTCGCGGGCAAGGTGCCGATCCTCGGCGTCTGTCTCGGTCACCAGGCCATGGGTCAGGCCTTCGGCGGCCGGGTCGTGCGGGCGAAGACGCTGATGCACGGCAAGACGGCGCCGGTCGAGCACAATGGCGTGGGCGTCTTCCGCGGATTGCCGAGCCCGTTCGAGGCCACGCGCTATCACTCGCTGGCGGTCGAGCGCGCGTCGCTGCCTGACTGTCTGGAGATCACGGCGTGGGCTGCCGACGGCGAGATCATGGGGCTGCGCCACAGGACGCTGCCGGTCGAGGGCGTGCAGTTCCACCCGGAGTCGATCGCAACCGAGCACGGCCACGCGATGCTGAAGAATTTTCTGGAAGGCGCGCGGTAGGAGCCGTTGCGCGAGGAGCCTGTATGTCGATCACCCCGACCGAAGCGCTGGTCCGCTGCATCGAGCACCGCGAGATCTTCCAGGACGAGATGCTGTCGCTGTGGCGACGGCTGATGAGCGGCGAGCTGACGCCGGTGCAGATCGCCGCACTGATCATGGGACTGCGGGTCAAGAAGGAAACGACAGGCGAGATCGCGGCGGCGGCGCAGATCATGCGCGAGTTCGCGACCAAGGTGGAACCTGCGGACCGCACCAACCTCGTCGACCTGTGCGGCACCGGAGGCGACTCCGCGCATACGTTCAACATCTCGACCGCCGCGATGTTCGTCGCCGCTGCGGCGGGCGCGCGCGTCGCCAAGCACGGTGGGCGCGGCGTCTCGTCCGGATCGGGCAGCGCCGACGTGCTCGAGGCGCTCGGCGCGAACATCAACCTCGCGCCCGACCGGGTAGCGGCGTGCCTCGCTCAGACGGGCATCGGCTTCATGTTCGCGCCGAGTCATCATGCCGCGATGAAGCACGCGGCGCCGGTGCGCAAGGAGCTCGGCGTGCGCACGATCTTCAACATCCTCGGCCCGCTCACCAACCCGGCAGGCGCGCCGAACCAGGTGATGGGCGTGTTTCACCCGGATCTGGTCGGCATCCAGGTGCGTGTGCTCCAGCAGCTGGGTTCCAACCACGTACTCATCGTGCACGGCAAGGACGGCATGGACGAAGTCTCGCTGGGGGCGGCGACCCTGATCGGCGAGCTGAAGGATGGAGAGGTGCGCGAGTACGAAATCCACCCGGAGGACTTTGGCCTCGCGATGGTGTCGAACCGCGCGCTCAGGGTCGGCAATCCGGCCGAGTCGCGCGCGATGCTGCTGGGGGCGATCGACGGCGTTCCCGGCACGCCGCGCGAGATCGTCGTCTTCAACGCGGGAGTGGCGCTCTACGCGGCGAACGTGGCCGATTCGATCGGCGAAGGTATTGCGCAGGCGCGGTCCGCGATCGCCAGCGGCGCGGCGCGACGCAAGCTCGACGAGTTCGTGGCCGCGACGCAGAGGCTGGCGGCGTGAATGCGGTGCGCGTCCGCGGCCCGTTGTGCCGGGTCGCCTGCGTCCGCGGACACCGCCTCGTGCTGCGCGCCGCGACGCGGCGCGACGTCGATGCCGTGGTGCGGTTGGAGCACACCGCGACACTCACCGAGCATCGGCTGATCCCCGAAATTGCCGGTCGCCGGCTCGACGCCCGCAGCGCGCGGCGGAATTGGCGCCGCGCGATCGCCAGTTCACGCCGGCATCTGTTCGTCGCGGCGCGGGGCGTCGAGGTGCTGGGAGCGATCGGGGTCGATCTGCTCGTGGGGAGGCACCGGCTGGCTCATGTACGCCGGCGCATCTACCTGCATTCGTTGTTCGTGAAGCCAGCAGCGCGCAGGCTCGGGCTGGCGCGGCGACTGACGCGACTGGCGCTCGACTGGGGCCGCAGCCGGGGCGCTGTGCAGGCGCGGCTCGAAATGGCGGCACCCAACCGCTCCGCGCGCCGGCTGTACGAGTCGGTCGGTTTCCGCGTGCGCGAGATGATGTTTGCCCGGGCGCTGTAGGGGCTGCAGTGAGCGACATCCTGCAACGCATCCTGGCGACCAAGCGCGACGAAGTCGTGGACGCGCGTGCGCGCACTCCGCTCGCCAAGGTGCGCGCTGCAGCCCGCGCCGCCGCGCCGCCGCGCGACTTCGCGGGCGCGCTGCGCGGTCGCATCCAGGCGGGGCGGGCCGCTGTGATCGCGGAGGTCAAGAAGGCCAGTCCATCGAAGGGTGTTCTGCGTGCCGCATTCGACCCGACCGCAATTGCGCGCAGCTACGCCGCACACGGTGCAGCCTGCCTTTCCGTGCTGACGGACGTGCAGTATTTCCAGGGTGCCCCGGAATACCTTGGCCAGGCGCGCGCAGCGAGCGGACTGCCGGTGCTGCGCAAGGATTTCATCGTCGATGAGTATCAGATCGCCGAGGCGCGCAGCTGGGGCGCGGATGCGATCCTGCTGATCGTCGCTGCGCTCGATGCCGAGCGGCTGCAGGCCTTCGAAGTCATCGCACACGATCTCGGCATGGCAGTGCTGGTGGAGGTGCACGACGCCGCCGAACTGGAGCTGGCGCTGCAGCTCTCGACCCCGCTGATCGGCATCAACAACCGCGACCTGCGCACCTTCGAGACGCGGCTCGAAACGACGCTCGGACTGCTGCCGCGCGTCGGTTCCGGGCGCCTCGTCATCACCGAGAGCGGCATCCTGGAGCCGGCGGACGTGGCGACGATGCGTGCCGCCGGCGTCCATGCCTTTCTCGTCGGCGAGGCGTTTATGCGCGCGCCGGATCCCGGTGTTGAGCTCGAGCGGCTGTTCGCGTGATCGATAGCGCGGGTCTGGCGACGGGCTGGCGTACGCAGGTGGAGGAGTTCTGCGCTGGCGACGCAGGTGCGGCGCTGGGCGCCTTCCTCGACGAACGTAACGCCGCGGGCGCGCGGATCTTTCCGCCGGACCCTCTGCGCGCGCTCCGGCTGACGCCGCCAGAAGCGGTCCGTGTCGTGGTCCTCGGGCAGGACCCGTATCACCGTCCCGGACAGGCCCATGGACTCGCATTCTCGGTGCCCGATGGCGTGCGTCCCCCGCCAAGCCTGCGCAACATCTTCCTCGAACTGCGCAGCGATCTCGGTTGCGCAGCTCCTGCGAGCGGCAACCTCGAGCGGTGGGCACGGCAGGGCGTGCTGCTGCTCAACGCCGTCCTGACCGTCGAGGAGGGCCGACCGGGCGGACACGCAGGACACGGCTGGGAACAACTCACCGACCGGCTGATCGCGATGCTCGCGGCCGAAGCGACACCGAAGGTGTTCCTGCTGTGGGGCGCTTACGCGCAGGCGAAGGTGTCGCAGATTCAGGCGAGAGGACCGGCACATGCGGTGCTCACCGCCAATCATCCGTCGCCGCTGTCAGCGCGCCGGCCGCCCGTGCCGTTCCTGGGCTGCCATCACTTCTCGAAGGCCAATGCCTTTCTTGCCGCCCACGGACGCGGCCGCGTCGACTGGTGCGGAACCGGCGCGGCTCAGCGCTGACCCAGCCACTGCGCCCGCAGGCGTGCGACTGACGGAGTCGCTTTCGGGTCGATCGACAGCGTCCAGCGCAGTGGCGGCCGCTCGGCCAGGCGCAGAGTGAAGCGCATCAGCTCGTCGCGCCGGAACGCCAGCACCTCGACGCTGTCGCCCGGCGCATGCCGCGCCAGCAGCCTGTCGAGGTTCGTGGCCGTGACGCGGAGGCCGTCGAGTGCGACCAGCACATCGTGCGCCGACAGGCCGGCCGACTGGGCCGGCGTGCCGTCGTGGACGTGCGACAGCGCGCAGTCGGACCCGCCCGCGGCAATGCGCACGCCGAGCAGCGCAAACGTCGGCGAGTCCAGCGCCGGCCGCGCGGCGAATTCGATGCCGAACGGCTGTAGCAGACGGGCAAAGTCGGGGTCGCGCGTGCCCTGCGTCCACTCATCGAGCAACGGCGCGAGCGCGAGGCCGGTGGCTTCGTCGGCGACGGTCGCCAGCTCATCCTCGTCGACTCCGCCGTAATCGGCACCGGCCGTTCTGTAGCGGCGCCACAGCAGGCGCATCACGTCGTCCAGCGAGCGACGACCCTTCGTCTGCGCCCGGATCGCGAGGTCGAGTGCCAGTCCGACGAGCGCGCCTTTCTGGTAGTAGCTGACCACGCTGTTGGGCGCGTTCTCGTCCTGGCGGTAATACTTGATCCACGCGTCGAACGAGCTGTCGGCGACGCTCTGCTTCAGGCGGCTGGAGCGCTGCATCACGGTCGTCATCGTCCGTGTGACGGTCTCGAGGTACTGCGTCGGCGTCAGCAGGCCGGCGCGCACGAGCATCAGGTCGTCGTAGTACGAAGTGAACCCCTCGAACGCCCACAGCAGCCGCGTGTAGTTTTCCTGTGTCAGGTCGTAAGGAACGAACGCGGCCGGCCGGATGCGCTTGACGTTCCAGCTGTGGAAGTACTCGTGGCTGGCGAGCCCGAGAAAGGTGCGATAGCCCTCGGTCGAATCCTTCATCCCCGCGTACGGCAGGTCGTCGCGCTTGCAGATCAGTGCCGTCGAATTGCGATGTTCAAGTCCGCCGTAGCCGTCGCCGACAGCGAGCGTCATGAACGCATAGCGGGCGAACGGGGCCCTGCGCGAGCGCGGCTCGAACAGCCGGATCTGCTGTTCGCACAACACCGCCAGGTCGGTCGTCAGGCGCTGCATGTCGAGCCGCGGCACGCGGCCGGTGACCGCGATCTCGTGCGGCACGCCGAGCACGTCGAAGCGTCCCAGTTCGAACGCGCCCATCTCGACCGGGCAGTCGATCAACTCCTCGTAGTTCGCCGCGAGATAGGTTCCGAATCCCAGCCGCCGCGTGGCGCGCGCCGGCGTCAGTCCGGTGATGACCTTCCAGTGCGCGTAGCGGTCGCCCGCCGGCGGCAGGATGTCGACGCTGCAGCCGGAATGCTCGTGGCCGATCGGCAGCAGGAACACGCTGGTGCCGTTGAAGAAGCCGTGGGTCTCGTCGAGGTGCGCCGCGCGCACGGACTGGTCCCACGCGTAGACCTCGCAGGCGACTTCCAGCGGTCCCTTGACCGGCGCTGCGCGCCAGGTGTGCTTGTCGAGCTTGGTGAGCGGCAACTTGCGGCGGCCCGCAACGGCGCTGATGCGCACAATGTGGCGCGCGAACTCGCGCACCATGTAGCTGCCCGGGGCCCACGCCGGCAGCATGAAGAGCTGACCCTGTGGATCGGGCCGTTCGACGCGGCACACGACATGAAACAGGTGCGCAGCCGGGTCGGCGGGGCGGATCGCATACTGAACGGACATGGCGGGGGCTTGGCAGACGCGCGAAGATGAACGCCGGGCGCCGCGCCTAGTGGCGCAGCACGTCCAGCACTTCCGAGCGGAACTCGCGCTGATACAGCAGGTAGACGATGGCGGCGGTGCCGATCGCGTACGCGAGCGGCGAGAAGAACCAAAGGATGACCGCGAACGCCATGTAGTAGGCGCGAAGTCCGTCATTGAAGGTTTCGGCGGCCAGGCCGACGACGCGTCCGGCGCGGTCGGCGAACTCCTCGCGCGACGCGGCACCGCTGACAAAATCCTTCGGGTCCGGCGCCGAGGCGATCAGCAGGGCACCAAAGGTGTACTGGCGCATCGACCAGGTGAAGCGGAAGAAGGCATAGACGAACACGGCGGTCAGCACGAAGAGCTTCAAGTCGAACACGAATGCGGACGTGCGCGCGGCGAACGGGATCTCCTTCACGAGTTTTGCGGCCTCGTCGGTGGCCCCCAGCATCGCCAGCAGGCCGCCGATGATCAGGATCGTCGTCGAAGCGAAGAACGACGGACTGGTCGAGAGGTTCTGGACGACGACACCGTCGATCACGCGGTTCTCGCGCACCGTCGTCTGCATCATCCACAGCCGTCGGTAGCGGTTGGTCGTCGCAAGCAGCGAACCGCCGCCTGCGGCCCGGCGACGCGCAAACGCTGCATAGCCCCACCAGGCGCCGATGAACCAGGCGAGCGCCAGCCAGTCGGCGGCTCCAATTTGCCGCAGAAGATCGACGATGGTCATCGGCCTGCCGTTCGCTGCGCCCCGAACTAAGTAGAGCTGCGCAGCCTGCGCACGTTGGCGCGCACGCGCTGCCGCACCGGCGTGAGCGATCGCTGCGCCATCTGCAGCGAAGTCCGCGCGCCGAGACGTGCCGCGCGCGTCGACGCGGCGCGAATCGACCGTCGACCGGACGCTGCTGCCAGCAAGTCGCCGAGCAGGCGCCGCTGCCACTCTCCGGCCGTCTGCCAGAGCGCGATCTGCGCCGCCATGCCGGCATCCAGCTTCTCCGTCACCATGCGCGAGGCTTCGCGGCGGGTGCTGGCCGCAGCGAGCCCGGGTGCCGTCAGCAGGCTCAGGGTCCGCCGATGCATCACCAGGGGCGCCGTCAGCGGGATCTCGCTGGCCGTCAGCGCGAGCCGCCACCCGTTCCGCCACAGCGCATTCATCGCAGGTCCTCGCTCGTGTCGACGTCGAACAGTACCCCAGGATCGTCGACCTCGATCAGGTGTGGCGGGTGGCGCGCGAGCACCGCTCGCGCCCCGACATCACCCGCGAGCGCCAGCAGTTCCTGCTGCAGCGTCGCGGCGAATCCGACCGGATGCCCGCGCCGGCCGTGGTACGACGGGGCGGCCGTGACGGCGCCGCCGCGCAGCGCCGCCACGACGGCGACGGCTGTCGCCGCTGCAACTGCCGGCATGTCGGCGAGCGCGACGATCCAGCCGTCGGCGCCTGCCGTGGCAGCGATGCCGCAGGCGATCGAACTGCCCTGACCGTCCGTGCTGCGATCGTTGACGACGAGCGCGCAGCCTTCGGCGGCCAGCAGCCGGTGCAGCGCCGGCTGCCCTCGTTCGGCGACCGGTGCGACGACGGCGACGAGGTCATCCACTGCGGGGCGCAGTGCGCGCGCCGCGGCGACGGCGAGCGGCGCACCCCGATTCGGTCCGCGCGACGCCGGCTCCAGCAGTTTGAGCCGGTCCCCCCGAGGGTCGAAGCGCGTGCCGCGGCCGGCGGCCAGCAGCACGCCGACGATGCGTGCAGCGTATCCGGCCACGCGTCAGCGTCCGCGCAGCCGCGCGATGATCCAGACGACGACGCCGGCGGCCATTACGTACAGCGCCGCCTGCACCGCCTGGTTCTGGAACGTGAACAGCAGGCTGCGGTACAGCAGGAAGGCGCAGGTGCCGACGAAGATGATCGGCAGCACCGGGTATGCCGGCACCTTGAACGGCCGCGCGACGTGCGGTTCCCTGAAGCGCAGAACGAACAGCGCGATCCCCGTGAGCAGGAAGAAGAACCAGAACACCGGGGCGGTGAAGTCCACCATGAACTTCACGCCACTCTGGTTGACTGCAGCGAGCAGCACCAGCGCGAGGCTGATCGCGCCGGTCACGACATAGGCCGCGACCGGCGCGTCGCGCCGTCCGCTCCAGCGGCTCATGAAGCGGAACACCGGCCAGTCGTTGCCCAGCGAGTAGTTGGTGCGTGCGGCGACGATCATCGTCGCATTGATTGACGTCAGCGCCGCGAGCGCGACAACCGCGCCGATGGCCTTCTCGCCGAACATGCCGAATGCGTTCTTCGCGACGTCGGCGGCGACCGCCTGGCTCGACTTCAGGCCGGCGAAGCCGAGCCCATTGAGCAGCGCGGCGACGAACAGCAGATAGATCAGCATCACCAGCAGCAGCGCTACCACGAGCACCCTGACGATCGAGCGTGGGCCGCCCTTCACTTCGGCGGAGATGTAGGCGGCCTCGTTCCAGCCGCCGAACGTGAACAGCACGAACAGCAGCGCGGTGCCGAACAGGGCCGGCACCGCGTCCGGCGCCGCCGGTGTCGGCGGGGCCTCGACGGCGGGAGCGACGTAGCCGGCGACCACGACCAGCAGCATGCCCAGCACCAGCAGGCCGGAAAGTACGTTCTGCGTGCGCGAGGATTCCTTGAGGCCGGCGATGTTGACTGCCGTCAGCGCGAGCACGATCAGCACCGCCCAGACCGTCGATGACTGGTCCCCGAGCGGCAGCACGCGGCTCATATAGTCGCCGAAGACAAAGGCCAGCAGCGCGATCGCGCCGGTGGTGATGACCAGCACGCGCGCCCAGGCGAAGAAGAAGGACAGGTCCTTGCCATACGCGCGCGTCAGGAAGTGGTAATCCCCTCCGGCGTTCGGAAAGGTCGTCGCAAGCTCGGCGTAGCAAAGCGCACCGACGAGTGCGAGCGCAGCGCCGAAGAGCCAGGCTCCGAACATCCATTCGACGGAGCCGGTCATGCCGGCGACGAGCGGCGGGAAGGCGAAGATGCCGCCGCCGATGATGATGCCGACGATGATCATCACCCCGTCGAACACCGACAGCACGCGCCGGGGCGCGGCCGTCGGATCCGGCGCCGTTCCGCCACGGGTGACCGGCGCATTCGACTCGCTCATCGGATTCCCTTCACCATGTGAAGAGCCCCGCCGAGGCGGGGCTCCGTACCGAACAGCCTGAAGCGCAGACTACTTGCCGTAGAAGCGGCCGCATTGCGGCAGCATCTCGGCCCAGGCCGCGGCGCGCAGCGCGCCCTGCAGGTTTGCGGTGGCCTTGGTTTCGGTGTTCCCGGACTTCACCGTGCCAACCCATTCGTTTCCGCGCACGGTGCCGGTGAATGTGCGGGTGATGCCCTTGGCGTCGTTGAAGGCGAATCGCAGCTGGTCGCCGCGCAGCGTGGCACCGACCAGCGGCTGCCGGCTGGCGCCGCTGACGACATCGCCGCTCACCTTCTGGAACATCTGCGTCAGGTTGATCGTCGTGGTGGAGCCGTCCTCGCGCAGCGCCCAGGTGCCATCCACGCGGGCCGGAACGATCCACAGGTAGGCCGTCCGATATTCGATCTCGTTGGTCTCGTCGGCCTCCCAGTCGCCCATCGTGAACTGATGCGACGCGACGCGCGTGCCGGGCTTCATCGCCAGGATCCGGTGGCGCACACAGAGGTTCAGCTCCGGCAGCAGGTACATCGTCACGACCGTCGCCTTGCTGAAGTCCTCCTTGAAGATGTCGCCCTGGATGATCTTCGTCTTGCCGGCAACTCCTTCCGCGCCGACGAGGCAGTTCGCCAGCTTGGCCATGTCGGGGTTGTATTCGATGCCGACCGCATTGGCGCCGATCTTGCCGGCCGCAATGGCGATCTTGCCGTCACCTGCTCCGAGGTCGTAGACAAGGTCCTGTGGCGTCACCTTGGCCATGCGCAGCATGCGCTGCACCAGTTCATCGGGCGTCGGCACCCAGACGACGTCCTTTCCCGATTGCCCGACCTGCGGCTTGTAGTCGCGTTCGCAGTCCTTGCGGTCGAGCGCGGCAGCATCGCCGGCCAGAGCCATCGTAAGCAGGCACGCGGCGCCTGCGGTGAACGGGCGTGCGAGGGTGCGGGGTGTCATGCGGGCTCCTGCGGGATCGGTCGAAGGGAAGGGGGATTCTGCCGAAAGTCCCCGCGGCCGTCAGCCGCGGGCTTCAGCATGGCGCAGGCGCGGCTCAGGTCTGCGACAGATCGAACGGCAGTTTGCGCAGGCGCTTGCCCGTCAGTGCCGCGATCGCGTTGGCGACGGCCGGTGCGATCGGAGGAGTGCCGGGCTCGCCGACCCCGGTCGGGTCCGCCTTGCTCGGGACAATATGGACGCTGATCCCGGGCATCTCGGCGATCCGCAGCACCGGATAGTCGGCGAAGTTGCTCTGCTGCACGACGCCGTCCTGCAGTGTGATCTGGCCGTGCAGAGCCGCGGACAGGCCGAACACCATCGCCGACTGCACCTGGGCTTCGACCGACAGCGGATTGACCGCGAAGCCGCAATCGATCGCAGAGGTCACCTTGTGCACGCGGATCGAGTTCTTGTCGACCGAGACCTCGACCACGTGCGCGACGACACTTCCGAACGACTCATGCACCGCGACACCGCGTGCCCGACCCTTCGGTGCGGGCCGGGTCCAGCCGGACCTGTCGCGCACCAGCCGCAGCACGCCGGCTACGCGCGCGTGCTTGGGGTCGAGCAGCGCGAGACGGTAGGCGATCGGATCCTGTTTCGCGGCACGCGCCAGTTCGTCGACCAGGGTCTCCATGACGAAGGCCGTGTGCGAATTGCCGACCGAGCGCCACCACAGGACCGGGACGTTGACTTCGGGGTGATGCACGCTGACCTGCATGTTCGGCAGGCGGTACGGCGTGTTGACCACGCCTTCGGTGGTCGTCTCGTCGACGCCATCTTTGATCAGAAACTTCTCGAAGGGCGTGCCCTTGACGATCGACTGGCCGACGATCGTGTGGTTCCATCCTCGCAGGGCGTTGTTGCCGTCCAGACCGACTACGACGCGGTGCACGACGTGCGGGCGGTAGTAACCCCCGCGGATATCGTCCTCGCGCGACCAGATGACCTTGACCGGTGCGTCAATGCCGGCGGCTTTCATCGCCTTCGCGACGTTGACCGCCTCGACGAGGTAGTCGGACGTCGGGACGGCGCGGCGCCCGAACCCGCCGCCGGCCATCATCGTGTTGAGCGTCACCTGATCGGGCTTCAGCCCGGCCGCACCGGCGATCGCCATCTGGTCGACGGTCTGGAACTGCGTGCCGCACCATACGGCACAGCGGTCGCCCTTCAGGTCGACAACCGCGTTGAGCGGTTCCATCGGTGCATGCGCAAGGTACGGGAACTCGTAGATCGCTTCGATCTTCTTCGGGGACTTGGTTGCGGCCTCGGGGTCGCCGTCGCTGCGCGCCTTGAGTCCGGGTTGCCGCGCAAGATCCCGGTACTCCCTCGACTGTTCAGCTGTCGTCGGACCCGGCAGGGACTGCCACTTGACGTCGAGCGCGTCGCGCCCCGTCTTCGCCGGCCAGTAGCCACTGGCGATGACGGCGACGCCGCTGCCGCCGCGGTCGACCGGCACCTGCAGCACGGCGTCCACGCCCTTGATCGCGCGCGCCCTGGCCGGGTCGAACGACACGACCTTGCCACCGAAGCCTGGTGCGCGCGCGATGACAGCCACGCGCAGATTGGGCAGCACCTTGTCGATGCCGAACTGCGTACTGCCACTGACTTTCGCAACCGAATCGAGTCGCCGCGTCGGACGCCCGATGACGAAGTAGTCGGCAGAATCGGCCTTCAGTCCGACCTTCTCCGGCACAGGCAGCTTTCCTGCCGCTTCGGCCAGCGACCCGTAACTGGCGCGGCGCCTCTGTCCACCCTGCTCGGCGACAAAGCCACCCTTCGTGTCGAGCTTCGCCGCGTCCACGCCCCATTGCTGCGCAGCGGCCGCAACCAGCATCGCGCGTGCCGAGGCACCGATCACGCGGTACTGCTTCCAGCTCGAGGCCACCGACATCGAGCCGCCGGTCATCTGGATGCCGAACGACGGGTCCGCATAAACCTCCGCCGCGGGTGCCAGCTCCGCCCGCACCTTCGACCAGTCGCAGTCCAGTTCTTCGGCGATCAGCATCGGCAGCGCGGTGCTGACGCCCTGGCCGAACTCGAGACGGTTGACCATCACCGTGACCGTTCCATCGGCCGCGATCCGCAGGAACGCCGCCGGCGGGAACACCTTGCGCCTGGCCTCCTGTGCCTCATCCGCCATCGCCAGGCCGAGCATCAGCCCGCCACCGGCGGCCCCGGTCAGCTTCATGAATTCGCGCCGCGTCAGCCTGAATGGCGCCGCGTCTGCCTCCGGCTTGAGCTGCGCCCGTACCAACTGCTCGATGAATCGCATCGTCGTCCCTCCTAGGCCAGCGCGCGCGCGGCATCCTTGACCGCGGCACGAATGCGCGCGTAGGTGCCGCAGCGGCAGAGGTTGCCCGATAGCGCGTCGTCAATATCGGCATCGGTCGGATTCTTCTTCGCCTTCAGCAGGGCGGTCGCGGCCAAGACCTGGCCCGACTGGCAGTAGCCGCACTGCACGACGTCCAGCTTGACCCAGGCCTCCTGCACGGCCTTGCCGACGCGGTCACCGGAAGCGGCTTCGATCGTCATCACCGCGCCGTCCACGCTGGAGATCGGCGTGACGCAGGACCGCACCGGCCGGCCATTGACGAGCACAGTGCAGGCACCGCAGGCGGCAATGCCGCAGCCGAACTTGGTGCCGGTGAGCCCGAGGTTGTCGCGCAACGCCCACAGCAGCGGCGTCGCCGGATCGGCATCGACGTCGACGGCCTTGCCATTCACATTCAGACGGGTCATCAGGTTTGCTCCTCGAAGGAGAAGGACGAAGTCGCTCCGTTTCGGGCGACGCGGACGGTGTCAGCGATTGACGTCGACGACCACCCGCCCGCGTATGTGTCCCGCGAGGATGTCGCGGGCCACATCGAACGCGCCCGCGAGCGTCACCTCGCGTGTCATCCGGGCGAGCAGTTCAGGACGCAGGTGCTCGGCGAGGAGCTTCCACGCGGCCTCGCGCCG
The DNA here is from genome assembly GCA_035429805.1 of Burkholderiaceae bacterium. GTDB lineage: Bacteria > Pseudomonadota > Gammaproteobacteria > Burkholderiales > Burkholderiaceae_F > JALORV01. Next base: position 25,993 of record DAOMFL010000040.1, read on the forward strand.
CGGCAGCGGCGCCATCACGCTGTCGATGCCGGCGAGCGTGACGCCGCGCAGGATGAAAGGCGCGACCGACGCCGGGAAGTCCATGCCGCCGGCGAGGCCGCAGGCCGCTACCGTGCCGCCCCAGCGCGTCTGGGCGCAGACGTTAGCGAGCGTCGTGCTGCCCACCGAGTCGATCGCGCCGGCCCAGCGATCCTTCTGCAGGGGCTTGCCCGGCGCTGCAAGCGTGGCGCGGTCGATGACTTCCTTCGCGCCGAGCGCCTTCAGATAGTCCGCTTCCGTCGCCTTCCCGGTCGATCCGACCACCGCATAGCCGAGCGACGCGAGCAATGCCACGGCGATGGATCCGACGCCGCCCGTGGCGCCGGTCACGAGGATCTCCCCGCTGGGCGGGGCGATCCCGTGGTTCTGCAGCGCAAGGACCGACAGCGCGGCGGTATATCCGGCCGTGCCGATCGCCATCGCGTCACGCGTCGTCAACGGAGCCGGGATGCGTACCAGCCAGTCACCCTTCGCGCGTGCGCGCTGCGCCAGCCCGCCCCAGTGGGACTCACCCAGTCCCCAGCCGTTGAGGACAACGGAATCGCCGGTCTTCCACTTCGGATGCGCGCTTGTCTTCACGCGTCCCGCAGCATCGATGCCTGCCACCATGGGCCATTTGCGTACGACAGGCGACGTGTTGGTGATCGCCAGTCCGTCCTTGTAATTGATGGTGGAGTACTCGACCTCGATGTCGACATCGTCTCCCGGGGTCGCAGCCTCGAGTTCGGTGTCGGTGACGTCGCGGATCTCCGCCTTGAAGGCGTCATTTTCGCGAGACAGCAGGATCGCGCGTGTCATGAGGCTCGCTCCCGAATTGAAACGATTGATGATAGTGCGTGCCGATCCGCGTCGGACCCCGACTCGCCTGCGCGGCGCCGGCGCTAGGTATCTGCGCGCGCCCTCGGAACCGGGCATTGCCATCGCGCAAGTCCGGGAGATGCGCCGAGCGGACCGCTAGTGTCCTTTGCCATGGCACAAGCCGCGGCGTGCGTGCCGGTGGAATGCTTGCGGCTCCCGAGGCTAGGAGTAATACGGCATGCCGCTGGACGTGATCGTGGTCGGAGCAGGCCTGTCAGGCCTGGTCACCGCCTATCGACTCCACCGTGGGGGATATGCGGTCGAAGTTCTCGAATCGGCCGCGCGGGCCGGCGGGGTCATCGGTTCGGAGCGCGATCAAGGAATCCTGTTCGAGCGCGGCCCGAACAGCGCGATGGACACGTCGGGCGAGACCCTGGCGCTGATCGACGAACTGGGGCTGCGCAGTGAGCACATCGGCGCGAGCAGATCGGCTTCGCGCCGCTATGTGGTGAGCGGCGGGCGCCTGGTTGCGTTGCCTTCATCAGCCGGCACCTTCATCTCGACGCCGCTCTTCTCTGCGGCAGCCAAGCTCAGGCTGCTGGCCGAGCCCTTCGTCCGTAGGGCACCCGCGCAGGTCGAGGAATCGATTGCGCAGTTCGTGCGGCGTCGGCTGGGTCCGGAGTTCCTGGACTACGCCGTCGAGCCGTTCGTTTCCGGCATCTACGCCGGCGATCCGGAGCAGTTGTCGCTGTCCGCAGCGTTGCCGCGGCTGCACGAGCTCGAGCAGCGGTACGGGAGCCTCTCGATCGGTGCGGTCCGCTCGGCGCGCGAGCGCCGCAGGCGAGGGGGACCGCCCAGGCTGCCGGCCGTCAGCTTTTCGTTCCGCGCGGGCATGCAGACGCTGACCGATGCGCTGGCGGCGGCGCTGCCGACGGTTCGGTGTGGCGCCGCAGTATGTCGACTGCAAGCGAGGGGCGACGGCACATGGACAGTCGAGACCGATCGCGCGGGTGATTCGGCGCATGCGCGGGCCGTGGTGCTTGCCCTGCCGGCCTACGGCGCCGCGTCGTTGGTGGGCGCATTTGCACCGAACGCCGGGGGTGCGCTTGCCGAGATCGACTACGCGCCGGTGGCAGTCGTCGTCAGCGCCTATCGACGCGCCGACGTCGCTCACGCGCTGGACGGGTTCGGCTTCCTTGCGCCCGCGGTAGAGCGGCCGCGCGTCCTGGGTACCCTGTTCTCGAGCACGATGTTCGCCGGTCGCGCCGCAGACGGCACCGTGCTCTTCACAACGTTCCTCGGGGGGCGGCGCAATCCGGCGCAGGTGACCGCCCCTGAGGGTGAACTGACTCAGACCGTGCACGAGGAACTTGCGCGGCTGGTTGGTGCAGGCAGCGCGCCGATGATGTCGCGGGTCGTCCGCTGGTCGCGCGCAATCCCGCAGTACGGGTTGGGACATCGCGAGCGCATCGCCGCGCTGGAGCAGGCCGAGCGCGACCATCCGGGACTCTTCTTCTGCTCGAACTATCGCGGAGGCGTGTCGATCAGCGACTGTGTCCGGCGCGCCACCGAGGCGGCGCAGGCGGTCGGCCAGCGGCTGGCGGCTCCTGCTCGGTAATCCGGGCCACTCGCGGACAGACAGACAGTGCTATCCGGCGGCATCACGTGGCAGAATCGTTCATCCGCGACAGGCCCCGCGACGGCGGCGTGGGGCCCCTGAGCAGCACGAGGTCACACTGAGCTCTACCGTCATTCCGTTGCGGCAGTCGGCTGTCGAACGCTCGCTCAAGCAGGCGAGCTTCGACACCGCCGGCGTGCCGCTCCTCGCTGTCAACCCCAGCGGCCAGATCCTCGCGATCAACGCCGAAGCGATGGCGCTCGTCGGTGGGGAGTCCGCGGTCGGACGCAGCGTCGCCGAACTGCTCGGTTACATGAGCCACCGGGCGTTTGCCAGGCGCTGGCAGCGCCTCTGGTCGCAGGTGACGACCGAGGGGCGCTTCGAGTTCGAAGCGCGCCTGCCGCTGCGCAGCGGCAACCGGCTCAGCGCCCGCTTCGTCGTCCGCCTGTTCCGCTTTGACCAGGACGACTTTGCCTCGATTTCGATCGTCGACACGTCGGCCGAGCGCGCGGCGCGCCGGCGCATGCGTGCCGCGGATGCGCGCGCACGAGCGCTGGCGCTGCACCAGAGCGAACTGACGATCGTGCTGAACGCGGATCGCCGCGTCATCTTTGCGAATGCGGCGCTGGAGCCCATCACCGGCGAACACGAAGGCGACGTCATGGGCTCGCCGTTCGAGTTCATCCTCGACCAGCCGTCGCGGATCGAGTTCCGGCGCGCCGTGGACCGGCTTCTGCGCGAAACGGCTGGTGACCATCAGCCGACGGTGCTGCACCTGCGCACTCGCGCCGCCCTTGCGGGCAGCGGGCGCAGCCTGTCCTGCGTGCTGACGAATCGGCTCGACGATCCCAGCGTGCGCGGTCTCGTGCTGACGGCGCGCGATCTCGGGCCCGCCGAGCGCGCTCAGGCGCGCCGGCTGCGGTTCCGTGAGCGACTGCTCGAACTGGCAATCCAGCAGAAGTCCGACTTCACCCAGACCCTGGCGACGGTGCTGCGCTCGACCGCCGAGGTGCTCGATGTTGGCAGTGCGAGCTTCTGGCGCCTGTCGAGGGAGCCGGAGGTGCTGCGCTGCGAGGCGCTGTTCGATCGGCACGCCGACCGGTTCCTGCGCGACTGGGTCGGGCGCGAGTTTCCGTCCACGCGGTTTTCGGCCTATTTCGCGCAGCTGATGAACCGCCAGCCCGTGGTCGTCAATGACACACGCACGTCGCGCCTTACGACGATGTTCGCGGGCGACCCGGACTGGTCGGGCGTGCGCGCGCTGCTCGATGTGCCGGTCCTGGTCGAGGGCGAGATCGCCGGGGTGCTCTGCCTGCAGCATCGCGACCTGCGCTATTGGGACGAAGACGATGTCGGCTTCGCCAACACGACGGCGCTGATGCTGGCGCTTTCGATGGAGGCGGCTCAGCGGCAGGAGGCCGAATCGCGCATCGAGCACCTGGCCTGGTACGACGCGCTCACCGGATTGCCGAATCGCAACCTGCTGCGCGAGACGATGCGCGACATGATCATGACGGCATCGAACCGCAGGCGCCGGATGGCCGCGATGCTGATCGACCTCGACCGCTTCAAGGATGTCAACGACACACTCGGGCACCTGGTCGGCGATGCGCTGATCAAGTCGGCGGCGGACGTGCTGCGCGAGACGGTCGGCGAGGATGGCACCGTGGCGCGGCTGGGTGGCGACGAGTTCGTCGTGCTCGTCAGCGAATTCGTGCACCGGCAGGAGGTCGCCCTGCTGGCGGCCCGCGTCGCGCAGGCGCTGCACCGGACGGACCTCGTGCCGAACATCGATACGCAGGTGTCGGCCTCGATCGGCGTCGCGCTCTTTCCCGAACACGGCCGCGACATGAGCACTCTGCTGAAGAACGCCGACGCCGCGATGTACCAGGCCAAGCGCGACGGCCGCAACCAGTTCAGCTTCTTCAACCCGATCCGCTATGAGCGCGCCGCGCGCGAGGTGCAGCTTGGCATCGAACTCGTCAAGGCGGTGCAGAGCGAATCGCCGCAGTTCATCTGCGAGTACCAGCCGCAGATCGAGATGGCGAGCGGCCGCGTGGTGGGCCTCGAGGCCCTGATCCGCTGGAACCATCCGGTGCACGGGATTCTGACGCCGGACCGCTTCATCGGCGTGGCCGAGGTGAGCGGACTTTCGGAGCGCATCACGCGCTGGGTGCTCAATGAAGTCTGCAGCCAGATTAACCGCTGGCGGCTCGTGCGTCCGGATTTCGACGTTCCGGTCGCCGTCAATGTTGCGGGCCGCGAGATGGGATCGACCGCGCTGCCTATCCTGGTCCGCAGTGCGCTCGTCAAGCACGGCATAGAGCCGCGGCTCATCGTGCTGGAGATCACCGAGCGCACGCTGGTGAAGGAAAGCGAGATCAACAACGATGTGCTGGCGGAGCTCGCCTCGCTCGGCGTCGGGCTTGTGCTCGACGACTTCGGCACCGGCTACTCGATGCTGGGCTACCTCAAGCGCATGCCGATCCACGCGCTGAAGATCGATCACTCGTTCATCGAAGGCATTCCAGCCGACGCCGACAGCCGCGCGATCGTGCACGCGATGCTGGCGGTTGCGCGCCACTTCCGGCTCAAGGTCGTTGCCGAAGGTGTCGAGTCGCAGGACCAGGTCGACTATATGCGCGAGATCGGCTGCGAGTTCGCGCAGGGCTTCTTCTATTCGCGCGCAGTGACCGCCGACACGATCCTCGATTACCTCGCGCGCGAGCAGCCCACGAGCTGAGATCGTCGCTGTGCCCCGCTACACTGGAATGACCCAGTGAGGAGGCACCCATGAGCTACCAGAACATACTCGTCGAAACGCGCGGCCGCGTTGGCCTGCTGACGCTCAATCGTCCAAAGGCGCTCAACGCACTCAACGATCAGTTGATGGACGAACTGGGCGCGGCGCTGCTCGCGTTCGACGCCGACGACGGTATCGGCGCGATGGTGATCACTGGAAGCGAGAAGGCGTTCGCTGCAGGCGCGGACATCGGTGCGATGAAGGAGTGGTCCTACATGGACGTATTCAAGTCCGAGTACATCTCGCGCAACTGGGAAACCCTGCGGCGCATCCGCAAGCCCGTGATTGCGGCTGTCGCCGGCTACGCGCTCGGTGGGGGCTGCGAACTCGCGATGATGTGCGACTTCATCATCGCCGCGGACAGCGCCAAGTTCGGCCAGCCCGAAATCAAGCTTGGAATCATTCCGGGTGCAGGCGGGACGCAACGGCTTCCGCGCGCGGTCGGCAAGGCCAAGGCGATGGATCTCGTGCTGTCCGCGCGCATGATGGATGCGGCGGAGGCCGAGCGTTCCGGCCTGGTTTCCCGAGTGGTTCCTGCCGACAAGCTCCTCGACGAGGCGCTCGCTGCGGCGGCGGCGATTGCGGGCCATTCGCTGCCCGCAGTGATGATGGCCAAGGAGGCAATCAACCGCGCCTACGAAGCTCCGCTCAACGAGGGCATGCTCTTCGAACGGCGTCTGTTTCACTCACTGTTCGCCACCAGTGACCAGAAGGAAGGGATGGCGGCCTTCGTCGAGAAGCGGCCGGCGAAGTTCCGGCATAGCTGATCAGGCCGGAGGCGGCCTAGAGGCGTTCGCCTAGCCGCTCACCGGGCCGTCCACTGACTCCGGTGGCGCGGGTTGGGCGACGCGACGGCGTATGCCTGGCTCGTTACGAAACAGGGTGTTAGCAGTGCGTGTCTCGAAGCGCCGCGGCGGCAGCCTTGCGGCCAGAGATGGGTCCCGGCCCGCGGCAGGCCCACGCCTAACAGTTCGGCCCGCCCCTTAACTTGACACGACTTTTCAGGGCCTCCATAATTCCGCTTCTTCGCTGCTGCGGTTGCGTCGCAACAAGTTTGCCGACGAAAAAGCGACCGGACAGCACGCTCTTTAACAACGAAACAGCCGATAAGTGTGGGCGCTTGGTGAAAGGCGCAACCAGCACGGACAGTCGTCGAGGTCTCACGCCGAGACGCTCCTGGCCGCGCTGGCTGAACTCAAATCATCAGTGCTCACGCAATGGAAAGAGGGAAGATGGAAACATCGACCTTCGATTCCAGCGAGAGTAATCAAGCACAAACAGTATCGAACTGAAGAGTTTGATCCTGGCTCAGATTGAACGCTGGCGGCA
>DAOMFL010000041.1:0-32493 GCA_035429805.1 Burkholderiaceae bacterium
GCGCGACAGAAATCGCGGGAACGATTTCTGAACCGCCGCAGGCGGGCCCGAAGGGTGAGATCCATGGACGGATCGAATAACTGCTGCAGCAGCGTCCGCCCGAGCCTCCGCACCTTCCACCTCTCACCCCTCCGTCGCCCCGAAATGTGAATCCGCAACTTGCGCCCGGCTCACATCTGCGGAAGATTTGCTGACGAGACACGGCCGCACGGAAGCTCACCCGCAATGAATCCCTTCTTGAAGTTCGCCCTGTTCGTGGTAGTCGGCCCGCTGCTGATCGGGCTCCTCTATTTCTCATTGATGACGCGGGTGACGACCCACGCGACCCAGGGCATGGCGGACGGCATGGAGCGGCAATCCGCCGCCATCGCGGAACGTGCCCGGATACAGAAGGCCGTGCCCGCACGACAGGCGGCAGACGCCCGACGCGCGCAGCTTGAGGCCACGGCCGCGCGGCTCCGCGCCGAAACAGCTGCGGCGTCGGCTGAGCAGCAGGCAGCGGCCCGCAAGGACGCCGCGTGGCAGGCGTTCTTCGAGCCGAAGAAGGTGTGCGACAACCCGCCCGACTCGGACACCCAGGTGGAGTGTGGCAACGCCTACATGCGTGCCAAACGGGAATTCGAGGACCGCTGGGCGCGCGGCGAGATTCAGTAGGGTCGCGGCCGCCGGCGCGACGATCGAGCCACGACGTGTCGATCCGCAACATACTGAAAGGGTGGTTCGGCGAATCCAAGGGCGCCGCGGCCCAGTGGCTGTTCCTGGATGGACGCACCTACACGTCGATCAACAATGTCACGTTGAACGCGCGCGGCGGTACCACCCAGATCGACCACGTCATCGTGTCGCGCTTCGGCCTCTTCGTGGTCGAAACCAAGAACATCGACGGCTGGATCTTCGGCGACGAGCGATCCGCGCAATGGACCGTCGTCAGATTCGGCCGCAAGTACCGTATCCAGAATCCGCTGCGCCAGAACTACCGGCATACCCGGGCGATCGGCGAATTCCTGCAGGTTGAGGACAAAGCGATTCACTCCGTCGTGATGTTCTGGGGGGAGTGCGAATTCAAGACGCCCATGCCGTCGAACGTCCTTCGCACCGGGTATTGCTCATACATCGAGAGTTTCCAGGCCGTGCACTTTTCGGACCCGCAAGTCGCGGAAATGATCGATGCATTGAAAACCGGGATGCTGCCAAAGACCTGGGCGACCCGTCGCCAGCACGTTGCGTCGCTCGACGCGCGACACCACAGCAAGACGGTGTGTCCGAAGTGCGGCCAAACACTGGTGCTGCGAACCGCGAAAGCGGGGGCCCGCGCGGGAAGCCGCTTTTACGGCTGCAGTGGCTATCCCCGTTGCAGGTTCACGGCGACATGCGAGGGCGACTCCTGACTTGTGATCCGGCAGGTGCGGACCAAGTGCAGGGCCGCGGTCGGAAAACCGACCTCCCAGGAAGCCCCGAGATCAACGATCGCACCCCGCCCCTGGCATCGGCACCCCCGGAGATTCTTGTGAAGTACCGCTGGCCGCGCGAGCCACCGCGCCTGGCTCAAGATCCACCTGCGGCTCAATGGATCGCCCTGATGGACCCGCGCGCAAACCTGTCCGAGCGCGACAACCGGTCGCGCGAGCGGCGTAGCCGCGTCTGCCTTCCCTGCGACTCTTACCAGGCTTTCGCTAGATTCTGCGGGCGGCACTGCCCCCTCGTTAGGCGGCAGTAGGGCTTAACCCGGGGCCAGGTCAGTCACCAGCGTTCCATCTGACTCGCCTGGACAAGACTTTGCCGTCGAGTGACAAGCAGTGGACCGCTCGCCTGCTTAAAGTGCTAGCCGATGGAACGGAACAGCATGCTGCGCCGTGCGCGTGCGACTCCCGGACGCCGCGGCGAATGCTCCGACCCGCTGGCGGCTGCGCCGAAGGACGCTGTCGACAGCAACGGCAGCAGCATCAAGCCTGCTCCAGCACCGCCTGATTGGACGTCGCGGCCGTAGGTTTTTGGCCCGGTCCCACGGGTTCGGATCCGCGCATGTCCGGCTGGACGGCAACAGACCGAGCGCCACGCAGCATCCGCGTGACCGTGTCGGAACTCATGCATTGCCCGTCGATGGCTTGATCGGTAGTCACACTTAGGATGGATCCAGTGAACACTCGCTTCCTCGCTGCGCTGCTATGCATCGCGTATCTCTCCCCGGTCGCGGCGGAGATCATCCCGGGCTACTACTCGGCGCCGGGCCTGGATCCGAATCGAAACTACCTGAACCAGAACTTCAGCGAGTACATCGATCCGTTCACCGGCAAGTTGCAGCTGCACTACGTTGACCTGGTCCTGCCCGGCAATGGCGGACTCGACCTCGAAGTGCATCGGTCCTACACCAACATCGAATACACGCAGCGTGAGGTCGGTGACGCCACCCTGCTCGGGGCCCGCACCCCGTGGGGAATGGGCTGGACGATGCATTTCGGGCGCGTGATGCGCTCGAGCAGCAGCGCCTGTGCCCGCGGCAGCATGACCGCCACGACCGACAACCCGATTCTTGAGCTGCCCGACGGCCGCCACGAGTTGCTCTTCGACGCGTGGACCCTCAACTCGAGTGGCCCGCAGTACCTGACCGCGAGCCGCTGGAAGGCGGACTGCGCCACCGACGGCTCCCTTGGCCTCGTCGTGACCTCGCCGGAAGGCGTCCGCTACGACATGACGGTGCGTGAACTGCGGCCGATGGGCACGTACACCGAATACTCCTGGTACGTCAGCAAGATCACGGACCGCAACGGCAACACGATCAGCTTCACCTACACGACGAATCCGGTGAACTACCTGCTGCTCAAGTCGATCAGCACCAGCGACGGGCGCAGCCTCACCTTCACTTACACGGACGAGTCGAACGAACTGGCACGCCTGACCAGCATTTCGACCCCTGGCCGGACCTGGACATACAGCTACACCGCCGTCACCGGGTTGCCGTATCGATATTTCCTGACCCAGGTGACGCGCCCGGCCGGAGGCAGCTGGAAGTACGCCTACAACGGGGACCTCGGCACCACGGTCGCCGGCAGCTTTTCGATGAACAAGATGACCTACCCGACCGGCGGGGTCTTCAACTACACGTACAAGTTCACCAAATTTGACCTGGCCGACACGACGAAGGACACGGTCACGATTGCGAAGAAGACGGGTGATGCGGGAACCTGGACGTTCACTTACACGCCAGGCACCAGCTACGACGTCACGACGATCACCAATCCCGGCGACACGATCACCTACCGGCATTTCGGCTACAGTGCCGCCGCCAATGGAACCGTCTGGCAGATCGGCCTGCTGCTCAAGAAGACCACCGGCAGCCTGCAGACCGAGGATTACACCTGGGGCGCGCAGGTCATCTCCAACGAAAACTACGGCGGAGCCGGTTCCTTCCCACTGAAACTCGATACCGGATCCCGCGCTCCAGTACTGACCAAGAAAGTCGTCACCCGGGACGGCACCGCATATTCCTCGACGTATTCGCTGTTCGATGCCTACGGCAATCCGGGGCGGTTGGTCGAGAGCGGCAATGCCAGTCGAACCACGGACTTCACGTATTACATCGACACGTCGAAGTGGATCGTCAAGCAGCTGAAGAACGCATCGATCAGCGGCGCCGGAACGATCAGCCGCACCTACAACAGCAGCGGCAACCTCACCAACGAGACCCGCTATGGCGTGTCGACCGGCTACTCCTACTTTTCCACCGGAGACCTGAGTACCGTCACGGATGCACGCAGTTACGTCACCACCTACTCGAGCTACTACCGAGGGGTGCCGCGCAGCATCCAGCAGCCCGAGGGCGTTCTCGTCAGTCGCTCGGTCGACAATACCGGCAACATCACAGCGGAGACCAACGGCGAGGGAAACACGACGACGTATTCCTACGATGGCATCGATCGTTTGACCGGAATCGGCTTCCCGATCGGCAGCCCGGTCTCCATCACCTGGGGCACGACCAGCCGCTCGGTCGCGCGCGGCGCCTACACCGAGTCCATGACATTCGATGGACTGGCCCGGCCGGTGAGCATTACGCGTGCCGGCATCACGACCACGGCCACCTACGACAGCCTCGGCCGCAAGACATTCGAGTCGTACCCGGGATTGACCAGCGGCACGACCTTCGCCTGGGACGGGCTCGGGCGGCTGACGAAGGCAACCCATCCCGACGCGAAATTTCGCAGCTACGCGTACGCGAGTTCGAACAAGGTCACGGTGACCAACGAACGCAATTACGCGACGATATACACGTACCGGTCATTCGGCGACCCCGATCGACGCACGCTCCTCAACGTCACGGCTCCCGTGACCGCTGCCAACGTTGCCATCACGAGAAACCTGCTCGACCAACCAACCGCGGTGACGCAGAACAGCAAGACGCGAACCTATGGCTACGACAGCCACTTCTTCCTGACCACCATCTCGAATCCAGAGACCGGCACCACGACGCTCGGCCGCGATGCCGTCGGAAATCTGGCATCCCGCGCTGTCGGCAGCTCCGCGACGGTGACGTATGGCTACGACGGACTCAATCGACTGATCAGCATCACCTACCCCGCCGGCACCCCGAGCGTCACCCAGACCTGGACGAACACCGGGAAGCTGAGCACCGTCGCAAGCTCGGTGGCCTCGCGTGCGTACTCGTACGACCCGAATGACAATCTCATTGGGGAGTACCTGACGGTGGACGGGCTCACGTTCAGCGTCGCGTACGGGATCGATTCCCTGGACCATGTGGACACGATCACCTACCCGTCGAATCGCATGGTGACGTATTCACCGGACGCATTGGGTCGTCCGGTGTCCGCGGCGCCCTACGTCACTACCGTGTCCTACGATCCGTCCGGACAGGTCAGCGGACTCGGCTATGCGAATGGAGCGACCACTTCCGTCACCTTCAATTCCCGCCAATGGCCGGCGACGTATACGGTGACCAAGAGCGCCACGCTGCTGAACCGTTCCTACGTCTACGATGCCGTCGGCAATCCGACCAGCATCACCGATACCGCCGACACCACGGCCAATCGTACCCTCGGCTACGACGCAATCGACCGCGTGACCGCGGTGGCCGGCCCGTGGGGTACCGGGACCATCGCCTACGACGGCGACGGCGACCTCACGAGCCAGGTCCTCGGAAGCTTCTCGTTGAGCTATGGGTACGACACCAGCAATCGCTTGAGCGGCGTCTCCGGAAGCAAGGCCTACACGTTCGCGTACGACGCCTATGGCGACGTGACGAGCAACGGTGTCGCGACCTTCACCTATGACGATGCGCCGGTGCTGCGCTGCGCAAACTGCGCGACCAGCCCGATCCAGTACAGCTACGACGGCCGCAACACGCAGGTCAAGACCGTCAAGGGCTCTCTGACCAACTACAGCCTGTACGCGGCGAACGGGGACCTGCTCGGCATCTACGACACGGCGGGGGCTCCGATCAAGGAGTACGCATACCTCTCCGGCAAGTTGGTCGGCATGTACACCGCGAACGGCAACTACCAGACGTCGTTCCACGTCGATCCGGCAGGCTCGCCGGTCGCGGCCACCAACGAGTTCGGCAACCTCCTGTGGCGGGAGAACTATCGGCCCTACGGCGACCGTCTCGTAGTCCAGGACGGCGGGACGAATTCCCTGTGGTTCGCCGGCAAGGTACAGGACGTCACGACGGGCCTGAGCTACTTCGGCGCGCGATTCTACGACCCGAGCATCGGCCGCTTCATGGCCGTGGACCCCGCGGAGTTCAGCGGAGACAACCTCCACAGCTTCAATCGCTACGCCTACGCCAACAACAATCCCTACAAGTTCGTCGATCCGGATGGGCGCAATGGTGTGGCCGCCGTCGGTGGGGTGATTGTCGAAACCCTGAACGCGATCAAAGGCCACGGCTTTGACGGAGATAGGGTGCTCGGCGCGCTGCGCGACGGCTATGACGGTGAAGGCAATGGCGTCCTCTCCGCTGCAATTGAGGACGCGTCCGCCGTCGCGACCCTTGCAGGCGGCATTGGCGCGTTGAGGGTAGTCGCGGGCGAGGCGGCTGCCACCGCGACCGCCACGAAAGGCGCACACACGGTCTATGAAGGCATCGATAAGGCAGGTGTTGTTCGATACGTGGGAAGAACCGCCCGCGACGTGCTGACCAGAGGCGCGGAGCATGTAGCAGCTGGCGGTGGCAAGGAAGCTCTTGTCTATCGCGCGGTGCGTGGTGGAACGAATCTAGAGCTGCCAGCGGCGCGTACCATGGAACAACAGCTGATCAACCAATACGGACTTTGGAAGAACGGTGGGCAGTTGTTGAACCAGATAAACTCCATCAGCCCGATGAACTGGGCCAAGTATGGAATTGCGCCATGAACAGGAAGTTAGCTATCGGTGACGTCTTCGAGGTTCAACTGGATCCGGGGAATGTGCGTTTTTTCCAGTACCTAGCTGACGACGCGACGCAATTGGGCAGCCAGGTCGTGCGCGTCTTTCGGGAAACGTATAGGGCTGGCGAGCCGTTTGATGCTCAACGCGTTACGGCTGGAGAGGTCGACTTTTATGCGCATGTCTTCGTACGAAATGGATTGAAGCAAGGGCTTTGGCGGAAAGTCGGACACTCAAGACCGCCCACTGCTAGTAACGTGCTGTTTCGCGACTCGGACGACTACGGGAAACCTGCGATAAAGGTTTCCAAGAATTGGTATGTCTGGAGAGTGAATTGTCCGTTTGAAGTGGTCGGGGTGTTGGCGCCGAAACATCAACGGGCGGAAGTCGGTGTCGTTGTTCCGCCCGACAGTCTGATCTACCGCATGCGCAACGGGAATTATGACTTTGTATATCCCGACTACTAGTCGCACGCGGCGTTCGCCAGGGGCTCAGCGTCGGTCCACGCTTGATGATTCAGCTGACCAGGCTCACGTCACTCGGCTAGGCGGCGTCGTCAGGCGTAGATCTGGTTGCAATGGGTTCCGAAGTGCAGGCGAGTCAACGCGGTGATTGCCACAGCAAGAATCGGGCGCGAAGCCGGTATTCCATCGGCACACACAGACTCGCGCCGCGACCTGCGGCTCGCCGCAGTGCGGAGGCGCCGCTAGACCTTCGGGCCGTAGAACAGGAACCCGTCCGTACGCGCCGAGTTGAGCGCCGCACTCCACAGTACGCTCGTGGCGGCGTCGAAATAGCCGACACCGGTGACCGTTTGCGTTCCATTGGCGCAGATACCGCCCTGGAACGTCACCGACACGTTGTAATAGTTGCCGCCGGACCCCGTCGTGACCGTACCGGCGAAGAGGCAACCCGAAGCCGACTGCCCGGTCAGGGATCCCTGGGGCGTAATCACCACCCGGGTGAATTCCTCGCCGAAACCAACCTCCGCCGTGCCGTCGTAGGTGCCCGTGATGGCGCTGAGCGTGGGCGTCAGGTTGTACGCGGATTGGAAGTCAGTCGTGAACGTAAACTGATCGTTCGAGTACTTGAGGGTGCCATTCAGGGTCTTCTGCTTCACGTAGTTCGCGTCGATGTCCACGTCAAGAATGCCCAGGCCTTCGAAATTGAAATCCAGGCCGTTCGTGGACGTGAATCGCCCATTCTGGGACGTGCCATTCCCCTCGACAGCACCGGCAATGACTGCGTTGTTGCCAACCGCCGTGTAGACCACCCAGTACTGGCCATCGGGTAGCACCAGTCCTTCAAGGTCCCGTCCAGTGCTGCTCGTTCCCTTCCAGAGTCCCTCGGCGGTCCCCGGGGGCTGGCCCGAATAATGACCGCCACCGCCGCCGCTTCCACCGCCACAGGCGACGAGCGAAAAGCACAGCGACGCGATCAGTCCAATCTTGCCAAATCCGGCATCCATTGCAGTGGCTCCTGCTCCTTCAGGTCGATCGGCATCGACACGCTGGATTTTGGACCACGCGCGAACCGATCACAATTGGCGCGCCCAAGCGCGCACGACCGCCACGTTTGACACGCGGCTGATCGGCGAACGCGAAGTGATCCGCCCGACCGTGTCACGCACCCGCCGCAGCGGGCACTTCGCCGACCCGCAACACAGCGTGACCCGCAGCGAACGGCACGTCACGGAACCCGCAGTGCTTCCTGCGGAGATAGAGCAGCTCCCCGACCTCGACCGCGGCCTCAAGTGCACGAGCCACCTCGCCTGACTTCGTGTTCGCCTGGATTCCAGCTGACGAGCGCTATCGGCAACAAAGCTGGCGCCGCACGCGTCTTTGCTCGTCCAGCTGGCGGCGCCTCTCGTATCGTTATGAGACAGACCTCGTCCAAGCGACCGTCGTCCTCCCGGCGATGGTAAAGCTCGGCCGTGCGCGGCCGGGACCTCGCTGTCTCGGTGGTGCAGCAACGTTCCGGCCGGCCGTCATCAAACGGTCGCGCGAATGTACGAACATCCCCTTATTGAACCTCGGAAAGCGAAAAGCGCATGGTCCGCGGGAACCGCGGTGGGATTGGGACTCGGGCCGGTTCAAGTCGCCGGCCAGATCGGCATCCCACAGGCGGGCGCTCAACAGGGAGGCAACTGTGGCGTCAGGAACTCTGGGTTGCGCTGCATCCCGGGACGTGCGCCGTGATTTCCGTAGACGCCCTGCGCTGACGTCGGCCCAAGCGGACACCCCGGCCGGCCGTGCGCTTCTCGTCTGCGGGCCGTGGCCAGCGGAGTCGTGCGCAACTCGCTTGAGGCAGTGGTGTTCGATGTCTGGGATCCACGGCCCGTCGACGGTCATACCCCATATGGGTGAGGCGCCGGAGTCGAACCCAGTTGACGATTGATCAGCAGGGCGACAGTCAGCCATGTATGCAGGTGAAGTCACAGCGGCGACTCTCATGGGAGCGCAGTTCAATCCCTCCACCCAAGCAGTACCTGCAGCCCGCAACGGGCCGTCGGCCGCGCTCGCATTGTGCTGTGGCCTGGCCTATGCGTATGGGCTGTCGATTGCGGCACAGTCGTTGGTCACGATGAACCCGTCGCGAGCGACCCCCGGCGCGATTCGCGTGCTCAGCATTCCGCCACTGGAACCACATCCGCTTGAACTGAAATCGGTGATGACCGCGAAGCCGCTCGTCAGCCTGCCGCTCGAGATGCTGTCACCACCGCAGTTCGATCTTGATGAGCTGCCGCTGCCGCAGACCCAGTGGCTTGCGGTGACTCAGTCAGCGGATACGGTCGCAAGTGGGCCCCCGGCGCCTGCAGTGGCCGGGAACCCGGACACAATGCTGGCACAGGCGCCCGCCGGAACGCTGCAAGACAGTCGACCAACCGTGAGTGACGCGGAACCGACGTCGGGCGAGGATCCGAGGGTCCCAGGTGGCGCGACACTCGTCGCGGCAGTCCTGATCGACGCCGATGGACGAGCAGTCACGGTACGAATCGTGGCGCCGTCCGATCGCCCCGACGAGGACCAGAAATACGTTGCCGCCGTGACGGGCAGCCTGCTAGGAAAACCCACCCCGCCCCTCGCCCCAGGTGAAACCCGCTGGCTCGAGTTTCGAGTCAGGCACGACGCTGGCGACAACATCATCGCCTCGGAGTAGCAAGTGCTCGCCACAATCATTGATCGAAGTCTGGTTGGCCTCGCCGGAGTGACGATGGCTTTGATCGTCTGGAAGGCGATTGAGTTGTACCTCCCAGCCTTGCAGCGACGGACGAGTCTCGAACGCACGGTCACCTCTGACATCGAACTCGACGAGGGACTCGAGCGCCTTGAGCGCGGTATGTCGCTGCTCGCCACCATTGCCGCCACGGCGCCATTCATAGGACTTGGGGCAACGGTGCTGCACATCATGCAGGCACTCAACTCCCTGGCCGGATCGAATGCGGAAGCCGGTGTGATTGCAGTCCCGATCGCCTCGGCACTCTATTCGACACTGCTCGGCCTCACCTCCGCGGTACCGGCTGCAATCGCCTACAACCTGATGCAACGACGACTGCAGGTGATCGAAAATCGGGCGCGCCGCAACCTTCAGGCCGCCGCCGCACCGAGTACGTCCGCAGGCCACCCAGGCGGCGGCGCTCGACCACCCACAAGTGTCCGCACTCCCAGGGCGAACTCACGACCGGTGCTCGCGACCGCACCCACTCCGTCGATGGGACGACCGGACGTTGCCGAGCACGCCGCACTTGACCCTGCCAAGCCGGATTCGCGGGACACGTCCGCGCAAACAAAGTTGCCAGACCCTGAAATATGGGTGGGTCCCGATCCCGCAGCACCGACCGATTCGCGCGGAAACCATCGTCGGAATTCCCTGGGGCGACTCGTGAGGCCAGTCCAGGAATGAGCCGGCTCAATCGCACCCGCGCACCGCTGGCGGCCATCAACATCACCTCGCTGGTGGACGTCCTCCTGATTCTCGTGGCGGCGCTGCTTCTACTGGCGCCACAGTTCCTGAAGCCGGTCCCGGTGGACCTGCCGAAGACATCATTTGAGGGGCGTCCGACGCCACAGATGTCGCTCGTGGTGAGCCTCGCGAGGCAGGGCACCTTGATTGTCGACAACCAGCCGACACCTCTCGCGCGGGTGCAGGCGATGATCGTTCCAGAGGTCACTACCGTGCAGATCGCGGCCGACGGCGGCGTTGCGTACCGGGACGTGATTCGCCTGGTGGAATCATTGCGGCCGTACCGGCCGCGCGACATCGTGCTGATTTCCCGATGAACGTTGAAGATCAGTCTGAGCCCGGCGCAGCGACCTCTATCACCGCGACCTCGGACGACGTCCTGCAGTCGAGGTCTCGCCGGCCCTGCCGCGTCATTCAGGTACGTCGCTCGAGACGCACGACCGGAATCGAATCAAGCAACCACACAGGAAGCCTCCTATGCGCCGCATGACACGGATGACTGGCCGCCTCGCAGGGACACGAATGCCAGGCTTGAAGCGTTCGGCACGCGGGGGCCCGGTCGGCGTGGCCTTGACGGCCGCGCTCGTCACGTTCGCTGTCGGCGTCCCGGCGTCGGCGGACGACCTGGCACCGTCTGCGACCACGGCGCTGCAGGAACCCCATGCGATGGTGCTTCCACCGCAGGACGTGTCGAATACCGCGGTCGCCGGGACGCCGAGCGCCGGCCAGGCGATCGGCACGGGTGGCACTCAATTGATGCCGGCCGACACGTCGGCCGACCTGGGCGCTGCCACCGTTGATTCGGGCGCCTCGGATGGGGCTGCGATGGCGACGGCCTATTCGATGCCAGCCGGAATCGCTGCCGGCAAGACACCGGGGACCGCCTCGGTTACCAGTAGTGGCGCGGCCGCCTACACGATCCCGCTGTGGGCGCCACCCGGCGTCGGCAACGTCCAACTCCGACTCTCGCTGGTCTACGGGTCGCGCTCCGGCGACGGCGTCATGGGCAAGGGCTGGGCACTCGCAGGACTGCCGGCGGTCACGCGCTGCAACCGGACGCTTGCTCAGGATGGCACCTACGGTGTGCCGACCGGGGCGACCACGGACCGGCTTTGCCTCGAGGGCCAGCAGCTGAAGCTCGTGAGCGGCACGTACGGGGCCCAGGGCGCCGTGTACGGCAAGGAAATCGACGATTTCTCGCGCATCGAGCAGGTCGCCGACGCCGCGCATCAGTTCACCGGCTTCCGGGTGACCACCAAGAACGGGTTGGTCTACGAGTACGGCATGACGCCGGATTCACAGATCCACTACGCCGGCAATGGCATCCGCCTGTGGGCACTCTCCAGCATCCATGATCGGCTGACGCCGACCCCTAACAAGATCTCCATCACCTACCAGAACGACGCGGCTTACAACTCCGGCAGTGCCAATGTCGGCACGTACCGCGTCACGCAGATCGCCTATCCGACGACGGCCACCGGGCAGGGCCCGTTCTATGAGGTCGACTTCGCCTACACGACACGCCCGACGGCCACGATTCGCGGCGCGGGTTACCTGCCGGGCGGTCCGCTGGCCAACACCATGAAGGAGGTGAACCAGCTCAACTCCATCACGATCAAGCCGTACGGCTCGGGCTCGGCGATCAAGACGTACACGATGACGTATGGTGCGGCGCCCACGACTGGACTGCTGCGCCTCAACTCCGTTCAGGAATGCGGTGCCACCACGTGCCTGCAGCCGACTTCGTTCACCTACTACGCCGGCAGCAACAGCATCGTCGGCACAGGAAACATCAATACCGGGCATCAGGCCGACCCGAACGACTCGACGTATGCCATGGACCTCAATGGCGACGGCCGCGACGACCTGCTCTACCCGCACGTCGATGGCCCATTCTCCGAGCACTGGCTGGCGATGCTGTCGAGCGGCAGTGGATTCGCGGCGCCGATTGCGGTTGGGGCGTCGAGCAGCTACCTGTTTCCCGGCATCTATCGAGGTAAATTCGACAGCTCCGGCATCACCGGCGTGATGTTCGGAGCCACGATCTACAAGTACAACGGCTCCTCGTTCACGGCCACCGCCCTCAGCTTTCCGAACGAGACGGTGCGCGGCGCTGTCGATTGGGACGGTGACGGACTCGACGATGTCGTGACCGTCGATGCCACGCACGTCTACGTTCACCATAACCTCACGACGTCCGGCACCACGCTCTCCTTTGGCCCATCGGTCATGGTCTATGACAACAGCGCCGCAACCGGGGTGACGTTCAGAGACTTCTTCGTCCAGGGTGGGGCGCGTCCGATCGACTTCAATGCCGATGGCCGCGTTGACATGATCATCGGCTGGACCAACAGCTCCGCCGGCACCAACGGCTTCTACGGACTGGTTTCCAATGGATTCGGTGCACTGGCCACCAAGGCGAACTTCCCGGCCCTGGCAGTGACCCAGTCGCCGGCATTCGGCGACTTCAACGCCGACGGCTGCACGGATGTGTTCTACGAATTCAACGCATTCGTTTCCGACTGCCATGGCAATTTCACGGCGGTCACGCCCGCGAGTCCGCCGTCGGCCAAGCCCTCGAAGCTGTTCGCCGACTGGAATGGCGACGGACGCACGGACATCCTGTACATCGCCACGGCAGGCGGCTGGTACGCCCTGCCGTCGCGCGGCGACAGCTTCGGCAGCCCGGTGTACACCGGGCGGACCTCGCCCAGCGGCACCGTGTGGTTCACCTGCGATCAGAACGGAGACACTGCTGTCGATTTCTGCTTCCGCGACGATGGGGCGAGCGGAACGCTCAAGATTACCCTCCACTCCACTGTCAGCGGCCTGCCAGACCTGCTGCAGACGGCCACGGATGGTCTCGGCGTCACGCAGACCTTCACGTATTCGGGGATGCCGTGCGTTTTTGGTGACCTCGGCGGTCTCATCTACTTCAAGGGCAGCGGCGCGGTCTATCCACAGCAGGATGTTCAGCTGCCGATGCCGATGGTGAGTAATCTCAACGTCAACGGCAACTCAGGCTATGCCTACGACCTCTCGTACACGTACTACTACGCACGCAGCGACCTCCAGGGTCGCGGGTTCGAAGGCTTCAGCACCGTCCAGACACTCGATTCTCGCAACGGGCTTTACCACTCGACCTACTTCAAGCAGGGGTTTCCTTACATTGGCAGCCCGTGGACGATGACCACCACGTATTTGAACTTTCTTGCCATCAACCTGAGAACCTCGGAATTGACCCTGGCCTACCAGGTTCCTGGCGGCTCCGGTTACGAGCAACGCTACTTCCCGTACGTCGCCAGCCGCACCGACAGGACGTACGAACCCAACCTTTCCGACGGAAGCTTGGGAGCGCTACTCGTTAGCCAGGCAGATACCAGCTTCAACTACGCCGACGGCTACGGCAATCCGACCACGGTGACGAGCACCGTCACCGACACGGACACCACCTCGCCGTACAACGGCAATCAATGGACGTCGACCACCACCGCGGCGTACGCGAACGACAGCGGCACCAATTGCTTCGGCCTTCCGACGAGTGTGACGGTCACGCGCACGGCGCCTGGCCAGGCGGCCATGACGAGCACGCGCTCCGCCTCGGTTGATACGACACTGTGTCGCGTCACCCAGGTCGTCAACGAACCAAACAGCCTGACGCTCAAGACCACAGCGGTGCCCGGTTACGACGGCTGCGGCAACGTCAATGCCGTTACCGTGACCGGCAGCAATTTCGACGGCTCGACGCTTGCACCGCGCCTCACGCAATTGAACTACGGCACACGCTGCCAGATGCCCGAGTCGGTGACCGACGCTTCGGGTGGCGCCACGACATTCGCCAACGACTATGCGTTCGGAGTGCCGATCTCATCAACAGACGCAAATGGTGCGTTGACTTCATGGGGGCACGACGAGTTCGGACGGACCAATCTGGAAATTCGACCGGACGGCACACGCACCACGGTAGGGCTCGACTCGTGCAACAGCTCCGGCTGCATGAGCAGCACCGACACCACGCAGCGTTTCCACGCCAACGTCGTCTCGACGGGTGCAGCCTCCGAGACCTACGCCAGCCGCGACGTGTACTTCGACGGTCTCGGCGAGGCCGTCAGCATGACCTACCTGCGTCCGAGCACAAGTACCACCACGGTCGCGACGACCGTGCACACTACCTACGACGCTCTCGGTCGTGTCGTCAACGAGTACAACCCGGCTTCTGGCACCGCCAACAACGGCTACGTGCAGCACGCGTACGACCTCCTGAACCGCCCACTCACTGCGAAGCTCTACAACGCGAGCAATGCCGTCGATCGGACGACCACGTACACCTACGCGGGCGATACGACAACCGTCACCGACCCGCTGAGCCATGCCCGCATCTTCGTGCGTGACGCGACCGGCCGGTTGCGCCGCGTGACCGACCCTTCGCCGGGCGGCACTACGTACCTCACGTACGACGCGTCCGGCAATCTGGCGAGCATCCAGGACCCGGCGGGCGTCACCTCCAGCGGCACCTACAACGTGCTCGGCCAGAAGACCGCCTGGACCGACGCTGACAGCGGCGCCTGGAGCTACCGCTACGATTCGCTCGGCGATCTCGTCGGCTGGACGGATGCCCGCAACCAGCCATTCAGCATGACTTACGACGCGCTGAGCCGACCGCTTACCCGCGTCGAGCCCGACGGCTCCAGCAGCTTCACCTATGGCAACTCCGCGGCCGCGCACAACATTGGCCGCCTGCAGAACGTCAGTGGCACGGGTGGGCTCAACGTCATGACGACGTTCAGCTACGACGGCATCGGCCGTCTCGCGAGCAAGACCCGCGGTGGAGTGGGCACTTACGACTACACCTACAACTCGATCGGCCGGCTCGACAAGCTGTCCTTCCCGACGAGCCCGGTGCCGAGCGGCAAGACCGGTACTCGCGTGGTTGCGCACTACTACTACAACTACGGCGTGCCCGTATCGATCAAGGACGCCACCGAATCGAGCGAAGTGCCGCTGTGGTCCGCCACCGCGATCAACGACTTCGGCACGCCCACCTCCGAGACCTACGGCAGCAGCCTCGTCACCGTCACCACTGGATACAAGGCGCTCACCAACGAAATCGCCACGATCCAGGCCGGTGCCGCGCCATCGACGACCAATCGCCAGAATCTGTCCTACACCTGGGACACCGCCGGTCGCCTGAGCCAGCGCAAGGACGTCGCCCAGTCGCTCACCGAGGTGTTCACCTACGATGCGCTCGACCGCGTGACGGGATCAACGCGCAATAGCGTGTCGAACCTCACGGTGGCGTACTCCCCGAGTGGCAACATCACCTCGAAGTCCGACGTGGGCACCTACACCTACGGCGACAGCGCCCATCCGCACGCAGTCACGGCCGCGGGCAGCCACAGCTTTACCTACGACGCCAACGGCAACCAGATCACCCGCGACGGGGCCTCGCAGGCCTGGGCATCGTTCAACCTGCCGGTACAGCTCGCCCAGCCGATCGCGGGGACGACCTACCTGAGCCAGTTCAGCTACGGCCCCAACCATGAGCTCGTGCAGCAGGTGGCCTCCTACTCGAACGGCACCGAGACGACCGTCTACGGCGACGATCTCGAGATCGAGACTTCCAGTGCCACCGGCGTCACCAACTACCGCCACTACGTCCCCACACCGTCAGGCGCGATCCTGGTCACGCGCTCCTCCAACGCGACGGCGAGCACGCGGTTCGTGCTCGACGATCACCTCGGCAGCACCGACGCGGTCCTGGATGGATCGACCGGCGCCCAGGTCGTGCGCGAGAGCTACACGGCCTACGGGGCACGGCGTGGCAGCGACTGGACCGCGACCACCGCTCCCGACTGGGTCGGGATCGCCAACACCACCCGCCACGGCTACACCGGCCACGAGGAACTCGACAACCTGCTCCTCGTGCACATGGGCGGACGGGTCTATGACCCGGTCGTCGGGCGGGTGATTTCCGTCGATCCGCTGATCGGCGACATCGCCGACAGCCAGCAGATCAACCCCTACGCCTATGTCGGCAATCGGCCACTCAACACCACGGATCCGAGTGGCTACGAGACCAGCGCGTCGCCCGAAGGGTCGTATGCGGTCGGTGCCGGCGCCAACGTGGTGGCCAACATGGCAGCGGGCACGACGGCTGCCGACGCTGCCGGCAGCCTGATTACGTACTGCATGCCCTGCACTGGTTACGCCATAGCCTTCTACATTGGCTACGGCCTCTACAACCACCTGACCGGCGGGGATGCCGAGAAGCTGCTCCCGGCCACCGCGATGCCGGGGTGGGCGTTCGGCGCTTCGGCGCAGATGGGACCGCTCTGCGGCCCTGGCGGCTCGATGTCGAGCAACAGCTGCGGCGGCGGGGTGCTGTCGATGTCGGGGCAATTGCCTGGCGACAATAGTGCGCCCACTGGCAATAAGGCCGGCACGGCACAGCCTCCACTCGTGACGTACAGCGTGTTGTATCAGGGTCGTGCCTATAAGGTCAGCACCCGACTCGTGCCGAGCGCCACGGCCGCCCGAACGGGACAGCTGCATACGGAGACGGTGGTCCAACCGGACTGCACAGGGTCTGTCTTCACGCAGGATCCGCAATGCGACGCTGTCTACCCTTCCTACGCGATTGAGAGTGCGATCCTATCCGCGTACGGTGCATATTCGCTCGCAGCTGACGCGCTCGCGGCGAAGGGTGCAGCCGAGACAACAACGCTTTTCCGTGCCGTGAGCCATGCTGAGTACGCTGACATTCAGGCCACCGGCGTGCTGCGCGCGGGACCAAACTCGTTTGAAACGGGGAAGTGGTTCGCAGAGTCGGGGGCCGATGCAACGAAATGGGGTAACGTCCTTGAAGGTCCCGGGAACTTCCGGGTGATTCAGGTAGAACTCCCATCATCGACCGCCAGTCAATTCTTCCGTTTGGGTAGCCTTGATGGCACCGGCCCTGCTCGCTTTGGGACGTTCGATCAAATCGGTAACCCGACAATATCACTCTGGGCGGTACCATGACTCAGCGAGTCAAAGCACGGCTCCGATGGTTGGTTCCGGTACCGTCGGACGGTTCGGCACCACGGGGTCGGCGGTTCACCTTGCCGGCACAGTTTGACAATCAGGGCGATGACTGGACCAACCATGCATGGAGCCTTGTCGTCGAATGCGATGGCAAGCCCGATTCACGCGGTGTTTATGAGGTTCAGGTTCACTTCCTGATGTCCAACGCTCCTGACGATTGGCTCGCGCGTGGGAGAAAGTTCATTTTGCACGAGGGGCCTACATGCATTGCCGAGGGCGAAGTGCTATAGAGATGCACAAGTATGCGGGATAGCCCCGCGCTTACCGTTGTGGCTCCCTATGGGCTGTGAAGTGCCGCAGCCGGTCGCTGAATCGCTCGGGTGCAGGAAGAGCGAACAGCCGGCTCATGCAGCATGAAACAGTGAGCCACGAGAGCCGCTCCGGTGCTGTCGCGCGCGATTCGTCTATCGTGCCTTCGCTAGTTCCGGTCGCAGTTTCGGTTGGAAGAATGGAGCCTGGTCGTCGTCCGCATTATGTATTCGTCCACAAGGATTGCTTTCCGCGCGCTGCATTGATGCCAACCGCTGGGAGACACGCACATGCGTAGCACCAATTCGAGTTCCGTTCTGAAGGCCCGGGCGATCGGCGGACTGCACGTCGTAACGCTCGCGTGGGATTTCCTGCCCGCGCAGGAGGCGGCTCACGCGGACCTGCTCGGCTTCGCAATCGAACGAACGGAATTCAAGAACGGTCAGGAGGTCGAGCGGTACTTCCTCAGGGGTATCAAGCGGTTCGAGGGCAAGGACGCGGGCCTGGCGCCGGGCACGCCGGTGCCAACGTCCGAACACCCTGTCCAGTCCTTCCAATGGGGCGACTACACCGTCAAGCCGGGGACCACGTATCGCTACCGAGTGGTCCCGGCCTACGGTAAACCGAAGCTGCTGCAGTTGCATGACGCGGCGACCGTGGCGGTGGACATTACGACGGAGTCCGAGGTTGAGCGCGATACCGGAGCCAGCGTCCCGAGGCACAGCATCTACTTCAACCGGGGCGCCGCCGGCTCCCAGGCGTATGCACGGCGATTCGAGGACCCGACCCCCCGATGAGAATGACCCGGATTCGGAGCAGATGAAGTGGCTGTCGCGGGGCCTCTATGAAGGCCTGCGCGACTTCATTGAGCGTGCGACAGGACCCGATGCCGGCGACTACGGCCTGCGCGGGATGTTCTATGAATTCAGGTACCTCCCGGTGGCCAGGCTGTTCGCCAGGGCCAGGACGGCAGGGGCCGATGTTGCCCTTCGATTTGAGGCGCAGAGCTACAAGAAGGACAACGTCGCGACGGTCCAACAGGCGAAGATTGCCGGCATCGCAAAGCCGCAGAAATCGCGTGCTGGTATCCGGCACAACAAGTTCATCGTCCTGCTGCACAAGGGCAAGCCGAAAGCGGTCTGGACAGGCTCGACGAACATTTCGGCGGGCGGCATCTTCGGCCACTCCAACGTCGGTCACGCCGTGTGGGACGACGACGTGGCCATGCGATTCATGGATTACTGGACGGCTCTCGCCGATCCGGACGTCACGCGCGGCAAGCTCGTGGCCGAAAACCTGGCCGTCCAGGCCACACCGGAGACGGGGGACCTGCCACCCGCGGGGGACATCTGGACGCTGTTCAGTCCACGCGACGATGACAAGGTAAAGGACGATTCACCGACACTGGACTGGTACGCACAACTGTTTGCCGGTGCCAACCGCATTGCGTGCATGACCTTCGCCTTCAACCTCGATGCGGTCTTTGAAGACGCGCTGGTGCGCAAGGATGACACGCTTCGTTTTGCGGTGTTCGACAAGACCATCGGCCAGCCACTGGAAAAGCAGTTCCGGACCTCCCGCAACGCCGTCATCGCGATCGGCGACAAGTTCGACGCGGATGAACTTGAGAACTTCAGGCCCGAAGCGCTGACGGGATTCAATCGCAATCAGTATATTCACGACAAGTTTCTGCTCGTGGACCCGCTCGGTGCCGATCCGGTAGTGGTGACGGGTACAGCGAACTTCAGTCACGCCTCGCAGAAGAGCAATGACGAAAACATGCTGGCATTCCGTGGAAACACGCGAGTCGCCGACATCTATTTCGGTGAGTTCATGCGGATCTTCGACCACCTGTACTCGCGATATGTCGTACGGATGATCCAGGAGGAGGGCAGCTCGACCAGGAGTGGAGGCTACCTCAAGGAAAAGACGGCTGACTGGCTGCCCGGGCACCTGAAGGCAGGGTCACGCAAGGATCTGCGACGTCGGTACTTCGTCGAAGGCTAGATCAATATTCGCTCCACCTCGTCCAGGCTGACGTCATCCTCCCGCCGGTCATACAGCCCGATGGTGCCCGGCGATGTCCATGTGCTCGCGATCTTCAAGCGCATTTCCAGCCGCCCGTCATTGAACCGTCGCATCGGCGTACGAACATTCCCCTATTGAACGTCGGAAAGTGAAAAGAGCACGGTCCGTGGGGACCACGGAGGAGTTGGGACTCCGGCGGACTGAAGTGGCGGGCCAAGAAGGCATCGCACGGGCCGACATTCGATCGGGGGGAAGCAATGACGACAGGAACTTTGGGTTGCGACGCGCCCCGTGGCGCGCGAGGTCGTTTTCGCAGTCGTCCCGCCGCCCGTCGCCTTGTGCGACGAACGATCACAGTTGGCATCGTCGGCGCGCTGACCTTCTCAGCGGGCATCGGCTGGGCCGATGACCTGCTGCTGGACGCGCCCGCACAATTGATGGAGTCCAATGTCATCGAGCCCGCGATGGACACCCCGGCGGGCCAAGCGACGCAAGCCGGACAAGGCGCGCTGCTGACGAGCGATGCCGAGGCACAGCCCCTGTCCGCGACGTTGGACTCGGGCTCGTCATCGGACACACAGACGATAGCGATGGCCGCGGCGACGTTCGCCACCACCGCCGCCGGCCGGACGCCGGGCTCGTTCGGGGTGACGACATCGGGCGCCGCGACGTATCGCATTCCAATCTGGACACCGCCGGGTGTCGGCGACGTTAAGCTCGATCTCGCGCTGGTCTACAACAGCCGTTCCGGCAATGGCGTGCTGGGGCAGGGCTGGTCGATCGCGGGCTTGTCCGCCATCACGCGTTGCAACAAGTCCTGGGCGCAGGATGGAGCGCCGGGACCCGTCAACAACACCATGACAGACCGCATCTGTCTTGACGGCCAGCAGCTGAAGCGGGTGAGCGGCAACCCGCTGACCGATGGCGCGGTCTACGCGACCGAGATCGAATCGTTTTCGAAGGTCGTGGCGAGCGGCAGCGTCGGCAACGGACCGGCGTCGTTCACCGTCATGACCAAAAACGGTCTCGTCTACGAGTACGGCGGCACGACCGATTCGCGGATCTACGCCGGATCGACCGGCACGATCCGCACCTGGGCGCTGTCGCGTATTCGTGACCGGGCCTCGATCACGGATGGCAACGCGATCACGATCACCTACGTCAACGAGGCGCAGAACGGCAGTTACGGCAACGGCACCTTCCGGGTGTCGTCGATTTCCTACCCGACTACGACGACAGGTCAAGGCCCGTTCTACCGGGTGTCGTTCACCTACTCGGCGCGACCGACGAACGACCCGGTCGTGGGCTATCTCGCTGGCAGCGTCGTCCAGGAGCTGAACAAGCTCGACACGATCACGATCACCGACCTCGTGAGCGGGACGACGATCAAATCGTACAACCTCGCGTACGCGCAGGGCACGACAAGCAGTCGCCTGCAACTCTCGAGCGTCCAGGAGTGCGCGTCCACCACGGGCAACTGCTTCGCGCCGACCACAATCAGCTACCAGCAAAGCACCAAGAGCTGGGACTCGGCTGCGACACTAGCGCCATTCGGCGCGAACGGGAAGGCGGCCATCAAGCCCATCGACCTGAATGGCGATGGCCGGACCGACGTGGTCTACCCGGACGGCGTGGGCAACGGAGTCATGCACTGGTACGCGAGGCTCGCACAGTCGAGCGGCTTCGGGCCCGCCATCGACACAGGTGTCCAGGCGCAGTACACAGTGCCGATCATAGTCGGGCACTTCCTGGGCAACGGGCGCATGCAGTTCATGATCCCGCAAGCGTCTTACTGGAACGTATATGACCTCAACGGCTCCACGTTCCAGCACGCAAGCACCGGGCTGCTGCAGGGCGGAGAGTTCTCCGCAGGAGATTTTGACGGTGATGGATTGGACGACCTGGTTGCGTCGGTTGCGACGTCGCCAGTCTCCGTCACCGTACGTCGCAATACATCAGTCCCGGCGCCTGGACTGGTCGCGGCGACGTTTGCGACCACGGTGACCACGGCGTGGACGGCTGCCGCCGGTCAGTCACTCAAAGGCCTCGGAAGCTGGAAGGTCGCGGATTTCAACGGTGACGGACGCGCCGACATCACGGCTTATACGGCGACCACGAGCGGAGGTTGGACGTCCTATGCGATGTACCCGCTCCTGTCCAACGGCTTCGGCGGGGCCTTCACCGTCGGCGCCGCTCTACCGGGCGCCGATGCGTCATCGTGGGTCGTGGGCGACTGGAATGCCGATGGTTGTTCGGACCTGCTGCGAGTCACGGCGGTTCGCATTTCCGATTGCTCGGGAGGATTCGCGAGTATCTCAAGCGGCGCGACAGGTGCAGTCGGCGCCGCTGTCCTGCCGGTCGACTGGGACGACGATGGACGTACGGATCTGGTCTACGTGCACGACAACGGCGGGTGGGTGCAGAACACCTGGTACGTAGTCCGCTCGACCGGAACGGGGGTAGCCTCACCGGTCGCGACCGGGATCCAGGCGCCGGACAATACAGCGTGGTTCGACCTCGACCAGGACGGCGACGGCAGACAGGACCTCGCCTGGCGAGACAACGACAATGGAAAGGTCTGGTTTCACCTGCACAAGTCCGCCGGCGCGCCGGCGGACCTCGCGACGAACTTCGTGGACGGCTTCGGCATGTCGCAGTCGCCGTCGTACGCCTCAATCGCGATCAGCAACTACACCAAGGAGACGGGCGCAGCCTTTCCCGAGCTCGACTACCAGGGCCCGCTGTATGTGGTGAGCCAGGCCACGTCGACGGACGGCACCGACGGGACGTACCAGAACCAGTTCCAGTACTACGGGGCCTGGGTGAACCTGCAGGGACGCGGGTTCGAGGGCTTCCACACGCAGCGCACGTTCGATTCGCGCAACGGAACCTACACCTTCGATTTCCTGCAGCGCGCATTCCCGTACACGGGAATGCACACGCAGCGCACCGTCCAGCCGCAGCCGACCGGCAATGTGAAATACAGCGAATGGGTGGCGAGCGTGAACCAGCAGACGCTCGGCACCGGCACCGAGCAGCGCGTATTTCCGTACGTCGCGTCGTCGACCGATTCGCGCTGGGAGGTCGGCGGCGCGAGCGACGGATTGCTCGTCACACAGTCGACGGATTCCTTTTCGTACAACGACGGCTACGGCAATCGCAACGTCGTCACGCGCAGCGTGACGGACAAGGATCCCGGATCGCCGTACAACGGCACGACGTGGCAGTCCACCCTCACCACGACGTATGCGAACGATACCACGCGCAATTGCCTGGGGTTACCGCAGTCGACGGCGGTCCAGCAATCCGTACCGGGTCAGACCTCGAAGACCCGCAGCACCTCCTATTCGGTCGACACCGATCGCTGCCGCATCTGGCAGCAGGTCATCGAGCCGAGCACGGCCGCGCTGAAAGTTACCACTACGCTGGCCTTCAATTCCGCTGACTGCGGCAACGCGAGTTCGGTGCAGATCGTGGGTGCGAATCCCGACGGGTCGGCGATGGCTGCCCGCACAACACTGTTCGGCTACGGCACGCGCTGCCAGTTGCCGGAGACGCTGACCAACGCACTCAGTCAGGTATCCCAAGTCACCTACCGCTATGACTTCGGCGTGCCGACCTCCGTGACTGACCCCAACACCATCGTAACGAGCTGGGGCTACGACGACTTCGGTCGGCGCACGCTCGAGACGCGACCCGACCAGACCACGACCTCGTGGGCGTTCGAGTCCTGCAGCACCGGCCCGTGCTGGGGTGCCAATGACCTGCGCTTCCACGTCTACGAGACCTCGAAGGGCTCGGACCAGAGCATCTATGACCAGCGCGAACAGCTGTACGACGGGTTCGACCGCCTGCGGTCGGAGCAGCACCGGCGCGCTCTTGGTGCTTGGGTCACGGAGAGCCGCCAGTACGACAGTCTGGGCCGGACCACGCGCATGGACCGGCCCGCCTCGGCCGGCAGCAACGGCTACGTGACGCAGAGCTACGATGTCCTGAACCGCGTCATCGCGCAGTCGCTGTACCAGTCGAACGGCACGCTCGACCGAACCACGGGCATCGGTTACGCCGGCCGCACGGTCAGCACGGCCGATCCGCTCGGTCGTCTACACAAGCAGGTGTTCGACGTGGCAGGCCGGCTGCGACGGGTCACCGATCCATCGCCCGGCGGCACGACCAAGTATGACTACGACGCCTTCGGCAACTTGAACCGCATCGAGGACCCGATCGGCGCGGTGTCCAGCGGTGACTACAACCTGCGCGGGTTTCGCAGGTGGTGGGGAGATGCCGATCGGGGCCTCTGGATTTTCTCCGGCAACTCGCTCAACGAGCTGGTCGGCTGGAATGATGCCCGGTACCAGGGGTTCAGCATGACTTACGACGCGCTCGGGCGGCGCACCAGCCGCACCGAGCCCGACGGCACGAGCAGCTGGATCTGGGGCAATTCCGCAGCCGAGCACAACATCGGCCGCCTCGCGTCGAAATCGGGCTACGGGTACGCCGAGGCGCTGACTTACGACGCGGCAGGACGGCTCGCGGCCCGCAAGATCACCACGGAGCAGCAGGACTACTTCTTCGACTACGCCTACAACCCGATCGGTGCGGTTGACACGCTGACCTACCCGGTGAGCCCGGTGCCCACCGGCGGCACGGCGACCCGCTTCAAGGTGAAATACGCCTACAGCTACGGCGAGGCGGTGAGCGTCACGGACGTCACCGACTCCCCGGTCCCGCTGTGGACGATGACCTCGGCGAACGATTACGACTCGCCCACCGGGGAGACGCTTGGCAACGGCGTGACGGTGAGTTCCGGGTTCAAGGCCTGGACCAACGAGCTCACGACCCACCAGGCGGGCGCGAGCCCCTCGACCACCAACCGCCAGAACCTCGCCTACCAGTGGGACACGGCCGGCAACCTCACCCAGCGCCAGGACGTGAACCAGGCGCTCACCGAGGCGTTCACGATGGACGGCCTCGACCGGGTCACGTCCTCCACGCTGAACGGCACGGCGAACTTCTCGGCCGGGTATGACGCCTCGGGCAACCTCACCTCCCGCTCCGACGTGGGCGCCCTGACCTACGGCAACGCGTCACATCCCCACGCGGTGATGTCCGCGGGCAGCCACAGCTACACCTACGACGCCAACGGCAACCAGATCACCCGCGACGGGGCCTCGCAGGCCTGGGCGTCGTTCAACCTGCCGGTGCAGTTGTCCCAGCCGATCGGCGGGACCACCTACGTGAGCCAGTTCAGCTACGGACCCGACCACCAGCGCTGGAAGCAGGTGGCTTCCTACTCGAACGGGACCGAGACGACGTGGTACGTGGGCGGACTGCTCGAGAAGGAATCCCCGGCCCCGACCGGGGCGACGCAATGGCGGCACTACGTGTACCTGCCCTCGGGGATGGCAATCATCGTGGCGCGTGCCTCGGACAACCAGAAGACCGTGCGCTACCTGCTCACCGATCACCTCGGGAGCACCGACAAGATCCTCGATGAGTCGGGAGTCGTCACGGTGGCCGAGAGCTTTGCGGCGTACGGCAACCGCCGCGGCAGCGACTGGGGTGGTACGCCACCCGACTGGCCGGGGATCGCCAACACCACCCGCCACGGCTACACCGGCCACGAGCACCTCGACAACCTGCTGCTGATCCACATGAACGGCCGGGTCTACGACCCGGGCACGGGACGGTTCCTGTCGGTGGATCCCATCATCGGGGATCTCGGCGACAGCCAGCAGGTCAACCCCTACGCGTACGTGGGGAACCGGCCGCTCTCGTTCACGGATCCGAGCGGGCTTTGTCTCATGGCGCCAGGGAACGTTGTATGCACGGCCCAAGATTTTGCATCCCAGAACTACGTCCTGGGTGTCCTTGACGTTGTTGCGGACGTATTGGCTTTTGCGGGCCTGTTTGGCGGTCACAGCGCACCGCCCCCGCCGGCGACGGTGATGGGCGGCCAGTCCGCGCAAAGTGGCGGGATCATGTGCGGGCCGGGGCAGTGGGGTCCGGTCTGCGGCGGCTGGGTGCTGTCGATGTCGGGGCAGGGAGTCGAGGGAGGAGGGCGCGGAAGCGCCCCGTCGTCGACCTGGAGCATCGAGACCAGTGCAGCCGATCCATATGCCCAGGAGAACCTTGAGCGATTCTTCATCGACCTCGGTGTCAACGCTGTCCATGTAATCATCTTGGCACCGTATTACGACGCCAAGGAGGCTTACGAGGCAGGTAAAGCGGGGCACTATGCGACAGCGGTCATCTATGTCGCGTTCACCATATGTGACGTGACAGAGTGCAAACCGCTCGGACGGGTCGTAGAGCCGTGGGCACGCGCTGCGAAGAATTTGCGGGTCACGGGGCGGGCCGCAAGGGGTGCAGCGCAGGTAACGCTCAACAGAGAAGCAGGAAATGTGTTCCGCGACCAACTGGCGAGCCAGCTAAGCAAGGCGGGACGTGAAGTCAGCACGGAGGTCTACAAGAAGACACCCTTCGGCAAACGATTCATTGACATCGAGGTTAGCCGGAACGGGGAGGTCTTGGGCGGAATCGAAACGAAGGTGGGTTCGTCGCGATATACGCCACTCCAGCAGTTGAAGGACTGGTGGCTTACGGAAATCGAGGGATATCCGGTCAACGTGGCGAGGCAGCCGTGAACGCTCAAATCCAGCTCGATCGCCAACTAGAAAAAGTGATCGCGACAATCTCTGCGACCCTGAAGTCTGACGGGTTTGATCGCCGAGGCAAGACGCTGCGGTCCATATCCGAGGGCGTTTCCCAGTTGATCGAATTTCAAAAGAGCGACAAGAGCGATAGTCAGCGCATCCGATTTACGGTGAATCTAGGGATCGTCTGCGACAAACTGCTCGACGCTGAGCGAACGACTCTTGCTAAGGCGACCGTCGAGGATGCTCACCTGCGCACACGACTAGGGCAACTTCTGTCGTCCCCGGCGGACATCTGGTGGGACCTGACGGCATCTACCGACTGTGACGTACTCGCTGGCGAGCTGTCGCAGTTGCTGAAAATGCGCGCATTGCCGTACCTCAGCGAGCATGGGTCCGAGAAGTCGTTGATTGCACTGTGGGAGTCTGGAAAGTCTCCTGGCTTAACGGCCGTGCAACGTGGTCGACTTCTTACTGAACTAAAAGCAGGCTGACCGGGCTTGACCGCCTTTCCTGACACTTGGAACAGGTGCGCGCCCCCGTCACATCTGTCAAACATCGCCTGACGCCAAGCCGCCTCAAATCAATATCCGCTCCACCTCATCCAGGCTCACGTCGTCCTCTCGCCGGTCGTAGAGACCCGTGGTGCGCGCGGACTCATGATTGGCCATGCGCTGCGCAATCTCTAGCTTGCCGCCGTTGCGCAGGTACTCGGTGATCCCGGTGGCACGGAACGTATGATTGCCGATCTGCGTGCGAATACCGGCCGCGAGCGCGCGTCGACGGATCATCCGGTACACGTCGGCCTGTGAGAGGGGATTCTCGGTTAGCTCACCCGAGCGGGCCCGGGTGCTGCGGAAGAGCCAGCCCTTCGGCTCGTCTGCGATGTCGGCCGCCTCGATGTACTCGGCTAGGTACGTATCGAGTGAGTGATGGCAGGGCATCTCGTGCCGCTTGCCACCTTTTTCGTGCAACCGCACCCAGGTGCGCCGACCCTGCACGTAGACATCCTCAGCCCGCATCCGGATGACCGCCCCGACGCGCGCAAACGTGTAGACCATGAGCGCAACAAGCGCCCGATCCCGCAAGCCAACGACCGTGTCCCCGGGAATCGAATCGAGCAGCGTGCGGGCTTCCTCGGCGGTCAGCACCGCGGTCTTGCCCTTGCGCACGACGTGGCGCGGACCGCGCACCGGCGCGGCCGGATTGGTGGCGATGACCTGGCCGACCACCAGCCAGTCGCAGAGCATGCGGATGGCGGCGAGGTGCTGCTTCACGGACGGCGGCGCGAGCTGCTTGCGGAGCAGCTCGACGTAGGCCGCCACGTGCACCGGCTCGAGGTCGACGAGTTCCGTCAGGCCGTTCGATTCGCACCAAGCCGCGAACCGCGACACCGCACGGAAGTACGCCTTGCGAGTATTGGGATTGCGGATCTGCGCCGCGAAGAACTCCAGGAATCGCTTGGCCGCGTCCGGCCGCGGGGCAAACAGCGCCGGCACCATGGCGAGCGCCGTGGTCGACCCGAGTCGCGAGACGGGAATTGGCAGTCGGTCAGAGGAGGGCATGGTGTAGACAAGTGTACACACAAATGGCTACACTTTGACAATGGTCGAGCGTGTCGCCGGATTCGACTGGGACGAGGGCAACCGAACCAAGTGCACCCGGCACGGTGTGTCGATCGAGGAGATCGAGAGTGCTTTCCAGGGCGAGGTCTGGGTCTTTCCAGACGTTGCCCATTCGGATCGGGAATCCCGCTTGCTCGGCATCGGCCGCACCGCGACGGCACGATTCGTGTTCGTGGCCTTTACGCTGCGGGTGCGCGACGGCGAGCGGTGGATCCGACCGATCAGCGCGAGGTACATGCATGCCAAAGAAATCAGACACTACCAGGCGGAAGTTGCCCGTCGTCAGGACTGACCGGGCGGCCGCGTCGTTCGTCGGGCGTGCCGACCTGTCGCGGTATGACCTGAGCGCAATGCGCCCGGTACGGTTCGAATTCGCGCCCAAGTCGGCGCGGCTCAACATGCGCCTGCCGGAGAACCTGCTGGCGGCGGTCAAGGACGCCGCGGCTGAGACGGGCGTGCCGTACCAGCGCTTCATCCGCCAGCTGCTCGAGCGCGCGCTCGCCGGCCAGAAGCGGCCTTCCACCCGGAAAACGGCCTGAGCGCGCCCGACTGGCTCCAATGACCACGACATCTATACATTTCCCCTACCGCCGCTTTAATGAATGATAACGTCCTTTATCAATCGCACATGGGGGCGAAGAGTGGGCCCGACCCGCAACGTTTCTTCACACGAATCGCCCGTGCGAAGCCGGCCGGTGGGTCCCAGCCTCATTCGGAGGCGGCGGCTGTAGGGATGAGGCCACTCAGGTGCTCGGCCCAGCGGTCGAGGGCCACGCGCTTCTCGTCCAGATAGTCGTGAACGTCATAGGTGCCTGCAATGCGCTCTTGCGCGTGATTCAGCACGCGCTCGGCGATGTGCGGCTCGACCCGGAGGCGGGCCAGGCCCGTCCGGCAGGTGCGCCGCAGGTCGTGCAGTGTGAAATCGGCAATGCCAACCTTTCGAAAGCGGCCTAGGGACCTCGCCAGACTGCGGGACAAGAGTTTTGGATCGAGCGGCTGGGTCGGATCCTCGGCCGGTAGCAGCCAGCGCGACCGCCTCGCATGGGCTTTTAGAACTCGGAATTCAGCGACGGCCCACCCGGAGAGCGGTACCACGTGGCCACGTCCGGTCTTGGAGTTCTCGGGAGGGATCGTCCAGGTGCGGGCTTTCAGATCAACATTAGTCCACTTCGCATTTGCGAGCTCGCCGCGCCGCTGCCCCGTCAGCAGCAGAATGAGAATAACGCTAGCCAAGCGCGCATAGCGGCACGCGACGCGAGGGTCGCGCAGGAACTGCCGCAGCTCATCGTCCGTCAGGGCTCGCTGTCGGGGGCGCTCCTTGCCTCCCGGGCGCATCAGCAGCTGAACCGGCGAGGTCTCGACAATCGCGCGGTGGATGCCGAAACGGAAGAGTTGGCTGAGCACCGAGGCGGTGCGGTTTGCCATGACGGGCGAACCCCGCTCGACAATCTCGTCCAGCAGATCGATAACCTCGCGCGGCTTGATGCTTCGTGCGTCGCGGCCCTGCCAGACCGGGGCCACGTTGCGCTTGAGGATGTGCGCGACGTATTCCGGGCGGCGGCTGTTGGGTCGCACGTGACGGTCGAGGAACTCCCGCATGAGCGATTCAATGCTATGCGGCGAGTCGGCGTCGACGGAACTGACGGGGGAGGGCGCGTGCGCCGCCAGGGCGATGCGCCGCGGGCGTGAGCGGCGTGGGTCGATTCCCTGGCTGGCACGTTCGCGGTACTCCCGAGCGAGCGCCCGTGCGCGCTCGAGACTCGTGGCGGGGAAATGGCCGATCAGAATCCGCGTCGCCTGGCCGCGGAACTTGAATCGCAGCAGCCAGGTTCGCGAGAAGCCGCGCCTGGTGCGTCGCACGAGCAACTGGAGGCCAACCTGTGCGGGGTCGCTATAGGTCCCGGGCCCGAGACTGGCGACGCGGGTCGTCACCAATCTCAGCGGTGCACGGGGGAGATTTGTAGGATCTGCAGCACGCGCCTCAAGGCCCATTTTGTGTACACCTTGTGTACATTCTTGCCGCGGATCGGCGTTTCGCGGAGAATAGGCCAGAACAGCGCAAAAGTCTTTATTTATAGGGATTTCGCATTCATTTCGATTCTCGGCAATTCAGTTGAAAACGCACTCCTTATGGATGGGGTGCAAGGGGTCGCGAGTTCGAATCTCGCCGCTCCGACCAGCTTCCAATCCAGCAGCATCTACGTGAACCCGCAGGACACCCGGTCCATACTGACGATCGCGCTCATGGCGGCGTTCGCCGACGGCATGAACGACGATCGCGAGCGCGAAGCGGTCAAGCGCGTCGTCGACTCGCTCGGGGCGGACGCCGGAGTAGATCTTCCCGCACTGTATGCGCAGGTGCTTGCGTCGAAGCCGGACCTCGCGCAAGTCGCGGGCACGCTGCAGTCACCGGAGTCGAAGCAACTCGCCTACGAGATGGCGGTCGGAATCTGCGAGGCCGACGGATCTCGAGGTCCGGCCGAGTCGGCATTCCTTGCGCAACTCGCGGCCGACCTGCAGTTGCCCACGAATGTTGCGTCCCACGTGCACACCACGGCTGACGAGCTGAGCCAGCAGGCAGCCCCGGCAGGCTCTTCGGCGTCGGTTGCGCCTGCGGCAGGCACGATCCTCGGCAAGGCGAGCATGACGGACGCCGAGATGGACGACGTGATCCTGAAGGCATCGATCACGAACGCCGCGATCGAGCTGCTGCCCGAATCAATCGCGACCATGGCGATCATTCCGCTCCAGATGCGGCTCGTGTACCGCATCGGCCGTTCCTTTGGCTATCCGATGGACACGTCGAATGCCAAGGACTTCCTGGCCACGCTCGGCGTCGGACTCACCGGGCAGTACCTCGAGCAGT
The DNA here is from genome assembly GCA_035429805.1 of Burkholderiaceae bacterium. Classification (GTDB taxonomy): domain Bacteria; phylum Pseudomonadota; class Gammaproteobacteria; order Burkholderiales; family Burkholderiaceae_F; genus JALORV01. Next base: position 30,846 of record DAOMFL010000041.1, read on the forward strand.
TCGGACGGAAATTGCTCGGCGGCCTGCTCGGCGGGCTCGGTGGAGGGCTGGGGCGGACCATCGGCCGGCAAGTCGCCAGTTCCGGCATGAGCTTCGCGACGACCTATGCGATCGGGCGCGTCGCGCAGCGGTACTACGCGGCCGGGCGCAGCCTCGACGCCGAGGCGCTCAAGCGGGCGTTTGCGTCGATGCTGGAGGAGGCGCGGGGCCTGGCGCCGCGCTACCAGCAGCAGATCGCGCAAGCCGCGCAGAGCATCGACACGCGCAGCCTGGCATCCCTGGTCCGGCAGGTCTGAACGAAGCGCTGCGTTCAGGAATGCGTGACCGCGTGCGCGCGGTCCGCGCGCTCGAGGTGTGGCACGGCGTTGAACGCGACCACGCGCCACTCCGGCTAAATACCTGCGACGACTCGGCTACACGTGCTGAGGGCAGCCCGACTGCATCGGCCGGTTTCGACCCGCCACCGCTCGGCCGAGCGTGCTAATGCGCCAGGCGTTCGGTTGCTGCCGCGTCCGGCGGCGTGGTTCAATTCGACCACGACAGTCACCGCGTTTGCAGCGCCTTGGGCATGGATCGCTTAGTGAATGGTCGCGAACGCCGCAGCCGCTTGCGGCCGATGGATCTCCGGGTTGCGCTCGCCGCAGCGCTGCTGGTCCTTTCGGCGGGCGGGTCCGCCCAGATCCGGGACGATGAACTCGAGCGCTACAAGAGCGAATACGGCCTTGGTCGGGCCGTCGATGCGGTGAAGCAAGGTGACTACGCGCGCGCGGTGCAGATCCTCGAGAAGGTCGCCGAGGTCAGCAACGCTCGGGCTGCCCTGTTGCTGGGAACCATGTATCTGGAGAACAAGGGCGTGGCCCCCGATCCCATACGCGGCATTGCATGGTTGCAGGTCGCGCAGGAATGGGACAGGAGCGCGGATCGGTGGGTTGCGCAGCATGCGGAGCAAGCCATGCTCGCGGCCCAGGCCGGGCTGAACGGTGCCACGTTAATTGCGGCCGACCGGCTCACCGGCCAGTTGCTGGCGGACGCCAGGCGCAGGCAGTTAGCCCAGATCGAGATCGGCGTGCGCCAGTACACGGATGCCGCGCTGGTGACGCCTGGCGCAGTGGTCAAGGGAGGGTACTTTCTCGCCGAGGAGCCCGTGCAACTGCGACTGCCGACGTCGAACAGCGATTCGCCACTGGTGCGGCTCGGATGCGCGAGTTCACCATCCTTTCACTGCCCGGACGGACTGAAAGGGACACACGACAGCCGGTGTCATGGCCTTATCGCGCGCACCGACACCTCCGCGACCTCGAACGGCAATCACACCCAGATATCGATGGCAGGCTCTAACTGGGCACCTGGTTCGGTGACCTTGTTGGCCCACGTCGACTCGAGTGGCGGCGTCTGCAGTGTCGTGCTGATGGAGTCCAGCGGCACCTCGGTGGTGGATCGGACCGCGGCCGAGGCCGTGAGTATGTGGCGCCTGCAACCGGCGCGCAGAAACGGCGAGGCCGTGGAGTCGCTTTTAATCGTGACCATCGACGTCCTCTAGCGCGTCGCTCCTGCATTCCCCTGTGCTGCGTTCAGGAATGCGTGACCGCGTGTGCGCGGTCCGCGCGCTCGAGGTGCGGCACGGCGTTGAACGCGACCACGCGCCGCG
>DAOMFL010000042.1:0-27047 GCA_035429805.1 Burkholderiaceae bacterium
CGGCGCGCGGTCCCGCGCCCGCGCGCCGCAATGCGGCCGCCGGCTTGCGCTCGCGCACGAAGACCTTGCCATCGCGCCGTTCGGTCGTCCAGCACGGCACCGGACTCAGCGCCGGCGCGCGCAGCGCTTCGCCGGTCCGCAGACTGAAGCTCGCGTGGTGCCACGGGCAGCGCACGGAGTCGCCGACCAGCAGGCCTTCGGCGAGCGGCCCGCCGTAATGCGTGCATGCCGCGCCAATCGCGAAGAACTCGTCGCCGCGGCGCGCCACCAGGACAGCCTCGTCACCGACATGACCCGCAAGCATTGAACCGTCGGACAGCTCGTCGATCGGGATGCCGAGCGTCAGATCCGGACCTGCAGCATGCGCTTCGCTCATCACACTCCCGCTCACGGTACGCCCAGGGGCACACCGCCTTGTTCACAATGCCGCCGAGTTTGAACCTTTCAGGCGAAAGACGCTTCGCACGATGGCGCGGCAGGCCGGCAGGGCCGTGGCTAGCTCATCTTCGGCGGCCAGTTGTGCGACTCACCCTGACCTTCACGGCACCATGCATAGAGCGCGTCGTACATCACCATGCCGTGCTTCAGCATCTCGTGGTCATCACGGTAGTTGATCGACAGGCCGAGCGACACCGCATACAGCCCCGGCGACTGCGGCGTCAGTTCGAGCCGGGACGTATCGGCGCCACGCACGATGATGGCGAGCTGGGCGAGCGCGGGATCGCCAAGCCCGTAGCGGGCGAGGAAGGCATCGAAACTGCAGCGCTCGCCGACGTGCGTGAGTTCAACGCCCGGCACGTCGTACGGGATCGCGCCGGTGCGTTGCGCCTCCGGCATCACGTCCTTCGCCTTCACGAACAGGAACTCCGGCGCATCATCGATGAAGCGCGCGACCAGCCAGGGACAGGCGATGCGGTCGATCTTCGGTCGTTCGCGGGTGATCCACTTCATGGCTGTTTCTCCTTCGTCGTGGGGACGGTCGGCCGGCCGCTGTCGCGCCATCCGGCGAAGCCGTCCACCAGGTACCGGGCGTCGAGGCCCATGGCGCGCAGCGTGGCGGCCGTGCCCTGCGACAGTTCGTGCCCGTGCGCACAGACGACGACGACCGGACGGTCGCGCACGATTTCGTCCTTCCAGGTGAAGAGTCCGTCCGGCACGCGCCACTCGGTGCCGACGATGTCGGCGTTGTCGGCCTCGCGGACCTTTGCGCGGCGCACGTCGAGCAGCGTGAAACTGCGATGCGCATGTTGCCACTCTTCAAGCTCGGCGATCGTGATCTTGTCCATTGCTCCTTCTCCTAGGCCAGCGCGCGCACGGCCAGACCAGCCGCGCCGCAGGCGACGATGACGGGAATGACGCCGACCTTGAAGCGCGTCAGCGCGACGAGCGCCGCGACCGCGATCAGCACCGACGGGATGTCGACCGGACCCGCCAGCCCCGACGGCCACCACACGTGAATCGCGAAGAACACCGCCAGGTTGACGATGACGCCGACGACGGCAGCGGTAATGCCGGTCAGCGGCGCGGTGAAGTGCAGCTGGCCGTGCGTGCTCTCGATGAACGGCGCTCCGAGCAGGATGAACAGGAACGACGGCAGGAACGTGAAGAACGTCACGACCGTGGCCGCCAGCGTTCCTCCGGCAAACAGCGAATCTCCGAGCACCTGCTGACTCCAGCCGCCGACAAAGCCGACGAAGGCGACCACCATGATCAACGGGCCCGGCGTCGTCTCACCCAGTGCCAGGCCGTCCAGCATCTGGGCGGTCGTGAGCCAGCCGTAGTGTTCGACCGCGCCCTGCACGACGTAGGGCAGCACCGCGTAGGCGCCACCGAAGGTCAGCAGCGCGGCCTTGGTGAAGAACCACGCCATCTGCGTCAGGGTGCCCTGCCAGCCGACCGCCAGCACCAGCACGCCGAGCGCCGCAGCCCACAGCAGCACGAACGCGGCCACGACGCGCAGCGCGTGCCGGGTCGACCAGTGCGTGTGGGCTGGCCGCGGCGTGTCGTCGTCGATCAGCGCCGGGCCGAGCGAGGCCGCGGCTTTGCCGTGCGAGCCGCCGCCGCTGAAGGCCGCCGGCACGACGCGCGCGCCGATCCATCCGAGGATCGCGGCGGCCAGCACGATCAGCGGGAACGGCACCTTGAACGCGAAGATCGCGACGAAGGCTGCCACCGCAATCGTCCACAGCAGCGGATGCTTCAGCGCGCGCGAGCCGATGCGCCAGGCCGCCGCGAGCACGATGGCGGTCACCGCCGGCTTGATGCCGTACAGGATCCCGGCCACGGCCGGCACGTTGCCGAATTCGAGGTAGATCCACGACAGCGCAATCAGGATCGCGAGGGACGGCAGCACGAACAGCGCCCCGGCGACGATCCCGCCCCAGGTGCGATGCATCAGCCAGCCGATGTAGGTGGCGAGCTGCTGCGCCTCCGGACCCGGCAGCAGCATGCAGTAATTGAGCGCGTGCAGGAAGCGCTGCTCCGAGATCCAGCGCCGCTCCTCGACGAGGTCGCGATGCATGATCGCGATCTGGCCGGCCGGGCCACCGAAGCTGATGAAACCGAGCCGCAGCCAGTAGGCGAACGCCCGCCAGAAACCGACAGCCTCGGGCGCCTGCGGACGCGCCTCGATCGAAGCATCAGCCGTTGTCATGCTGACCTCGCAGTCCTGCGTACAGCGCATCGAAAACGGCCATCGATGCGGCGAGCAGCGCGTCGTCGTCGCGGTGCTGCGTCTGCAGCCCGCGGATCAGCGCCTCCAGCCCGGCCGCTTCCTCGCTCGCGGCGCCGCCGACGTCGATGTAGTGCACGGCCTCGCCGAGCTTGCGCAGCGCCTCGTCGCCCTCCAGACCGAAGCTCGCCGCGATCACTTCGTAAGTCACCTTGCCGTCGGCGTGGCTGAAGGTCGCGCCGTCGAAATCGAATCCGAGCGCGGCCTTCGGCACGCGTGCGGTGGACTTCAGCCAGACGAAGCGCGGCGAGCGGTCGATGAAGCGCGCCACCAGCCACGCGCTCGCCAGCCGGTCGACCCACGGTCGCGCGCGCGTCGCCCAGGTCCGGCCCTGGTAGTCGGCCGGGTCGCGCGACTCGATCCGGCCTGCAGCCTTCGCCCTCGGTTCGCCCGGCGACCAGCGCGCCTCGCAGGCGGCGCGCAGTTCCTCCAGCGCGGTGGCTGCCGCGGCGCCATGGCCGTCGGCGAAGAAATCGATCGCCTGCAGCGCGTCGAGGCGCTGCACCAGCGATCGCAGCACGCGCCGCCCCGCCGTTTCGGTGGCGGATCGCAGCGCCCGCCGCTGGCGCGCCAGTTCGACCTCGAACGCCTTGAATTCCGCCGAGCGGTCAAACAGCGCCTCGAACTGGGCCTGCTGCTCGCGATCGGACGCCGTGAGCGCGAGCCGGGTGGCCTCGCCGCCGGCCTGCCGCACTTCGTCCGCCAGCGCATCGAAAACGTCCGCGGAGCCGGGCCGCGCCGGCAGCAGGTAGACGCCGTCGCGCAGCGCACCGCAGCCGCTCGCCTTCAGCGCGCGCCAGATGCGGACGCGAACCGAGCTGGGGGAGGTGGGCAACGTGAGCACGAGAGCAAGCCAGTCCGTTTGCATGTAATAACTATTGCATAGTGTAATAACTATTGCAAGACAGATTTTCGGCGGACGGCAACGGCACAGTCCGTGGACGGCCTCCGCCACGCTCGTTACTCGTTCCCCCTTCACATGCAGCGACGCACACCCCTGCCGGCGCTGCGCAGCGGCCGGCTCGCCCTGCTGGCAGCCGCGCTATTCGGCGTCAGCACTCCGCTGGTCCAGTGGTTCGGAGCCGGCGTGGGGGCATTCGCCACCGCGGCGCTGCTGTACGCCGGCGCGGCGACGGTGGGCGCGCTGTCACGTCGGCCGCAGCGCGCGGATGCCGGGCTCGCGCGGCCGGATCTGCCGCGGCTGGTCGCGACCGCCGCATCGCTGATGCTGAAGCTCGAGGCGCCGCGTGCTGCGCTGCTGGCGCGGTCCTCACCGCAAGGCGATGGACCCGCGCTCCAAGGCTGCGATGCTGCCGCTGACGTCTGGCGGGCCTGGCACTCCACCTGACGGAATCGCACGGTCACGAGCACGAACATGAAGCGCTCGAACACGAGCATGCGCACCGCCACGATGACGGCCATCACGTTCACTTCCACGACGTGATGCCGGTCGACGCGCACAGCCACCCGCATCGGCACGAAGGGCTCCGGCACAGTCATCCGCACGTGCCCGACAGCCATCACCAGCATCTCCACTGAGGAGACGCGCCTCCCGGCTTCAGCGGCCGGAGTCGACCTGCGCGGCACGCCGCCGCGCGAACTCGACGAACCAGTCGAGGCTCGACGGATTGGCCATCGCATCGGCGTGCGCGACTTTCTCGAGCGGATGGCCCAGCAGCAGCTTCTTGACCGGCAGTTCCATCTTCTTGGCCGACAGCGTTCGCGGCACCTCTGCAACGGCGAGGATCTCGCTCGGCACATGGCGCGCCGAAAGCGCGGCGCGGATCGTGTCGTTAAGGCGTGCCTTGAGCGCGTCGTCGAGCACGACGCCGGGCCGCAGCACAACGAAGAGCGGCATATAGGACTCGCGGCCGAGATACTCGAGGTCGACGACCAGCGAATCGATGACCTCCGGGATCCCCTCGACCGCCCGGTAGAGCTCCGCCGTCCCCATGCGGATGCCGTGGCGGTTTATGGTCGCGTCGGAGCGGCCGTAGATGATGCCGCCGACGGCTTCCGGCCTTGCGACCAGCTTCACCCAGTCGCCGTGCCGCCACGCGCCGGGGTAGGTTTCGAAGTAGCTCTCGCGATAGCGTGCATCGCCCGGATCGTTCCAGAAGCAGAGCGGCATCGACGGAAACGGTTCGGTGCAGACGAGTTCGCCGACCTCGCCGATGACCGGCCGCCCCGCGTCGTCATAGGCTTCGACCTTGAGTCCGAGCGCGCGGCACTGCATCTCGCCCTCGTACACCGGCAACGTCGGCAGGCCGGTCAAGAAGGCGCCGGCAAGATCGGTGCCGCCGGCGATCGAGACGAGCCAGAGATCGCGCTTCACGTGGCCGTAGGCCCAGCGGTACGCCTCCGGTGGCAGCGGCGATCCGGTCGAGCCGAGCGTCTGCAAAGTCGACAGGTCGGCAGTCATTGCAGGCTCGATGCCGGCCTTCATGCAGTTGGCGTAGAACGCTGCGCCGGCGCCGAAGAACGTGGCACCCACGGCCGACACGAAGCGCCACAGCACGCCGAGGTCGGGGAATCCCGGGTTGCCGTCGTAAAGCACCGCGGTGGCTCCGGCGACGAGACCGCTGACCTGCACGTTCCACATGATCCAGCCGGTGCTGGTGTACCAGTGAAACCGGTCGCCCGGACCGATGTCGCGATGCAGGCCGACACCCTTGAGCATCTCGACCAGCGCCCCGGCATGGCCGTGCACGATCGCCTTCGGCAATCCCGTCGTGCCCGAGGAATACACGACCCACAACGGATGCGCGGAGGCGACCTGAGTGGTGACGAGCGGCGCATCGCCGGAGACGAGCTCCGCCCAAGGCAGCGCGCCTGGCACGCGCACAGGATCGTGCACACCATCGAGGTTCGGCACGACGACGGTGTGCTCGAGCGACGGCAGCGCCGCACGCACCTTGGCCAGCATCGCGCCGCGCTCGTACGCCTTGCCGCCATAGCGATAACCGTCGGCCGCGATCAGCACTTTGGGCGCGATCTGGCGGAAGCGATCGAGCACCGCCACCGGCCCCATGTCGGGTGAACACACGGACCACACCGCTCCGACGCTCGCGCACGCCAGGAACGCAATGATGGCCTGCGGAATGTTGGGCAGGATCGCGACGACGCGGTCGCCCGGCACGACGCCGAGCGCGCGCAGCGACGCGGCGAGCGCGCCGACCTGCCGTTCGAGTTCGCGCCACGACAGCTCCTGCTGCGCACCTGATTCGTTGCCAGCGACGATCGCCGGCCGCGACCCGGACGCGTGGCGGAACACCTGGTCGGCTAGATTCAGCCGCGCGCCAGGAAACCACTCCGCGCCGGGCATCCCGCGCGCCGCCAGGACCCGTTCGTAAGGCGCGGATGCGCGAATGTCGAAGAACTGCCAGATCGCGCTCCAGAATCCCTCGAGGTCGGTGACCGACCAGAGCCACATCGACTCGTAATTGGCGAAGGCGAGGCCGCGTTCGCGCGCGAGCCATTTCGTGAACGCGGTGATGCGGGCGCGTTCGACGCGCCCGGCACCCGGACGCCACATCGGCTCGATCGGGCTCATGACGGCGCAGTCTACGGGCCCCCGCTCTCGCGGGCACAATTCCGCCATGCCCACCGTGCTGTCTGCCACCACCACGCCCGGAGACTGGACTGTCGTCAGCCTGTGCGCCGAATGGTGCCGCACCTGCCTCGAGTACCGGCCGCAGCTGGCCGCACGCGCGGCCAGCGTGCCCGACGAACTGCACCTGTGGGTCGATGTCGAGGACGAAGCCGACGCCCTCGGTGACCTCGACATTGAAACCTTTCCGACGCTACTGGTGCTGTGCCGGGACGTGCCGGTGTTCTTCGGCACCGTGCTGCCGCAGATCGAACAGGTCGACCGGCTGCTGCAGGCCCTGCGCCAGCGGGAACCGGCGCCGGTGGCGGTGCCGCCCGAAACCGCCGCCGCCATCCGGTGGCTGGCGCAGCAGGCGCGAGCCAGCCGCTGATGGCGGCAGTCCTCGCCGCCGAGTTGCGACAATCCGGGCATGACCCTGCTGACCCTGCTCGACGGTGAACTGGCGTTCGGCCTGCAGCCGCTGCTCGACGGCGCGTCGCTCACCGTGCTCGACGGCGACCGCATCGGGCTGATCGGCCGCAACGGCACCGGCAAGAGTTCACTGCTCGCCGTCATCGCAAGCCGCCTCGAACTCGATGGCGGCGAGGTCAAGCGCAGGGACGGGCTGCACGTTGCGCTGGTCGAACAGGAGCCGGTGCTAGAACCGGGTTCGACGCTGCGCGAGAGCCTGGCACGACGCGGCGCACTCGAGGCTCTGCACGACGAGCGCGAGCGCTGGCGCATCGAAGCCCGACTGGTCGAGTATCTGCACCGCCTCGGCCTCGACGAGGCGCTGGACCCGGATCGACTGTCCGGGGGCCAGCGCAAGCGTGCCGCACTCGCCCTGGCGTTCGCGCTGGCGCCCGACCTCATGCTCCTCGACGAGCCGACCAACCACCTCGACATCGACGGCATCACGCTGCTGGAGGACTTGCTGCTCCGGGGGCCGGCGCTGATCGTCATCACGCACGACCGCGCCTTCCTCGATCGCGTCGCCAACCGCATCGTCGAACTCGATCGCGGACGGCTGCGCTCGTATCCCGGCAACTACAGCGCGTGGGAGGGCCGCCGCGCCACCGAACTCGCCGCCGAAGAGACCGCGAGCCGCAAGTTCGACAGATTCTGGGCGCAGGAGGAGGCCTGGATCCGCAAGGGCATCGAAGCGCGGCGCACGCGCAACGCCGGCCGCGTCGTGCGGCTCGAAGCGCTGCGGCGCGAGCGCACGGCGCGGCGCGAGCGCCTCGGCAATGTCGCGATGACGCTGGACGCGGGCGAACGCTCCGGCCGGCTCGTGGCGGAACTCACCGATGTCTGCAAACGCTTCGGTGACCGCGTCGTCGTTGACCGGCTGTCGACGCGCATCCTGCGCGGCGACCGTCTTGCGCTGATCGGGCCCAACGGCGCCGGCAAGACGACGCTGCTGCGCCTGATCCTCGGCACGCTCGCGCCCGACAGCGGCCACGTGCGTCGCGGCACGAACCTGCAGGTCGCGTACTTCGACCAGATGCGCGAGGCGCTCGACCCCGAGCACACGGTGGCCGAGTCCATCAGCCCGGGATCGGACTGGATCGACATCGCCGGCGCGCGCAAGCATGTGCTGAGTTACCTCGGCGACTTCCTGTTCTCGCCGCAGCGGGCCGGCTCACTGGTCAAGACGCTTTCAGGTGGCGAGCGCAACCGGCTGCTGCTGGCGCGACTGTTCGCGCGGCCGGCCAATCTGCTGGTGCTCGATGAGCCCACCAACGATCTCGACATCGAATCGCTGGAACTGCTCGAGGCGACGTTGCAGGGCTACGCCGGCACGCTGCTGCTGGTGAGCCATGATCGCGCGTTCCTCGACAACGTGGTCACGCAGTCTCTGGTCGCCGAGGGCGACGGCCGCTGGACCGAGTACGCCGGCGGCTACAGTGACTGGCTCGCGCTGCGGCCGGAACCGCCATCGCCGGCCGCCGATCGTCCAGTGCGCAGCGACACGCGCGGCGAACGGCCAGCGCGCGCCGCGCGCGTCAAGCTGTCGTTCAGGGAACAGCGGGAACTCGAAACCCTGCCCTCTGCGATCGAGGCACTCGAGCGCGAGCAGCACGAGATCACTGCACGTATGAGCCGCCCCGACTATCACCGTGACGGACCCGAAAGGATCAAGGCCGACCGGTTGCGCGCCGAGTCGATCGAGCACGAACTGGCCGAGAAATTCGAGCGCTGGAGCGCCCTGGAGCAGCGCGCCCAAGCAGCGGCGGGCTGAAATGAAACGGGCCGGCGATGCCGGCCCTGAGTCGGATCGAAAGCGGGATTACTTCTTCGGCGCAGCCGGCGTGGGCGCCGGTCGCTGCGCGGGATCGACCGCGATGGCGACCGCCTCGGTGAAGACCGCTTCGATCTGGTCACCCACCTTGACCAGCTTGAACTGGTTCGGATCACGGACCTTGAGGTCGATCGTGCGCTGCGGGCCCTTGACGCGGATCGTCTGCTTCTGCGCATCGACGCCGATGACATCGGCGATCACGGTCACTTGGCGGCCTGCCGCCACGCCGGGCGTCTCGCCCGGCTTCGCAGCGACGGCCGTCTCACGCTCGGTGCGCTCGCGGATCTGGCCTCCACCCTTCTTCAGCTCGAGCGTCAGTGCCTCGACGTACTGCGCGATGACCAGGTCGCCGACCTTGATCTGATCGAAGTTCTTCACGGCCGGACCGGCCTGCACCACGAAGATGTTGCCGTCCTGGCCCTTGAGCGTCACCAGCCGCTTGGCCTTGTCGATGGCGGTCACTTCGGCCATGGCGCGCACGGTGTCGGCGACAGCGACCTTGCCGGGCTCGGACGCCACGACAGCGCCGCCGGTCTGGGCGATGACCGGGGTTGTCGCGATCGCGAGGACTGCCGCAGCGACGAGGGTGAACTTGCGCATTCCCATTCTCCTGAAGGTGTTTGGTCGGAAACTTCGAACCGGTGAGTTTACCCGCGCGCGCGCCGGCCGGCCCGCCGCCGCTCAGCGCTGCGACGTCGCGTTACGCCGCACCATCTCGGCGGCCATGGCGTCGTAACGCTCCTGCATGACGTTCTGCAGGAACGACTCGGCCAGCCAGTCGGGCATCCAGTTCTCGAACGCCATCTCCGCGTGGTGCCAGATCTCGGCGCCGGCCGCGACCTCCTTGAACCGCGTCACCGACTGTTCGCGCGGGGCTGCACCCTCGATCGACGTCGACCGCATCGACTCGAACGGCGTCAGCTGCACATCGCGCACGGTCGTGTACGGGTGCATCGCCGGACCCCATTTCAGCTCGCCGCGCTGTTCGATGCGTACGAGCGTGCCTTCACGTGCCACGACGCGGCTCGACGCCATGCCGGGCACGAACGTCGGCCACGCGTCGAAATCCGAGAGTACGTCCCACGCAACGCGCGGCGTCACCGGCACCACGATGACCGCATCGATGCTGAAGACCGGACCGCGACGCGTGGCTGCGACCCACTTGCCGGTCCTTTCGTCGGCTGCGCGCGCACTCGCACCGGGCAGCGCCAGCAGCACACCCAGTAGCTGTCGTCGTTTCATCGGCGGATGCGGACGCGAGCGCGCTACCGTGGCGCCGCACGCCGCCGCAGCATCTCTTCGACCACCGCCTCGAACTGCTCACGCACCTCGTGCCGCAGGAACGGTTCGACCAGCAGGTCGGGCATCCATGTATCGACACCGAATTCGATGTGGTGCCGGATTTCCGTGCCCCCGGCAACCGCCGTGAAGCGGGTGAGCGACTTCACCTGCTTGAGTGATCCATCGACCGACTCGGACCGCACCTGCGACATCGGCTGAAGCTCGATGTTGCGCACCATCGAAAAGGCATGAGCCAACGGGCCCCAGCGCGCAACGCCGCGTTGTTCGACGCGCAGCCGGTCACCCTCGCGCTGCGCGATGCGGCTCGCCTCCAGGTTGGGGACAAAGCGGCTCATCGCATTGAAGTCGGTCAGCACGGCCCAGGCCTCGCCCTGCGAAACGGGCGCCACGAGCGCCGCGTCGACGACGAGCACGTCGCCCCGGCGCTGCACGGCGACCTGAATGTCCAGTGCGGCCGAGGCGCCGGGCGCAGCGGCCAGCAGCAGGCAGCCCATCAGTGCGGCAAGCGCGAATCGACGTGTCATGCCGTGAGCGTAGCAGCGCCGTCCGGCCGGTCGCGATCAGCGGAGATCAGTCCAGCGTCTGCCGATAGCGCTTCATCGCGATCAGGGCCGCGACCGCGATGAAAATCAGGATCGGCACGATCTGCGGCGCAATGTCGGACCACCCCGCACCCTTCAGCATGACGCCGCGGACGATGCGCAGGAAGTGTGTTAATGGCAGAGCCTCGCCGATCCATTGCGCCCACCTCGGCATGCCGCGGAACGGGAACATGAAGCCCGACAGCAGGATGTTCGGCAGGAAGAAGAACATCGTCATCTGCATCGACTGCATCTGCGAGCGCGCCATCGTCGAGAACGTGAACCCGACGCCGAGCGTCGCGACAATGAAGATCACGATCGCCACCGAAAGCACGAGGAAGTTGCCGTACATCGGCACTTCGAACAGCAGCCGCGCGGCGGTGAAGACGATCAGCACCTGCGTATAGCCGATCAGCACGTACGGCAGGATCTTGCCGATCATCACTTCCGACGGGCGCACCGGCGTCGCGAGCAGGTTCTCCAGTGTGCCGCGCTCGCGTTCCCGGGTCATGCCCATCGCGGTCATCATCACCAGCGTCATCGTCAGGATCACGCCCATCAGGCCCGGCACGACGTTGTAGTTCGTCAGCCCCTCGGGGTTGTAGCGCTTGTGGATGATGACCTCGAACGGCGCATGCTGGGTTGCGGTCTGCGCGACGGGACCGCGCAGGTCGTACCTGAGCGCGACCTCGGGCAGGCGCTGCAGCGCCGAGACGGCGGGCCCGGTGGCGGCGGGATCGGTCGCATCCGCGTAGACCGCCATCGGCGGCGACTCGCCGCGCAGCACACGGCGGCTGAAATCGGACGGGAAGACGAGCGCGAACTGGACGTCGCCACGCGCGATCAGGCGCTCGGCCTCGCTCTCGGAGCCGACCTCGATGATTCTGAAGTAGTCGGTGTTCTGTGCGGCGCGCACGATGCTGCGCACCAGCGGCGACTGGTCGAGTGCGACGACCGCAGTCGGCAGCTGCTTCGGATCGGCGTTGATCGCATAGCCGAACAGGATGAGCTGCATGATGGGCACGCCGATCAGCATCGCGAACGTCAGCCGGTCGCGTCGCAGCTGCACGAACTCCTTGCGCAGCACGGCGACGATGCGCTCGAGCGAAAGCCCGCCTCGGCGCGGTTCAGCGGAGCGTGTCGCGGGCATTCTGGGTCAGCGCGATGAAGACGTCTTCGAGCCCCGTCGCGATCGGCGCAATTTGCACCCGGCTCGCCAGCGACGCATCGTGCCGCGCCAGCCAGGCCGGGAAGTCACCGTTGCGCGAGCTGCTGACGTGCAGACTGGTGCCGAACGGCACCGCCATCCAGTCGCCGTCCCGTTCGACGATGTCGAGGACGTCGCCGATCGCCTCTCCGCTGACGCGCCAGGTGTGCAGTCCGGCGCGCGCGACGACCTCGGCTGCGGTGCCGGCCGCCAGCACCTTGCCGTAGGAGATGTAGACGAGCCGGTGGCAACGCTCGGCCTCGTCCATGTAGTGCGTGCTGACGAGCACGGTGATGCCCTCGGCGGCGAGCGCGTGGATCTCGCGCCAGAAGTCGCGGCGCGCGCGCGGATCGACGCCGGCCGTGGGTTCGTCGAGCAGCAGCAGCTCGGGCTCGTGCAGCAGGCACGCGGCGAGCGCGAGCCGCTGCTTCCAGCCACCCGACAGGGCGCCCGCGAGCTGCGCACGGCGATCGACGAGGCCGAGCCGGTCGAGCGCCGCGCGCACGCGCGTCCGCCGGTCATGGATCCGGTAGACACGCGCGATGAAATCAAGGTTCTCCTCGATCGACAGATCCTCGTACAAACCGAAGCGCTGCGTCATGTAGCCGACGCGCAGCTTGATGCGACGCGCTTCGCGCCGGATGTCGTAGCCCAGGCAGGTGCCCTCGCCGGCATCGACTTCGAGCAGCCCGCACAGCATGCGGATCGTCGTCGTCTTGCCGCTGCCGTTCGGCCCCAGGAAGCCGCACACTTCGCCGCGCGGCACGCCGAGGTCGATGTGATCGACGACCGTGCGGCCGTCGAAGGCCTTGGTGAGGCCACGCACGTCGATCGCGAGGGCGCCGCTCATGCCTTGGTTGCCACCGCTAGCGCGGGTTCGCCAGGCGCACGTCGACCGGCTGCCCCGGCTTCAGCACCTTTGCCGCGGCGGCGTCCGGCCGCGCCTCCGCCATGAAGACCAGCTTCGCCCGGCTCTCGTTGCTGTAGATCACCGGCGGCGTGTACTCGGCCTGCGAAGCGATGAAGCTCACGCGGGCCGTCATGCCGGCGGGGCAGCCGTCGCACGTAACTGCCACGGTGTCGTCCACGTGCAGGCGCGACAGCGTTTCCTGGGGAACGAAGAAGCGGACCTTGACCGCGCCGTCCGGCAGCAGCGCGACGACCGGCATGCCCTGCTGGACCCACTCGCCGGGCCGGTACATGACGTCCTGGACGACGCCGCCGACACTCGAGATGCCGCGCGTCTGGTCCTCGCGCCAGCGCATCGAGGCGAGGTCGCTCTGCGCGGCGCGCTGGTCCGCATCTGCCGCGGCGATCTCGTCGGGACGCGCCGCGTCGCGCGCGGTCGCGAGCTGCGCCTGGACCTCGGCGACGCGGGCGGCATCGCGCGCGCGCGCGCTGCGCAGGCCGTCGAGCTGGTTGGGCGATATGAAGCCCTGCTTGACCAGTGCTTCGGCGCGCGTCAGCTCCTGCGTGGAGAATGCAAGCGCGGCACGCGCCTGCTCGACCTGCTGCTCGATGGCGCGCAACTCGTCGACGCGCTTGCCCTTGCGCAGGTTGCTGGCCTGCGCCGCAGCGCGCTCCACCCGGGCAGCGGCCGCGGCGCGCTCGAATGCCTCGGGATCGGGATCGAGCTGGAACAGCTTGGCGCCGCGCTCGACCCGTGCGCCCCGGTCGACCGCCAGCGTCTGCACACGCCCGCTGATGGCCGGTGCCACATAGACGAGGTCTGCCTCGGCGTAGCCGCTGAACCGATCGGGATCGACCCGCGTGCAGCCGGCCAGCGCCAGCAAAGCGAGGGTCAGCGCACCGATCTCAGTGCGCCAGCGATGCGCGTCGCCCGGCATGTGCGCCCTCCGTTGCGAGTCCGGCGATGGCCCAGTCGAGCCGCTGCTGGCGAAACTCGCGCTCATGAGCAAAGCGCGCCAGCGCGCGCGACAGATCGGCCGGCGCCAGCCGCGCCTCGGTCATGCGCTCGACCAGCAGCATCGGCAGCGCGATGGCACCCATCAGGAACAGCAGCATGTTGACCGGTTCGCCCGCCGGCAGCACCCGCACGGCCTGGGCCTCGCCGATGACGCGCAGGATCAGCGCCGGATGCCGGCCTGCCAGCGAACGGACGAAGTCGACGGCGGCGGGCTCGCCGCCCGCCGCATCCATCAGCACGTGCGTGATGAAGCGCCGGTTCGCGGCCGCCCAGTCGGCCATCTGCAGCACGAGCGCGCGCAGGCGCTGCAGCGGCGGCAGTTCCCGGTCCACGGTGTCGGCCAGCGACTGCAGCAGCGGCGCGTACCAGCGCTCGATGACCTCGGTGACGAAGGCGTCGCGTGAGCCGAAGTGGTAGACGAAGGTACCGAGGTTGGCGCCGGCCTGCTGGCAGATGCCGCGCACCGTGATCGAGCGCACGCCGCGGCGCCGCGCCTGCGCCAGTCCCGTGCGCAGCAGGCGCTCTCGCGTGGACGTCGACCCCGTCGCCGCAACAGCCATGGTTCCTTATACGCCTGTATAAGTTGCGCGACAAGCCGCGCACGGCGAGGTCAGGCGAAAGTCGAGACGCGGCCGGCGGCCGGGCGACGGGCGCCTCGCATTCGGCACAGTGTGGCTCGGCAACCGCGCCGCGAGACCGGAGGCGGCACCCTGACGGCCGCCGACGGGTTCAGGCGGCTCGCGCGATGCGAGAGGGCTTCCAGTGCGGCAGTCCGCACGCACCGGCACAACCGATGGACGAAAGGCGCAGCGGTCCCGACTCCACGGGCCGCGCATCGTCACCAGAGAAAGACAGCGAGGAGCACGGCTACGGTCCAGATGGCCGCGCCCAGCAGGATCGCGGGTATCAGTCCGCGCGCTGCGTGCAGATCCGGCGTGTCGCCGTCCTCTTCATTGAATCCGTGCACTCCCTCTCCGACGCTTTTGGCGCCGTCCTCCCTGTAGGTCCCTGGTCAGGACATCCCGAGCAGATCGCTCCTGTTCTTATCTTTATCTCTAGCAACGGCCACGCCCCGCCGCATTCCATCGGCGAGCAGCCATTTCCTGAATCGCATGAGATTCGCGCCGGGCATCGCTGTGGCGTGATGCCCAGGCAACGGGCTTGACTGCACACAGCGGTTGCGTGTGCGGGCGAGCATTCGAGGCGCGCAGTGTAGAGATCGTTCCCCTGACGTCCCTGAATATAGGCTCTAGTCCGGCGGTGTCGGTTCGTCCGGGCGGCCGATGGCAGCCGACGAACGCGATCCCATCACAGGAACGCGCGATGCGGTCGCCTCAGGCGGCGCGAGCCTGCGCGCTCGGTCGGGTCGGTAGTTCGCGGAACAGCGCGATCGCTTCATCGACGCTGTGGGCCTTGAGCAGCCGCTCCTGCACCTGCGCTGGTGACCAGCGGCCGGGCGCAACCTCGCGCGCGAAGCGCGCCGCTGCCGACGCGTCGTCGAAGAACTTCAGGAACATGCGCTCGAGCTGTCCGGCGTCGCACAGGCCGAGTTCGAGCCGGAAGTCGACACGCCCCGAGCGGATCGCTGCCTCGTCGATCAGCTCGGGATGGTTCGTCGTCAGGAACACGACCGAGCCCTCGTGGGCGGCGACTCCATCGAGCGCGTTGATGAAGCCCGAGTACGACACCTTCACGCCGGTGTCGGCCTTGTCGCGCTGGCGGAAGAACGCATCGACGTCTTCGATCAGGATCACCGATCGCTGCGGCACCGATGACAGCAGGTTGCCGATCTTCTCGTCGGTCACGTTCGGCGAAGCAAGGCTCAGCACGCAGACGTTCAGCGCCAGCTCCGACGCGATCGCGGTCACGAGCGAGGTCTTGCCGGTACCCGGCGGCCCGTACAGCAGATAGCCGCGCCGCCACGGAATGCCCAGCGCTTCGTAGCGCTCATGCGAAGCGAAGAAGCGATTGAGGTCCTCGAGAATCGACTCCTTCTGCCCGGCCTTCAGCACCACCGAATCGAGCTTGCGGTTGTTTCCCAGTCGCGCCCGCATCCACTCGTTGTTATAGGGGCTCGGCATGTAGACCGCGATGCGGTTGAGTTCGCGCGCGATCCGATGCTCCATCGCCGCGTGCACCAGTTCCTCCAGCGGCGCCTTGTTGCGGCCGGGCGTGGAGAGCGAGATCTTCTCGAAGATCGACGGGCCGACCTGGACCTCGCGCTTCATCCACATCAGCCGGCCGTCGAGGAAGAAGAGATGGAAGCCCTCGCCCGGCGACAGCACCGTCAGCGGCTTTCCGCCCTGCTGCAGTTCGTCGTGCAGGCTCTGGTAGGCGGTGCCCTGGCGCACCGCGCGCGCGGTGAAGTTGTTGAGGCGCCGCAGCGATTCACGGCTGTCCATGTACTCGACCAGCGCCGGAAACATCAGTTCGTCGCGACTGTCGACCGTCAGCGTCGTGATCAGGAAGTGCTTGGCCCAGCCGAACACCTTGCCGGGCACTTCGCGCAGCCACACCACCAGCAGACCGAGCAGCGCGAGCGTCAGGCCGCCCGACAGCACCGCGCTGGACCCGAATACGCCCTGCAGCCACTCGCCCATGAATTCCCCGCCTGTCCCGGCCCCGCACGCGCGTCACTTTACCCGCGCCGCGCCGACTTGCTAGATGCCGGGCTCGCTGCGAGACTCGGGCCCATGCTGAACGCGCTTCGCGACTTCTTCGACCGCCACATCGCCGCGCCGCCGGCTGGCGAAGAACGCCATTCGATCCAGCTGGCGACGGCGGCCCTGCTGGTCGAGGTGGCGCGCATCGACAGCGACACGAGCGCGGAAGAGCGCGATGTGGTGCTGCGTGCGGTGCGGGAAAGGTTCGAACTGCCGGAGGGGGAAGCGTCGGCGCTGATCGAGCTCGCCGAGGCCGAGATGAAGCAGGCCACCGACTACTACCAGTTCACTTCGCTCGTGAACCGGCACTTCACGCCGGAACAGAAGCTGCGCATCGTTGAGTTGATGTGGCGCGTCGCCTACGCGGACGCGGCTCTTTCTGCGCACGAGAATCACCTGATGCGCAGGATCGGCGATCTTCTGCACATCCCGCACGGCGACTTTATCGCGGCCAAGATGCGCGCCCAGGCCGCACCGGGCTGAGGCGCGAATCGTCGCACCGGACGGCGCTTCCTATATAGTCTCTTGCCGACCCGCGCTGGAAGCCGATCATGAATGCGCGCAATCCCCCGTCAGGCCCGAGCGACACTGCCGACCTCGGCGTGCCGGTCTCGCAGAAGATCCGCGAGCGCCTGCAGAAGGCGAAGCACCGGTTTCACGCGAACGACTGCATCGCGCCGTTCATCCAGCCCGATGAACTCCCGCTGCTGCAGGAGGAAGTCGAGCGCAGGATGCTCGGCGTGCTCGAAAGCCTCGTCATCGACGTCGACAGCGATCACAACACGCGCGAGACCGCGCGCCGCGTCGCCAAGATGTACCTGACCGAGGTCTTCCGCGGGCGCTACGCCGAGATGCCCGCAGTGACGGAGTTCCCGAACGTCGAACGGCTCAACGAGCTGATGATCGTCGGTCCAATCACGGTGCGCAGCGCCTGTTCGCACCATCTGTGCCCGATCCTGGGCAAGGTCTGGATCGGCGTGCTGCCGAACGAGCACTCGAACCTGATCGGGCTGTCGAAGTACGTGCGCCTTGCCGACTGGGTGATGAGCCGGCCGCAGATCCAGGAAGAAGCGGTGACGCACCTCGCGGATCTGCTGCAGGGGACGATGCAGCCCGATGGCCTCGCGATCGTCATGGAGGCTGATCACTTCTGCATGCAGTGGAGAGGCGTCAAGGACACGGACTCCAAGATGATCAACAGCGTCATGCGCGGCGCGTTCCTGAAGGACCCGAACCTGCGGCGCGAGTTCCTCGCGCTGCTGAAGATGAAGAACGCCTGACCGGAGACTCCGACATGCTTGTCCGCCTGCTGTACGCCAGCCGCGCCGCCGCTCCGGTCACGCAGGAGATCATCGATTCGATCCTGCAGCAGTCGCGCACACAGAATCCGGCCCTCGGCATCACCGGCGTGCTGTGCCACGGCGGCGAGGTCTACATGCAGGCGCTCGAAGGCGGGCGCGATGCGGTCAACACGCTCTACGCGAAGATCGTGCGCGACACGCGCCATCGCGAGATCGTGCTGCTGCACTACGCCGAAGTGCCGGAGCGGCACTTCGCGGGCTGGACGATGGGCCAGGTCAACCTCACCAAGGTCAATCCCTCGCTGCTGCTGAAGTACTCGGACAAGCCGGTGCTCGACCCCTTCACCGTGTCCGGGCGGGCGTCGATGGCACTGCTCGAAGAACTGATGGCGACCGCGCAGATCGTCGGCCGCGCCGGCTGAAGCCCTACCGCCCGGCGCGCACCGAGTGTTCGCGCCGGTAATCCCAGGGCGGCGTCGGCGCCGTGGCGGTCCAGAGTCCCGCGTGCACGGCACGCGCCTGTTCCTCGGCCCGCGCGTAGTCGATGCGCGCCTGCGGCGGCTGCTCGTGCGCGTACTTCACGTAGTGCCACGCGAGCCCGCGGCGCACCTGCTCGAGCCCGACGTCGACACCGTCGACGTACACACGACACACCGCGCGGCCATAGCGATCTGACTTCGGGCATTCGGCGCGGGCGCTGCGGCCCTGCGCGAGTTCGGCCAGTGACTGCCGCGCGCGTTGCCCGAACGGCTGCATGCGCTCGGGCGCGTCGATGCCGTCGATGCGGATGCGGTGCTGTGTCCGGCTCGCGTCGAGCAGAGTCAGCGTGTCACCGTCGGCAACGCCCACGACCGTGCCGGCCCACTCGGCCGCCGCCGCGCCGAGCGGCAGCGCGACGAGTAATACGAGAGCAAAGAGACGACGCTGCAGCATGGCGAACCCGGATCGGACCCTTCTGCCATCCTAGGAATCCGCCGCCTGTGCAGTAGTCCGGAAAGCGGCGACGCCGCGCTGCATTTCGAGCGTCCAGCCGCTACGATGACGACCACGCCCACAGTAACGTTCGAAACGAGGAGAAGAACATGTCGGTACGGTGGATTGCCATTGCAGCCGTCGCGATGCTCGCCACGGGATGCGAAACGTTCAGCAAAGGTCCGTTGGCGGCCGCGGATGTGAAGGGCTTCGAGGGCAGCAAAGTCTGGGGGCGCGTCACGTTCCACCAGCCCGAGGGCGACAAGGCCGGAGGCAGCGGCAGCAAGGTCTACATCCGCGCCGACATCAACGGCCTGCCGGGTGGGCAGAGCTTCGGCTTCCACGTCCATGAAAAGGGGGACTGCTCGAACAACGGCATGGGCGCCGGCGGGCACTTCAACCCTGAGGGCAAGCCGCATGGCCGCTCCGACGGACCGGAACATCATGCGGGCGATCTGCCCAACCTGCAGGCGAACGGCGAAGGTGTCGCGGTCTACGCGGTGACGTCAGACACGCTCACGGTGGCGCCCGGACCCAACTCCGTCATCAACCGCGCCATCGTCATACATGCGCAGCCCGACGACTACAAGACGCAGCCCGCCGGCAACTCAGGGGCACGAATTGCCTGTGGCGTGATCCGCAGCTGGGACTGATACGCGGCTGGCGGCGCTACGCGACCAGCAGCTCGGCGTAGCGCCGCAGGTCGACGTTGCCGCCGCTCAGGATGACGCCGACGCGGCGGCCGCGCACGTCGACCGCCTGCTCGAAGGCCGCCGCGGCGCCAAGACAGCCGGTCGGCTCGACGACGATCTTCATGCGCTCCGCAAAGAAGCGCATCGCCCGCTTGAGTGCCTCGTCGCTCACCGTGACGACATCGGCGACCAGCTGCTGGATCACCGGAAACGTGTAGCGGCCCGGGTGCTGCGTCTGCGCGCCGTCGGCGATCGTGCGGGGCACCTCGATGTGCACGATCGAACCGGCGCGCAGCGACTGCTGCACGTCGTTGCCCGCTTCCGGCTCGACCCCGATGACGCGGCATTCGGGCTGCAGGTGCTGCGCCGCGACCGCGCAACCCGAGATCAGACCGCCCCCGCCGACGCACACCAGCAGCAGGTCGAGCCGGCCGGCGTCCTGCATCAGTTCCAGTGCCGACGTACCCTGCCCCGCCATCACATGCGGGTGGTCGTAAGGCGGGACCAGCGTCATGCCGCGCTCGCTCGCCAGGCGCTGGCCGATCGCCTCCCGGTCTTCGGTGTAACGGTCGTACAGCACGACGTCGGCGCCGTAGCCGCGCGTGGCTTCGATCTTGATGGCCGGCGCATCCTTCGGCATCACGATCGTCGCCGGCATGCCGAGCAGGCGTGCCGACAGCGCCACCGCCTGCGCGTGGTTGCCGGAGGAGAAGGCGACGACGCCGGCCTTGCGCTGCGCGGGCGAAAACTGCGCCAGCGCGTTGTACGCGCCGCGGAACTTGAAGGCCCCCATGCGCTGGAAGTTCTCGCACTTGAAGAACAGCTCCGCGCCAGTGAGCTCGTTGGCGGTGCGCGAGGTCATCACCGGCGTGCGGTGGGCCACACCGGCGAGGCGCCGGGCCGCCGCAGCGAGGTCGTCATAGCTGATCGCGAGGTCCACGGCGCCGAGCATAACCCTCCGGTGCATACCGTTATCAGGCCGGGTGATGTAACAACCCAATGCGACGGCGTACTGTTGCCGCAGCGTCAATCCCGGAGCTCACCATGCGCGCAGCCAGCATTCTCGAGACCATCGGCAACACCCCGCACATCCGCATCAACCGGCTGTTTCCGGGCCACGAGGTGTGGTCGAAGTCGGAGCGCAGCAATCCCGGCGGCTCAATCAAGGACCGCATCGCGGTGTCGATGGTGGCCGCGGCAGAACGCGACGGACGGCTCAAGCCCGGCGGAACCATCATCGAGCCGACTTCCGGCAACACCGGCATCGGGCTTGCGATGGTCGCGGCCGTCAAGGGTTACCCGCTGATCCTCGTGATGCCGGACAGCATGTCCGTCGAGCGGCGCCGCCTGATGCTCGCCTACGGCGCGAAGTTCGTGCTGACGCCGCGCGAAAAAGGAATGAAGGGCGCGATCGAGCGCGCGCAGCAGCTGGCCAGCGAGACGCCGGGCGCGTGGATCCCGCAGCAGTTCGACAACCCCGCCAACATCGAGGCGCACGTGCAGACCACCGCGCAGGAGATCCTGGCCGACTTCCCCGAAGGCCTGGACGCGATCATCACCGGCGTCGGCACCGGCGGCCACATCTCCGCGGTCGGCCTGGTGCTCAAGCCCAAGTGGCCAAAGCTCAGGGTATTCGCGGTCGAACCCGCCGCCTCGCCGGTCATCTCCGGCGGCCAGCCATCGCCGCACCCGATCCAGGGCATCGGCGCCGGATTCATTCCAGCGAACCTGAAGACCGAAGTGCTGGACGGCGTCATCACGGTCGAGGCCGAGGAAGCGCGCGAAATGGCGCGCCGAGCGGCGCGCGAAGAGGGGCTGCTGATCGGTATCTCGTCCGGCGCGACGCTCGCGGCTATCGCGAAGAAACTGCCGGAGCTGCCGAAAGGCAGCCGCGTGCTCGGCTTCAACTACGACACCGGCGAGCGCTACCTGTCGATCGAAGGCTTCCTGCCCGTCGAGTAGCCGTCTCAGCGGCGCCGCGCAGGGCCGGCGCCTTCCACCTTCTCGTGGCCGAATCGCCGTGGCGACGGCGGCGGCGCTGGGTGTACGGCGAGTTGAAGTCCCATCGACCGCGGCGCTTGCGCGCGTGTCGGTGCTGACCCACGATGAAGGTCCTCTGCATCGGCCGCGGCAATCGCGGCACTCGGGCGCCTTCGATGAGCGGCATCACGTCACGTCGCCACTGGCTCACCGGCCTGGCCGCCGTCGTGGCCGGGCTCGCCCTGCCGTTGACGAACCGAGCGCAAAGCGATGTCCGCCGCGCGCACGAGCGACTGATGGTGGAGATCGACGCCGACATGCGCGCCACCGCCTACGGGACCGGTCGCAGCGCATTGAGCCCCTCCGTGCGTCGCGCGATGGAAACCGTCCCGCGCGAACGCTTCGTGCCGCCGGAACTGGCCCCGCTCGCCTACGAGAACCGCCCGTTGCCCATCGGGCACGGCCAGACGATCTCGCAGCCTTTCATCGTCGCGCTGATGACCGAACTGCTGGATCCGCAGCCCGGCGACGTGATACTCGAAGTCGGAACGGGTTCCGGCTACCAGGCCGCCGTGCTGGCTGCGTGCGTGCACAAGGTGTACTCGGTCGAGATCGTCGCACCGCTCGCGCGGCAGGCCCGCGCCGCGCTCGATGCGGCCGGCGTGCGCAACGTCGAGACGCGTGTCGGCGACGGCTACCGGGGGTGGCCCGAGGCGGCGCCATTTGACGGCATCATCGTGACGGCGGCGCCGGACCACGTGCCCCCGGCGCTCGTCGAGCAGCTGAAGCCCGGCGGGCGGCTGGTGATCCCGGTCGGTCCGGTTGCGCTGGGCCAGGACCTGTTGCTGATCCGCAAGGACGCCGACGGCCGCACCGTCTCGCGACGGACGATCGCAGTGCGCTTCGTGCCGCTGACGCGCGAGCGCTGAGGCGGCGACGGCGAGTCCGTATCAGTAGACTCGCCGCTTTGCGCACACGCTGCCCGATCGATGAACTACCGCCGCCTCGGCCGCTCCGGCCTCAAAGTCTCCGAACTGTCGTTCGGCTCCTGGGTCACCTACGGCAATCAGGTCGACACGCGTGCGGCGCGCGAGCTGATGGCCGCCGCGTTCGATGCCGGCGTCAACTTCTTCGACAACGCCGAGATCTACGCCAGGGGCGATTCCGAGACCATCATGGGCAAGGTCCTGAAGGAGCTCGGCCGGCCGCGCATCCAGTACGTCGTCTCGACCAAGTTCTACTGGGGCATGCGCACCTGTGCCAATGACAACAACACGCTGAACCGCAAGTACCTGCTCGATGCGATCGACGGGTCGCTCAGGCGCCTGCAGCTCGATTACGTCGACCTCGTGTACTGCCATCGCGCCGACCCGACGACGCCGATCGAGGAAACGGTGTGGGCGATGCACGACATCATCGCGCGCGGCAAGGCGCTCTACTGGGGCACCAGCGAATGGAGCGCCGATGAGATCCGCGCCGCGTGGGACATCGCCGACCGGCGCAACCTGCACAAGCCGGTGATGGAGCAGCCGCAGTACAACCTGCTGCATCGCAAGCGTGTCGAGCAGGAGTACGCGCGGCTCTACGACGACATCGGACTCGGGCTCACGACGTGGAGCCCGCTGGCGTCCGGGCTGCTGTCCGGCAAGTACCGCAAGGGCATTCCGCCCGGCACCCGAGGCGCGCTCGAGACCTATGCCTTCCTGCGCGAGGGGCTGACCGATCCGGCAAAGAACGAGATCGTCGCGAAACTGGAACCGGTCGCGACCGAGCTCGGCTGCACCCTCGCGCAGCTCGCGCTGGCGTGGTGCCTGAAGAACCCGCACGTGTCCAGCGTCATCACCGGCGCGACGCGCGTCGATCAGATCGCCGAAAACATGAAGGCGCTGGACGTCGTACCGAAGCTGACTCCAGAGCTGCTGGCGCGCATCGACGCCGTGGTCGGCGGCGCCGCAAGCTAGCTCAGCAGCCCGACCCGCCGGCGCTCAGCGCCCCATGCGGGCGTTGTACGAACTCGTGATGCGGTCGATCAATTTCGGGTCCTGCGCGATGTCTCCCCGCGTTCGGAACTCGACTTTCGTCGTGCCGTCCGCCTGCGGCGACACGGTCGAGATGACTGTGATGCCGCCGCGCTGGCCGGTGATCAGGCCGGACGCGGGATTTGAATCCGTGACCTGCACGCCCTGGTCCGACATCGCGCCGAGCATCGCGCTGTAGGCGCGGTCGTAGGTGCTCGGACTGGCTGGCGGCGGTCCGTAATAGACGCAGCCGGCAAGGGCGGCGGCCAGTCCGATCAGCACAGCGCGCAGCAAGCCGCGGCGGAATATCGAGTTCATGGAGGCGCCCGTCACGCGATGTCAGGAAGGCAGCTTAGCGCCAACGGCGATCAGCCGAAGGGCCGCACACCGATGAGGAGGCCGTGCAGCCAGAACGCGAACACCGCCCACGCGACGAGTCCGATGACGACCGCCGCGATATCGCGCGAGACCGGCCCGACAATGTAGACGACGCCTGCGGCGCGGTCACGCCGGCGCGCCGACAAGTAGTCGGCCACAGCCCAGGCCAGGAAGCCGCCGAACAGCACCACATCGGCGAGGTTGCCGTTGGCGAGGAGGTGAGCGAATGCCCAGGACTTGACGCCGGCCACCATCGGATGCCCGACGGCGCGCTTGATGCGCGTGCCCGGCACGTAGGCGGCGACGACCAGGATGAAGGCGGGAATCGTCAGCAGGGCGGCGACGTGCTTCGTCCACACCGGCGGCACGTACAGCACGACCGGCGCGCCACGCGCGGCGCCGTAGCCCCAGACGATCAGCGCGAAGCCGGCAATCGACGCGACCGATACCAGGCCCTTCCATCCATTGAGCCCCCACGCGGCAACGCGCCGGCTGCGCCAGTCGTCGGCAACGATGCGCACCGAGTGCACACCGAGGAAGAGGAGGAGACCGAGTATCAGCAGCGTCATGGCATGTCCCTTGGAGCCAGTCCGCCAGCCGACGCGCCTGCGGTCGCGGATGAATGCAACGTAAACCTCAGCCGCGGTGTTTGCGGTCCTGCGGCTCTTCAGCGGCCTTCTGCGCCGCCTCGTACATCGCCGGCGTGGCGCCGCCACGCGCCAGCAACTCGCGCAGGTGCTGCACGGAATTCCGGTCGAGCGTGTTGCCGCCGTGATGCGGCCGGTGCAGGATGCCCTCGGCGTGGTTCAGCTTCACGCGGATGCGGGCACCGGACAGCGATTCCACTTCGGCACCCAGGTGCTTGAGCAGCGACTCGATCTCGCGCCAGTGGATATTGGTATTGATCGGGTCGTGAAAGAGGTCGCGCAGCAGGTTGGCGTGCTTGTGGCTCATGATCGGATCACCCGGGGTCGACGGGCGAGACGATACCCAAGTTGCGCGCGGCGCGGCTCAGCGCGGCAACTGGTACGGCGGCGGCGTGTTCGGTGGCGGAATCGCCGCGTCAGGCGGCGGGTTGCGCGCTGACAGCGCGGCGGGAGGTGGCGTGTTCGGCGGCGGGATCGCCGCGTTGGGCGGCGGAACGCGCGACGACAGCGCCGGAGGCGGCGGCGTGTTGGGCGGCGGAACGGCCGCGTTCGGTGGCGGCGCACTCCTCGCGGCCGCCGCGGCTGCCGAGGTATTGCGCGCGATATAGCCGGCCGGCGCGGGCACACGGTTGCCGAGCCCGTACATGCACTGGTAATAAGCGCTGTCGTAACGCTGCTGCGTCACCGAACCGGCGGCCTGCGCGTTGCCTGCGCCGATCACGCTGCCCGAGAACAGTCCCATGCCGGCCCCGACTGCAGCGCCCTGATTGCCGCCGACCAGTCCGCCGACCGCCGCGCCGATGATCGTGCCCGCAACCGCGCTGCCGACTCCCGCCTGCGCGGCGGCGTCGCTCGGTGCGCCGACCAGGCTGTTCGCGTAGCCGCGGCAGGAAGCGTCATCCGCCTGGAACTGGTCCCACGCTTTCCTGGAGCCGGGCAACGCGGACATTGACGGTCCGGCAGGTACCGTCACGCACGCAGTGAGCAGCGCCGCGGCACCGATCGCCGCCAGCCGTAACAGCGAAGACAAAACGCGCGTCATTGAGCCCCCGGCGGCGTGCGCGGTTCGACGCGCCGCCAGCCTTCCGCGCAGGATTCGACGTAGGGGTAGTACGCGTGCGCACTCTCGCACCAGTACCACCATTGCTGCGCCGGCGGCGGGACCGCCGCGGCGCTGTCACGTTCGATGAAGACGGTGGACGCACTCGGCGGCAGCACCCAGGCACCGCTCACGGCCGGCGAGACGACCACCGGCGCGCCGACGCTCCAGCCCCAGACACCGGGCGCAAAGCCGCCCCAGCCGGGATTCCAGCCGATGCCCCAACCCCAGCCGCCCCAGCCCCAGCCACTCCAACCCCAGCCACCCCAGCCCCAGCCCCAACCAGGCCCCCAGGCTGGCCCCCAGGGACGACCCCAGACACCGGCCGGAGGCGGCGGACGCCATACGCCGCCACCCCACGAGTTACCGCCCCAGGAGCCACCGCGATAGCCGCCACCACCGGGCGGAGGCGGCGGCGGTGTGCCCCCGTAGCCCCGGCCGCCATACCCGCCATAGCCACCGGCTCGCTGCGCGTCGGCGATCGCCGGCACGACAGCCAGCGACAGCGCCGCAATCAGGGCCGCAGCTACAGTACGAATCTTCATCGGGATCTCCTGTCGGCTTAACGACTGCGCCAGGGTTTCGATGACAGCCGCCGACCGGCGGCCGGCGCTGGAATCGATCCTACTCGCGCGGGCCGGGCCCGTAGCGGTGGATCTGTAACCGCCTGCAACACACCCGCCCGGCTGGAAGCGCGCCGCCAGCGCGGGTGCGACCTGTCAACCGTCGACAGCGCATTGCCGCAGCCCGGACCGTCTTGGCTACCGCCCGCCGCCGCGGCAATAGCAGCCGGGACCGCCGTGCAGCGGCCCCGGAACGCCTTGATCCTGCGACGAGCCTCACTTCACCTGCAGCCGCGAGATGTACTCGATCAGCGCCAGGATTTTCGCCCGGGTGAACGCCTCGGCGTCGTACGGCGAGTCCACGTAGTACTCACCGGCCTTCACCCGATACTCGGTGCCCCAGGTCGACATTTCGCGGGGGCCGTGCCCCGGATCCATCTTCGAACCGTCGATCGACTCGTACAGCCGGTTGACCGGCAACACACCACCGTTCGCCCGTGCGAGCGTCGTCAGATCGGTCGGCACTTTCGTCAGGTAAGGCCGGTTCGGTCCATCGCCCGTGCCCTTGAGTCCGTGGCAGCTCGCGCAGTTGGCGTCGTACTCGCGCTTGCCGAGGTCGATCTTCCCCTGGCCAAGCGCGCCCGTCGCTGCGATGGCGAGGCAGGCACCGACAAGGGCCGCTTGAATGATCGAGCGTTTCAGTGTTGTCTCCCTTGAGGTTGGCGCCGCGTTTCCAAGGTAGCCGGCCCCGCAGCGACCTGCGACGCAGCGCCGAACGTGCGTTGAGCCGCATTGAGCTTCAACACGCCCCGCTTCGCGCTACGCTCATGCCGAACATGAAGACTTCGGGAGACTCGCCTCAAGCACGTCGGTGCGCACGCTGCGGCGCCGACTTCATCTGTGGCGCCGGAGGTGCCGACCCGTGCTGGTGCAGCCGGTTGCCGCTGCTACCGGCCGCCCGGATCACTTCCGGCGAGGGCTGCGTCTGCGAATCCTGCCTGCGCGCAAGGCTGCCGGCACCGGAGACGATCCGATGACGACGATTCTCGACGTCGACCAGTTGCGCGACGTCGTCGGCCGGGAGATCGCCGTCAG
>DAOMFL010000042.1:27147-32219 GCA_035429805.1 Burkholderiaceae bacterium
CGATTCTCGACGTCGACCAGTTGCGCGACGTCGTCGGCCGGGAGATCGCCGTCAGCGACTGGTTCGAAGTCTCGCAGACCGTCATCGACGAGTTTGCCGAAGCGACCCGCGATGCGCAGTGGATCCACGTGGACACGGAGCGTGCGGCGCGTGAGTCGCCGTTTCTCGACAGCGCCGGCAGGCGCTGCACGGTGGCGCACGGTTTCCTGACCCTGTCGCTGCTGACCGTCCTGATCGAAAACTGCCTGCGCATCGCTGGCGTTCGGGCCGGCGTGAACATCGGCTTCGATCGCGTGCGCTTCGTCTCGCCCGTGCCGGCCGGCAGCCTGCTGCGCGGACGCTTCGCGCTCGCGCAGCTCGAAGACGTCGTCGGCGGTGTTCAGCTCACGTGGCTCGTGACCGTCGAGCGGCAGGGCGAGTCCCGCCCTGCGCTGACGGCGGAGTGGCTGACGCGCGTCGTGCTGTAGCGGTGGCGCCGATTCGCCGCCACGGGACAGTCAGCGCACGTCCTTCGGAGTCGCCGGCATCTTGGCCGCCGTCGGCGGCATGCTGAGCGCCTCGGGCCGCTTGATCTGTGGCGTGGCGCCCAGCGCATCGAAGCTGAATTCGTTCGGCGCGCCCGGGCTCGCCGGCACCCGAGCTGCGGCGCCGGGCGCCGGTGCGACCGACGTGGCCGCGCCTGCCCGCTTCAGCTGGATGCTCGGCGTCGCTCCAAGCGCTTCCCACACGAAGACGCTTCCAGCCGGCTCGGTCCGGACCTGCGCCTGCGCGCCCGTCACGAGAAGACCGGCGAATGTCATGGCCAGAACGGCAGATTTGCGGAATGTCATGGTGTTCTCCTTCCGGTTCCGGTGCGCCGCAGATGCGTCGCACTCGATGGGCGTATCGTGCGACCCTAGAAGGTAAAGAAACGGCACATACAGACGCATTTCATGTCGAAACGTTCAAAGCGGACCCATGCGGGCCCGGGCGGCGCTCACGTCGGTCACGGTCCCGGCTTCGACGTCCTCACCGACGTCATCGACCAGGTGCATCTCGAAGGGACGGTGTACTTCAGCGCCGAGCTGCACGCACCATGGGGCATCTCGATCGCCCGGCAGGGCCGCACGCCGTTCTATCTGGTGCGCGAAGGACGCGCGCAACTGCAGGTCGGCGCTCGCGGCCGCGTGCACCATCTGGTCGCAGGCGATTTCGTGCTGCTGCCGAACTCCGCCCCGCACGTGGTGCGCTCCGGCCGCGAAGCGCAGCTTGTGCCGTTCGATGACTGGCTGGCGCTGCATCCGATGGACGCCACGGGGCGTGCGGTGCACGCCGGTCGCGGTGAAGTGACGCGGGTTATCGGCGGCTTCTTCACTTCGGGCGGAAGCGCCGCCAATCCGCTGTTCTCCGCACTGCCGCCAGTCATCGTGCAGAAGGGATCCGAGTCCAGTGTGCGCCGCTGGCTCGAGCCGACGCTGGCGTTCATCGAGGCCGAAATCGATTCGGGCGCGCAGGGCGCGAAGGCCGTCCTGCAGCGCATGGCCGACGTGCTCTTCATCCAGGCCGTGCGCGCGCACGCGGCGCAGGACGAGGGCGCGACGGGCTGGCTGCGCGGCATGTCGGACCGGCGCATCGCGCA
This sequence comes from Burkholderiaceae bacterium, assembly GCA_035429805.1. GTDB lineage: Bacteria > Pseudomonadota > Gammaproteobacteria > Burkholderiales > Burkholderiaceae_F > JALORV01. Next base: position 28,766 of record DAOMFL010000042.1, read on the forward strand.
CGCGCTGGCGCTGCTGCACGAGCACTACGCCGAGCCGTGGTCGCTCGACAGGCTCGCGCGTGCGGTCGGGATGTCGCGCACGGCGCTCGCGGTGCGCTTCCGCGAGCTGGTGGGCGAAGCGCCGATGACCTACCTGACCCGCTGGCGCATCACCCGCGCCGGCAACCTGCTGCGCGCGCAGGGACTCGATCTGGAGCGCGCAGCGGGCCTCGTGGGATATGCCTCCGGCACCGTGTTCGCCAAGGCATTCAAGCGCGTCACCGGCGAGGCGCCGGGTCGCTATCGCCGCGGCGCTCCCGCCGCGAACGCCACTCGTTGAGGACGCGCCACCCGGAGGAGGGCACGCGCCCGCACCGGCGACGCCGCGGCGCGGGCGTACGCTGCGTCAGCGCTTCCGAGCCAGCGTCAGCCCGTCGCCGACCGGCAGCAGCGCGACATCGATGCGCTCATCCGCCTGCAGCTTGGCGTTGAGCAGCTGCAGCGCTGCCGTGTCGGCATCCGTGGCGGGATCGACGCGGTCGGCGACGCGACCGCTCCACAGCACGTTGTCGAAGGCCATGAGTCCGCCGGCGCGCAGCAGCTTCAGACAGCGCTCGTAGTAGCCGTCGTAGTTCGCCTTGTCGGCGTCGATGAACGCGAAGTCGTAGCGCCCGGCCTCCCCCGTCGCCAGGCGCGCGTCCAGCGTGTGCAGCGCCGGCTCGAGCACGAGGTCGATCTTGCGCGCCACGCCCGCACGCTCCCAGAAGGGGCGGCCGACGCGTGTGTACTCGTCACTGACGTCGCAGGCCAGGATGCGGCCGTCGTCCGGCAGCGCCAGCGCCACCGCCAGCGCGCTGTAGCCGGTGAAGACGCCGATCTCGATCGTGCGGCGCGCACCTGTCAGCTTCACCAGCATTGCGAGCAGGGCGCCCTGCTCGGGCGAGATCTGCATGTTGGCGCGCGGATGCGAGGCGGTCGCCTCGCGCAGCTTCACCAGTTCCGGATGCTCGCGGTTGTGCCGCACGACGTAGTCGTGCAGGCGGTCGTCGAGGTTCAGCGTGCGTCGGCTCATCGGTGGGCCCTTCCGGTCAGCGCCCGTAGCGCCGGCGCGCGAGCTCCGCGCCCTGGCCCAGCGCCGCGAGCTTGGCCAGCGCGATCTCGCGTTTCATCGGCGCCATGCCGCAATTCGTGCACGGGTAGAGGTGCTCCCTCGCCACGAACTGCAGCGCCTTACCGATCGTGTCGGCCACCTGCTCCGGCGTCTCGACCACGTCCGAGGCGACATCGATGACGCCGACCAGCAGGTCCTTGCCCGCAAGCAGCTTCATCAGGTGCATCGGCACCTTCGAGTTCATGCACTCGAGCGAGACCGCCTTGATCGTGCTCTTCGCAAGCGCGGGAAAGATCTCCTCGTACTGGCGCCACTCGGAGCCCAGCGTCGCTTTCCAGTCGACGTTGGCCTTGATGCCGTAGCCGTAGCAGATGTGCACGACCGTCATGCAGGTGAGACCCTCGGCCGCACGGTCGAGCGCCCGGATGCCCCACGCCTTCACCTCGTCCATGTAGACATTGAACGCCGGCTCGTCGAACTGGATCACGTCGACGCCATCGGCCTGCAGCGCCCGCGCTTCCTGGTTCAGAAGCTCCGCGAACGCCATCGCCAGCTTGACGCGGTCCCCGTAGTAGCGATCGGCCACCGTGTCGACGATCGTCATCGGACCCGGCAGCGTGATCTTCAGCTTCTTCTTCGTGTGGCTCCGGGCAAGCCGCGCCTCGAGCTGGTGCACCCGCCCCTTGAGCCTCAGGGGACCGACCACCTGCGGCACCATCGCCTTGTAGCGGTCGTTGCGGATGCCCATCTCGACCTTGTGCTCGAAGTCGATGCCGTCGACGAATTCGAGAAAGCCGTGCACGAAGTGCTGGCGCGACTGTTCGCCGTCACCGACGATGTCGAGGCCCGCGTCCTCCTGCTCCTTCAGCCATAGCAGCGTCGCGTCGCGCTTGGCAGCCGCGAGCGCTTCACCCGCGAGCTTCCACTGCGGCCAAAGCTTGTCGGTCTCGGCGAGCCAGCCCGGCTTGGGCAGGCTGCCAGCGATCGTGGCTTCGAACATCGGCGGACTCCTCGGGTCGAGGAGCGAACGATACGCGCGCCGGAGTCTTGCGCGTCAGGCCGACGCGGCCTTCAGCGTCCCGACCAGCGCGTCCTTCTCCGCCCACAGGCTGTTGATCCACTCCTGCATGCGCGCACGAAACGTCGGATCGGTCGCGTAGTCGCCGGCGAGCAGCTCGGCCGGGATTTCGCGCTGCTGCACGCGCACCATGACGGCGCCGAGCCGGCCGGTGAGCAGAGTCCAGAAGTCGGGCGCGCCCTCCGGATAGACGATCGTGACGTCGAGCAGCCGATGAAACTGGCTGCCGAGCGTAGTCAGCGCTGTCGCGATGCCGCCGACCTTGGGCTTCAGCAGGTGCGCATACGGCGACTGCTGCGCATCGTGCTTGGCTCGAGTGAAGCGCGTGCCCTCGAGGAAGTTGATGACCGAGGTCGGCACGACGCGAAACTTCTCGCACGCCCTGCGCGCGCGCTCGAGGTCCTGCGCGCTCGACGCACCGCCCTGCCGCCGCATGAACGGGAAGTCGAGCGCCCACCACGCCAGACCGATCACCGGCACCCAGATCAGTTGTCTCTTGAGGAAGAACTTCAGCATCGGGATGCGGCGGTTGAAGAGCTTCTGCAGCACCAGGATATCGACCCAGCTCTGATGGTTGCTCGACACGAGGTACCAGCCGCGCGCATCGAGCCCCTGATCGCCCTGCACGTCCCAGCGCGTGTGGCCGACCGCGTCGATCCACGCGCTGTTGACGCTGATCCAGCCGGTCGCAATCGCATTGAGCGCGCGGTCCGTCACGTGCCGCACCGCAGTGAAGGGCAGCAGCAGCTTGGCGAGGGCAAACGGCACCATCGCGGTCGCTCCGGCCAGCGTGTTGAGGCCGAGGACGAGTGCGGCGGCGATGCCCTTCACAGCTGGCAGGATGGCTCCCATCGACGCAAGCGTAGCGCCTTCGTCGCGGCGGCCGGATCGCCGCTCTCGGCGGGGAGAAGCGGGCCCCTCGCAGCGTCGACGGTTGACGCCCGCGGCTGCCCGACGCACTTCAATTCCGCAAAGCGGCCCACAACCATTGCGCTTTTCGGCGCGTAAGCACCCACCGCTCCTGTGAGTGTTGCACCGATAATCCCTTACCAAGCGGGGGCCCGTTGGCGGAGCGCCCGCGCGTTCGTGGATCCCGCAACAGGCGATGTATCCCGCTTCTGCCGAACCGGCCGCTTCGAGCAGCGCACCCATGGTGCCGCTGCGCTACCGCACCACCGTCTCTCACGGAGAGAAGGTGCGATGGCTGCCGCCGTACCGGCTGATCCCGTCATTCGCCAGCGCTGACGGCCAGAGCGCCGTGTACCGGCGCCGGTCGCAGGTCGTAC
>DAOMFL010000043.1:0-11848 GCA_035429805.1 Burkholderiaceae bacterium
CCGAACGGCAGCGATGGCTGCGAGCAGGCCGCTTCGTCGTCGCACTCGTCGTCGTCGCCCGTCCGTTTCTGTGTGCCAGTACCGCTGAGCTTCACCGTGTGCGGCGAACCCGCGGCGTTGCTAGCCACCGTGAGATCACCGATCCGGAGGCCGGTAGCGGTCGGCTTGAACCGCGCTTTGACTTCGCAGCTCGACCCCGGCGCAAGCGTCCGCAGGCACTCGTTGGACTGCACGAAATCGCCGGTCACGTTGATCGCGCTGATCGCGAGCGGCGTGGTGCCGGCGTTGCGAATGCGCACGGTGCGCTCATCGCTGGCCTTGCCGATGCGCACACTGCCGAAGGTGGCCTGGGTCGGTGCCACCTGCGCGACCGCACTGGCCTGAACGGAACCGGTGCCCTTCAGCTCGGTGGCCGGTGCGCCGCTCGCATTGGAAGTCACCGTGAGGTTCGACATGCGTGCGCCGGCGGCCGACGGGGTGAACGTCACCGTGACCGTGCAGGACGCGCCCGCATTCAGCGTGCCGCCGGTCGGGCAATTATTAGTCTGGGCGAAGTCCGTGGAGTTGGTGCCCGCCAGGGCAACCGCCGCCAGGCTGAGCGGTCCGGTTCCGGAGTTGGCAAGGCTGATCGTCCGCTTGGCGCTCGGTGTATTGAGCGGTAGCGAGCCAAAGTCGAGCAGCGTCGGCGCGAGCGTCACCTGTGGCGCAAGCTGCACAGCAACGGCGCCCGTACCGGAAAGCCCGATGCTGTGCGGGCTGCCCGTCGCCGACGAAGCGATCGACACGGAACCCGTGTAGGCGATCCCACTGGCCGGCGCGAATGTCACGCCGATCGAGCAGCTCGCTCCTGCGGCCAGTGCCGCCGGACAGTTGTGCGAGGACGCGAATCCGGTGCCACTCGCAGTAATCGAGGTGATGCCGAGGCTTGCGTTGCCGGAGTTGGTGAGCGTGACGGACTTCGCCGCGCTGGTGGTGCCGACTGTCTGGTTGCCGAATGCGAGAGTGGTCGGGTTCAGTGCCACCGCAGGTGCGGGAACGGCCGTTCCCGTTCCTGTCAGCCCGACACCGTGCGGACTGCCGCCTGCGTTCGACGGAATGCTCAGCGTGGCGGAACGCGCGTTGAGCGCGCCCGGCGTGAAGGTCACGTTCACTGTGCAGCTCGCGCCGGGCGCCAGCGTCTGGCCGCTGCAGCCGGTGGCCGCGAAGTCGGCGGTGTTGGTGCCGGTCAGCGCAATCGCGCCGAGCAGCAGGTTCGCGCTGCCGGTGTTGTTGATCGACACCGGCCTCGACGCGCTTGTCGAACCGACCATCTGGTTACCGAAGGCGAGCGAGGTCGCCGACAGCGCGACCGACGGCGTCGGCGCTGCGATGCCGCTGCCGCTCACGGCCAGCGTGTTCGAACTGGGGGTCGCGTTGTGCGTGACGCTGATCGTCGCGCTGCGCGAACCGACGACGGCAGGCGTGAAGGTGACGTCGATCGAACACGTCTGGGCCGGCGCCAGGGTCGTCGCGGCGGCGCAGGTCCCACCTCGCGTGAAGTCGCCCGGGTTGGTGCCGGCGAGCGCGATCGACGCGACAACGAGATTCGCCGTGCCGCTGTTGCGCAGCGTTGCCGACATCGTGCCTGACGCGGTCATCACCACCTGGTTGCCGAAGCTGAGAGAGGGAGTCGAAAGCGACGCCGCCGGCGATGGAGTCCCCGCGGCCGGATTGACGATGTACGCGGCTATGTCGTCGGCATCGACCGCCGACACGTAGGTCTTCAGGAATGACATCGCACCGACGCTGTTGATTGCATTCAGGACCGCAGTTCCGGTCGATCCGTTCCTGATCTTGTTGGTATTCAGCGTCGGGTCGGGGCCGTGACAGCCTGCGGTGCCGCACGACAGCGGCGCGCCGTTCGTGTTGTTGTAGAGCGCTTTGCCGCGCACCGGATCCGCCGCCATTGCGGACGATGCGGTAGCCCCGAACAGCAGCGCCGCGGTTGCAACTTCTGTCACCAGCGATCTCGATCTCATGGTTCTCCCTGTCCTGACGTGTTGCGCGCGGCCTCGAAAGTCGCGCGAATGTCGAACGCGTTGCCGTTGAATCCGGCGGGAGAACCTTAGTGTCAAGTTGCCGCTTCCGGCCGCGACGACTTCGCCGCTACGCGCTACGACGTGCGTCGGATGACGGATGAGCGGACTACAACGTGCATGGGATGGCGCGCAGTCACTAACCGCGCGATCGCGCGATCAACTCGCCTCCGCCCTTGCGCAGAACTGCAAATCCGGTGTTCAGCCCGCGCTCACGGCACGCCGAGCAGCAGATAGAGACTCCAGCGCCCGGCTCCGACGCCGACACCGAAGTAAGCCGGGCCGAGGAATGTGTCGGCGCTGAGGAAGACCGAGCTCGACCATACGGTGCCGGGAGTCGACAGCGCGCCGACGCGGTCGCTGATGCGGCCGACTTCCGCCGAGGCCCCTGCGTAGATCCCCGACCCGAGCAGGTCCGGCAGGGGTACGGCACGGTAGTAGTACACAAGGCGGCCGAACGTGTACTGGCGTCCGGCGAATTCGTTGATCCGGTACGCCGAGAGGTGAAGCGGGCCACCCAGCGAGAACGATTCGTAAGCTGGCATGTCGGACCCTAGCGACGAACCGCCGCTGGCGGCGAGGTTCAGAGTGTGCGGTCCCCAGCTCTGTGCGACGCGGGCCGTAGCCTCGACCCGGTTGTAGGACACCTCCGACCCCAGCGATTCCATCGCAAAGTAGGCCGTACCGGACAGGCCGAATCCGGAGCGGGCAAACCAGGCCGAGTCGGTCTGGTCGATGAACACCCCGGCGCGCAGGCCGGCTGTCGTTTCGTGCACCGACGGCAGCAGCGGCGACCCTGTTTCGACCCGCGCATGAACGCGCGACATCACGTAGCCGGCGCGCAGCTGGCCCCACGTCCCGAGGACGGCACCGCCGTCGAGGCCGCCCTGCGTGACGCTCGTCAGGTAGTCGGCGACCTTGTCTTCGTTCTCGAATACTCCTCGGGTCTGCTGCCCGACGTAGAAGTTCGGGGCGACGAACCACTTGCCGGCCTCGTTCACCGGCTGGAAGAACTCCGTCGACAAGTAGGTGTTCTGCCCGACCTGAACCTGAGTGGTCCACTCGGCACCGAGGTGGTTCATCCACGTCTTCCGGTACTGCACCAGCGCATTGAACTGGCTGTCGCCCGAGAAGTCACTCGCGAGACCGAGGCCGAAGCGCAGGTAATCCGGGCCCCAGGACTTCTCGACCGGCTCGATCAGCAGCGCGCGCGGCCCGCCCGGGCCGCCGACGATGCGGTAGCTGATGCTCTCGAAGTCACCGGTGCCATAGATGCGCCGCAGATCAGCACCGAGCTTCGCTTCGGTCAACGGCTCTCCTGGCTTGGACTCGATCAGCGCTTCGGCCACCGCCGGGTTCGTGCGCTTCAACCCTTCGACACGGATCTCGTCCACACTGCCGAGCGCCCTGCCTTCGGCGATCTGCCTGCCGCGCACGGCGGCGTACTGCTCCGGCGGAAGGCTGTAGCGCGCGAGCTGGCCCGCCATGGCGCGGGTCGCATCCTCGCCGACCTTGATCGCGTCCTTGACACGATTGAAGCTGCTGGAGGAGATGTCGCCGAGATCAGGCGCGATCAGGACATCCTTGGTATCGAGGCTCTTGAGTTGCTCGTCGACGGTCTGCTTGCCGAGGAAGTTGATCAGCTGCGCGGTGACGCTGACCGCCGAGGTGATCTGGTCGCGCCTCAGCGGCGGCGTCGAGATGTTGACCGCGATGATCACCTCGCCGCAGAGCTTGCGCGCCTCGTCGATCGGCAGGTTGTTGGCAATGCCGCCATCGACGAGCAGCCGGCCGTCGATTTCCACCGGCGCAATCGCGCCCGGCACCGACATGCTGGCGCGCATCGCCTGCGCCACACTGCCCTTGCCGAGGACGACCGACTCACCGGTCTCGATGTCGGTGGCCATGGCGCGGAACGGGATGGGCAGCTGGTCGAAATTGCCGATCCCGAAGGCCGGCATCGCGAGCTGCCGGAAGAAGCTCTCGATCGACACCCCGGCCAGAACGCCCTTTGGCAGCGCAAGGCTGCCGTCCTTCACACCGAATTCGGGCTTGAACAGCGTCTTGTAGTCGTCGATCTTGCGACGAACCGCAATCTCCTTGCGGGGCGGTGCGTCGCGGAAGATCTCGGCCCAGTCTGCGTCGAGGACCGCCTGCTCCATGTCGGCCACCGTCCGCCCGGAGGCAAACGTCCCGCCGACGATGGCGCCCATGCTGGTGCCGGTGACGCAGCTGATCGGAATGCGCATCTCGTCCAGCACCTTGAGCACGCCAACGTGCGCGATGCCGCGTGCACCGCCGCCCGAGAGGGCGAGCCCGATCCGCGGCGCCGATTTGGGAGCGGTCCGCGTCGCTGCTTCCGCGGCGGACCCCGATTGCGCGCCAGATGTGGCCGTCTGCGCACCGGCAGCCGCGCAGACAACGGTGGCAGCGAGCAGGACTGCGGCCCTGCAGAGCCGATCAATGCGCGGCATCGGGAGTGTCGGGAGCGCCTCGGCGCCCCGTAGCTGTTCATGCATCATGTACCCCTGCTCGACAACCGCGGCAAACCAACGGCGGCGGCACGAATGGTGCCATGACCGGGATGATGATCGCGCGCGCACCGGCCACAGCCATCGACCGCTCCGGATTCCGACCGACCTACGTCTGGACGGTATTCGCGCTGACCTTCGCGCTGATGCTGTCCGACTTCATGACGCGCAATGTCATGAGTGGCGTGATGCCGCTGCTTGCGCGCGACTGGACCCTGAACGACAGCCAGCTCGGGATGCTGGTCAGCATCGTCCCGCTCGTCGTGGGCATCGCTTCATGGCCGATCTCGCTGCTCGCAGATCGGTGGGGACACGTCCGCAGCGTGACCGCAATGGCCGTCCTGTGGTGCGTGGCGACGATCGGTTGCGGGCTCAGCCAGACACATGCGCAGATGTTCGTCGCCCGTGCCGTGCTCGGGCTCGGCGAGGCCGCCTACACCAGCGTGGGCGGTGCGGTGCTGTCGCGCGTCTTTCCCGCAGAGCGGATGGCGGCGGTTCTCGGCGCCTTTCAGTCGGCGGCCGTGCTCGGCACCGTGCTCGGCGTGGCCGCAGGCGGCGTCATCGCGGCCCGGTACGGCTGGCCCGCCGCGTTCATCAGTCTGGGTCTCGGGTCGCTCGGGCTCGTCGTGCTGTTCGCACTGCTCGTGCGCGAGCGCCCCGGACTGTCGACAGGCGACGCGCGCGAGGCCACACCGAGGCCGAATCACACGCTCAGCCTCGGCGCCACGCTGCAGCAGATGTTCGCCAAGCGCAGCGCATCGCTCACATACATCGGTTCCGGACTGCAGACGGTCGTGCTGGGCGCGCTGGCGGCCTGGTTACCAACCTTTCTTGCCAGGGAATACGGCCTGCCCGCCGACCAGGCTGGACTGCGGGCAGCGCTCATCATGCTGGGGGCTGCAATCGGCATGGTTGCCGGCGGCAGCATTGCGGACCGCGCGGCCCGTGCGCGGCCGCGACGACGGCTGCAGGTGACGGCCGCGTACGCGTTCATCTCTTTCGTGCTGCTCTCGAGCGCGTTCACACTGCCGCCGGGCGGTCTCCAGATGGCATTGCTGCTGGTCGGCTCGATGATCGCTGGCGGGCATGTCGGCATCGTATCGGCCGTAGTCATCGATCTCTCCCATCCGGGTCTCCGCGCGACGGCGCTGGGAACCGTCGTGCTCTTCAACAATCTGCTGGGGCTGGTGCCCGGCCCGTTGCTCGTCGGGGCGCTGTCAGACGCGTTCAGCCTGGCGACCGCGATGACGGTGATCCCGCTGGCTGGCGCGGGTGCTGCGGCCTGCTTCCTGTCGGCTGCGCGTGGCTATGAAGCCGAGCTATCGGCCCGCGTCGACAGGGGACCGGTCAGGTAGTCCGGAAGAGTCAAGACGAAAGCCCCGCTTTGCGCTACCTTGGGAACGTGGCAGCCTCGGCTGCGCCATTCACAACCAACGATTTCGCGGACACCTCGCCATGACTCCTGCACGTACTCTGATCCTTGCCGCCGCCGCCGTCGCGCTCACCGCATGTGCCTCCGGAAGCACGAACCAGCCGGCCGGGCCGGCGCAACTCGTCAACATCACGCTGCAGCCCGCACGCATATCGCCCAATCCGCAGGGCGCGTTCGCGCTCAGCGAAGTCACCGGGTGCTATGTGGAATTCGTCGGCCGCGGCCCGGCAGAGCCGACCTTCCAGTTCCGCGTCGCGCCGACGCAGCGCATGCCGAGCATCGAGCAGTGCCTGGAGTCGCTGCGGACGCAGCCGGGTGTGACTGCGGTGCAGGTCGCGAAGTAGCCCTACGCCCCGGGGTCGGCCTGGCGCCTGGACGGCACGTTGCCGGTCGTCTGTCGGCGCGAGCCCGACGGCGCCGTGTCCGTCTCGCGGATCAGGCCGCAGCGGTGCGATGCTCGATGCGGACGTTCACGTACTCGGCGGGTTTGACGATCGCAACGCCAACGACGCAGATTAGTCGGCCCTGCGCTACATCGTCCTGTGTCATCGTCGTCCGGTCGCATCGGACGAAGTAAGCCTCGGCCTCGGTCCGTCCCTGAAGCGCGCCGTCCCGCCAGGCCCGCCGGAGGAAATCGCCGATGTCGCGCCGGATGCGTGCCCACAGCGGCTCGGCGTTCGCCTCGAACACGGCCCACCGAGTGCCGCGCGAGATGCTGTGCTCGAGGTAGATCAGCAGGCGTCGCACGTTGACGTACTTGAACTCGGCATCCGAACCCAGGGTCCGCGCGCCCCAGACCCGCAACTGCCGGCCAGCTTCGCTGAACTCGCGGATGACGTTGACACCCGCGGGGTTCAACGTTTCCTGCTGCGCATGGTCGATGATGGCCGTCAATCCGACCGCGCCGGCCAGTGCTTCGTTCGCCGGCGCCTTGAACACCCCGCGATCGCGGTCGGTCCTCGCGTAGATGCCGGCGACGTGACCCCCCGGCGGCACGCGGCGCGGCTTTCTGGCGCCGGTCTTGTCGGCCACGAGCAGCCACGGGACGTAAAGTGCCGCGCGACTGCTGGCGGCGACCGCCCGGTGCGGGTCGAATCCCGCCGGAACCGCGGGTGGCCCGTCGATGATCGCAAAGCGATAGCGCATCGCTTCGCAATGCTCGATCAGCCTGCGTGCGACGTCGAACGTTGATCCCGGCGCATAGACCAGAGCCACCTCCGCATAGTCGTCGCTCGACAGCGCGGCGAGTCCCTGGGGCTCGGCGCGCGCGGCGGCCGGCTCACCTTCATAGTCCTGAACGGTGAGCGGACCGTGGGCGGCATCGCCGCGGACGACACGCGCGACAACCAGCCTGCCGCCGCCGTTGTCGAAGAAACCTCGAACAGCATCCGGCATATACGCATCGGGCGAGACATCGCCGCCGAATGCACTCGCGAATTCTGCGAAGCTGGTGACGAGTGTGGGACGCAGCGGGCCGCGCGCCGTCGCACCGAGAAAGGCTGCAGTGCTTGTCGCCACACCCTCGATCGGCTGCGGGCCGGACGATTCTTCGACGTAGACGCCAGGCGTCGTGTACTCGGGCATGGCTCCCGCTCCTCCGAGGCAGAACCCTCATCGTCGCACGCTGCCCGCGAAGTCGCGACGACGGCCGGCGCGACGGTGCTGCTGCTCGCCCTGCCCGATCCGGTCGCCCGCGCCCAGGGGGCGCCGCGGCGCGCGTGCGGATCCGGCACTACGGAGCGGTTACCATGCGCCGGCCCCGAAACCAGGAGAAAAGATCGTGCAAGGACAGAGAGGCCTGATCGCCGCGGTGCTAATGATCCTGCTTGCGCCGGCTTACGCGCATGGCGGCGCGGGCCAGGCCCCCGCCACGGTAGCGCCCGAGCAGAAGCCTTGGGGCATCGCCGGCGAGGTGAAGCGCGTGGTCCGCACGGTAGAGATCCGCATGACCGATCGGATGCGCTTCACTCCGGACCGCATCGACGTGCGAATTGGACAAACGGTGCGCTTCGTCGTGCATAACGACGGCGCGCTGCTGCACGAGTTCGTTCTCGGCACGAGAAAGGTGCTCGACGAGCATGCCGCGCTGATGCAGAAATTCACTGCGATGGAACACGACGAACCGTACATGGCCCACGTCGCCCCGGGCGGAAGCGGCGAGGTCATCTGGACTTTCAATCGCCCCGGCGAGTTCGATTTCGCCTGCCTGATGGCCGGACACTACTCCGCAGGCATGGTGGGAAGGATCCGCGTTCTGCCGCGGAAGTCCGCGGCGTCGATAGAGCCCACGGGGAGCGGTCGTCCAGGCTAACCGCGCGCCTTGCCGGAACGCGCGAGTCCGGCCACGTAGCCGGCGATGCGCGCCGGCTGCAGCAGCAGGCTGTAGCCAAAGACATAGACGAGCAGGCCGCCGACGTTGCGTCGGACCTTGAGCCCGTGCTCGTGGAACATCGAGCGCATCATGAAGAAGATCACGACGTTGAGCAGCAGCGCCGCCGGAAGCACCGTCAACACCAGCGGACCCGTCAGCAGGTGGCTGCCGTAGGCCACCGACAGGATGACTCCCGGTATGAACCCGAGAGTGAAGGCCAGATCGGTCCAGGGAAAGAGCAGGTTCCAGACCAGGAACAGCATTGAACGGCGGCGCTTGAGCAACTCGCCCGGCAGGTCGCTCAGTGCCTTCAGCGCCACGCGCGCCTGGCGCATGCGCTGTCGCATGAACGACCGCACGTTCGCGGGGACGATGATGAAGCAGCACGCGTCTTCGGCGAAGCCGACGCGCCAGCCGCGCCCGAGGAAGTCCCAGGTGAGCAGCACGTCCTCGGCGACGTCCGAGCGCCAGCCACCGACCTCGACCAGCGCCGCACGGTCGTAGATCGTGAAGGCAGCCTCGGCCACGACCGTGCCCTGGTACTGCGACTGCATGCGCTTCATCGCCGCCAGCCCGTGGAAGTGGTCCCACTCCTGGACCCGCGTCAGCCAGTTGTCGCGCGAGTTGCGCACCAGCACGCAACCGGAAATCGCGCGCACGTCCGGCTCTGCCGCCACGTAGCGTTCCACCACGCTCCACAGCGCGTCGCCGAAGAGAATCGCATCAGCATCCAGCGTGACGATGAGATCGTGCTGGGCTGATTCGAGCGCGCGGTTGAGTGCGACCGCCCTGCCGCGGTTCTTGCTCTGCCGCAGCACCCTGATCCAGCGGTAGCCCATGTCCCGAACAATCTGCGCGGTACGATCGGTCGAGGCATCGTCGACCAGGATGACTTCGAACGGTCCCGGATACTCCTGGCGCCGGATGCTCTCGATGGTCTGGACGATGGACTGCGCCTGGTCGCGCACGACCATGATCACCGACAGCGCTGGATAGCGGGCGAGCGAGCGCCTTGGCGGGCGGCGGTCCAGCAGCAGGCTCACAACGACGAACATGTTCACGGCGCTTGGCACCAGCGCGAGGCCGCCGATGAAGAGGACCGCTGCGACCAGGCCGACCGCGTCGGCGAGCGCGCCGAACCAGAACGACGACGCCCACACGGTGAAGGCGAACCAGAGCACGGTCACTGCGGCGACGGCGACGAGGCGCAACCGCTGAGACGGTTCGGCATGCCGCAGGCGCGGCAGGTCGATGAGCGGGGCGCGCCCGCGGCTGTCTGCGGACGCAGACTCGGCGGGCGGGGCGGTCTTCGACGGGCGTGGTGCGGCATTCGGCATGCCGCCGTTTTACCGGCGCCGCATGTTCCCGCAGCAGCCGAAAAGCGCCGGGGAAGGCGCCCAGTATCGGTCGCAGGACGGCTGCTCGAAGGTCCTCCGGACGTTAACGCGCGCTAACCACGGCGAGCGCGTGCCGGGAGAGCGCTACGACGAAACGCTGACACCGCTCACCGCGCTAGCATGCGGTCCGAAGCGATACCTGGTGAGTGGCAAGCAATGACCGAGCGCATACGAGGCGTGCTGGCTCCGGTGGTCACGCCGTTCGACGCCAACCTGCAGCCTGACGGCGACCGGCTGCTCCGGCACTGCCAGTGGCTGCTGTCGCAGGGTTCGGGCCTCGCGGTGTTCGGCACGAATTCGGAGGCGAATTCGCTTTCGCTCGACGAGCGCATCGCCCTGCTCGATCGGCTGGTCGCCGGCGGAATTCCGCCGCAGCGGATGATGCCGGGCACCGGATGCTGCGCGGTCACGGATTCGATCCGGCTCACCGCGCGCGCGGTACACCACGGCGTGGCCGGCTGCCTGATGCTTCCGCCCTTTTACTACAAGGGCGTGAGCGACGAGGGCCTGTACCGGAACTTCGCGACGATCATCGATGCGGTCGGCGACCCACGCCTGCGCATCTACCTGTACCACATCCCTCCGGTCGCGCAGGTCGGCATCAGCCTGGAACTGATCGAACGCCTGCTGCGGGCCTATCCGGGCACGATCGCCGGCATCAAGGATTCGTCGGGGGACTGGAGCCACACGCAGCAGCTGATCGAGCGCTTCGCCGGATCCGGGTTCGACGTCTTCGCCGGCAGCGAGTCGTTCCTGCTGCGCACGCTGCGCGCAGGCGGCGCCGGATGCATCAGCGCCACGGCCAATGTGAATCCACGGGCGATCGACGTACTGGTGCGGGAGTGGCGTTCGCCCGACGCCGACGCGCAGCAGGCGAGGCTCGATGACGTGCGCGGGACATTCCAGAAGCACCCGATGATCGCGGCGTTGAAACGCGCGATCGCACACTGGCGGGCCGACGAGCCCTGGTCGCGGGTGCGCCCACCGCTGGTCGAACTTGACGCGCAGGGTTCCGCGGCGCTGATCGGCGAGCTCGAGGCCATCGGATTTTCGTTGAAGGGCGTGCTTTCCAGGGACCAGTCTTCCGAAGACAAGGCCTTCGAGGACGCGAGGTAGCCGGCGCGATCCGGCCTGCGGCGCAAGGCCGTAGCTCGCCCCCGGTCATTGCCTTGCGTCAACCGCGGCGGCCCGTACGGCGATAGCGTTGCCGGCCTGAAAGAACGACCGACTTCTGGAGCCACCCATGCGCACCGACCGACCCAGGACCAGCCTGACCTGCCACCTCGCGCGGGGGTTGCTGGCCGCCGCCTTGCTTGCCGCTGCCATAACGGCCCACGCCACCGACATTGCCTGGCGGCAGGTCACCACGAAGAAGGCGGAGCTGAACGAGAAGTTCGCCCGCCAGGGCACGGCAACGCTGCGTGGCGGCGAAGAGGCGACCGTGCAAACCGAAGGCACGCTCGGCGCGAAGGACGCGAAAGGTTTGCAGACCTACAAGGCGAAGTCCGTTCTGCGCTTCAAGGACAAGTCGACGATCACGATCCAGTATTCCGGCGCCTTCGATGTCGCAACCTATGCGAATCGCGGAAGCGGCCAGATCGTCGACGGTACCGGACGCTTTGCCGGCATCAAGGGCAAAGTCACCTTTGACGGCCGTGTGAGGGAATCCGACTGGACGGGGTCGTATACGCAATCCGCCAAGTGAAGCCGCGCGGCCCCGGTGCGCCCGCAGGCACGACGCGGCGGACCGGCTACTCCAAAGTCAGCTTCTGCGCGGTAACGACCTTCTTGTAGACCTCGAACTCGGCAGCGATCTGCGCCGCGAACTGCTCGGGCGCATTGCCGATGATGATCGAGCCCGTGTCTTCGATGCGTTTCTTCACGGCCGGATCTTCCAGCGTCTTTCTGACCGAGTCGTAGACCTTGTCCACGACGTTCTTCGGCAGGCCCTTCGGACCGTAAATGCCGTAGTACGCCATGCGGTTCACCGGCTCCAGCCCGACTTCCTTGAAGGTCGGCACGTTGGGCAGCACGGCCAGCCG
>DAOMFL010000043.1:11948-32114 GCA_035429805.1 Burkholderiaceae bacterium
GGGTGCACTGCGATGACATTGGGCGTGGCCGCCACGTTGGTGATCGGAGTGAAGTCGGTCAGCGGGTTGTACGGGATCTTCGGGTTGATCGCCGGGTTGGCTGCCGTCGTCGAGACCGTCGCCATGCCGAGGGAATAGCCGTCGGGCGTGGCACGCGCGGTCTCGGTGGCGCCGATCGAACCGCCGCCCCCCGCCTTGTTCTCGACGATCAGCGGCTGACCCAGGGCCGGCGTGATCTTTTCCGCCACGACACGGGCCACGATGTCGGTCGTTCCGCCCGGCGCGAACGGCACCACCAGGCGGACCGGCTTGGTCGGGTAGGTCTGGGCCCACCCCCACGGGGCCGTCGCGGCGAGAGTGGCCCCAACGAATGCCGCGAAACAGGCATGGCGCTTCGGCATGTGTCTCCTCTTGTTCCGGTCAGAAGCCGCGGCAGTCTAGCCGAGCAGCACGCGCCAAATGAAACACTCAGCCGCGTGATCCTGACCAACGGTGCCCGCGCGCAATCGACCCTGCCGGCGTGATTCCGCTATCGGACCTTGCCCCTGCGAAACAGGTTCACGATCGCGAGCAGGATGACGGCGCCGATCAGCGACACGATCAAGCCGCGGAGGCTGAAGTCACCCTGGTTCACTGTGCCGGCGCCAAGCAAAGGCGAGATCAGCCATCCGCCCAGCATCGAGCCCACGATACCGACGACGATGTTCAGGAAGATGCCCTGCTGGGCATCGGTCTTCATGATCATGCTGGCCACCCAGCCGATCAGACCGCCCATTACAAGCCAGATGATGAAGTTCATGTCCTGCTCCTCGCGATTGGTGTTGAACTGCGTGATGCCCGTCACAGCGGGCTGCGCTCGGTCACGTCTTGACTGACTCCGCAGACGGCGAGGAGTCGGAGGTGACGTGCCTCACAGAGTACGCCGTTAGGCAGCG
Organism: Burkholderiaceae bacterium; assembly: GCA_035429805.1. GTDB lineage: Bacteria > Pseudomonadota > Gammaproteobacteria > Burkholderiales > Burkholderiaceae_F > JALORV01. The sequence goes on from DAOMFL010000043.1 coordinate 12,884, forward strand.
CCCGCACGGGCAGCGGCTTTCCGGCGCGCGTTGAATGCGGACGAAAGGTATCAACCGGAACCTTGTTCCTGGCATGGCGCCGACACGACTTCTAGCGTGCGTCGAGGAGGCCCGCGACGAGCTGCCGGCAGGCGCGCGTAACCACCGGGCGGCCGGCCGAAGTATCCAGCGTCGTCGCAAGCGGCCGCTCATCCGCGTCCAGCGCTTCCCACCCGCGAATCTGCTGCTCCAGCACGCGCTCCGTCGCCTCCGAGGCGTCGCCGCCCTCCGCGGCACGGCGCCTTACCCTGTCGCGCAGTACGTCTTCCGGTGCGCTGCAGATCGCAATGGCCGCGCGCGCGCCATGCTCCGTGGCGAGTTCGACGAAGCGGCGGCGCTCGCTGCGCTTCAGCGAGGCCGCATCGACGACGACGGGGATGTCCGCATCGAGGACACCGCCCGCCAGGAGCGCGAGTCGCTCGTAGGTGCGACGTGTCGCGTCTGCGCTGTAGATCGCGCCGCGCGAGTCCGCGGCCGCCTCCAGCCCGAAGATCCTCTTGCGCTCGACGTCTGAGCGGATGCGCAGGCCGCCCAGCGCCGCCGCCAGGTCCTGTGCCACGGTCGACTTGCCCGAGCCCGAGAGTCCGGTCATCACCACGAGGATCCTTGCGCCACTGCGCTGCAGCCTCTCGGCCAGCGCAAGGTAGTGCTCGAACGAGGCATGCTCGCGAATGCGCGCGTGGTGCCTCACCTGCGGCTGGCGCAGGCGGATCAGGGCCACCTTGGCGCGCACCAGCGCGCGGTAGACGGCATAGAGCCGCAGCAGCGCGAGCCCGTCATAGTCGCCCGTGCTCTCGAGGTAGCGGCTGATGAAGCGCCACGCGAACTCGTCGAGGCCATGGTCCAGCAGGTCCATGAACGCGAACGCGACATCGCTGATGACGTCGATGCAGCGCAGTTCGGCATTGAACTCGATCGCGTCGAATGGCGTCGGTGACCCGTGCAGCAGGACGACGTTGCCGAGATGCAGGTCACCGTGTCCTTCGCGGATCGCGCCGGTCGCGACACGGCGCTGCAGCAGCGCATGGCGCGCCTCGAGTTCGCGCCGGGTCCAGTCCGCCAGCGCGTCCAGGCGTGACCGGTCGGCCGCCGACTGAACGTGATCGCGCATCGCCGTGAAGTTGTCATTGAGCCAGTACGCGACGGATTCCGGCGTGCCGAAGCCGGATGGTGCCCCAGCGGCGCGCGCATGCAGCGCGGCGACGGCGTCGGCAAGGTGATCGACATGCTCGGCGGTCAGCACGCCGCGCGCGGCCAGCTGGTCGAGGGTCAGCGCCGGATCGAAGCGGCGCATGCGCACCGCGTAGTCGATCACCGGGGTCGCTCCGCCGCCGGAAGCGTCGAACCGGGGTGCGGCAGGCGTCCCGGTGACAGCAATGACATCGAGGTACAGGCCGGGCGCGCTGCGCCGGTTCAGGCGCACCTCGTCCCCGCAATCGCGGCGCCGCCGTTCCAGCGTCGTGAAATCGAGGAAGCCGAGGTCGACCGGCTTGCGCAGCTTGTAGGCGTAGCCACCCGCCAGCAGCACCGTCGAGATGTGCGTGTCGATGCGCTCGACGCGCTCGACCGGCTCCGGGTACGCCTCCGGTCGCAGCAAGCCCTGCACGAGTCGCTCGTGCTGTTCGAGCGCCGCAGAGTGGAACGACGGGGACGCCGTATTCGACATGGACACCACCGATCGAGCGTGCCGGTCCCCGAACCGACGTGCCGACTATGCGAGTAACAACGGGGACGGACAGTTCCTTATATCCGTCGGATCGGGCTTGCGGCTAGACGCGCATCAACGACGGATCGCATGAGAGCTGCGGACAACGCTCTCGACACTGCCATCGCGCAGGGGGTGGCATTCAGCAAGTCCGTCTGCGCCAGAAACCCGTCAGGTCGCGTGGCGACGGGCGGACCAGAAGATCGCGCCCTGCGGCCCGTAGCGTTCGCCGTGCAGTTCATTGCGGGCAATCTCGAACGTCTCGCCGGGCAGCAGGTGTTGCGTCATGTCGCCGCGCGTCAGCCACATTTCGCCTGCGACGACGAGGACGCGCACCGCAAACGGGTGCCGGTGCGGCTCGAGCACCTCGTCGGCGTCCCAGCGTCGCTCGACGACCTCATCGAAGCCCTCGGCCAGGGCGGTCGCCTCGAACTCTGCAAAACGGGCTGCCGACGGCGACGGTCCCTGTCCGGCCCTGGGCCCGAGCGCCGCCTCGAGCGCGGCACGCAACCGGGCCCGCTCGATCGGCTTCAACAGCACCGCGGAGGCCCCGGCCTGACGCGCGAGCGCTTCCGAATCGGCATCAGCGTAGCCGGTGCACAACACCCATGGCAGGTCGGGACGCTGCTGTCGCAGCCGCGCCGCCAGGTCGATCCCCGTCAACCCAGGCATCGCCTGATCCGTCACCAGCAGGTCCACTCGGTCACCGGACTGTCCGAACGTCCGCAGCGCGTGATCGGCGGACGGGCACGCCTCGACCTCGAGCCCCCATGAGGAGAGCGTCTCGCGCATGACCGCGAGCACACTGGGTTCGTCGTCAACCAGCAGAACCCGGCCCCGCAACGGCTCGCGTCCGCTGCGCGCCCCGGCCGACCGCCCGACCTTCTGCGCGGCGGCGGAGTGCACCGGTAGCAGGATCCGGAATCGCGAACCCATGCCGGGCTCGGACTCGACAATGACGTGGCCCCCATGCTCGTGCACGATGCCGTGCACCATCGAGAGTCCCATGCCGCTGCCCTTGCCCAGGGCCTTGGTCGAAAAGAAGGGATCAAAGATCCGCTCGAGCAGTGCTGCTTCGATGCCCTTGCCGCGGTCGGCGACCGCGAGCTCGACGTGGGGCCCGCTGAACGCGGCGCGGCAGCTCGTGCAGACGGCGTCCTGCACCTCGACGCGGTGGACGCTGATGCGCAAGGCACCTCCCTCCGGCATGGCGTCTCGTGCGTTGATCGCGAGGTTGAGCAGCACCTGATGCGCCTGGACCTCGTCCATCCAGACGGCCGGCACGGTGTCGTCGGTGTCCAGATCGATCTCCAGCATCGACGGCAGCGCCGATCGCAGCATCGGCAACGCCTCGCGCACGATGGCCGTCAGCGACAGCGCACGCGGCTCGCCACGTCCACCGCGCGAGAACGTCAGCATCTGCTGGATCAGATCGCGCGCGCGGCGGCACGACGCCAGGGCCTCGTCGAGGTACTCGACGCTTTTCGCATCGCCGACATCGGTCACGCGCTCCTCGGCCAGGACGACGTAGCCCATGACGCTGGCGAGTATGTTGTTGAAGTCGTGGGCGATGCCGCCGGTCAGCTGGCCGATGGCTTCCATCTTCTGCGCCTGGCGCAACTGCGCTTCGAAGCGCCGGCGCTCGGCCTCGGCCCGCTTCTCGCCGGTGATGTTGCGTGAGATCGCCAGGACGTGCCGGCGGCCGCGGTACAGCATCGGAATCGCACGCACTTCGACATCGAGCACGGTGCCGTCGAACGACCGCGTCTGCGCCAGCAGCGTGCCGCGCACGCCTTTCATCGCCTCGTTCAGCACGCGTGCCGCACCTTCCTCAAAGGCCTCGGTCACGAATGGCGCGCGCTTGCTGCCGATGACCTGTTCGCGCTGCAACCCGCACAGCGCGAGGAAGGCCGGATTGGCATCGACGATCAGCATCGTATCGTCGCGCAGCAGCATGGCGTCGGCGGAGGCGTTGAAAATGGCGCGGTACTGTTCCTCGCTCGCGCGCAACGCTTCCTCGGCGTGTTTCCTCTCCGTGATGTCGCGCGCGATCGCGAGCACGTGCGGCTCCCCGCGGTGGCGGAACGGGATGGCATGCACTTCCGTCCGGATGCGGCTGCCGTCGCTGCGGATCGCCTCGAGTTCGGCCTTGCAGTCCTCACCGGCGAGCGCACGGCGCACGAGGTCCAGGCGCGTCCTTGCATATTCCGCCGGAAAGCGCGGATCTTCGTAGCCCTTGCCGATCACGTCCTCGCGGGCCCAGCCGTACATCCTCTGGTAGGCCGTATTGACGTCGACACGCCGGTACTGGTTGTTCCACAGCACCAGCGCATCCGCCGACGCATTGAAAATGGCGCGGTACTGCTCCTCGCTGGCCCGCAGGGCCTCCTCCGCACGCTTGCGCTCGGTGACATCGCGCCCCATGTAGAGCACATGCGGCTGGCCGCGGTGCCGTATCGGGACCCCGCGCAGTTCGAGTTCGTAGCGGGTGCCGTCGCGCCGCACCAGCGGCACCTCGAGAACGATCGTTTCGCCGCCAAGTGCACGGGCGTGCAGCGTCCGGATCGTCGGCGCGACGTCGGCCGGATTCGCGACCACGCGGTCGATGCCCAGCACTTCACTACGCTTCCATCCGCTCATGCGCTCGTACGTCGCATTGACGTCGACGATGCGGAAATCTGCGTCGCGCAGCACCAGCGCGTCGGCCGAGGCGTTGAAAATGGCGCGGTACTGCTCCTCGCTCGCCCGCATCGCCTCCTCGGCCCGTCGCCGACCGGTGATGTCGCGCGCGATGCCCAGCACGTGCGGCTTGCCCCGATGCTGGAACGGGATCACGCGCACCTCGAGGTCAAATGGCGTGCCGTCGCCGCGAAAGCCGGTCGACAGCAGCTCCGCCGTTTCGCCGGCAAGGGCCCGCTCGACCAGAGCCCTGCGTTCCTCACGCAGCGGCGCCGGCACGAGATCGGTCAGCGTCTTGCCGACAACGTCTTCGCGGCGCTTGCCGTACATGCGCTCGTAGGCCGGGTTCACATCGACGACGCGATGCTGTGCGTCGAGCAGCTGCAGCGAGTCGGCGGCGGCCTCGAAGATCGCGCGGTACTGCTCCTCGCTCGCGCGCAGCGCTTCCTCGGCCTGCTTGCGCTCGGTGACGTCACGCACAAAGGCGAGCACCCGCGGCTGGCCGGCAATCTCCGCGCGTTTCAGCGTCACCTCGTTCCACATCAGGTGTCCGTCGCGATGCCGCGCGTGCCACTCGAAGCGCAGCGGCCCGGCGCTCACCTTGGCGCGTTCGATGTGGCCGACCGCCTCGGCTTCCGTGTACGGCGGTACGTTCGCACTGATGTCGCCGACGCGCAAGCGGCACAGGGCTTCGCGCGGGTAGCCGAAAAGGTCGCTCGCCCTGGGGCTGACGTCGAGGATGGTCCCGGTGGCCCAGTCGTGCACGAAAATGGCGTCTTCGTTGGCATCGAAGATGGCGCGGTAGCTGGTCTCGGACGCCGCCAGCGCAGCCTGCGCCCGCACGCGTTCCATCTCGGCTGCCGCGCGCATCGCAAAGATCTTCAGCAACGCCTCGGTCAGCTGCTGACCGGCAATCGGCCTGCGGTTGAGCGCCACGATGATTCCGAGCTGCTCCCCGGCCGCATTCGGGATGGAGTAGCCGGCATAGGCATCGAAGCCCTGGGCCGCGAACAGCGTGCCGGGGGCGAATTCGGGATTGACGCCCTGGGGCACGAAGCGCGAAGCGCGACCGACAATGTGGCGGCACGGCGTCTGCGACACGTCGTATTCGACCGCGCGCAGCAGGCGTCCCTCGAAGCACAGCGCGAGCGTGCGCATCCTCTGCCTGCCGTCGTCGACGAACTCCGCGATCAGCGCCGCGTCGGTGCCGAGCACGCGTGCCAGCCCCAGCGCGAGGTCCTCGAACACGCGGCCGGGCTCGGCGCTCGACACCGCCAGCGCCGCCGCCGTCGTGCGCTCGAGGACTTCCTGCAGGCCGGCGTCTTCGTCGGGCTGCAGGCTGTTGCCTGCCTGAACTGGCTTGCGTGGTGCCCGCATTTCCTGACTCGTCACGTTCCGGCTCGGGTCGCACGCGGAATTCCCGAATGCGCCGGGATGCCGTGCGCCTGCGCCACCGAGTGTAGGCAGCCCGCGCCCCGACGGCGCGCGCTGTTACACGACTGAAACACAGCGATACCGAGCGAAACCAAATGCCGGCTACTCGACCGGCGGCACGAACATGTAGCCCGCGCCACGCACGGTCTGGATCGCAAGCGGGTTGTCCGGATCCACCTCCACCTTGCGTCGCAGGCGCGCGATCCGGATATCGATCGAGCGATCGAACGGCTCCCACTCGCGATTGCGCGTCAGCGTCAGCAGTCGATCGCGCGTCAGCACCTTGTTCGGGTGATCGATGAACGTCTTCAGCAGATCGAACTCCATCGCCGTCATCGGGACGTCCCGGCCGTCGGCGTCAAGAAGACGGCGGGCGTCGAGGTCGAGTGTGCAGCGCCCGATGCGCGCGCGGCTGCGCGCCGGCGCCGACGCAGGGGCGGCGCTGTCGTCACGCATCCGGCGCAGCACGCTCTTCAGGCGAGCCCGCAGCTCGCGCGGATCGAAAGGCTTCGCGACGTAGTCGTCCGCGCCCATCTCCAGGCCGACGACCCGGTCGACGACTCCGTCGGCGGCCGTCACCATGATGATGCCGACGGAATGGCGCTCCCTCAGGTAACGCGCCAGCGCGAGCCCGTCTTCGCCCGGCAGACCGATATCGAGCAGCACGACGTCCGGCACCCTGCGTTCGAGCGCCGCGCGCATCTCTGAGCCGCTGGCGACCGCGGTCACCTCGTAGTCGTGCGACCCGAGGTATTCGACGAGCATGCGACGCACGTCGGCGTCGTCGTCCACCACCAGCACACAGGCAGTCATGACCGGAGCACGCGTTCGCTGGAACAGTGGCGCGGATTATGGGACGCGTGCCGCGCGTCGTCGATACGGTGTTTTCGAGCCCTGATACCGAGCGATACACAGCGATGCAGCACTGAAAGGTGCCGGACACCGGCGCTGCCTAGAGTGCCGTCCATCGCAACGCCGGTATCGCCGGCACCGTCAGGAGAGCATCGATGACTACCCAGCAGATGACACTCGTCGCCCCGCCTGCAGCCGCCGCGCGCGGCTCCGTCACCGGGCTGGCGCGTGTGAAGCGAACCTATCCAACCTCGGCAGTGCGCACTGGCGAAGCCTCCAACGACCGGGCATTCGCCCCGGCGACGGGCGACGCGGCGGAACTCGAGGCCTGGTCGCGGCGCGCAGCGGCGGCCAGCGGATTCGGCGACGCTGCGGATGCGACCGGAGGTGATTCCGCAGGCAGCTACCAGCACCAGCTGCAGGCTCGCGCCGCGCGCCACGCCGGTCTGTCAGCCGCGTTCGCAGTCATGACCGGCACGGTGATCGATGCCGCCCATCGCGCGCTCGCATCCTGGCGACGCGCACGCGACGCGCACGCCACCTACCGCGCACTGAGCCGGCTCGATGCCCGCACGCTGCGCGACGTTGGACTCGACCGCAGCGAGCTGCGATCTGTCGCTGCAGAACTCGCGGGCGAAGCCGACCGCTCGCGCATCCAGGCGTTGCGCTCGCTGCGCATGCTGTCCGTCTTCTAGCTGAACGTTCCTCAACCCCTCAAGGAGAACACCGCCATGCAATCCGTTGCAGCCGCCACCGCATCCCGCCCGTCTCCCGACGCCCTCACCCGGGTCGCGACCGACCAGCAGCGCTATGCGAAGACCATCGAAGTTTCGAAGCGCATTCGCTGGGACATCGACCGCGATGTGATCCGCGGCCGGCAGTTCGACTTCGGCAGGAAGTTCCTGCCGGACGGGCTGTCGAAGCTCGACGAGCTGGGCTTCATCAGCCCGGAGGAACACCGCTTCCTGAGCCAGATCCAGGGTCGCACGTACGCCAACATCTTCGGGCTGGTCGAGCGCTACATCGGCGCCAAGATCATGGAGGTGAGCCGCGACCACTGGCTTGGCGACCAGGTCGCGCTGGAAGCGCTGATCCGCTTCACCGACGAGGAGCTCAAGCACCAGGAACTGTTCCGGCGCCTCGAGGCGATGGCGGCCGAAGGCATGCCTCCCGGATACAGCTTTGCCCCGCAGCCCAACGAGGTCGCGAGCGTCGTGCTGAGCAAGTCGACCTGGGCCGTGCTGGGCCTCACGCTGGACATCGAGCTCTTCACGCAGGCGCACTACCGCGCCAGCATCGAGCCCGACTCCGACCTGTCGCCGCTGTGGAAGGACGTGTTCCTGTTCCACTGGAAGGAGGAATCGCAGCACGCGATTCTCGACGAGCTGGAGTGGAAGCGCGAGGACGCACGCCTGACGCCCGCCGAGCGCGACGCTGCGGTCGACGACCTGCTTGCGCTGGTTGCCGCCGTTGACGGCATCCTGCAGGCGCAGGCCCGCGCCGACGCCGATTACTTCCTGCTGCAGGCCGGCCGCACGTTCAGTGAAGCGGAGCGCTCGGCGGTACACGCCAAGCTGCTCGAGGCCTACCGCTGGCAGTACATCTTCTCCGGCGTGCAGGAACCGCGCTTCCTCGAGGTGCTCGGCGGAATGATCACGCCGGACCAGGGCGAGCGCATCAAGGCCGCGCTGGGAACGATCGGCCGGACCCATTGACTTTGTTCCCGAAGACCGGCCTGCCATCGCCCCTGCGATGGCAGGCCGACAAATCCACTCATTCGCACTCCAGCCGAGGTTCATATGGAATCGAGCACAAGCCACGTCCGTGGCGCCGGACAGCGCCCCACCGTCATCCTGCTGCACTCCAGCGCGAGCTCGGGCCGTCAATGGGACGTGCTGGTCGCGATGCTGCAGTCGCGCTACCAGCTGCACGCCGTCGACCTCCACGGCCACGGCACTACCCCGTCCTGGAACGGTGCGCACCGTATGCGCCTGCAGGACGAACTGGCGCGGGTGCAGCCCCTGCTGCGAACGGGCGCCCCGGTGCACCTCGTCGGGCATTCCTACGGCGGAGCACTGGCGCTCAGCCTGGCAGCGTCCCGGCCCGACCGCATCGCCAGCGTCGCGGTCTATGAGCCGGTGATGTTCAGGCTGCTGTTCGATTACAGCCCGCGCGACCGGACGATGAGCGACGTCCTCAACATCGCGCGCTCGATCCGCAACTGGCACGCCCTCGGTCACGCCGACCACGCCGCCCGACGCTTCGTCGACTTCTGGTCCGGCGACGGCACCTGGGACCGGCTCGCACCGGTCCCGCAGCAGCTCGTCGCCGCCCGCATGGGTTCTGTCATCGGACATTTCGACGCGCTCTTTGGCGACTCTCTGACACGCGCCGAGCTGCACCAGCTCGCGGTGCCGACGCTGTGCATGACCGGCGCCCGGACGCAGCCCGCAGCGCGCCGTATCGGCGAACTGCTGCGCTTCGCGCTGCCGCAGGCGGTCCACGAGGCCGTGCCCGGCGCCGGACACATGGGGCCCATCACCCACGCGGCGGCCGTGGCCCGGCGCATCGGCGCCTTTCTCGATGCCCAGGTTGCCGCCGCCTCGCGGACAGAAGACCTGCTCGAGGCCGCCTGAGGCGCGCGGGTCGATCCGATATGCTGCCCGGCGCGGTCGTCCGACCGCACCGGGCAGCATCATTGACAGACAGCGGCGCCGATGAAGATCACGATCCTCGACGACTACTTCGGCACGCTGCGCACGCTGCCGTGCTTCCGCAAGCTCGACGGGCACGATGTGACGGTCTGGAACGACCACGTGCAGGACACCGACGCGCTCGCCGAACGGCTGAAGGACACCGAAGCGCTGGTGCTGATCCGCGAGCGCACGCAGATCCGGGCGCCGCTGCTCGCGCGCCTTGGCCGTCTGCGGCTCATCAGCCAGCGCAGCGTCTATCCGCACATCGACATCGACGCCTGCACGCGGCACGGTGTCGTCGTGTGCTCCAACATGCATGCGGGCACACCGTCGTACGCGGCGGCCGAGCTGACCTGGGCGCTGGTGCTGGCCGCCGCGCGGCGGCTGCCGCAGCAGGTGGCGGCCCTGCGTTCGGGCCTCTGGCAGACGGCGGTGGGTGACACGCTGCGCGGCAAGGTCCTCGGCGTCTACGGCTATGGCCGCATCGGTGCGACGGTGGCCGGCTACGGCCGGGCGTTCGGCATGACGGTGCTCGTCTGGGCGCGCCCAGCCTCGTGTGATCGCGCGCGCGCCGATGGCTACGAGATCGCCGCCGGCAAGCGTGACTTCTTCGAGCGCTGTGATGTCCTGTCGCTGCACCTGCGCCTGGTCGACGCCACGCGCGGCATAGTCACCGCAGAGGACCTCGCCGCGATGAAGCCGACCGCGATCTTCGTCAACACCAGCCGCGCCCAGCTGGTCGCGCCGGACGCGCTTGTCGCGGCACTGCGCGCCGGGAGGCCGGGATTCGCGGCCGTCGACGTGTTCGAGCAGGAGCCGTTGCGCAACCCGGCGCATCCGCTGCTGACGATGGACAACGTCGTCTGCACGCCGCACATCGGCTACGTGACGCGCGACGAGTACGAACTGCAGTTCTCGGACATCTTCGAGCAGATCGTCGCCTTCGCCGCCGGCAGCCCGATCAACGTCGTCAATCCCGAGGTGCTGGCACCGCAGTCGGGCTCGCGCGCATAGGGCCCGTGGCGCCGGTCGGCATGCGCGTGAGGATCGAACCCGGCGCCGGCGGCGCGCAGATGACCCACCGAACGAGTCCCCATGAGAGCGGAACCGGCCGGTTCCATGGGGCCAGCGCCAGCATGCGCGCCAGCAGGCAGTAGTCGAAGGCGATTCGCGCCGTCAGTCCGATGAAGAGAGCGACTTGCAGTAGCGAAAGCCACGGCAGCAGACCCAGCAGCAGCAGACCGAGGAAGGCGGCGCGAACCTGGACTTCAAGGGTGCCTGCGAACCGCGCCTGCAGCGCGAAGTGTGCCGCGTGAAGCGCCGTCAGCCCGATCGCAGCGTGGATTCCGGGCGCCCACCCGCCGAAGTACGTCGCCATTGCGATGGCCGTCAGCGGCCAGTAGGCGCGCTTGAGACTCGCGTTCATCGTCGCCTCACACTGGGCGCAGCTGCGGCCCGGTCATGGCGACAGACGGGCGACCGAGGCGCCATTGCATCGCGATCGCAGCGGCGGCCATGCCAATGTCGATGACCCACAGCAGCGTGTCGCGTCCCGTTTCCGCCGCGACCACGCCGCCGAGTCCCACTCCGGCGAAGCTGCCGAACTGGTGCACCAGGCCCACGACGCCGAACAAGGTCGCCATGCGCGTGATGCCGAAGCGCTCCGCGACCTGCTGCGAGATTGCCGGCAGCAGCGCCATGTAACTCACGCCCATCAAGGCGGCAAAGCCCAGCATCGTTGCCGCAGTCGGCGTCAGCGTTAGGAACAGCGCCACCGAACCGCCGCGCAGCGCGAAGATCGTCATCAGGACCGTCCGAGTGCTATGCCGCCGCAGCCACCAGGCCACGCCGAGGCTGCCGGCAATGTTCGCCACACCGAGCACCGCCAGCCAGACCCCCGCCAGCGACGGCGGCAGCCCGCAGCGCTCGATGACTCCCGGCATGTAGGTGGTCAGGTAGCCCACATGAAAGCCACACACGGCATAGCTGCCGGCGATCATCCAGAAGTCCGCACTGCGGAGCGCGCCGCTGCTGTCCGCCTTTGCAGCCGGTTCCATCGGCGCCTTCTTCGAGGAGGAGGCGAAGGGAAGCGCCAGCGGCCATGCGACGAGCGCCACGAGCGCCAGCGCGATCAACGCCGCGATCCAGCCGTACAGGTCGATCGCGAGCTGCGTTCCGGGCCCGAACAGCGTCTGGCCGGCCGATCCGCCAGCACTGACGAGGCCGAACGCCAGCGCGCGCTGCTGCAGCGGGACGCGTCGCCCGACCTCCGCGAGGAGCAGGTTGCTGCTGCCGACGGCGCTGCCGGCGAACGCCAGCAGGACCATCACGACGGCAAGCGCGAAGAGCGAGTCCGCGAACGCGACCGCCGCAGTCGTCGCTGCAAGGAGCACCGCGCCGGACTGGATCAGCCGCCGCGCACCGAACCGATCGGCCAGCCAGCCGACGCCCGGTTGTGCGAAGCCCTGCGCGAGCTGCCCGGCAGCGATCGCCAGCCCCAGACCCGCTAGGCCGATCCCGGTGGCCGAATTCAGCGGCGACACGAACAGGCCGAAGGCCGAGCGCGACCCCATGACCAGCGCCATCAGCGCTGTCGCTGCTGTCACCGCGTGCCAGTGGCTGCGGGACGCGGACGTTGCGTGGGACTGGGCTGACTCCGACCGCGCGGAGCCGCTGCTCTGAAGCGACCCAGCGGCGGGGTACGGTACGGGGTCCTGACGGATGAATTGCGCTGCCACGGCTTGTCCGCTCCTCGAATTGAGCCGGCCGTGGCGACGGGCCGCGGACGGTGGACTCATTCTCGGCAGCCGAGGTATTCGCGGTGTTTCAGACGCGTATGACTTGGTTCCGCGTTTGTTGCACCGACCGGGTCTGCGTGCGCGGTTTCGTTCCGGGAGCCGCGTCGCGGCGGTCACCCGCGCCGTCGAGCCATGGCACTGCGGTTCTGCGGGGTGCTGACGCACCGGCCCACGACGGGTTTCATCGGAGCACAATGGGCTTCGGGCCGCCCGGGCGCGACTCCGTCAGCGGTGACTTGACCACGACCCGTATCTGCAGGACGCTGACGCCTGACCCGTCCCCGGACGTCGAAGGAGGGGATATGTCCGACAGGCAGTCCAAGGCAATCCGCCAGTCCCGCTCGTCACCCGTTCGGCGTTCCGCAGCGGACGCCCGGCGAATCGCCGGTTCCCCATTTCGCGGACCCATGCGCCTGCTCGCCGCCGTGGGCTTTCTGGCACTCGCCGCGTGTGCGACGCCAACGCCCCCCGCACCGCGCGCAGATGACCTGCTGCACGATGAACTGTTCGCGCCATCCTCCGTACCGATCAGCACCGAGGAGATCTTTGCGCTCAGCGAGCCGATGAAGCGGTACGTGCACCGGGAGATCGCGTCGCTGGCGAAGAGCGAGGGCGTCCAGGCAGGGCTCGTGAATGCGCTCTACAGCCGCGGGCAGCTGAAGATCGAGTACGACTCGACGCGGACGCGCAACGCCGCCGAGGCCTTCGATGCACGCGCCGGCAACTGCCTGTCGCTGGTCGTGATGACGGCCGCGTTCGCCAAGGAACTCGGGCTTCAGGTGCGCTACCAGAGCGCTTATATCGAGGAGACCTGGACGCGCAACGGCAATCTGCTGCTGCGCGCGGGGCACGTGAACGTGACGCTCGGACCGAAGATGGCCGACCGCGCGGGCCGCCTGTCACGCGCGATCACGATCGACTTCCTGCCCGCGCACGAGGCGCTCAACCTGCGCGCGGCGGAGGTACCCGAGCAGACCATCGTCGCGATGTTCATGAACAACCGCGCGGTGGAGGCCGTCGTCCGCGGACAGCTCGATGACGCTTATGCGTGGACCAGGGCTTCTTTGCAGGCGACCCCGGGCTTCCTCCCCGCCTACAACACGCTCGGCATCATCTACAAGCGGCGCGACCATCCCGAACTGGCAGAAGCCGTGTTCCGCCTGGTGCTGCAGCAGGATCCCCACCACACGCGCGCGCTGTCGAACCTTGCGGAACTCTATGCCGGCGAGGGCCGCGAAGCCGAAGCGGCGGTACTGCGCGCGCAACTGGCACAGCTGGAACCGGAACCGCCGCTGTATCTCTTCAACCTGGGCATGCAGGCCATGCAGCGGCAGGACTATCGCGCGGCGCGCGAGTTCTTCGGCCGCGAGGCGGCACGCAACGGGTACACGACCGAGATCAGCTACTGGATCGGAGTCGCGATGTACCGCATGGGCGACTTCGAGCAGGCGAGCGTGTATCTCAACAACGCGCTCGACAGCAGCACGTCGAATGGCGAGCGCGAGCGCTATTCCGGCAAGCTGGCCCGGCTGAAGAGCGGGTTGAAGTAGTCAGACTGCTTGGGAGCGCAAAGAAAAACGGCCCCGGGCGGATCGCGCCGGGGCCGCGTTATGACGGGGGAAACTAGCAACCGCCCTTCTTCGGCTTGCTCGCCTCGGCTTTCTTGGTGTCGTCCTTCTTGGCTGCATCCTTCTTGGCCTCGTCCTTCTTGGCGTCGTCCTTCTTGGCGTCGCCCTTGGTGGCCTCGGCCTTGGTGGGCTCGGCCTTCTTGTCCTGCGCGATGGCAGGCGCCTGGATCAGGGCAAACGCGGAAACGGCAGCGGCGATGAGCAGTTTTTGCATGGATTCCAACTCCCTCGGGTCATGGTCGTAAGGTGCCTGGCGGCGGGACAACAACGAATCGGCCCGTGCTGCGGTTGACGCGGCACGGGCCGACGAGACCGGCATTGTACCGGCGGTCTCCGCACGGGATCAGAGCCGCTCCATCCCTCGTGCCGGGTCATCTAAGCTTATGACCGGAATGTCCTTGGCCCGGAACGACGCTGCGTTACCGTCCTGCTTCCCCGAACGGACGCACACCGGCCATGACGACCACCATCGAATCCCCCCAGACGGCCCAGGACGTGCTCCCCGTCGAAGCGATCTTCGACCTCGCCGAAACCCGGCGCATCGAACTCGAGCTGCCCTACGCGGGCGCGGTGACGCCGGTGGAAGCCTGGAGGCTGGTAAGCCAGCGCGCCGCCAGGCTCGTGGACGTCCGCACGCCGGCGGAATTCAGGTTCGTCGGCTCGGTTCCCGGGTCGGTCAACATCGAATGGCGTGGCACCGACGTCCTGCCCACCGCGATGTTCCTGGACGCGCTGCGCAACAAAGTGGACCCGACGCAACCGGTGCTGCTGCTGTGCCGAAGCGCTGTGCGATCTGACTCGGCAGCGCGCGCCGCGGCGGCGGCCGGATTCACCCGCGTCTACAACGTGCTCGAAGGCTTCGAGGGCAAGCGCAATCATGTGGGCCAGCGTGGCCAGATCGACGGCTGGCGCTGGCACCACCTGCCCTGGGTCCAGGACTGAGCGTCCCGGCCGGCCGCGGCCGCCTATTCGCCCTCGAGGTGAATGCTGCGGGCGTGGATCGGCAGCACTAACGGCGGAACGGCACCCAGAGTTGCCGACAGCGCCAGCAGTTCAGCCAGCGGCAAGTCCTCGACGAGCAACGCGACATCCTCTGTCGCCTTGAACACCGCACCACCCTGGTTCAGCACATCACTGGTCAGGATGGGCCGGTCCGACAGCCGCCGCAGCGCCCATCCGACCACCGCTTGCTGGGCCGCCGGCGCCACTCCGTGCGCCCAGAGAAGATAGTGCAGATCGACGGCGACGGCTGACGGCCGCACTCCCGGCCGCACGTCGGGCTTGGGTGCTCCGGCGACCGGACGATTGCGCATCGCCGGCACCGGCACGAAGCGATACAGCCACAGCAGCACCTGGGCCGTGTCCGCCGCAGGCGACGAGGCGGGATCGAAGGCCTTCACGCCGGTCACGCCAAGATTCGTGGGGAACCCGTCTGAAAGCATGCGTACCAGTGCCGCTGTCGTTGCTGCGAGTGCGCTGTAGGTGGCCATCGGCGTCTTTCCTCGGTCGCGGTCCTGGAGTCAGCTTCCCGGCGTCGCCGCTGCCGGCCGCTCCGGAGGGAGTGCCGACCGCGCCGCCGGCAACGTGCTGGCGCCGGATGATCCATCGTCGGGCGGCGGCGGCACCGGCAGAGCGCGGTTGCGTTCGGTCCACGGTTGCAGGCTCGTGGCGGGTACCGTGATGACCTCGTGGAACTCGCCGATGTTGTATCCGCTCGTACCCAGCTGCAGGTTGTATCCCGCGCATCCGGCGGCACCCAGCATCACCGCAACGGCGACGGCAATCGACCGCGTTCTCATTGCGGCCTCCACTCGGCAACGGCGAACGGCGCTCCGAGCGGATCCGCGAGCACCGCGATCTGCGACGCGTAATGCCGCCGCGGCGCGACCAGCACCTGGCCACCGTTCGACTGCACCCGTTCGAGTATCGCGGCGACACTGGCCACCCTGACGTACGGGATCCACACGGCGCCGAGCGCCGGATCGGGATTGCGCATGATGCCGGCGCGGGCCTTCCCTCCTGCAGAAAGCACGTAGCCGCCCGTCGACTTGCCCTCGGCGGCGCCGACCGCGTAACCGAAGACGTCGCGATAGAAGTTGGCGGCGCGACCCGGCTCCTTCGTCCAGAGTTCCGCCCACAGCCACTCGTTGTTCTGGCCGACGACGTCAGCGGGATCACCGCCGTCGGCGCGCACCACTGCGAAGTGCGCGCCATCCGGATCGCTCAGCACCGTGAGTTCGCCGCGCCCGGACAGCGTGCGCGGTGCGACGACGACTTTGCCGCCCAATTGCTGGGCGCGCGCCGCCATCGTCGCCGGGTCGCCGCTAGCCAGTCCGAGCCAGCGCGCACCTGTCTTTGCCTCGGGCGCGGCCGAGACGATGCCGCCGATCGCACGCCCGTTGGCGAGCACCGTGAAATAACGCGAACCGCCTTTGGACGACGCATGTTCGCGGAATTCCCAGCCGAAGACCTTCGAATAGAAGTCGCGTGAACGCTCGACATCCGTGCTGACCAGCTCGGCCCAGAGCCAGCGGCCGGCCGTGCGGGCGCCGGCCGCAGGCTCGCCCAGCGGGGGCAACTGCGCCGGCTGTGCCACGGCGTACGAAGGCGCCAGCGCAGCCAACAGCAGCGTCAACGCAATATCACGTGCTCGAACCATCGGAATTCCAGACGTTGCGACGCAGCTAGTGTAGCGATGCCGGTTTCGACGGCACGCCGGGCCGGTGCCTTCGCGATGCAGGATTGGCAGTTGGACGCGCAGCCATCACAATGCGGTCAACTCCGCAACGATCGAATTTCCGATGAACGCACTTCGCCTGACTGCCACCCTCGCCAGCGTGGCCGCGCTGCTCGCCGGCTGCGCCACGACGCGCATGGAAGCCCAGTGGTCCAACCCCGAATTCGGCGGCGCGAAGCTGCGTGACCAGACCGTCCTCGTCGCCTGCCAGGCCCGCGATTTCACGGTGCAGGCGGTGTGCGAAGACCAGATTGCCGGCCAGCTCGGAACACGCGGAGTCAAGCCCGTGAAATTCGCGGTGTCCAACTCCGGCGTGGCGCCGACCAACGAAGCCATCGAGGCTGCCGCAAAGAAGATCAATGCGCGCGCAGTCTTCCGCACGACGCTCAGCACGTCGATCCCGACGGTCAGTGCCGGTCCGACGATCGGCATCGGCGTCGGCGGCGGCGGCTATCGCGGCGGTGCCGCAGGCGGCATCTCGATGCCGATCGGCGGCAGCACGGTTTCGGAGGCCTACGCGGCCGACACCGCCATCATCGAGACGGCCACCGGCAAGCTGATCTGGACCGGCCGCGCGACCAGTCCCACCGGCGGCGACGTCACGGCGCAGCTCTCGGAGTTGACGCGCGTCATGTTCGAAGCGCTCGCCTCCAGCGGCCCCTTCTAGCGCGATAGCGCCGTAACACCCTGTAACAGAAGGGATTCGAGGACTGCCTCGGAAGCAGCCGCGCGCTTGACTCCCATCAAGGGAGCCGGGCACGCGCCGCGGACAATTCGTATCTAGATACCCTACCGGGTATGGATATCTAGATGCCTGCCACACTCTCGAGACGCCGCTTTCTCCAGATTTCCTCCGCGACGGCACTGGCCGGTGCCGCCACCCAGTTCACCCCGATCCAGCAGGTGGCCCGCGCCGCCGCCGGCGATGCGCCTGGAACGCTGCGCACCGTCCCGACGTTCTGCGAAATGTGCTTCTGGCGCTGCGGCGGCATTGCCACCGTCCGCGACGGCCAGCTGTGGAAGTTCGAGGGCAATCCACGCGACCCGCAGAGCCGCGGCCGGCTGTGCCCGCGCGGCACCGGCGCCGTCGGCACCGTCAACGACCCCTATCGCCTGCGCACGCCGCTCATTCGCGTCGGCGAGCGCGGCAAGGAGCAGTGGAAGGCGGTGACCTGGGGCGAAGCGCTCGACGTCGTCGCGCAGAAGATGCAGAAGATCAAGGCGGAGCATGGTCCCGAGTCGATCGCCGCGTTCAACCACGGCATCGGCGCCCGCTTCATCCTGCATGTGCTGAAAAGTTACGGCTGCATCAACCTCGCCGCGCCCTCCTTCGCCCAGTGCCGTGGTCCGCGCGACATCGGCTTCCTGCTCACTTACGGCACGGGCCTGGGATCGCCCGAGCCCACCGATATCGAGAACACCGATTGTCTGGTGCTGCTTGGCTCGCACCTCGGCGAGAACATGCACAACCTGCAGGTGCAGGAGTTCGCCAAGGCGGTGGAGCGCCGCATCCCGATCATCGTCGTCGACCCGCGTTACTCGACGGCAGCAAGCAAGGCGAAGTACTGGCTGCCGATCAAGCCCGGCACCGACCTCGCGCTGGTGCTGGCATGGATGAACGTCGTCGTCAGCGAAGGCCGCTACGACCGCAACTTCGTCGAGAAGTATGGGGCCGGCTTCGACAAGTTCACTGCGGAGATTGCGCCGTACACACCGGAGTGGGCTGCGGCAGAGACCGGCATCGATGCGCAGATGATCCGCGTCACGGCGCGCGAGTTCTCCGCACGCCGGCCGGCGACCATCATCCACCCCGGTCGCCGCGTCAACTGGTATGGCGACGACACGCAGCGCAGCCGCGCGATCGCGCTGCTCAATGCGCTGATGGGCAACTGGGGACGCCGGGGCGGCTTCTACGTGCAGTCCGGCATCAAGGTCCCCGGTTATCCGCTGCCGAAGTACCCGAAGTCCGACAAGCCGCTCGCCGACAACCCGAACAACGAGCGCTATCCGTTCGCCGACGAACCGGTCACCACCGGCATCCGCGACGCGACGATCAGCGGGACGCCGTATCCGATCAAGGGCTGGGTCGTCTACTCGACGAACATCATGAGCGCCCTGCCGAACGAGGCCGAGACGCTGAAGGCGATCCAGGCACTCGACCTGCTGGTGGTGATCGACACCATGCCGAGCGAGATCGCCGGCTATGCCGACGTCGTGCTGCCGGAATCGGTGTTCCTCGAGCGCCACGATGAACTGCTGACCGGCTGGGGCCGGCGCGGCTGGATGGCGCTGCGGCAGCCGGTGGTCGAGCCGCCGGCCGAGCAGAAACCCGGCTGGTGGATCGCGAAGGAGCTGGCCGGCAGGCTGGGCATCGCCGAATGCATGCCCTTCAAGGACATGAAGGAGTACCTCAGCTACCGCGTCGAGAAAGGTGGCTTCAGCTTCGCGCAACTCGAGAAAGAGGGAGTGATCCTCGCCGAAAAGCAGCCGATCACCGTGGAGGACGGACTGCAGCTCAGCTTCGAAACGCCGTCGGGCAAGGTCGAGTTCTGGTCCGAGCAGCTCGCGAAGAAGGGCTTCGACCCGGTGCCGAAGTACACGAAACGGCCGGAAGCGCCGGCCGGGCACTTCCGCCTGATCACCGGGCGCGCGCCGGTGCACAC
>DAOMFL010000044.1:0-31992 GCA_035429805.1 Burkholderiaceae bacterium
CGAGGTCGGCGCGGTAACCCATCTGCTGCAGGATGCGCAGCGCGAGCTTCTGGTTCACGACGTTGTCTTCGGCGAGCAGGATGCGCAGCGGATGGCGCTGTGCGAGCTCGCCGTCGATCTTCGGCGCCAGCGCCGGCGCCGCGGTGCGCGCGCGGGGCTTCGGCGTTTGGTCCGGCAGCAGGCCGACCAGCGTGTCGAAGAGCTGCGACTGACGCACCGGCTTGGTCAGGTGAGCGCTGAAGAGGCCCTCGCTGTCGCCTGCCTCGCGCCTCCCGAGCGAACTCGCCAGCACCAGCGGCAGTCTGGCCTGCTGCCCGCGTATGCGGCGTGCCAGCTCGAGTCCGTCCATCTCGGGCATGTGCATGTCGATGATCGCGAGGTCGAAGTGCTCGCCGGCCTCGAGCCAGCGAAGCGCCTCGGCGGGCGAGCCGGTGTCGCGCGCGTCCATGCCCCACTTGCCGGTCTGCAGTCCGAGTACGCGTCGGTTGGTCGCGTTGTCGTCGACGATCAGCACGCGCCGCCCCTGCAGCCCCGGCTGGGCGCCAATGAAGTCTCGCCTTGCCTGCGCGGGCAACTCGGCAATCGGCGCATGAATCGTGAAGCAGAACGTCGAACCCTTGCCGGGACCGTCGCTCTCGGCCCACATGTGGCCGCCCATCAGTTCGGCAAGGCGCCGGCTGATCGCGAGTCCAAGCCCGGTGCCGCCGTACTTGCGTGTCGTGCTTGAATCCGCCTGGGAGAACGACTGGAAGAGCCGCCCCATCGCCTCGGCGCTCAGCCCGATGCCCGTGTCGCGCACCGCAAATGTCAGCTCGACCTCGCCGCCCGACACGGCCCCGGTGTTGACCGTGACCACGACCTCGCCTCCCTCGGTGAACTTGACGGCGTTCGCCAGCAGGTTGAGGAGAATCTGCCGCAGCCGCGTCACGTCGCTCTTCACCGTGGCCGGCACGTCGCCCTCGAACAGGTAGGCGATGTCGAGGCGCTTCTCGACCGCGCGCGCGCTGACGAGGTCGAGCGCCGATTCGACGCATTCGCGCAGGTCGAACGGCTGCGACTCGATGTCCATCTTGCCGGCCTCGATCTTCGAGAAATCGAGGATGTCGTTGATGATCGTCAGGAGGGCGTCGCCCGAGTCGCGGATCGTCGTCGCGTAGTCGCGCTGCTCGGCGTCGAGCGGCGTGTCGAGCAGCAGCCCGCTCATGCCGATCACCGCGTTCATCGGCGTGCGGATCTCGTGGCTCATCGTCGCGAGGAACGCACTTTTCGCCTCGTTGGCCGCCTCGGCCGCGGCGCGCGCCTCCTGTGTCTGCCGGAACAGGCGCGCGTTCTGGATCGCGATCACAGCCTGGTCGGCGAACGTCTTCAGCAGGCCCTGCTCCTTGTCCGTGAACGGGCGCGGCGGCTGGCGGATGACATGCAGCGTGCCGATGGCCGTGCCATCCCACAGCATCGGCGTGATCAGCATCGAGAGGTTGCCGACTTCCATCGCGAATTCACGCATCGCCTGTGGCACCTTCGGATCGCCCGCCATGTCCGGGTAGTGGACGACGCGCCTCTTGCGCATCGGATAGGCCTGGTAACTCTGCGCGAGCGGGCGTGGAAAGTCGCGGTCAAGTCGTGCCGCGGCCTCGGGCAGTCGTCCGCTGATCGAAGCGTGGTAGATCTGGCCGTCGTCGCGCAGCAACGAGATCACCGCGACGGTCCCGTCGAACAGGCGTTCGCAGCTTTGCACGATCTTGTCGAACACCGGCGCGGCATCGGCGATCGAGCCGCTGATCACGCTGAGGATCTCGGCCGCCGCCCGCTGGTGCTCCAACGCCTCCTTCGTCTCGTTGAACAGACGCGCGTTCTCGATTGCGACGACCGCCTGGTCGGCGAAGGTCAGCAGCAGCGATGTCTGGCGCTCGTCGAAGGGCTTCAGCTCTTTGCGGTAAACGAGGACCGCGCCGATAAGCTGGTCCTGTCGCAGCATCGGCACGCCGAGCCACGAGCGCACGTTGCCGAGTTTCACCGCGGAGACTGCGTGCGGGTCGCCTTGGCGAAAGGCCTCGTAGTCGAGCAGATCCGGAATGTTCACCGGCTTCAGCGTCGATGCGATCCGGCCCAGTCCGGTGGCCGGGCCCCACTGTCGCGGGACACGCATGAATTCCTCGAACGCCGGGTCCGGCACCAGCGCCGTCGCGATTGCGTTGTACTGGCCCGCCGCAAATCGCATCACCATGCCGAAGTCCGAACCGGTGAGCCGTGCGGCGCTCTCGAGAATCTTGTCGAACACGGGATTCGCATCAGCCATCGAGCCGCTGATCACGCGCAGGATCTCCGCCGAAGCCGTCTGCCGTTCAAGTGCCTCGTTGGTTTCCCGGAACAGGCGCGCGTTCTGGATGGCAATCACGCCTTGGTCGGCGAATGACTGCAGCAGATCGATGTCCTTCTCCGTGTACGCAAAGGCGGCTTGTCTGGCAATCGAGATGCAGCCGATACGCCGGCCCTCCCAGATCATCGGCGCGACCAGAAGCGAGGCGAAGCCGGCCTTCTGCGCGAAGCGCCTCGCGACCTCGGGAACGTCCTCTGCGGTAGTGGCTTCCGGGTAATACAGGGGTCGGCGCGATTCGAACGCCAGCCCGAGCACCGTCCGTTCGATCGGGCGCGGGTAGCCGCGCGTGAACATTCCGTCGTGGTCGCCGTGGACCGCACCAACCTCGACCTGCTGCTGGTCGTCGACCACCAGAACAGCCCCGCCGTCGCTTGGGATCAGCCGTTTGCAGCTGTCCAGGATCTTCTCGAACACGGGCTTCGCGTCGGCGACGGAACCGCTGATGACCTGCAGCACCTCGGCAGTGGCGGTCTGCCGCTCGAGCGCCGCCTTAGTCTCGTTGAACAGCCGCGCGTTCTGGATCGCAATGACGGCCTGGTCCGCAAAGGTCCGGAGCAGGTCGACTTCGGTTTCGTTGAAGCCGGTGGCGGGAATCCGGACCGCGTACAGCCAGCCGACGGGCTTGTCCTCCCACACCATGGGCGCAGCCACCTGCGAGTAGGGTCCTATGCCCAGCTGCTCGGCGACCCGCCGGACCGGACCTCGGGCCTCCTCGGCAAAGGTATTGAGAAAGTGCAGCGGCTTGCGCTGCCGCAGCGCGTCGATCTGGATCAGTCCGTCGGCCAGTCCGTCGGCGACGAGCTGAGTCACGCGTTCGCCCATCGAGCCCTGGTGGGCGGCAATGTGTGCCCGGCCGTCCTCGCCAATCAGCAGAATCCCCTGCTCGGAGTCCGGGAGCAGCTTCTTGCAGCTCTCGAGGATCTTCTCGAACACCGGTTCGGCGTTCGCCACCGAGCTGCTGATCACACTGAGCACCTCGGCCGACGCCGTCTGCCGCTCCAGCGCCTCCCGGGTTTCGTTGAAGAGCCGCACGTTCTCGATGGCGATCACGGCCTGGTCGACAAAGGACTGCGCCAGCGCGATCTCCCTGTCGTTGAACGGCCCGGCCACTCTGCGCGCCAGCGCCAGCACGCCGATGCAGTCATCGCCGCGCATCAGCGGCAGCATCAGCGTCGCCGCGATGCCCGCTATCTCGCGGATGTGCTGCTCGTGCGGCGGCAGGTCGATCTCGCCCCAGTCGGGCAGATGCAGCATCGCCTTGCTCGTGATGACGCGCGACGGGAAATTGGCTGCCGGATCGACAGGCACGACGCTGGGCCCGAGGTCAGGCGTTTCGCCGGTCGGTGTCACCGCCGCCGCGGGCGTGTAGGTCTTGCCGTCGTGCCGCAGCACCGCCGCAAAGTCGCAGGCGAGCAGCCGCGTGGCCGTGGCCACGATGGCGTCGAACACGGGCTGCACGTCGGTGGGCGACGCGCTGATGACGCGCAGGATGTCGGCCGACGCCGTCTGGTGCGACAGCGCCTCCTGCGTTTCATGGAACAGCCGTGCGTTCTGGATCGCGATCACCGCCTGGTCGGCGAAGCTCGCGAGCAGCGCGTGCTCCTTCTCGGTGAACGGCCGCGGAGGCTGGCGCACCAGGTGGATCGTGCCGATGCCGCGCCCTTCCCACAACATAGGGGCGATCAGCATCGAAAAGTTGCCGATGTCGCGTCCCATCTGCCGCATGCTCTCCGGCACGCGCGGTCCGTCAACCATGTCCGGATAGTGCACGACGCGTCGCTTGCGGATGGGGTAGGCCTGGTACGCCTTCGCGAGCGGCCGCGGAAACTCGTGATTGAGCCGCTGCCACGCCTTGTCCCTGTCATCGTCGCTTTGGCCGGGTGCCAAAGCCATCGCCGCGTGCTCGACCATCCCGTCTTCGCGCACAAGCGAGATCACCACCTGGTCGCTGGCGAAAAGTTTCTGGCAGGCGTTGCCGATGGCCTCGAACACCGGGCGCGTATCGGCCACCGAGTTGCTGACCACGTTCAGAACGTCAGCCGCAGTGCGCTGCTGCTCGAGCGCCTCCTTTGTCTCATTGAACAGACGCACGTTTTCAATGGCGATGACCGCCTGGTCGGCAAAGCTCTTCAGCAGCGCGATCTCCCTGGCGGTGAAGCTTCTGCGCTTGGCGCGCGCGACGAAGATGGCGCCGATGCCGCGGCCCTCCGCCAGCAGGGGCGCGATCAGGATCGAGCGACCACCGATCATCGCCGTGCCGCGGCGGACGAAGGCCGGCACCTCGGCCGCTTCCGTGTCCGGGAATTCAATGACGCGGCGTTCCGCGATCGCGAGGCCCGAGCCGGACGTCGGTCCCAGAGGCAGCGGGTAGATCGTCTCGTACTCCTCTCGCTTCGGTCCGCGGTAGGCCGCGAGTCGCAGGTGGGCGCCGTCGTCATCGACCAGGGTGATGCCGATGTACATGCCGGCGAAAAGACGCTCACAGCTCGCCGCGATCGCCTCGAAGACGGGCTGCGTGTCGGTCGGCGAGTTGCTGATCGCGCTCAGGATTTCCGACAGCGCGCGCTGATGCTCCAGCGCTTCCTGGGTCTCGTTGAACAGCCGTGCGTTCTGGATCGCGATGACCGCCTGATCCGCGAACGTCCGCAGCAGCGACATCTCCTTTTCGTTGAACGGCTGGACGTGGTCGCGGCCGACCCAGACCGCGCCGATGCCGCGCCCCTCCCACAGCATCGGGGCGAAGACGATCGAGCGTATGCCGGTGATTGCGCAGCCGCGCCTGACGTGCAGGGGAACGTCGGGGTCGGACTGGACATTTCCGTAGTGCGCGACGGCGCGTTGGAGTATCGCGGCGCCGGCTCCGGACTCGAGACTCAGCGGCAACGGGAAAATGTCTTCGAACGCGGAGCGATTCGGGCCGGCGTAGCTTTGCAGGTGAATCGCTCCGTCTTCGCCAACGACTGCGATGCCGATGTGCATCCCGCCGAACAGGTGCTGACAGCTGGCGAGGATTCGCTCGAACACCGGGCCCGTGTCGGAAACCGAACTGCTGATGACCTGCAGGACCTCGGCACTGGCGCGCTGCTGCTCCAGCGCCTCGCGCGTCTCGTTGAACAGCCGCGCGTTGCGCAGCGCGACCGCGGCCTGGAGGGACAGACCGACCAGGAACTCCAGTTCGCGCGCTTCGAACGGGCTGCCGCCCATGCGCCACACGGCCATCGCGCCCTGCACCTGTCCGTCCGACAACAGCGGCACCGCCATCAGGCGCTCGTCCTCGCCTCGGTCGGTGCCGGAGATCTGTACGGCACGCGGGTCTGCCACGGTCCTGTTGATCAACTCCGGCTGGCCGGTCTGCAGCAGCGTGCCGATGATGCCGCGCCCCGGCTCGATGACCGTCGCCTTGATCTTCTCGGCAAGGTCGCCCAGCGCGACGATGGCGCGGTAGGTGCGACCGTCCGCCTCGGGCAGGAAGATCGCGCTGTTGCTGGCGGCCAGCAGCTCCCGGGCGTGGCGCGCGATCGCATCCATGACCGAAGACAGCTCGAGCGTTGACGACAGGTCGCGCCCGACCTCCGACAGGGCGGAAGCTTCACGCGCGCGGCGCTGGGTTTCCTCGAACAGGCGCGCGTTCTCCAGTGCCACGCCCATCGATGCCGCGATCGTCGAAAGCAAATGGACTTCGGTTTCTCCGAATGCATCTTCGCGTTCGAAGCTTTCCAGGCTGATGACGCCACGCATGTCACCGCCGACCGTCACCGGCACCCACACGGAACAGAGGCACGAGTCAGTGCCTGGCACGATCCGGACCTGCCACGCGGCCAACTCGTCGGGATTGCGCAGGACGACCGAGCGGCCTTCCTCGAGCTCCCGTGCTAGCGGGTGCTCGGGGCGATATGGTGTCGGCGGTAGATGAAGCCGCGTGCCGTGCTCATAGATATAGAGGTTGTGCACGAGGCCGGCGGGTCGATCGAGCCACTCGATCCCCATGTTGCCGGTCGCGAACGTCTCGCGCAGCTTGTCCCCGACTAGGTCGACGATGGCCTGGAAGTCCAGCTCCTGCGCCATGCCGTGCTGGATGCTGTTGATCACCGCCAGCTCTTCCCTGCGCTGGCGCTCGGCCTCGTAGCTGCGGGCGTTCTGCAGCGCTACGCCCATGCCGGCCGCCACCGTTTCGAGCAACCGGACCTGGCCGGCGTCAAAAGCGTGATCCCGCACGTGATCTTCGAGCTGCAGCGAGCCGAGGAAGCGCTCGCCTGACAGCATGGGAACCATCACGACGCTGCGGCAGCGGTCTGTTCCTTCATGAGTCTTGATGTCAACCGCGTCCTGTTCGGCGTAGTTTCCGAGCACGACGGTTCGCCGACCGCGGATGAACCGATCCACGAACGATCCGGCCTGCACCGCAAACGGAGGAAGGTTCAGCCGCTGCCCGTGTTCGTATACATAGGCAAGCACAAGCCGCCCACTGGGCTCGTCCCACCACGAGATGCCGAGGTCTCCGCTTGCGAACACCTCGCGCAGCTTGTCGCCGACGAGGTCGACGATCGACTGGAAATCCAGCGATCCTGCGATTCCCTGCTGGATGCTGTTGATCACCGCCAGCTCGGCATTGCGCTGCTCGGTCTCCTTCAGCAGCCGCTGCGTCTCGTCGAAGAGTCGCGCGTTCTCCAGCGCGACACCCAGGCCCGCCGCCACGGTTTCGAGCAGGCGCACGTCCGCGTTGCCATAGACGTCGTCGGCGACGTGGCTTTCGAGGCTGACCATGCCGACCAGGCGCTCGCCCGCAAGAATGGGCGCGACAACGCCCGAACGGCTCTTGTCGGTGCCCTCGGCAACGAAGAGCTCCCACTCGTCGTAATCACTTTGGTTGCGCCACAGCACGGCCCGGCGTGCGAGCAGCGTGGCGTGGTAGCGCTTGCCGAGCAGATGGGTCGCCGTCGGCACAGGCGGCAGGTCCAGGCGCTTGCCGTGCTCGAACGCGTAAGGCGAGTGGAGCAGCCCGGACTCCTCATCGATCCAGTGGATACCAAGGTTGGCGGAAGCGAAAACCTCGCGCAGGTGATCACCGACCAGGTCGACGATGCTCTGGAAGTCGAGCGATCCCGCGATGCCCTGCTGGATGCGGTTGATCAGCGCGAGTTCGCCTGCGCGCTGTTCCAGCGCCGCGGTGCGCTCGGCCACCGTGCGCTCGAGACCTTCGGTTGCGCGCGCGTTGGCCAGCGCCACCGCGGCCTGTAACGCCAGCATCCCCAGAAGGTCCCGGTCGGCGTCGTCGAAACGGCCGTACAGGCCTTCGATGTCGGCATACAGGAAGCCCAGCAGTTCGTGCCCGGCAATGAGCGGCGCGACCAGACAGCTGCGTTGATCGATGTCCGCAACGCCTTCGGGGCCGTAGCGCAGGCTGATCGCGCGCGTGCGCCGGGCCACGTCCAGCCAGGGCGTGATCGCCGCCAGCAGCGTCGGCGCGTCTTCATCCGGCGGCAGGGCGCTGCCGACGATGCGCAGGGAACCGGCGTCGTCCAGCGCGAGCAGCACGCGCTCGGCACCGACCAGCTCGGTCGCCTCGTCGACGAGGAAGTCGAGTACCTCGGCCTCGCCGCGAAGTTCGTTCAGCCGCAGGCCGCTTTCGGCAAGCCGCTCGAACGGCTCGCGCAGGCTGGCTCTTCGACGCAGGTGCGGCCACTTCCGCTGGCCGTGGGCGCGCAGGGACTGCAGCACCTGGCGGTGCTCTTCCACCCGCCCGAACGAACTCCGGCGCAACCCGGCGTCGCCCAGCTGCGCCAAGGTGGCGCACAGGTAGCGATAGGCGGTCTGCAGCGGTTGCAGCGCATCCGAACGGCGGCCGGCGGCCTCCAGCGCGAACGCGTGGACCGCCCAGATCTGCACCGGGGTCAATGAACCGGCGAGCTCCTGCGTGTCGCGCGCCCGTAGCCGCTCCACCGCCTCCGCGGAAGCCTGCAGCGCGCGGGCGGGCTTACCGAGGGCAAGCCAGGCCTCGGCCAGCGTCGCCAGCGAAGCGATGACGAAGCTCGTTTCCGGGCGATCGCGGTACGCCGCGACCGCCGCCTGCGCTTCGCGGCGGGCGCGCGACCCGTCTCCGCGTACGAGTGCTGTGCGGGCCTCGAAGTAATGACCGAACCCGGAAAAAGAGGGGTCGCGCAGCGTGCGGTTGATGCGCGCGAGCTGCGTCAGTCTCCGATGGGCCGCTTTCGTGTCGCGCAGGCGGATCTCGATCCACGCCAGAATCCCGACCGTCGTCGCCAGAGACGCCGAGGCGCGCGCTTGGGCTTCCGACTCGACCACTTCGGTCGCCATCCGCCGCGCGCGCCGGTACAGGCCGAGCGACGCGTAGGCGATGGCCAGGTTGTGCCGGATGCCGAGCTGGCGTTCGGTGTAGCCGGCGGCGCCGAAGGCATCCAGCGACTGCTGCAGGCCGCGCATCCGCTGCGCCATGTCCGGATGCTCGCGCCAGCGCATGTTGAGTGCACTGGCCAGGCCGGCTCGATCCCCGGTCTGCAACGCGAGGTCGAGCGCCCGCTGCGCGGCGTGCGTGCGCTCCGCGGTGCGGCCCAGGCCCGCCAGCGCGCAGGATTGCGACCACCACGCGCGGCCTGCCCACATGGCGTCCCCGGCCGCCTCGAAGCACGCAGCCGCGTCCTGTGCGGCGCGCAGGCCGGCGGACAGATCCTTGTCGCGCCACAGCGCCTCGGCGAGCCTGAATCCGGCCAGTCCCTCCAGCCACGGGTCGTTTAGCCGCCGGGCCGTGTCGAAAGCGGTTCGCGCCACGCCCTGGGCACCCCGCGTGTCGCCCCGGCGCGTCAGTACCAGGGCCAGCGCGCAGTTCGCCCGGACCGCCGCGGCGTCGTCGAGTGCCCGCGAAAGGCGCAGCAGGTGTTGGGCGTCGAGCTGCGCCGCGTCGAAACGGCCGATCGCCACCTGCGCTTCCACACGCAGGTCGAGCAGTGCGAATTGCTCCTGCGGCGGCAGCGCGCCCTGCTGCAGCGCGCGGTCACAGGCCTCGATCGCGCGCGCCTGCTGGCCGGCCCCTGCGAGATCGCGCGCGGCGCGGACCGCCTCGGCCGCGCCTGTGCCCGGCGACTCGTCCGTGCGGTTCGCAGCGTCACGTTCCCGATTGCGCTGGTGCTTCGCCATGCGATCACCTTGTTGCGCCGTGCATCGGCCGGCAGCGGATGGTACACACCGCCCACGGCAAGTCGACGATCTGCACGGCAGTATCGCGGGCGCGATACAGTCTCACCTCCGGATCGGGACTTCCGGTTCGACGGCGGCGTGCATGGGTTGCGGGGCAGGGGTCCGAAAATGATCGTGAAAGAGGAGACATGGCGGAGACGCTGACGGGCCTGGCCGCGCTGGCGATGACGGGCTTCATGATCGCCTTCATCGTCCTGATGCTGTTCATGGCACTGATCCAGCCGATCTGGTGCGTGGTCGACTGTGCAGTCGATAACAAGCGCGGGGCCACCGGCAAGGTACTGTGGATCATCCTCCTGATCGTGCTGTGGGGCCTCGCGAACTGGTTCTATGGCGCTTTCGCGGCAGCGGGCCCCGCTTTGCGCCGGCTGACCCGGCTGGCGTGGGCCTTCGCGATCGTTCTGGCGCTGGCGTTCGCGGCGATGTACTTCACGCATGCCGGATTCCGGCAGAACATCGAGCGCGAGTGGCATCACGGGCGCAACCTGGTGGTGTTCGCGGCGTTGCCGGTGCTCGCGTCGACGACGCAAGGGGACGGCCATGCGTGCTGAGGCCATCGACCTGCGCTCGGACACCGTCACGCGTCCGACCGACGCGATGCGCGCCGCAATGGCGCAGGCGACCGTCGGCGATGACCAGTACGGCGAGGACCCGACCACGAACCGTCTGCAGCACGTGGTCGCCGAACTGCTCGGCAAGGAGGCGTCGCTTTGGCTGCCGAGCGGGACGATGGCCAACCAGGTGGCGCTGCGTGTGCTGACGCGCCCGGGCGACGACGTCGTCGTCAGCCGTGAATGCCACGCGGTCTGGCACGAGACCGGCGGCTCCGCGGCGAATTCCGGCGTGCAGTTCACGGAGATCGGCACGCGCGGGACGTTCACGGCCGACGAGTTCCTCGCGGTGTGCAAGCCGCGCGGGCACGCGATCTACCCGCCGACGACGCTGCTCGAAATCGAAAACACGCACAATCGCTCCGGCGGCATCGTGTTTCCGCAGCCCGACGTCGTGGCCCTTTGCGAGGCGGCGCGCCGGCAATCGGTGGCGACCTTCCTCGACGGCGCGCGCCTGTGGAATGCCGCGGCTGCGAGCGGACGGTCGCTGGCGGAACTGGCGGCGCCGTTTGACCTGGTCGCGGTCGCCCTGTCAAAGGGCCTCGGCGCCCCGGGCGGATCGCTGCTGGCGGGCCCGCGCGAGCTGATCGAGCGCGCTACCCGCTATCGCCGCATGTTCGGCGGCGCAATGCGGCAGACTGGCATCTACACGGCCGCAGGACTCTTCGCCATCGAACACCACCGCGCGCGGCTGGTCGAGGACCACGCCAACGCGCGGTCACTCGCCGAACGGCTTGCGGGCAACCCGCGGGTCGAGATCGACCTGGCCACGGTGCAGACGAACATCATCGTGTTCCGCCTGCGTGACGGCGCGCCGGATGCCGCGACGGTGGTCGAACGGGCGCGTGAGCAGGGGGTGCTGCTGTTTGCGTTCGGCACGCGGACCGTGCGCGCCGTGACGCACCTGGACGTGACCGCCGCGCAGTGCGAGCGCGCAGCGCAGATTCTGGGCGACATCATCTGAGGGCCTGTCCGCAGGCCGAAGGAGGACGACATGACAAAGAAGATCATCACGGTTTTCGGCGCAACCGGTGCGCAGGGCGGCGGCCTGGCGCGCGCCATCCTCGCGGACAAGGCCGGCGAATTCGCTGTGCGTGCCGTCACGCGCAAGCCGGACTCGGATGCCGCCAGGGCGCTCGCCGCCGACGGTGCCGAGATCGTGTCGGCGAACATGGATGACCCCGCCAGCGTGCAGCGCGCGATGCAGGGTTCCTTCGGCGCGTTCTGCGTCACCAACTTCTGGGAGCACTTCTCGCCCGAGAGGGAACTCGCGCAGGCGAAGGCGATGGCCGATGGTGCGGCCGCTGCAGGCGTGAAGCACGTCATCTGGTCGACGCTGGAGGACACCCGCGCCTTCTTCCCCGCCGACGGCAAGCGCATGCCGGTGCTCCTCGGCAAGTACAACGTGCCGCACTTCGACGCCAAGGGTGAAGCCAACAAGCTCTTCACCGGCCGTGTGCCGACCACACTCGTCAACACCTCGTTCTACTGGGACAACCTGATCCACTTCGGCATGGGGCCGAAGAAGGGGCCGGACGGCGTGCTCGCGATCACCTTCCCGATGGCCGACAAGCGCCTGTCGGGCATTGCGGTGGAGGACATCGGCAAGTGTGTCTACGGCATCTTCAAGGGCGGCGTCGCGAATGTCGGCAAGACCTTCGGTCTGGCCGGCGAGCACCTGACCGGGGTGCAGATGGCCGCCGCGCTAGCCAAGGCACTCGGCCAGCCGGTGAAGTACAACGCCGTCACCCCCGAGCAGTACCGGGGCTTCGGATTCCCCGGGGCCGAGGACCTCGGCAACATGTTCCAGTTTTACGCGGAGTTCGAGGGTTACTTCACCGGCGCGCGTCCACTCGATGTCGCGCGCAGGCTCAATCCGCAACTGCAGGACTTCGCCACCTTCGTCGCGCGCAATGCCGGCCGGATTCAAGTGGGCTGAGGGCATCGTCGCGATTCGGAGCGGGCGGCACGAACCGGCAGCGATGGCCGGCGGCATTTTCCGCCGGCCACGTCTTTCCGGAGGACATTGCAGCGGCCACGCCGGAGCGCTAACGTCCGGCCGGCCAGGAAGCAGGGCGTTCTTCGGCGTGTTTCCGACAGCGCGCATTGCCGATTCGTCTCATACGGGTCCGGTGCGGGATCGGAAGCACCGGACGCGGCGGGGTCGTGCCGCGAAGCGAATGCCCCGGCTGATCGTCCCGGCACAGCGCCGGCCTTCGTTCATTCACGTTCTGGAGAACACCGATGTTTCGTCGTGAGTTCATCGCCGCCGCCGGCGCTCTCGCCGCGGCCGGAGTGCCTGGCCTGTCATGGGCGCAGGCGGCGCGTGCCATTTGTTACAACTGCCCGCCCGAGTGGGCCGACTGGGGCGGCATGCTCAAGCTGGTCAGCCAGAAGCTGAACATCGCGGTTCCGCCCGACAACAAGAACTCAGGCCAGACGCTCGCAGCGCTGATCGCGGAGAAGGCCAATCCGGTCGCCGACATCGCCTATTTCGGCGGCCAGTTCGGCCCGCAGGCTCGTGCCGCCGAAGTGCTCGCGCCCTACAAGCCCGCGCGTTTTGGCGACATCCCCGCCGGCATGAAGGACCCGGACGGGTACTGGTTCACGATCCACTCCGGCACGCTGGGGCTGTTTATCAACACCGCGGCGCTGCGCGGCAAGCCGGTGCCGCAGTCGTGGCGCGATCTGCTGAAACCCGAATACAAGGGCTTGATCGGCTACCTGAACCCCGCCAGCGCGGCAGTGGGCCAGGTCGGCGTCATCGCGGTCAATCTCGCGCTCGGCGGGACGTACGAGAACCTCGATCCCGGCATCGCCTTCTTCAAGCAGCTGCAGGCGAACCAGCCGATCGTGCCGACGCAGACTTCGTACGCGCGGGTGCTGTCCGGCGAGATTCCGATCCTCTTCGACTACGACTTCAACGCCTATCGTGCCAAGTACAAGGACAACGCACCCGTGGCCTTCGTCATTCCGTCGGAAGGGACGCAGCAGCTGCCGTACATCATGGGTCTGGTCGCGCGGGGTCCCAATCCCGAACAGGGAAAGAAGATCCTCGACTTCCTGTTGTCCGACGACGGTCAGCGTCACTGGGCCAGCGCCTTCCTGCGCCCGGTGTTCGCCTCGGTGCTGACGCCGGAAATGAAGGGCCGTTTCCTGCCGGACGCCGACTACGCCCGGGCCAAACCGCTCGACGTGTTCAAGCTGTCGGCGGCGAGCAAGACGATCGGCGAGCGCTACCAGAAGGAAGTCGGCTGATCCAGCGCGCATCGTGCCGTTGATCGGGGTGCGGGACGATCGCCTCTGGCTGGTGGCGCTGCTGGCGCCGGCGGCGATCGTCTTCATCGCATTCTTCCTGCTGCCGCTCGCCCGCTTGTTCCTGATCGGCGGCAGCGGTCCGATGGGTTGGGGCGCCTATGCGGCGGCCTTCACCGAAGCGCGCTACCTCAAGAGCCTCGTGTCGACCGTTCTGCTGTCGGCAGGCGTCACGGCCGTCACGCTCGTCGTCAGCGGGCTGGCCGGCGTCTTCCTGCAGCGCAATCGCTTCACCGGCCGCGAGGTGCTGACGGCGTTGCTGACGCTGCCGCTGGCCTTCCCCGGCGTCGTCATCGGCTTCATGGTCATCATGCTGGCGGGCCGCCAGGGACTGATTCCCGACATCACCGACGCGCTGGTCGGCGAGCGGCTGGTGTTCGCCTACTCGATGGCCGGCCTGTTCATGGGCTACGTGTACTTTTCGATCCCGCGGACGATCCTGACCGTGATGGCGGCCGCGGAGAAGCTCGACCCGCGCATCGAGGAGGCGGCCCGCTCGCTCGGCGCCGGCCGCTGGCGTGTCGTGCGCGACGTGATCGTGCCTGGGCTCAAGCCCGCGTTCCTGTCCGCGGGTGCCATCTGCTTCGCGACCGCGATGGGCGCCTTCGGCACCGCTTTCACCCTGGCCACGCGAATCAACGTGTTGCCCATGGTGATCTACACCGAGTTCACGTTGCAGGCCAACCTGGCCATGGCAGCCGCCTTGTCGTTCGTGCTGGGCGCGATCACCTGGGCCGCGCTGGCCCTGGCGCGCACTGCGGCCGGCAGCACCGTGGCGGCGGCCGGATGAGCGCAGCCACGGAACGGCGAACTACAGCCTTCTGGCTGCAGCTCGCGTTCACGCTGTTCGTCTGCGCGTTCCTGATCGTGCCGGTCGGCCTGTCGATCATGGCCGGGGTGACGAAGGACATGTTCCTCGGCATTGCGAGCGGAGTGACGCTGCAGTGGCTGATCAAGGTCTGGACCGACTACCGGCAGACCGTGTTCCTGTCGATCCAGATCGCCCTTGCGTGCCTGGCCTGCACACTGCTGCTGGGCGTTCCGGCCGCCTACGTACTGGCCCGCCGCCAGAGTGCCCTCACCCGGGCCGTGGAAGAACTCCTCGTGATGCCGGTGGCCGTGCCGGGCCTGGCCACTGCGCTGGCGCTGATCGTCACGTACGGCGGCTGGGGCGATTTCCGGCGCAGCTGGGTCTTCATCCTGGTCGGCCACGTGCTGTTCACGTTGCCGTTCATGGTGCGCAGCGTGCTGGCGGTGCTGACTTCGATCGACCTCAGGACGCTCGAGGAGGGCGCGCGCAGCCTGGGCGCGAATTTCCTGCAGCGATTCTTCGGCATCGTGCTGCCCAACTGTCGTGGCGGCATCCTGGCCGGATCGCTGATGGTGGTGACGCTTTCGCTGGGCGAATTCAACATGACGCTGCTGCTGCACACACCGCTCACTCAAACGCTGCCGGTCGGCCTGGCCGACACCTACGCGTCGCTGCGGCTGGAGGTCGGCAGCGCCTATACCCTGATCTTCTTCATCATCATCATTCCGCTGCTCGTTGCTATGCAGTGGGCGGCCGCGCCGCCGCGGCGACGCCGGCCTGTCGAGGAGAGTTCATGAGCGGCACAGGCATCCGACTCGAGCGCTGCGGCAAGACCTTCGCCGACGGGACGCGCGCGCTGGATCCCGTCAACCTCGAGTTCGCCGCCGGTGAAACCGTGGTGCTGCTCGGACCCAGCGGTTGCGGCAAGACCACGACCCTGCGCATCGTGGCCGGCCTCGAATTGCCCGATGCGGGCGGCCGGGTCCTGTTCGATGGCAGCGACGTCACGACGGTGCCGATCGAACGACGCAACGTCGGCATGGTGTTCCAGAGTTATGCCTTGTTCCCCAACATGAGCGTCGAGGAAAACGTCGCCTACGGCCTCAAGGTGCGCGGGATGCCGGCCGGGGAGCGCGAACAGCGCGCGCGCGAAAT
The DNA here is from genome assembly GCA_035429805.1 of Burkholderiaceae bacterium. Taxonomy (GTDB): domain Bacteria; phylum Pseudomonadota; class Gammaproteobacteria; order Burkholderiales; family Burkholderiaceae_F; genus JALORV01. Next base: position 15,482 of record DAOMFL010000044.1, read on the forward strand.
GCTGGAGATGATGCAGATCGCGCCGCTGGCGGCGCGCAGCATCGATCAGTTGTCGGGCGGCCAGCGGCAGCGCGTGGCGCTCGCGCGGGCGCTCGCACCGCGTCCGCGCGTGCTGCTGCTCGATGAACCCTTGACGGCACTGGATGCCCGTCTGCGCGACACGCTGCGCGTCGAGATCAACCGGCTGCTGCGCGGCCTGGGCATCACGACCGTGTATGTCACGCATGACCAGGCCGAGGCCATGGCGCTCGGCGACCGCATCGTCGTCATGGATCACGGCCGCGTGGCGCAGATCGGCACGCCGCGCCAGATCTACGAGGAGCCGCGCACACGCTATGTGGCCGAGTTCATCGGCACGATGAATGTCGTGAGTGGCGAGGTCCGCGCTGACGCGCTGCACTTCCCGGGCGGGCTGCTGCCACTGCGGAACGCTGCGCTGGGCGGCGGCAGCGAAGCGATGTTCCGCCCGGAGGACCTCGCGCTGGCCGCCAGCGACGGGTCGGCGCAGTTCAGCGGCGAGGTGCTGGCCAGCCTCTTCCAGGGCGACCATACGCGGCTGGAAGTCGACATCGGCGCGGGCAGGCCCATCGTGGCGCGCATTGCCGACCGGCGCGACTTCGCGATCGGAGAGCGAGTCTCGTTCCGGCTGTCGACTCCCGCGGTCCGGATTCCGGCCCAGGTGTCATGAGTACGGACGTTTAAAGATGATTCTTGCCCAGATTTCGGACCTGCATATCAAGCCGCAACGGCGCCTCGCCTACGGCGTCGTCGACACCGCGTCGATGCTCGAGAAGTGCGTCGCATCCCTTTTGAAGCTCAAGCAGCGGCCCGATGCCATCATCGCCACCGGCGACCTCGTCGACCTCGGTCGGCCCGATGAATACGGCCTGCTGCGCGAAATCCTCGCGCCGCTGTCGTCGTTTCCGCTCTATCTGCTCGCCGGCAACCACGATGAACGCGCAGCGCTGCGCGCAGCGTTCCCGGACCACGACTACCTGCGCCAGTGGGAGCCGTTCCTGCAGTACGCGATCGAAGATCATGCGCTGCGCATCGTCGGCCTGGATACCGTGATTCCCGGCCAGGGTGGCGGGGAGCTGTGCCCAGAGCGCCTCGACTGGCTCGATCGCACGCTGGCCCGGAGCGACCGCCCGACGGTCGTGGCGCTGCATCATCCGCCCTTTATCACCGGCATCGGTCACATGGACCGGGTCTGCCTTGCCGATACCGATGCTCTGAAACGGGTTCTGGTGCGTCATCCACAGGTGACGAGGCTGATCGCCGGCCACCTGCATCGGCCCATCACCTGCGAGCTCGGCGGCACGGTGGTGAGCGTATGTCCCAGCCCTGCCCATCTGGTAGCGCTCGACCTCTCCGTAGACGCGCCCGACAACTTCGTGATGGAGCCGCCGGGCTTTCAGCTGCACCTGCAGACGGCCAGCGGCCTGGTCACGCACACCGCCTACATCGGCGAGTTCGCCGGGCCCTATCCGTTCCGCCAGGGAGGGCGGTTGATCGATTAGGGAAAGGCCCGCCATTCCGTGAGCGGGTCGGAATCTCCGGCGCGGAGGATCGTCGGGTGATCGTCACCGGCCTCGGGTTACACTGAAGGTTCACTGATGTCGGCCGAAGCGGGAGAGTGCATCCGTTGCCGGATGCCGCCGAAGGCGCAATCTCACCCGGAATCGCTCAGGTCCAAGAACCGCTTCGTCACCGGTGACTCTGGAGAGACCGCACGTTGACGTGTGCGGCGCCGAAGGGGCAGGGGCTGTCGGACACGACGGTTCACGAACTCTCAGGCAAAAGGACAGAGGGGTGCGGCACGACCACGGTCGGATCGCGCCCCTTTTTTCTGGAACCACTCTCGGAGTCCCATGGGCAACCGAACTCCCCTTTATGAAACGCACACCGCCTCGGGCGCGAAGATCGTCGACTTCGGCGGCTGGGACATGCCCCTCGCGTACGGCTCGCAGATCGAGGAGCACCACGCGGTGCGCCGCGACGCCGGCATGTTCGACGTCTCGCACATGTGTCCGGTCGACGTGCGCGGACCGAATGTCCGCGCCTTCCTCCGGCGCCTCGTCGCCAACAACGTCGACAAGCTGACGCAGTCCGGCAAGGCGCTGTACTCCTGCATGCTCAACGAGGCCGGCGGCGTCATCGACGACCTGATCATCTACTTCCTGCGCGAGGACTGGTTCCGGATCGTCGTCAACGCTTCGACGGCGGAAAAGGACCTGGCGTGGATGGAAAAGGCGCGCGCGGCCGGCGGCGATGTGCTGACGATCACGCCGCGGCGCGATCTGGCGATGATCGCGGTGCAGGGGCCGAATGCGCGCGCGAAGTTCTGGCAGGTACGGCCCGCCACGAAGGCCGCGACCGAAGGACTGGGCGCCTTCTTCGCGGCGGAGGTCGGAGATCTCTTCGTTGCGCGCACCGGATACACCGGCGAGGACGGCTTCGAGGTGATGCTGCCGGCGGCGCAGGCCGCGAAACTGTGGGCGGACCTGAAGGCGGCCGGCGTGGCCGAGGCCGGGCTCGGCGCGCGCGACACGCTGCGGCTCGAGGCCGGCATGAATCTCTACGGCAACGACATGGACGAGTCGATCTCGCCGCTCGATGCCGGGCTGGCGTGGACGGTCGACCTCAAGACACCGCGTGACTTCATCGGCCGTGCCGTGCTCGAACGCGATGGTGCGCGCAAGGCGCTGGTCGGGCTGAAGCTTCTGGACAGGGGCGTGCTGCGTTCGCACCAGAAGGTCGTTACGGCCGCCGGCGAGGGTGAGATCACCAGCGGCACGTTTTCGCCGACACTCGGATTCTCAGTCGCCATGGCACGCGTGCCGCGCGACGTGAAGGTTGGCGACACGGTGCAGGTGGATATCCGCGGCAAGCTGCTCGCCGCGCAGGTCGTCAAGCTGCCGTTCGTGCGCAACGGCAAATCACTGATTTGAGCGTCGCAGGTGGACGCGTCGCTGCGCGCCGCACGTGCACCTGCTCCAATTGTTTTGCGGGTCGGGCTTTGGACAGCCGGGCGCCCGACCCGAGTACAAGAGCTGAAGGAGAAGAGATGAACATCCCTGCCAATCTGAAGTACACCGCCTCGCACGAGTGGGTGAAGAAGGGCGACGACGGCCTGCTGTGGGTCGGCATCACCGACGCCGCGCAGGACATGCTGGGCGACCTCGTGTTCGTCGGCGACTTCAAGGTCGGAGCGACGCTCAAGGCGGGCGAGACGGCCGGCGTGGTCGAGTCCGTGAAGGCCGCCTCCGACGTCTACGCGCCGGTCGACGGCGAACTCGTCGCATTCAACGACGCGCTCGGCTCCGAACCGCAGCAGCTCAACAGCACGCCGTACGACGCATGGATCTTCAAGCTGAAGTCCGGCGCGTCGATCGACGGCCTGCTCGATGCCAAGGCTTACGAGGCGAACGTCGCCGCGTCCAAGTAGATCACCTGAAACCCGATTCCCCACGCCCGAACATGACGACGCTGCACGCCCTCGAAAATCACCAGGAATTCCATGCCCGCCATATCGGCCCGAGCGATGACGAGATCGCCGGCATGCTGAAGGTCGTGGGCAGCGCATCGCTCGACGCGCTGGTCGACGCGATTGTTCCGGCGTCGATCAAGCTCGCGGCGCCGCTGGCGCTGCCGGACGCCGTCACGGAGGAGGAGGCGCTTGCGAAGATCGGCAGCATCGCGAAGCAGAATCGCGTGTACCGCTCCTTCATCGGGCAAGGTTATTACGGCACGCGGACGCCGAAGGTCATTTTGCGCAACATCCTCGAGAACCCGGCCTGGTACACCGCCTACACGCCCTACCAGGCCGAGATCTCGCAGGGGCGCATGGAAGCGCTGATCAACTTCCAGACGATGGTCGCAGACCTGACCGGCATGGAGATCGCCAATGCCTCGTTGCTCGACGAAGGCACGGCGGCGGCCGAGGCGATGACGCTCGCCAAGCGCAGTGCGAAGAGCAGGAGCAGGGTGTTCATCGTCGCCGGCGACTGTCATCCGCAGACGATCGAGGTCGTGCGCACCCGCGCGGAGCCGCTCGGCATCGAAGTCAAGGTCGGGTTTGCGCCGGAGCTGATGAAGGGCGGCGACTACTTCGGCGTGCTGGCGCAGTATCCGTCGACGACCGGGCTGATCCACGACATGCGGCCGTTCGTCGAGCAGGCGCACGCAGCCGGGGCGCTGTTCTGCGCGGCCACCGACCTGCTGGCGCTGACGCTCCTTGAAGCGCCGGGAACGTGGGGCGCGGACATCGTCATCGGCAACTCGCAGCGCTTCGGCGTGCCGTTCGGATTCGGCGGCCCGCATGCCGCGTTCCTGGCCTGCAAAGATGCGTTCAAGCGCTCGATGCCGGGCCGGCTGGTCGGTGTGTCGGTGGATTCGCAGGGCAAGCCGGCCTACCGGCTGACGCTTCAGACCCGCGAGCAGCACATCCGGCGCGAGAAGGCGACGTCGAACATCTGCACGGCTCAGGTGCTGCTGGCGGTGATGGCCAGCATGTACGCGGTGTATCACGGCCCCGCGGGCCTGGCGCGCATCGCCAGGCGTGTTCACCGGCTCACCGGCATCCTGGCCGAGGGCCTGCGCCGTGTCGGCCTGCAGGTCAACGGCACCTACTTCGATACGTTGACGGTGAGCGGTGTCGACGCGCCGAAGATCCACGCGGCAGCGCGCGCAGCCGGCATCAACCTGCGCGAATTCAGCGCGAAGGACTTCGGCGAACGCGCAACGCAGGTCGTCGGCATCGCGCTCGACGAAACGGCGACGCGCGCCGACGTTCAGGCGCTGTGGAAGCTCTTCGGTGTCGCGGCCGATGTCGACGCGCTGGACCGCGAGATCGATGCCGCACACGAGGCCGCAATCCCGGCGGGCCTGCGCCGCACGACGCCGTTCCTGACGCACCCGGTCTTCAACGCGCACCACAGCGAGCACGAGATGCTGCGCTACCTGCGCTCGCTTGCCGACCAGGACCTGGCGCTCGACCGCACGATGATCCCGCTGGGCTCGTGCACGATGAAGCTCAACGCCACCAGCGAGATGATTCCGGTCACCTGGCCCGAGTTCGCGAACATCCACCCGCTGGCGCCGGCGGACCAGTCGGCCGGCTACAGGCAGCTGATCTCCGAGCTCGAACAGATGCTGGTCGAGTGCACCGGCTACGACGCGGTCAGCCTGCAGCCCAATTCCGGAGCGCAGGGCGAGTACGCCGGGCTGCTGGCGATCCGCGCCTACCACCGTTCGCGCGGCGACGGCCACCGCAACATCTGCCTGATCCCGGAGAGCGCGCACGGCACCAATCCTGCGTCGGCGCAGCTCTGCGGCATGGAGGTCGTGCCGGTCAAGACCGACCGCAGCGGCAACGTCGACGTCGAGGACCTGAAGTCCAAGGCGCAGCAGCACGCCGCCAACCTCGCGGCGCTGATGGTGACCTACCCGTCGACCCACGGCGTGTTCGAAGAAGCCATCGTCGACATCTGCCGCATCATTCACGAGCATGGCGGGCAGGTGTACACCGACGGTGCCAACCTCAACGCGCTGGTCGGGCTCGCGAAGCCGGGCAAGTACGGCTCGGACGTCTCGCACCTCAACCTGCACAAGACCTTCTGCATTCCGCATGGCGGCGGCGGTCCCGGCGTCGGTCCGGTCGCCGTCAAGTCCCACCTCGCGCCGTTCCTGCCGGGCAAACTTGGCGGCGACAACAAGGTCGGTATGGTGAGCGCGGCCAACTTCGGCAGTGCCAGCATCCTGCCGATCTCGTGGATGTACATCACGATGATGGGTGCGGCGGGGCTGCGCAAGGCGACCCAGGTGGCGCTGCTCAACGCCAACTACATCGCGAAGCGGCTGGCGCCGCACTACCCGACGCTGTACGCCGGACGCAACGGCTACGTGGCGCACGAGTGCATTCTCGATCTCAGGCCGCTGAAGGACGCGAGCGGCATCGGTGCCGAGGACGTCGCCAAGCGGCTGATGGACTACGGTTTCCACGCGCCGACGCTCAGCTTCCCGGTGGCGGGCACGCTGATGGTCGAACCCACCGAAAGCGAACCCAAGGTCGAGCTCGACCGCTTCATCGACGCGATGATCGCGATCCGCGCGGAAATCCGCGCGGTGGAGGAAGGCAAGGTCGACCGCGACGACAACCCGCTGAAAAATGCGCCGCACACGGCGGCGATGGTGATGGCCGAGAACTGGGCGCACGACTATTCGCGCGAGCGCGCCGCGTTCCCGCTCGCTTCGCTGAAGCGCCAGAAGTACTGGCCGCCGGTCGGCCGCGTCGACAACGCCTACGGTGATCGCAACATCATGTGCTCCTGCGTGCCGATGTCGGCGTACGCCGAAGACACGACTGCGACGCCCGTCTGACGCGCCGGAAGCAGACAGCAAGACGGCCGCTGTTGCGGCCGTTTTGCTTTGGAGCAGGGCTTCGGGCTAGCGCCGGATTGCAGACGTCGACTGAACGACCTGCGTGCCGCGCACTGACTTGGCGGCAACCAGTGCGGCCTTGTCGTTATCGGCCAGCGCCGCGACGCTGCTGAACAGGACCAGAGTCGTCGTGATGGCGGCGCCGAGAGCCACGGCGTGCTTGAGGATCGAGTTCGTCATGATGCTTCTCCTGTTCGTACGAGCCCGAAGGTGGGCTCCTGTCTGTAGGGACGTCGTCCGGAACGGAAACCGGACATCCGGATGAACCTTTCGCTTACCGGACCGCCGAGGCGCTGGCCACGACCGTGGTGCGGGCGGCCTTGGCTAGCTGGACCGCGTCACGGTCTTTGTCGGCGAGGCTTGCCACGGCCGAGAACAGCACCAGCGTCGTGCACGCCGAGGCGGCCAGTCCGATCAGATGCTTGATGGTCGAGTTCTTCATGGCTTCCCTCCGTCCGGTTGAAGCCCGCGTGGTGGGCTCTTGCTGGTAGGGACGCAGGTAGGACGCCAAACCGGACATCGGCGTGAATATTCACGCCGCAAGCAGCGCCGTTTATCGGCGCGCGGCGCCGGCTGCGAGCGCCCGGTGGTACGAAATCGGCGACTTCGCGAGCGCCTGCTTGGCCTGCGGCACCATCCAGTCGCCGCGCTTGTCGCCGGCGGCCTGGTAGGCCCGGCCGAACCAGTACAGCGCCTCGGCCGCAAAGGGGCTTGCCGGCTGCAACGACAGCCAGCCGCCGTAGTTGTCGCGCGCGACATCAATCGCTTCCGCGCCGCGGCCCTCCGCGATCATCACGCGTACAAAGACGAGAGGGAAGCGCGGGTCGTTCTCCGACTTCGGCGCGAGCTTCATCCTCTCCTGCAGAGTTGCGCGAGCGTCCGCAAGCCGGCCCGCGTCAAGCTGAACGACCGCCTTGGCGGAGAGTGCTCGCTGTTCGCACCGTGCGCCCGGCGCAAAGCGCAGCAGGGCGCGGCACCGATCGGCGAACGTCTGGGCGGCGTCGATCGCTTCGTCGTAACGGCCAAGCTGTCGCAGCGCTTCGCTGTAGCAGACCCAGATCGTTCCCTGGTTTGGCGTCAGTCGCTCGATCCTGGCGTACTCCGCGTTGAAGCCGGCAATCAGCGGCGCAGCCACGCGCTCTGCTTCAGCCGCTTCACCGCGTTGCCCGAGCTGGCAGACGCGGCCGACGCGCAGGCCGATGGTCAGGCGGTTGCGGATTTGTTCTTCGGGAAACGCCGCCAGGTTCTCCATCGCCTTCTGGTAATAGCGTTCGGCAGCCTCGACGTCGCGCGCGCCGATCGACGCGTCCCACGCCGCGATCGCCCGCTGCATCAGGTTGGTTGATGGAGGCCTTTCGCGCGCGGCCGCGATGTCGTAGGCGTCCTGCACCCAGCCGAACGCGGTCCTGTCGTCGATCGCGTCGAGGCAGTCGGCGATGCTCTGCAGGATTCCTTCGAGCATATAGCTGGCCGGACCATGGGCCGTGCGAACAGTCGAGTTGAGCCGCCACAGCGTGTCGAGCCCTTGGGGAACCTTACCGGTGGCGCAGTCGAGTCCGGCCCGGCCGGCGCTGGCATTGAGATAGTCGACGCTGTCGACCACGCCGTCGCCGCGCAGTCGCGCTTTCTCCAGCGCCGCCGTCAGGATCGGATAGGCGGCCTCCGGCCCCTTGCGCAGGTTGGCCAGATTGGCCTTCGCACCCGCCGCGCGCAGATGCTGCCGGCTGCCCGCGCCGAAGCGGTCAAGCGCCAGCTGTTCCAGTTCGTCAACGGTCCGGGCGTTTTCCTCCGGCGCGACGTAGGCGGGGACACCGAATTCGTTGACCAGCACGTAGCGGATCAGCAACGCATCCAGCAGCAGATTGGCGGCTTCGATGCTCTCTCCACTCTGCGGGCGCAAGATCTCGATCGCGTGGTCGAGCTGTTCAGCCGACTTTGACGAGACGATCAGCCGGTCGTCGGCGGCGCGTACCTGCGCTGTTAGCAGGCGGAGGTCATCGGCGCGCAGGTGGCGACTTGCTTCATCGACGGCCCGCTGGAAGACGCGCTGCGCCGCCATCATCTCTCCGCGGTTCTTGTAGGCCTCGCCGACGGTCACGCGCAGTTGCAGCAGCTGGTCGGGAGCGCCGTGGAACTCCTTGTCGATGCGCTCTTCGATGGTGTTGAGCATCGCCACATCGGCGGCCTTGGTCTGGGCGGAAGCGTTGGGGTCGGCGGTGCGGATCAGGCCGAGCACAAAGGTGTTGAGCGCCGTGGCGCGTTGCGCCTGCTGGCGGGCTTCGTTGCCCTGCCACAGGGCGAGGCCCAGGCCGAGGGCGAGGGCCAGCACGACGGCGCCGGCCGCACCCACCGCCAGCGCGTTGCGGGCCACGAACTTCTTCAGCCGGTAGGTGCGGCTGTCGGGCCGGGCCCGCACCGGCTTGCCGTCGAGGTAGCGCTCGAGATCGTCGGCCAGTGCGGCCGCGCTGTCGTAGCGCTCGGCGGGGTTGCGCTTCAGCGCCGTGGCCACGATCGCATCCAGGTCGCCCTTGAGCAGGCGGGCGCGCTGCTTGTCCGGCGCCAGCGCACTGGGCAGCCGCAGAGCGCCGCCGAGGATCTCCGCCTCCAGCGCGCGCGGCTCGGTGGCGCGGTACAGCCGCGCACCCGCCAGCAGCTCGGCCAGCATCACGCCCAGCGCATAGACATCGGCCGCCACCGTGATCGGCAGGTTGAGCACCTGCTCCGGCGCCGCGTAGGCGAGCGTCATCGGACGACCTGCCAGGCGCGTGAGCGCAGTGGCCTCGGCGGTCGGTGCTTCGCCCTCAATCAGCTTGCTGATGCCGAAGTCCAAGAGCTTCGGCGCGCCGTCGGCCATCACCAGCACGTTGGCGGGCTTCAGGTCGCGGTGGATGACGAGCTGGCCGTGCGCATACGCCACCGCGCGCACCACCTGCACGAACAGCCGCAGCACCTCCTTGAGCTCCCGTCCATGGCAATACGCGTCGATCGGCACGCCGTCGACGTACTCCAGCGCCAGATACGGTCGGCCGCCGTCGGCCAGGCCGGCGTCGAAGAGCACCGCGATGGCCGGGTGCGCGAGCCGCGCCAGGATCGCCCGCTCGCGCGCGATGCGCCCGGCCAGACCGTGATCGACCCACTCGGCGCGCGGCAGCTTCAGTGCCGCCCGCCGCTGCATCACGCCGTCGGCGCGCGCGGCCTCCCACACCGAGCCCATGCCGCCTTCGGCCAGCAGCCGCTCTAGCCGCCACGGACCGATCCTGTCGCCGGCCTGCTCGCGCTGCATCGCGGCCATCGCCGTCGCCGCCAGCTGCACCACCGGCCGCAGCGTCTGGCTCGTGCCTTCGAGGTTCTGTTCACCGGCCAGAAGCTGCTCGAGCAGCGGCTTCAGGTCATTCGTCTCGTCCGGCAGCGCGGCCAGCCAGGTCGCCCTCTCGGGCGCGTCCAGCTCGAGCGCAGTCGCCAGCAGCTCGTTCAGACGGTGCCAGTCGGCTGCGGGGAGTTCGCCTCTGATCATTGACGTCCGTTAGTGCGCTACTTCCCGTCTTCCAGCGCCGCAAGCGCGCGGTGTAAAGGCAGCGGCGATGTGGCGAGTACTTTGCGCGCTTCGGCCACCATCCAGCGTCCCCGCTTCTGCTCACCATTGGCGATCCACGCGCGACCGAACCAGTATTCGGCTTCGGCCGCCCACACGCTCTTCGCATCGAGGCCGAGCCAGCATCCGTAGGCGAGCCGCAGCGGCTCGAGCGCTTCGGCCGCGCGGCCATTTAGCAGCAGCGCCCGGCCGTAGACGAGCCTGACGTCGTCGTCCTGAGGGTCACAGACGAAGTGCGGTTTCAGTTCCATCGCCTGTACTGCCGCCGTCAGCGCTTCCGGGACCTGGCCGGCGTCCAGCAGCGCAGCGGCACGCCACGCGCGAGCCACGCCAGTCAGTTCATCCCACTTCGCCTCGGTGAAGCGCTGTTCAGCCCGCTGCGCGGTCGCAATCGCCGCGTTGTAACGGCCGTTCTGGCGCTGCGCGAAGACCAGACCCTCGGGCAGCCAGACTTCGGCAACCATCGTGCGCGCGCTCGGATCCGTCGCGAGCCGTGCCGCAAACGTCTCGCCGATTTTCTCCGCTTCCTCCGTCGCGCCGGTAAACGCAAGCAGGTGCACCTGGGCTGGGATCAGGCGATTGACGAATCTCGCGCGCAGTTCGGGTTCCGGGATCGCGACTGCATTTTCGAAGGCATGTCGGAGGTACTTGCTCGCTTCTGTGAAGCGATAGAGAGTGAGCATGCCGTACAGGACGTCTTCGGCCCGCCGCATGAGGTTGGTGGAAGCAGGGGTTTCGCGGGCCGCCGCGACATCGAAGGCACGCGCCAGATACCAGGCGCCTTCCGGATCTCCGGTCGCTCCAAGGCAACTGCCAATGTAGACGAGTGCGTGTTCGAGGATCGAACTCGTTGAGTCGTGCGACTTCTGCAGGGCCATCATGACCGACCACAGCGACTCCAGACCTTCTGACACGCGGTCGCTTTCGCAGAGCCGCAGGCCATAAAGCGACAGTGTCGCGCGGTAGGCGGGAGTGTCCGTGACGCTGCCGCGCTGACGCCCCTGCTCGAGCGCGGCCGCGAGCAATTCGATGCGCTGATTGAGCTCGCTTCGGTTGTTCGGCCGGGGACCGACACGCACGAAATGTTCGACCGCCTTCAGGTGCTGCGGGCTGCCGGCCCCGAAAGTGCGCAGCGCGACGTCCTGCGCCTCCTGCAACGTTGCGCGCAGCGACTCGGGGGTCGGTCGCCGCGGCACGCCGAAGCGGTTCTGCAACTCGGCGTGTGTAAGCAATGCGCTCATCAGCACTTCGGCCCCCGCCGCGCCTTTGGTGCGCAAGCTTTCGATGGCTGCTTCGAGATCGCGGGCCGACTCGATCGATACGAGCAGCAGTGGATCCGCTGCCTGCACGCGCGCCGTGAGCAGCATGAGGTTGTCCGATGGCAGGCGCGGAGCTGCTTCTTCGACCGCCTTTTGGAACACGCGGCGAGCGGCCATCATTTCGCCGCGGTTCTTGTAGGCCTCACCGACGGTCACGCGCAGTTGCAGCAGCTGGTCGGGAGCACCCTGGAACTCGCTATCGATGCGCTGCTCGATGGTGTTGAGCATCGCTACATCGGCGGCCTTGGTCTGTGCGGAGGCGTTGGGGTCGGCGGTTCGGATCAGGCCGAGCACAAAGGTGTTGAGCGCGGTGGCGCGTTGCGCCTGCTGGCGGGCTTCGTTGCCCTGCCACAGGGCGAGGCCCAGGCCGAGGGCGAGGGCCAGCACGACGGCGCCGGCGGCACCGACTGCCAGCGTATTGCGGGCCACGAACTTCTTCAGCCGGTAGCCGGTGCGGTCGGGCCGGGCCCGCACCGGCTTGCCGTCGAGGTAGCGCTCCAGATCGTCGGCCAGGGCGGCCGCGCTGTCGTAGCGCTCCTGCGGCTGGCGCTTCAGCGCGGTGCCGATGATGGCGTCCAGATCGCCCCTGAGCGCGCGGGCGCGTGCCGGGTCTGCCGCTGCATCGCTCGGTCGGCGCAGGTCGCCGCGCAGCAGCTCCGCTTCCATTGCCCGCGGCTCGGTGGACTGGTACAACCGGCTGCCGCTGGCGAGTTCGAACAGCATTACCCCGAGCGCATACACATCGGCGGCCACCGTGACCGGCAGTGCCAGCAACTGCTCGGGCGCGGCGTAGGCCAGCGTCATCGGACGGCCCGCCAGGCGCGTCAGCGCGGTGGACTCGGCCGCGGGGGCGTCGCCCTCGATCAGCTTGCTGATGCCGAAGTCGAGCAACTTGGGTGCTCCTTCGGCCGTCACCAGCACGTTGGCCGGCTTGAGATCGCGGTGGATGACGAGCTGGCCGTGGGCGTAGGCCACGGCACGGATCACCTGCACCATCAGGCGCAGGATCTGCTTCAGCTCACGGCCGGCGCACCAGGCATCGATCGGCACCCCGTCGACGTACTCCAGCGCCAGATACGGTCGGCTGCCGTCGGCCAGGCCGGCGTCGAAGAGCACCGCGATGGCCGGATGCTGCAGCCGCGCCAGGATCGCCCGCTCGCGCGCGATGCGCCCGGCCAGACCGTGATCGACCCACTCGGCGCGCGGCAGCTTCAGCGCGGCTCTACGCTGCATCACGCCGTCGGCGCGCGCGGCCTCCCACACCGCGCCCATGCCGCCTTCGGCCAGCAGCCGCTCGAGCTGCCACGGCCCGATCCGGTCGCCGGCCTGCTCGCGGCGCATCCCGGCCATCGCCTGCGCGGCTAGCGCGACGACCGGCTGCAGCGTCTGGCTGGTGCCCCCAAGACCTGTGGCGCCACCTTGCGTCAGCAGCTCGGCCAGCAGCGGTCGCAGGTCGCTGGCCTCGGCCGGCAGCGCTGCCAGCCAGGCTTCGCGCTGCTCCTCGTCCAGCTCAAGCGCACTTGCCAGCAGCTCGTTCAGACGGTGCCAGTTCGCGGCGGTGAGCTCTCGGTCGGTGATCATGGTCCGCTGCGCAGTTCCCCTCGACCGAAAGGACGCAGGATGAATGCAAAACCGGGCAGCGCTTCCGACCGCCGGTCGGCAGTTGTCAGCGCTTGAGCGACACGGACAGCAGCAGCCGCGCGCGTTCCCAGTCGCGCCGCACGGTACGCTCGTTGAGGTCCAGCGCCGCGGCGATCTCCTGCTCGCTCAGGCCGGCGAAATAGCGCATCTCGACGACCTTGCGCAGCCGCGGGTCGGTCTTGTCGAGTTCATCGAGCGCGTCGTTGATGCGGATGATGTCCTCGTCCTGGTTGCCGATCGAGCCGGCAATCTCAGTATTGAGCGTCAGGTTCGACTGTCCGCCGCCGCGGCGCTCGGCGCTGCGCTTGCGGGCGAAGTCGACGATCACGTTGCGCAGCACCTGGGAAACATACGCCATGAAGCGGCCGCGGCTGTCGAGGTCGATGCGACCGGCCCCCTGCAGGCGCAGATAGGCCTCGTGGGCGAGCGACGTGGGATCGAGCAACGTCAGCGGCCCGTTTTCCGCGAGTCGTGCCCGCGCCATCCGGTGGATGTCGGAGTACAGCAGTTCGAACAGGTCGTCGAGCGCGGCCTTGTCGTTGGCTGCGATGCGATGCAGCAACACGGTGACGTCGCTCATCGTCGATCTCCGGTCCGGATCGGTGCCGGCATTCTCCATGCAAAAGCTCGCGCCGTGTCGACCTCCTGATCTACATGGACGGGTGAATTTCCTGCTTGACGATGCCCGCACCATCGGCAATAAAGGCACTCGCCGGAGGGGCCGCAGCACAAGACGACCGGGGGGCGCTTGTTGCGACACACGAACGGGCATGGCGACGGGGCTGGCGCGCGGCGGGCCGCTGTGGCGCTGTGCGCGATGGGGCTTCCGGCGGCCTGGGCGCAGACGCCGGCCGAGGGCGCCTCGGCCGTCCTCGAGCGCGTAGAGATCACGGGCTCCCATATCCGGCAAACAGACGCCGAAGGTTCGTTGCCGGTGCAGATCATCCGGCGCGAGGAGATCGAACGAAGCGGGGTCACGACCGTCGAGCAGCTGCTCGAGCGCGTGCCGGCCAACGTCAATCCGTTCAACGTTGCCCAGACGATCGGCAATGGCCTGAACCCGGGGCTGTCCTCCGCCAACCTGCGCGGGCTGGGTGGCGGCTCGACCCTCGTGCTGCTCAATGGCCGGCGCCTTGGCAACTATGCGTTCGACGGCGCGTCGGTCGACCTTAATTCGATCCCGCTGGCGGCGATCGAGCGCGTTGAAGTGCTGAAGGACGGTGCGTCGGCCATATATGGCACCGATGCAATCGCCGGCGTCATCAACTTCATCCTGCGCAAGGACTTCCAGGGTGTCGAAGTGGCCGGCGGCTTCACCGCGACCCAGCACGGCGGCGGCAACGAAGGGCAGATCGCGATCACCGGAGGAATCGGCGACCCGGCGCGTGACGGCTACAACCTGTTCGCGTCGCTCGCTTATCAGAAGCAGCAGGTCCTGAGATCGATCGATCGTGACTACGCGAGCACGGCGTACCGGCCGGATCAGGGTCTGGTCTTTGTTACTCCGCTTGTCTTTCCATCGAACATCTTCGACCGCACACAGGGGCGCATCCTCAACCCGACGGCCGCCGAAGGTTGCCGACCGCCGACCGCGATCCCGATCCAGTACCCCGACGCCTATGCGCCTGCCTGCGGCTACGACTATGCGGCGGCGGTCGACCTATTGCCGGAAGTCGAACGCACCAGCGCGTTGGTGCGGGGCACCTGGCGGCCGGGTCCGGACCTCGACCTCTTTGCCGAAGTACTGCTGGGGCGCAATCGCTTCGTGGCGAACATCGCGCCCAATCCGATTGCGCCCTTCACGTCGTTCGGCCAGCTGCGCTACCCCGCCGGCGGGGCCTACTACCCGACCGTGTTTGCGGCAGCCAACGGTCTTTCCGGCAATCTGCTGATCTCGTACCGGGCCACCGAACTCGGACCGCGCACGAACACGACGACCAGCGACACGCAGCGCTACGTCGTCGGAGTCGAAGGGCGCGCCGCCGGATGGGACTACAACGTCGCAGCGGTCTACAACGCCAATCAGCAGGAGAACTCGTACGGCGGCAGCTTTGTCTACGCGGGAAGGATCATCCCGGCGATGGCGACCGGGCTGATCAACCCTTGGGGTCCGTCGGGCCCTCAGGGCCTCGCGCTGCTCGCCTCGACCGTGTACAGCGGAACGCCGCAAACCGCGCACGGAACGACGTCCTTGATCAACGGATACGCATCGCGCGACGTGTTGCAGCTTCCCTCCGGCCCGTTCGTGCTGGCCTTCGGTGCCGAGGCGCGACGCGAGAGTCTGTCCTACGAGTGGGACCCTGAAGTGCTGTCCGGTAACTCGCCGATCGGCGATCAGCTTGTCTCGATCAGCGGCAGCCGCACGGTCTACTCGGCTTACGCGGAGCTCGCGGTGCCCATCGTGCGCGGGCTCGACGCGCAGCTGGCCGTGCGCTTCGATGACTACAGCGACTTCGGTTCGACGACCAATCCGAAGATTGCACTGCGCTGGCAGCCGCTGCAGAGCTTGGTCGTGCGCGGTTCATGGGGCGAGGGCTTCCGCGCGCCGCCGCTTTACACGTTGAGCGCGCCGACCACGGCCTCCAGCGTTGATGTGGTCGAGGACCCGATCCGTTGCCCGGCGACGGGGCTGGTCGATGATTGCCTGGGCTTCGTGCAGATCTACTCGGGCGGGAATCCGAATCTTCAGCCCGAGACCTCGACACAGTGGAACCTCGGCTTCGTCTGGGAACCGCTGCGGGGATTTGCGACGGGGCTCGACTACTGGAACATCGAGCAGAAGGGCATTATCGAACCGCTGACGGTCGAGAACATCCTGCGCTACCACGAACGGTTCACCGACCGCATCATCCGCGGACCGGTCGATCCGTCGACTCCGACCCTGCCCGGCCCGATCGTCGCGATCGATGCTTCGCCGGCCAACCTCGGTACGACGCAGACGTCCGGCTTCGACGTCTTCGTGAGCTGGCTCGCGCCGACGCAGCCGTGGGGCCAGGTGCGCATCGGACTGCAGGGTACGTACGTCTGGCAGTGGGAGACTCAGATCGACGGCGTGAATTACGTCTCCCGGTTGGGCGATGGAACATACGGCAACGCGATTCCGCGCTGGCGCAGCACGCTGACGTTCGACTGGAACCGGGGACCCTGGGGCGCGACGCTCGCGCAGGTCTACTCCAGCGGCTACACCGAGCCGTTGCGCCAGCTGCCAAGCGGCACGCGCGAAGTCGGCTCGAGTTCGACCTGGGATCTGCAGGGACGCTACACCGGTTTCTCCGGCTGGCAGCTGGCGCTGGGTGTACGCAACCTGTTCGATACCGATCCGCCGTTTTCGGTACCCATCGATGCGTTCCAGATTGGCTTCAGTCCGCTGGTCGCGAGCCCGCTCGGACGGGCGTTCTACCTGCGCGCCGCCTACTCGTTCAGGTGATCGATTGACGGTGCCGGAGGTGCCCGAACTCCCCCGGGGCGCGTAGCATCGCCGGCGCCATGGCCGTCAGCGTCTTCGACCTTTTCAAGAT
>DAOMFL010000045.1:0-31684 GCA_035429805.1 Burkholderiaceae bacterium
GGACGTTCTTCAACGGCAACTACCAGGAGTACGAAGCCGACAAGAAGAAGCGCCTTGGCGAGGAGGGCGCCGCGCCGCACCGGCTGCGCTTCAAGCCGCTGACGCGCAACTGAGCGCGACCCGCGGCGATCGCGTCGCTGCGACTGGCCGCCTGCCGAGTCCGCGAGCCGCGCGCCGATAATGCGCGGCATGACGGTCGAGCCCGCCCGCCTGACGCGCGACGCCGACGGCCACCCGTGCAGTGATCGCTACGGCGATGTCTATGCGAGCCGCGACGGCGCGCTGGGTCAGGCTCGCCACGTCTTTCTCGGCGGCAACGGATTGCCGGATCGCTGGTGCGGCCGCGGGCAATTCGTCGTTCTCGAAACCGGATTCGGGCTCGGTACGAACTTCCTCGCCACCTGGGACGCCTGGCGCCGCGACGGTGGTCGCCCGGGGCGGCTGCATTTCGTCTCGGTCGAGCGGCACCCACTCGCCGCGGGCGACCTCGTCGCTGCGGCGCCGCCCGGACTGGAGCGGCTGACGTGTGAACTTGCGCGGAAGTGGCCGCTGCCGTTGCCCGGACTGCACGTCCTCGAGTTCGAGGACCGACGAGTCCGCCTGACGCTGGCGTTCGGCGACGCGCGCGCTGTCGTGCCGCAGCTCGTCGTCGGCGCGGATGCAATCTACCTCGACGGCTTCGCGCCGGGCCGCAACCCCGAAATGTGGAAGCCGGCGCTGCTGAAGGCTGTCGGCCGCTGCGCGCGTCCGAATGCGACGCTCGCGACCTACACGACGGCACATGCGGTGCGCGCGTCGCTGGAGGCCGCCGGCTTCGAACTGCAGGTGCACACGGGCTTCGGCCGCAAGCGCGAGATGCTCACGGGTCGTTATGCGCCGCGCTGGCGCGTGCGGCGCCATGAGCCTCCGGCCGCGTACGCCGGTGCGCGCGATGCCGTCGTCGTCGGCGCCGGGCTCGCGGGCAGCGCCTGCGCCAGCGCGCTCGCGCGGCGCGGCTGGTCGGTCCGGGTCTTCGATTCGACACGCGAGCCGGGTGGCGCATCGGCACTGCCGTGGGGTCTCTTGCACCCGCATTTCGCCGTCGATGACAGCGTGCTGTCGCGCCTGACACGCGCGGGCGCGGCGATTGCCGAGGCTGCCCTGCATCAGACCGCCCCGAGTGGTCTGGTCAACACTGAATCGGTCTGGCGACGCAGCGGCGTGTACCTGCAGGCGAGCGACGAAGAGGAACTCACGCGCTGGCGTACCGCGATCGAGCGCATGGGGTGGCCTGCCGACTACGTGCGTGTGCTCGATCCTGCCGGGGCGGCCCCACTGCTGGGCATCGTCCCGCGTCGTGGCGGACTGTGGTGGTCCGCGGGGTTACTGGTTTCCGCGAAGCGATGGACGGAAGCACTGGCGCGCTCTCCCGGCATCGAGCGCCGACAGGCAACTGTCGGCTCCATCGAAGCGCTGGGCTCGGACGGCTGGCGCGTGCTCGGAGTCGACGGCGCGACACTCGCGCATGCTCCGGTGGTCATCGCCGCGGTGGCACTCGATACGCCGCGGCTGCTGGGCGCCGCGATGCTGCCGGTGCAAGCCGTGTCCGGGCAGGTCACGCTGTTCGATGCCGATGAACTGTCCGAGCTGCGTGCAGGACTTGGCGGCGACGGTACGCTGTTGCGCACCCCGGACGGCCGGCTGGCCGTCGGCGCGACTTATGAAGCAGCGACCGGCGCGGCCAGCGCACCGCTCGGCGAGCGCGCCGCCCATCAAAGCAACCTCGAACGCCTCGCTCGTTTACTGCCGTTCGCTGTCGACGCGCGCGTCGTCGGCGGCTTTGCGGGCACGCGCTGCGTGGCGCGCGACCGGCTGCCGTACATCGGGGCCGTGGCGGACGAGCAGCTCGCCGCCGCGCAGGCCGAGGCACTGCGCGGCGCGCACTTCGAGGACCTGCCGCGGCAGCGCCATCTGTACACCGCGTTTGCCTTCGGATCGCGCGGACTGACTTTCGCGGCGCTCGCGGCGGAGCGGATCGCGGCTGCCATCGAGGGCGAGCCCGCGCCGATCGAGCGCGACCTCATCGGCGCACTCGACCCGGCGCGCGTGCTGCTGCATCGCCTGCGCCGGGGCGCACTGCGTTTGCCCGCGTCCGACCCGGCGCGCTAGCGTTTGAGTTCCATGCCCGCCGGAGCCCTCATGCTGCGCCTGTCACTGCTGTGCCTTGGACTGCTGATTCACGTCACGGTGTTCGCCCAGAACTTTCCGACAAAGCCGATCCGGCTGGTGGTTCCGTTCGCACCCGGTGGCAGTTCAGAAATCATCGCGCGTTCGGTCGCGGCGGAGATGAGCAAGTCGCTCGGACAGACGGTGTTCGTCGAGAACAAGCCGGGCGGTGCCGGAACGATCGCGATGCTGGACGTGAAGTCCTCCGGCGCGGACGGCTACACGATGATCCTCGGGCACGTCGGCGTGCTGGCGGTCAATCCCTATGCGATGGCGAAGCACCCGTACGACGTCAACAAGGACTTCACACCGGTCGTGCTGCTGGCGCGCGTGCCGAGCGTATTTGTCGTCAACGCCTCGGTGCCCGCGAACAACCTCTCCGAATGGGTCAGGCTCGCGAAGAGCAAGCCGGGCCAGCTCAACTACAGCTCGGCAGGCAACGGCAGTTCCGGCCACCTGACCTTTGAGTATCTGAAGATGGTGACGGACACGTTCGTCGTGCACATCCCGTACCGCGGCACCGGGCCGCAGCTCACCGACCTGCTCGCCGGCCGGGTCGAAGCCGCCTCGATCGGTGGTCCGGCCGTGATCCAGCACATCCGCTCGGGCAAGCTCAAGGCGATTGCCGTGGGGTCGGCCGAGCGCTCGGCCGCGATGCCGAACGTCATGACCGTGGCCGAGCAGGGCTATCCGGGCTTCGAGACCTCGCAGTGGTACGGCCTGCTGGTGCCGGCGGGCACGCCGCGCCCGGTCATCGACAGGCTCGCGGCGGAGGCGACGAAGGCGCTGAAGGCGAGCAGCGTGACGGAGAAGTTTGCGGCGGACAGCGCGACCGGCGTCGGCGGCACGCCCGAGCAGTTCGCGGCCTTCATCGCGGCGGAGCAGAAACGCTGGCGCGACGTCGTCAAGCGCGCCGGCATCACGATCGACTGAGGCCCGACCCTACCGGCGCCGGGCTTGACCGCCTCGCGCCTGCCCCCATGTTCGGAATTCCGGATCGGCGGGCATTCCAGGGGATCACGATGCAGACACGTCCTGTCGTGCGCACCACGCGCGGCATCCAGACCAGCGACGGCGCCGGCGTGCGGCTGCGGCGGCTGATGGGCGGCGGCGGTGCGGTGCCGTCGATCGATCCGTTCCTGATGATGGACTACTTCGACACGGCGAATGCCGGGGACTACATCGCCGGCTTTCCCGCGCATCCGCACCGCGGCTTCGAGACCGTCACCTACATGCTCGACGGACGCATCCGGCACCGCGACAACCACGGCGGCGAGGGCGTGATCGAGCCGGGCGGCGTGCAGTGGATGACGGCCGGGCGCGGCGTCGTGCACTCCGAGATGCCGGAACAGACGGCGGGGCTGATGCGCGGCTTCCAGCTGTGGGTGAACCTGCCGGCGCGCCTGAAGATGACGGACCCCGCCTACCAGGAGCATGGCGCCGAGCACATGCCGGTCGAGGAACGTGCGGGCGGCGCGCGCGTCAAGGTGATCGCCGGCGAAACCTCACTCGGAACGCGGGGGCCGATCAGCGCCGAAGCGACGCAGCCGATCTACTTCGACGTCGAACTGGCCGAGGGCGGCGAGTTCATCGAAGCGGTGCCGAGCGATCGAGCGGCGTTTGTCGTCGTGCATAACGGCCGCCTCGAAGTCGACGGCCGCACGATCGACGCCGTGGGCCTGGCCGAACTGGGCGCGGGCGATACCGTGGTGCTGCGCGCCTCGGGAGGGCCGGCGCGCGCCCTGCTGATCGCCGGCAAGCCGCTCAACGAGCCCGTGGCCTGGCACGGTCCGTTCGTGATGAACACCTACGCCGAACTGGTCCAGGCCGTCGAGGACTACCAGGCGGGCCGCTTCTAGCCGCGTGCTGCGCCACCGGCCCTGGTGGCGCGGCACGGAGATCGCTACTCGTCCTCTTCCTGCTTGCGCTTGGCGGCGTAATCGCTGGCGAGTTTCTGCTGCAGAGGCGGCGGTGCCTGCTCGTAGTGGGAGAGATTCATCGTCCACGCGGCGCGGCCCTGTGTCATTGCCTTCAGTCGCGCCGAGTAGCCTTCGAGTTCGCCCAGCGGCGCCTGGCCATCGACGACGAGCACGCCCGGCCCCATCGCGCGGGTTCCGGTGATCTGGCCACGGCGTGACGAGAGGTCGCCGGTCACGTCGCCCATGTTCGACTCCGGCGCCTCGATTTCGACGTTGACGATCGGTTCCAGCACGATCGGGCGCGCCTTGGTCAGGGCATCGAGGAACGCCTTGCGCCCCGCCGCGACGAACGCGACTTCCTTCGAGTCGACCGGGTGATGCTTGCCGTCGTATACCGTGACGCGCACGTCCTGCATCGGGAACCCGGCGACCGGGCCGGAGGCGAGCACCGATTCCACGCCTTTCTGCACCGCCGGGATGAAGTTGTAGGGGATGACGCCACCCTTGACCTGATCGACGAACTCGAAGCCCGTGCCGCGGGGCAGCGGTTCGATGCGCAGATAGACCTCGCCGAACTGGCCGGCGCCGCCGGTCTGCTTCTTGTGCCGGGCGTGGCCCTCCGCATTCGCGGCGATCGTCTCGCGGTAGGGGATGCGCGGCGGCCGCGTTTCGACCTCGACCTTGTACTGCTGCGCCATGCGCTCCAGCGCCGAGCGGATGTGCAGTTCGCCGAGACCGCGCAGCACGGTCTCGTTGAGCACCGCGTCGTGTTCGACACGCAGCGTCGGATCCTCGGCCGTCATGCGGTTCAGCACTTCGGAGATGCGCTGCTCGTCGCCGCGGCGCTTGGGCGCGATCGCGACCCCGCTCATCGGCGTCGGAAATTCGAGCGGCCGCATGTGGATCTGGTCCTCGTCGTGCGAGTCGTGCAGCACGCAGTCGAAGTCGATGTCGTCGACCTTCGCGACCGCCGCGATGTCGCCCGGCACCGCAGTCGCCACCTCGACCGTCTTGCCTCCCTGCAGCATGAAGAGGTGGCCGACCTTGAACGGCTTGCGCCCGCTGCCGATGAAAAGCTGCGTGTCCTTCGTCACCGTGCCCTGGTGAACCCGGAAGACGCCCAGCTTGCCGACATAGGGATCGACGACCACCTTGAACACGTGCGCCAGCACGTGCTTCTTCGGATCGGGCTCCGAGCGGAACTCCTCGACCGCCTGGCCATCGACGATCTCGCCCTTGTAGAACAGCGGCGGATTGCCCTCGGTCGGATTCGGCAGCAGGCGCTCGAATACCTTGATCAGTTCCTCGACGCCGGCTCCGTTCTTGGCGGAGACGAAGCACACCGGGATCAGATGTCCCTCACGCAGCGCCTTTTCGAACGGCGCGTGCAGCTGTTCGGCCTCGATCGCCTCGCCCTGTTCGAGGTACTTGGCCATCAGGTCCTCGTCGACCTCGATCACCTGGTCGATGAGCGCCTGGTGGGCTTCGGCGACCGACGAGAAGTCGGCGTCGCCGTCCGGATTGAAGAAGCAGTCGACGACCTTCGTGCCGCCGCCAGCCGGCAGGTTGATCGGCAGAACCTCCTTGCCGAAGGCGGCCCGCAGATCGGCAAGGACCTGCGGCAGGTTGACGTTCTCGGCGTCGATCTTGTTGACGATGAGGATGCGGCAGAGCTTCCGGCGTCCCGCCCAGTCCATCATGCGCGACGTGATCATCTCGATGCCACTGGTCGCGCTGACGACGATCGCCGCGGTCTCGACCGCGTCAAGGGCGCCGATCGACTGGCCGATGAAGTCCGGGAAGCCCGGTGTATCGAGCAGGTGGACGCGGGTGTTTGGAAGATCGAGATGAAGCAGTGAAGTGCGCAGCGAATGGAGGAAGGTCTTTTCGAGCCCGTCGAAATCGCTGACCGTCGTTCCCTTCTCGACGCTGCCGGCCGCGGGAATGGCGCCGGCTTTCACGAGCAGCGCTTCGGCCAGCGTGGTCTTGCCTGCGCTGCCGTGGCCCAACAGGGCCACGGTCCGCAGGTTCTCCGTCGTGTAGGACATCGCGTCTCCTCCGCAGTGGTGTTCGGATGCGGAGGTCGACGTTACCCCGGGTGGCGGGCGCTGTCAGCCGCAGCACCCGCCGGCACGCCGCGGCCTTGACGTCCGACAAGGCGCCGCGCGTTGGCGCAAGAGAGAACCTCGTAGGTGCCTGAGGTCCTGCGGCCGATGTCGCGGGCCCGGGCCACCGGCCGGCGCGGGCACGGCCGTCGGCGCGGGCGGGACGCAGGCCTGAGGTCAGCGCAGCGTTGTCGTGGCCTGAGTCCTGGCCAGCTGCGTCGAGGCTTTGGCGGGCTGGGCGCGGTCGGCCGCGATGACTATCGGGTCCAGGCTGACAAGCGGCAGCGCGGCGAGCTCGCGCTCCAGCTGGTGCGCCTGCAGCGCGTACGCACCGAGCAGCGACACGCTGACCAGCGCGCCGATCGCTGTGATCCACACGATGAAGTTCTTGCG
Organism: Burkholderiaceae bacterium; assembly: GCA_035429805.1. Taxonomy (GTDB): domain Bacteria; phylum Pseudomonadota; class Gammaproteobacteria; order Burkholderiales; family Burkholderiaceae_F; genus JALORV01. The sequence goes on from DAOMFL010000045.1 coordinate 6,623, forward strand.
GTTCATTTCCGGCTCCTGATTCGGCGTGGCGACGACGTGTCGCCGATGGACGCACTGTAGGGAGCGCGATGGCGGCGCACCACGCGATTGCGACGAACCGCGCGAATTGCGGCTCGACCTGCAGGAATACGACGGCCTAGGAACTGAACCGGCTTGGCGCCACGACGAATCAGGCCAGACCCCGACGAACGCCGCGCGATTGCTCGCGGCGCCGCCAGATGGCCCGACCGCGCTTCAATGCTGCTTGACGAATCCGCGCTTCTCGTCGATGTCCTCGTCAAGCACGCGACGTGCGGCATCGAAGGCGTCGCGCGCGGCGACGAACGCGTCCTCGTCGGCGTGGCGGGTGATCGCGTATTCCTTGCCTTTGACGTGGACATCCAGCCTGACCTTGTACTGCCGTGCCTTCGAACTGTGGCGGGCTTCGGACGTGACCGCCACATGCAGCTGGGTGATCGACGGGTGGAACTTCGCGAGCTTGGCGGTCTTCTCCTGGATCGCCTGCTCCAGTGCCTCGGAGCGGTCCATGTGGTGGAACGTGATCTGGGTCGGGAAGGTCATGATCATCACTTCGAACGGGCAGAACACCCGCTTTCATCGTGGTCCTGCCGCCGCGACGGGCGTTGATGGCCGTCAACGCCGCTCGGTGCCGTCGGCGCGGCGCAGGAGGCCCGGCTCAGCCGCGTTTCATCTTCATCCGCTGCCCGGCGGCCCGGCCCCGCGCCTTCCACTCCGCCAGTTGCCGGCGCCGGTCGAGAAAGGTCATTGTCTCGCGACGGATTTCGCGCCGCAGCTTGTGATAGTTGGCGAGCCGGTCCGGGTGCACGCCGGCACGCACCGCGCAGCCGGGCTCGTCCAGGTGCGAGCAATCCCTAAACCGGCAGCCCTCGGCGAGCGCTGCGATGTCCTCGAAGCTGGCTGCGAGGCCCTGCTCGCTGGTGTCGATCTCGAGGCCGCGCAGGCCCGGCGTGTCGATCACGCAGGCTCCGCAGGGCAGTCGATGCAGCGAACGCGCAGTGGTCGTGTGACGGCCGCGGCTGTCGTCCGCGCGCACGGCCTGCGTCGCCTGCACCGTGTGCCCCAGCAGCGTGTTCGTCAGCGTCGATTTCCCTACGCCGGACGACCCCAGCAAGACGAGCGTCTGGCCCGGATCAAGATAGTCCTGCAGTTCGCTGGCGGCACTGGGCGAGCGTGCATCGACCGCGTGAACGGGAATGCCTGCCGGTACGCGCCGATGCAGATCGACGATCCTGTCGGCGGCTGCCTCGGCGAGATCCTGCTTGGTCAGCACGACGACAGGCCAGACGCCGGCCGACTGGACCATCGCGAGATAGCGTTCCAGGCGCCGCAGGTTGTGGTCGCCGTCCAGTCCCATGACCAGCAGGGCCGTGTCGACGTTGCTGACGAGGCACTGGCGTCCGCCGTCAGAGGCGCGCCGAGTCAGCTGGTTGACGGGCCGCATGCGCTCGGTCAACCACGGCGAGCCGTGCGGGTCGGTCGCGGACAGCACCCAGTCGCCGACCGTCAGGGCGTCGCCCGTGGCGGAAATTTCGCGGGCCAGCCGCGGCAGCGGCTGCGTACGCTGTTCGCTCGAGCCGTCGTGGGCCAAGACGCTGTCGCGGTGAACCTCCGTGATGCGCATCGGCACACCTTCGCCTTCGAGCTGCGACAGTGCCTGCATGATCGGAGCATTGCAGCCGATCGGCCGCAGCCGATCGAAATCTTCTGTAGTCATTTTCGTTTCCGGATCGAGCGGCGCAACGGCGCCGCGACAGGGCCACGCGTGCCTGAGCACGCGACCAGGTGTCGATGCATTCGGGCCGCAGGCAGCGGCCGATTCGGAAACGTCCGAGTCAGTGCCGGGGCGGCCGACTAGCGAACAAGGTCCTGATGTGACATGCGCGCCTCCTTAAGGAAGTGGCGCTCAACGAGCGGGGGCGCAAGTTTCGCGCCGGCGGGAATTCGGGTCAATACCGCGAGGCGGCCTGAGCCGTGTCGCGCGGAGATCACGGCGTCGGTGGTGCGGGTTCCTCGACTGCGGGGGCGTCCGCGACCTCGGCCGGTGTCGCGCCGGCGTCGGTGCGCTGCGCCGCTTTGCGCTGGCGCTTTTCCTCCTGCTTTTTCTTCTTGGCCAGTTCGCGCTGGCGCTTCTCGAACGAGTAGTTGGGTTTCGCCAAGGCGATCACTCCTCATGGGGCTGCGCCAGTTTCGCGCAGAAAACAAAAGGCCGCCACAGGGGTGGCGGCCTTTTGTGTCAACAACCGGTCCTTAGATCGGGCGAATCTGGGTAGCCTGCGGGCCCTTGGCGCCCTGGGCGACCGTGAACTCGACGCGCTGGCCTTCCTGCAGCGTCTTGAAGCCCGCCGACTGGATTTCCGAGAAGTGCGCAAACAGGTCCTTGCCGCCGCCCTCGGGAGTGATGAAACCGAAGCCCTTGGACTCGTTGAACCACTTGACCGTACCTTGTGCCATTTAAAACGTCCTTGAAGTAAAGATGAGAAGTAAAACGCCCGCCCATTAGCGAAGCGTGCAGACGATCAAGTACGTAAACCGGGGAACAAGGGTGGGTCAGTTGCTGCAGCAACCCGCACTGGAAACCTATGGACTAACGACACTCAAACGAAAGCAGGACGCAGGGTACGCGGTTGTGGGGACCTTGTCCAGCCTCGCGGGAGGCCGGCTCCGGCGCCTGCCTGCGGCACCCCAGCTTGCGATACTAGGCGACCATGCAGGCGATCCTTGCCGTCACCGTGCCGTTTTTCGCGCTCGTGCTGTGTGGCTACCTCGCGGGCCGCATCGGGTTGCTCCCCGAACTGGCCATCCCGGGACTGAATGTCTTTGTTCTGTACTTCGCGCTGCCCTGCATGCTGTTCAGGTTCGGCGCGTCGCTGCCCGTGGCCGAGATCGTCAATCCGTCCGTGATAGTCATCACGCTGCTCGCAGCGACGTTGCTCATGATTGCGACGATCGCGCTCACCCGCTCGGACACCATGCCGATGAAGGACGCCGCGCTCGGGGCGCTGACCGTGGCCTGGCCCAATACAGGCTTCATGGGCGTGCCGATGCTCGCGGCGCTGCTCGGTCCGGCGGCGGCGGGACCCGTGATCACGACGCTGCTGGTGGATCTGTTCTTCACAAGCTCGCTGTGCATCGCGCTGGCGCAGTCGCAGTCCGCGGACGGCAGCGGAATCCGGGTCGGCCGGCTGTTGAAGGGCACGCTCGCCAATCCATTGCCCGCCGCCATCGCGCTCGGGCTCGTGTTTTCGGCGCTCAGTCTGCGGCTGCCGGGGCCCATCGACACGATCGTGAAGATGCTCGGAGATTCCGCCACGCCGGTGGCACTCTTCACCATTGGCACGGTGCTGTGGCGCGCGGGACTGCATGTGCACACGCGAACGCCGCTGCGACGCTTCCTGCCGCTGGCACTGGCGAAGCTCCTGGCTCACCCGTTGCTCGTGCTGGTTCTGGGTCTGGCGGCGATGCAGATCGGCGCGCCGCTTGCGCCGTCGGTGCTGACGGTCATCGTGCTCGCGGCGTCGCTGCCCTCGGCCAGTGCCGTGTCGCTGCTGGCGGAACGCTACGGTGCCGACAACGGCCGCATTGCGCGCGTCATCATCAGCTCGACCGTCATCGCGTCGGTGACCTTTCCGCTGCTGGCATGGCTGTTCGACGTGCGTCCGGGCTGATCGCCAAGCGGGGAGGCGGCTCGCCGCGTGCCGGGCCCGCGCACACCGGTCTTGATCTGGGCGTAAGCGTCCTGTTGTCGCGGCGTTAGCCTGCAGCGGGTCGCCTCATTCCCGCTGCCGCACTCTCCGTCAACGCCATGACCGCCACGCGCCGCCCGACGCGCTCAGAATCGCCTCCATCCAGATCGTCTGCGGACGGCCGGCGCACCGCGCTCGTTCTCCAGGGAGGCGCCGCCCTCGGGGCATACGAAGCCGGCGTGCTGAAGGCGCTCCTCGAGCCGCCGGCACGCCGGTTCGACATCGTCACCGGCTGTTCGATGGGCGCCGTGATGGCGGCGATCCTTGTCGGCGCCCGCGGCGACCCGCGCGAGCAGATCGACGACCTGTGGCAGCGCGTGGCGATGCCCACGAACCCGTTCGTGCCGGGCATGTTCGCCAACACGTTTCCGACGCCGGGCGCGAGCGCGCTGTACCGCATGAATCCGATGTACTACGCGGCGGCTCCGCTGGCGACCTACGTGTTCGACCCGGGGCCGCTGCAGCGCGCGATCGAGGAATGGGTCGACTTCCGGCGCCTGCGGCGTGCGGCGACCGAACTGATCGTCACTGCGGTCGAGGTGCGCACGGGCCGGCTGGCCGAATTTTCGAACCGTGACGGCATGGACATCCGGCACGTGATGGCGAGCGCCAGCCTGCCGCCGGTTTTCCCGGCCGTGAAGATCGATGACGGCGAATACTGGGACGGCGGGCTCATCTCGAACACGCCGCTCCGACCCGCGCTCAACGCGATCGAGCTGCACAACGCGGCGGATCCGCGTGCGCGATGGGAGATCATCGTCGTCGATCTGTTCGCGCCGATCGCTACGCCGCCGCAGGACTTCACCGACGTGCTGCAGCGCGCGTTCGAGCTCGCCTTCTTCGGCAAGTTCCAGCACGACCTCAAGCTGTTCGAGATGTACAACGCGCAGATCGATCTGATGCGCGCGGTGGACGCCGCGCTGCCGCCGCGCAGTCCGTTGCGCCGGCATCCTGCGTTCGTCCGCATGAGCCACCACCGCCGAGTCGACCGGCTGACAGTGATCCACACCTCGAAGCCGGAAGCGATGGGCGGTCCGGCGGACTTCTCGGCGGAATCGATCGCGCGGCGCATGGAGCTCGGCTATGCGGACGCGCGGCGCACGCTGGAGGCCGCCGCGGCGCGCGCAGGGGCAGCGCCGTCCGGACGCGTCGCCCCATAGCGACGGGCCGAGCGACAATACGGCCCCGTGCTGCGCATCACCGAACTCCGGCTGCCTCTCGACCACCCCGACGCCGCGCTGCGCGCCGGCGTGTGCCATCGCCTGCATGTCGCCGACGCAGGGTTGCGGTCATTCACCGTGTTTCGCCGGTCGGTCGACGCGCGTCGCCGGTCGGCGCCGGTCCTCACCTACACGGTCGACTGCGAGGTCGACGACGAGGCGGCGGCGCTGGCGCGCTGTGCAGGTGACCCGCATGTCCGGCCGGCGCCGGATACGACGTACCGGTTCGTCGCGCGTGCGCCGGCCGACTTTCATGCAATGCAACGTCCGCGGCCGGTCGTCGTCGGCTTCGGCCCCTGCGGCATCTTCGCCGCGCTGGTGCTGGCACAGATGGGGCTCAGGCCCATCGTGATCGAGCGCGGCAAGCGCGTACGCGAGCGCACCAGGGACACCTGGGGTCTGTGGCGCAAGGGCATCCTCGATCCCGACTCGAACGTGCAGTTCGGTGAGGGCGGCGCGGGCACCTTTTCCGACGGCAAACTCTGGAGCCAGATCAGCGACCCGCGGCACCTGACGCGCAAGGTGCTGACCGAGTTCGTGAAGGCCGGTGCGCCCGAGGAGATCCTGTATGTCAGCAAGCCGCACATCGGCACGTTCCGGCTCGTCAGCATGGTCGAGAAGATCCGTGCCGAAATCGAGGCGCTTGGCGGCGAAATCCGCTTCCAGCACAAGCTGACGGATGTGCGCATCGAGGACGGCGTCCTGCGTGGCGTCGGTGTCGCGCACCCCGGCGCGCAGCAGGGCGAGGAGTGGGCCGTGGAGCAGCTCGTGCTCGCACCCGGACACAGTGCGCGCGAAACGTTCGCGATGCTGTACGAACGTGGCGTCTTCATGGAGGCCAAGCCGTTTTCGGTCGGCTTCCGGGTCGAGCATCCGCAGAGCGTCATCGACCGCGCCCGCTATGGCCGGCACGCAGGGCATCCACTGCTGGGGGCGGCCGACTACAAGCTGGTGCACCACGCGAAGAATGGCTGCTCGGTCTACAGCTTCTGCATGTGTCCGGGCGGCACGGTCGTCGCGGCGACTTCCGAGCCGGGACACGTCGTCACGAACGGCATGAGCCAGTATTCGCGTGCCGAGCGCAATGCGAACGCCGGCATCGTCGTCGGCATCGACACGCGCGACTATGCGCAACCCGGCCACTCCGACGCACGCCATGGGGGCCGCGTGCATCCGCTTGACGGCATCGCGTTCCAGCGCCGGTGGGAGCAGCGCGCCTTTGAACTCGGTGGGGGCGACTACTGCGCGCCGGGCCAGCTGGTCGGCGATTTTCTCCGGCGGCAGCGCTCGCAGGAGTTCGGAAGCGTGCTGCCGTCGTACAAGCCGGGCGTGCGCCTGACGGACCTCGCGGAGCGCGGGCGGACCAGCCTGCCGGATGCCGCGCTCGAGGCGATCCGCGAGGCGATGCCGGCCTTCGACCGGCAGATCCCCGGTTTTGCAATGCCGGACGCGGTGTTCACCGGTGTCGAGACGCGCACGTCGTCGCCGCTGCGCATCACGCGCGGGGCCGACCTGCAGAGTGTCAACGTGCGCGGGCTCTATCCGGCGGGCGAGGGCGCGGGCTATGCCGGCGGCATCATGTCGGCGGGCGTCGACGGCATCGAAGTCGCCGAGGCGGTCGGTCTGGCCCTGCTCGCCGACGCGCCGGTCGAAGGACTCGCCCGCAGCGCATGCTGATGAGGACCCCACGCACGTGGCCGCCACAACTGAAACCGTGATCGACTCGCCCGCTGCCTGGTGGCGTCTCGTCGCAACGCTGGCGATGGCGACGCTCGGCGGCATCGGCATGTGGTCCGTCGTCGTGGCGCTGCCAGCGGTGCAGGCCGGCTTCGGTGTCGATCGTGCAGCGGCTTCACTGCCCTACACGATGACGATGGTCGGTTTCGGCCTGGGCGGCATCCTGATGGGCCGGCTCAGCGATCGCTACGGAGTCAGCGTGCCGCTTGCGGGCGCGACGCTGGCGATGGCAGCCGGCTACGTGCTCGCATCGCTGGCGCCGACGCTCTTCCTGTACGCGCTGGCGCAGGGACTGCTGATCGGCTTGCTGGGCAGTTCCGCGACCTTCGGCCCGCTGCTCGCCGACATCTCGCACTGGTTCGAGAAGCGGCGGGGCCTCGCGGTCGCCATCGTCGCCTGCGGCAACTACCTCGCCGGCACGGTCTGGCCGCCGGTCGTGCAGCAGCTGATCGAAACGGTCGGCTGGCGGCAGACGCACCTGATCATCGGCATCGTCTGCCTGCTGACGATGCTGCCGCTGACGCTGGTGCTGCGGCGCCGGCCGCCGCACGTCGAACACGCGGTGACCGCGCAGCGCGCGGTGCAATCGGTGGACAGTCTCGGCATCTCGCCGCGTGCGCTGCAGGCGTTGCTGGTCCTCGCCGGGCTCTCCTGCTGTGTGGCGATGTCGATGCCGCAGGTGCATATCGTCGCCTACTGCGGCGACCTGGGCTACGGACCGGCCGCCGGCGCCCGCATGCTGTCGCTGATGCTCGGCTTCGGCATCGTCAGCCGGCTGCTGTCCGGCTGGATCGCCGATCGCATCGGTGGCCTGCGCACGCTGCTGCTGGGGTCGGCGCTGCAGGCTGTCGCTCTGGTGCTCTACCTCTTGTTCGACGGGCTGGCGTCGCTCTACATCGTCTCGGCGCTGTTCGGGCTGTTCCAGGGCGGGATCGTGCCGAGCTACGCGATCATCATCCGCGAGTACTTCGCGCCGAAGGAGGCCGGGGCGCGCGTTGGACTGGTTGTCATGGCCACGCTGTTCGGCATGGCGCTGGGGGGCTGGATGTCGGGCGTCGTGTTCGACCTCACGGGTTCGTACCGCGCCGCATTCCTGAACGGCATCGCGTGGAACGCCCTCAACCTGTCGATCGGGGTGTGGCTGCTGCGGCGGCCCGGCGCGCGGCTGGCGCGCGCCTGACGCCGGCCGACGCTCAGTCCGGGCGCTCGGGCAGAGTGAGCCGGTTCTCGTCGATCGCGTAGCACGCGAGCACCCGGCCGGCCGCGTCGAAGAGCGCCTCGACATCCTCTTCCCTGACGATGCCGGTGCGGATGAAGTAGTCGGGAAAGCGGCTCGTCGAGTAGAAGTAACTGCGCGGCAGGTCGACGAGATCGAGGTAGTGGATCTCGTAGGCATAGCGCGCGAGTTCGCTGACGAGCCCGAGGCGCTCGTCCAGGTGGTGACGCACGTTCATGCGCACGTAGGCCTGCATCTCGCTGGCTGGAATCAGGCGCGCGGTCATCAGGTTGGCAAGGTAGTCGCCAACGCGGGCCAGGGTCTTGCGCGCCAGTGCCGCAGCCTGCGCCTCGGGGCGCGGTTCGATCGCCCGCATCTCCTCGTCGATCAGCGGCTTCAGCCCGTCCGGCACCGAATCGAGCACCTGCCGGAAGCGCTGGCCCAGTTCGTTGCGCGCCGCCGTGTAGTCGGCCCGGCGCTCCTCCGGCAAGCGGAGGATCTTCGCCGTGTGCGCGACGTGTCCCCACTCATGCATCACGCGCGCGCCGAGCAGCAGGCGGTGATAGGGAGGCGCCTCGCCAGCGCGGGCATCGAAGGCAGGCTGCTGCAGTTCATAGACCACCGCTCGTCGGGCTGCATCGACGTACGCGCCGCCGCCGGTCTCCAGCACGGCGCAGTGCGTCGGCAAGGCGTCGACGTCGCGGACGCGATCGAGGAACTGGCGTGATCGCGCGTCGACGATGCGCAGGTCGGCATGAATGCTGGCCACCGAAGCCTCCGGGGCCTCCGCGAGAACGCGCCGCACGAGGACCGGATCGTCGTGTTTCGGGGTCCACACCGTGCCGCCGTTGGGACCATGCACGATGACATGGGCACGCGTCGACGAGAGCCAGTCGCACAGGTCGTCGAGCGCGCGCTGGGGCGCCAGCGAAGCCGTGGCCTTCGCCGGCCGGGCGGCCTCCATGGCGGCCCGCAGAGCCGACTCCGCGGCGCGGCCGAGCGCCATTAGTTCTTCGCGTCGTCGTTTCGGCACGTAAAGGTCGGCGCCCTCGACGCTGAAGTGAGGTTCGCTGGCCTCGTGCTCCGGCGCGCGCAGCGGGTCGTGCAGCAGTTCATCGACCCAGGCCAGAGCGTCCGCGAGGGCGACGAAGCCCGCCGCGTCGGGACGTTGCGCCGCGCGCGCCGCCCGCGCGAACGCGGCGCGGTCCTCGGCACTCCGGTCGAACCAGTAGCTGAGGTTGAAGGCCATCGTCGCCGGAACGTTGCCCAGCAGCGACAGCCGCTCCATGTGGACGAGCAGTGCGGCCACGTATTCGGGATGGGTGTCGAGGTCGGACGCATACAGCATCGACGACGTGCCGCGAAAGGGCTCAAGGTACGGCAGTACGCCGTGCGGGCTGTCGACGACAAGCAGATTCGTCTGTCGCGGCGGAAACCACGAGCGTGGAGCGCGCGCGTACAGGTCCTCGCAACGCTGCCAGTAGAGCGCGAAGCCGGCCTGCAGGCAGTCCTGCCGGTCGACGGTCATCCGCCCGGCGTCCAGCAGCATCCGCGCCACGCTCGGGTCGATGCCGCGCGGGCTCAGCGCCTCGGCCGGAACGAGTAGCGCCGTCTCGTTCGCGAGACAGAAGTGCTGCATGGCGAGCGGGACGCCCGCGGCAGTCGCGGCCTGGTGCGGATGCATGGCTCGACACTAGCATCGGCATTCCGCCTCCCATGGCCCGGAAAGCCGCCCTTACGGTCGGACGGACGAGCGAGGCCGCGCGCTTGCGCGCCGGCCGGCGTGCCGGAGCCCCGCGGGGTCGTAGAAGAGCCCCGGATGCCCTCATCCGAACGCATGAAGAGCCGGACTCAAGAAGCCGGTCTCCGAGTCGAAAAATGAGTCTCCCACAGAGGGGAAACCGGCCCTCCGGCCCGGTTCCGGGTGCCGACGGTACCGGCGCCTCATCCGTCTCCCCGATTTTTTCGGATGTTCGCCGGCGGCACAGTGCGCTACCCGTCAGCGGTAGCACTGGGAGATCAACATGGACATGGACGTGACTTCAGGGATCAAGGCGAGAGTTGGCAAGGCCTTGGGCGGTTCCCTGCTGGTTTTGGCAGCAGCCACCCTTGCAGCGTGTGGTGGTGGTAATGACACCACGAAGAATGCGACGACTCAGGCCCTGGCTGGCCCGTCGCTCAACACCAACATCTCGGCCACCCCGACGGCGATGTCCGAACCGAACGGTCCGGCGCCGCTGGCAGTCACGTTCATGGCGATGGAGCCGAAGGGCAGCATCGCAACGTATGAGTGGGACTTCAAGGACAACTCGGCGGTCGTGAGCGGTCAGTCGGCCGAGCACACGTTCGTCGAACCGGGTCAGTACAGCGTCACGCTGACGGTCAAGGACGCTGCCGGCAACTTCAACCGCGCTTCGGTGATGGTGAGCGTCAACGAGGGCGGCACCTGCGCGCAGGTGCCGGCCGCATTCAGCAGCACCGTCTGGCCGGCGATGAGCACGACCTGCACGAGCTGCCACCTGCCGGGCAAGGTGGCCTTCGGCACGAACCTCGTGTTCGTCGCGGGCGGCACGGAACTGCAGCAGTACAACGTGCTGCGCAACTATGCCAAGACCTCCAGTGACACGCTGCTCGCCAAGGTGGTGGGCGGACTGAACCATGGTGGCGGCGCTCCGTTCGCCAGCACGTCGTCGGCGAACTACAAGGCGCTCGCCGACCTGGTGCCGGTGATGAAGCAGCCGTGCACGAGCGGCCTGGCGCAGGTGCAGGGTGCGTTCTGGAAGGACGTCACGTTCAACGACGACCAGAACAAGCTCACGAAGGCGGCGATCCTATTCGCCGGGCGCAACCCGACCGGGGCCGAAGCCACGGCCGTGATGAACGGCGGCGCGCCGGTCATGCGTGACACGATCCGCAGCTACATGACCGGACCGGCGTTTGACCGCTGGCTCGACGAAGTGGGCGAGGCGACGTTCCTGTCGCGCGGTGTCGTGGTGTTCGGCAACAACATGGGCCTCAATGCCACCGACTACCCGAGCGCGGCCGACGTCATCAACAACACGAACCTCGCGGCAGGCGTGCGCAACAACTTCACGCTGGCGATGCAGCGTGAGCCGGTCGAGCTGATGAAGTACATCATCAAGAACGAAAAGCCGTGGACCGACATGGTCAGTGGCAACTACACCGTGGTCAACGGCGTGCAGGCCCAGTATCTGGCCGCCAAGGTCACGGGCACCTTCGTCAACGCAGCCGACCCGAATGAGTTCCTGCCGGCGGTGCTGCCGAACCAGCGCCTGGCGGGTGACCGTGAACAAGCGGGCGTGCTGACGACATTCGCGTGGCTCAACCGCTACCCGACGACGCCGACCAATCGCAATCGCCACCGCGTCTACATCCTGCACAAGCAGTTCCTGGCGACGGACGTTGCCGCCCTGGCAGCGCGTCCGATCGACGACGGCGGGACCTTCAAGATTCCGACGATGGAGAACCCGAACTGCTCGGTGTGCCACGCAACGATCGACCCGATCGCGGCCGGCTTCCAGAACTGGAACGAGGCGAATCGCTACCTGCCGAATAAGGATGCCAACGGCAAGGATCACGCGCTGCCCGCCGTGTACCGGAGCAACAACTATCCGAAGGACAAGGACGGCAAGGCCTATTACCAGGTCGGCGACAACTGGTTCCGCGACGAGCACGCACCGGGCTACAACGGTGTTCCGATGCCGGGCGGCGTGACGGGCAATAACACCGCGATGCAGTGGCTGGGTTCGCAGGTGGCCGCCGACCCGCGCTTCGGCATCGGCGCGGTCTACACCGCCTTCCGCATGGTCTTCAACCGCGAGCCGCTGACGGCACCGATGGACCAGTCGAGCCCGAACTATGCAGCACAGCTCGCCGCGTACAACGCGCAGCTCGACGAGTTCAAGGAGATCGCCGGACGCTTCGCGACCAACCGCGGCAATGGGGCCTACAACTTCAAGGACCTGCTGGTCGACATGGTGCTGAGCAAGTGGTTCACGGCCGAGAAGGCAGCCGGCCAGTCTGCAGCCCGCAAGGCTGAACTGGCCGACGTCGGCAGCCAGGCGATGCTGAGCCCGCGCCTGCTGAACGCCAAGCTGATGAGCCTGACCGGCGTGAGCTGGAACCAGTTCACCAACCCGTACGCGGGCCAGGCGCTGAACTACGGCAACTTCGACGGCGGCCTGAATCGTCCGACTCGCGCCAACGAGTACACGATGGTGCAGACGATGATCGCCGACCGCATGATGGCGGAGCTCTCGTGCAGCATCGTGATGACCGACTTCAACAAGGCCACCGCGAACCGTCTGCTCTTCGCCGGCGTCACCCTGGCCGACACGCCCGCCACCGCGCAGGGCGAGGCGGCGATCGCTGCGACGATCAAGAACCTGCACAAGTCGCTGCTGCGGGAAGACCTCCCGGTGACCGATGCCGAAGTGCAGCGCACGCTGGGCTTGTTCAAGGCTGTGTGGGCTGACCGCGCCACGGCGCCGACGCGTCCGACGAGCTGCGCCTACAACAACACGAACGACCCGAACTACACGGCGCGTTCCTGGGCGGCGGTCATCGGCTACATGATCGGCGACCAGAAGTTCCTGTTCAACTAAGCCCGCGCATCGCCAGGAAGAGAAGGAGTATCAAATGATCGACCGCAGAGACTTCTTGAAGATCGCCGGGTGTGTCGTGCCCTACTGGGCCCTCGTTCCGGTCTCCAATGCCCAGTCCGTCTACTCGGGCAAGATCCTCGTGGACATCCACGCCGGCGGCGGACTCGACGCCAGCTCGTGGTTCGACCCGCGCGAGACCGATCCGACGATGAACAACTACGCCGCCGCCGGCACGCCGGCGGGGGTCGCCGGCAACCTGCGAGCGGCGCCGATGGGCAACAACGTCGCGTTCCTGCAGGCCAACTTCCGCCGCATGCTGGTGATCAACGGCGTCAACAGCGAGACCAACAGTCACGAGGACGGCACGCGCGCGCACGCCACCGGAACGCTGGCGATGGCCTACGCGACGATGCCCGAGCTCTATGCGTACGCGAAGACCGCAGCGGCACCGTTGCCGTGGCTGAACTCCGGCGCCTACAGCATGAGCGCCGGCCTGATTCCCGCGACGCCGATGCCCAACGGGAATACGTTCCAGCAGCTGATTTCGCCGAACGCCGCGTCGGCCACCAACGACTTCAACAAGGCGCAGGACGTGCAGAAGGTGCTGGCGACGCGCGCCGACCGGTTGAAGGCCGAGCAGGCCGCGGGCACGATGGCGCCGCGGGCGCAACTGGTCAGCCAGCAGTTCAGCGCGGCTTCGGACTCGCGTGCGCTGCTTGCACGCGTGAGCCAGTTCCTGCCTGCGACGTTCGACAACGCGGCCCACGTCGGCCTGGTGGCAGCGCAGGCCGGCCTGACCTCGGCCATCAGCCTGCAAAGTGGCGGCTTCGATGGTCATGGCCAGCTCGCGAACAGCTACAACGGCGCGAACGGCAGCCTCGCGCGCCTTACGACGCTGATGCAGTACGTATGGGACAAGGCGGCGACGCTGGGCATCGACAACCGCATCTTCATGCGCGTTTACTCCGAGTTCGGCCGCACGCCGCTCAATTCCGGCAATGGCAAGGATCACTGGTCGATCGGCACGCAAGTGCTGATGGAGGCCAATCCGGCATGGGGCAATCGCGTGTTTGGCGCCAGCGGCCCGAAGCATCAGGGGCTGCGCATCAATACCGCGACAGCAGCGGTCGATGCGACCAACGGCAAGATGATCACGCCGCGGCACGTCCACCAGGCGGTGCGCGATTACCTCGGGTTCAATACGACCGACTCGCGCTTCCAGCTGAAGGTGCCGTCCGACGAGAAGTTCGACTTCTTCAACCCGGCCATCAACACCGGCTACCCGAACCTGTAGTCAACTCCATCCCGGCGCGCGCAGCGCGCCGGCCAACTGCGGGCGCTACGATGCGCCCGCTTTCATTTGGTAGCGCAGGACTTCTGATGAAGCGACACCTCGGCATGCGGCCTACGCTGTTGTTTCGACTCTGGTGCAGGACCACGTTGCTGGCCGCGCTGGTCGGCGCGGCATCCTGCACCGCCCAGGCCGCCGAGTTGCGGGGCTTTGCCTCACCGGGTCCGATGGGCGTGATCCTGTTCCAGGCCTGCCAGGGCAAAGCGCTGGTTCCGGCGGTCACGCAGATCGAAGACGCGACGCCGGAGTCGGCGTTGAGCGCCGGGCTCAATGCCGTGGCCCAGATCATGCTGGAGCGGGGCCGTCCGATCTACGTCGAGTTCTCGGGCACGCCCTCGGGCAAGGGCGTGAAGGCGACGCGCTTCAGCCGTGCCATGGGAACACTGGCTTCGTGCGAAGCGGCCTCGACTGAGTTGTCGGCCGGCGCGCGGCTCTGGGCGGGAGGCCAGGAGCCGCCCTGGCAACTCGTCGTGACCGCCCGGGAAGCGCGGTTCGAGCGGCCGGCCGAGAAGCCGGTCCGGTTCCCTGCCGGGCCGTTCGCTGCGGCGGCCGGGCCAGGGCCACGGACGATCGACGCGTGGTCGCAACTCGACGGCGGCACGGTGCGGCTCGAACTCGACGAGGCGATGTGCACGGATGGCCGGTCGGAAACGGCGTACGGTGCCCGGGCAACACTCCGATACGGCAGTCGCACCTACGAGGGCTGCGCCGCACGGTTCTGAGGCCGCTTTACATCGCTCGCGGGGCAGACTATGTTGGCTGCGCTGCCTTCCCAGTGAGGCGCCGGAGACCTCGATGTATCGACGCATTCTGCTTGCCTACGACGGGTCCGAGTCCGGTCAGAAGGCGCTGCTGCAATGTCACGACATTGCGCAGTGGAGCAACTCGCAGCTCTTTCTCGTCGCCGTGATGCCCAATCCGGCAGCGTTCATTGCGGTCGATGGCGGCGTCTATGACGCCGGGCGGGATGAACTCGAGCGCAAGCAGTACAACGCGATCCTCGAAGATGGCCTGCAGCGGCTGCGGCAGGCCGGGCACACCGTCGCCGGCGAGTTGCTGGTCGGCGACTCGGTGCACGAGATCACGACCTACGCGCGCAAGGTGGACGCCGACCTTGTCGTCGTCGGCCACAAGCACCTGGAAGGCTGGGCGG
Source organism: Burkholderiaceae bacterium (assembly GCA_035429805.1). Taxonomy (GTDB): domain Bacteria; phylum Pseudomonadota; class Gammaproteobacteria; order Burkholderiales; family Burkholderiaceae_F; genus JALORV01. Next base: position 21,689 of record DAOMFL010000045.1, read on the forward strand.
CCCGCTGGTGGCGCGGATCCACTTCCGGCTCACTGATCGAGAACGCGCACTGCGACGTGCTGGTCGCAATCACGCACTGATCACCGCCGCGGCCCGTCGGGCGGACCGGGAATTCCCCCCGACCGGCTTACGTCGGTCGTCCCGGCAGGAGGAAGGTCCCGGCAGGGAAAACCAGCGAAAGGTTCGAACGCCCGCAGGGGGCATCTGCCCCAACGACGGGGCGCGAGCAACGGCGCGCAGCGACTACCGGATGCGACGGCGCAAGGCTCCAAGGCCGGCGAGCGCAATAGCGAGCAGCGCGAGCGAGCCGGGCTCGGGCACCTGTACCAACTGGCCGCGGATCTCGCCGCCGCCAAACAGGTTCGTATGGATATTCAGGTAGCTCTGCCCGGCGAGCATGCCGGTCAAGAGAAATGCCCACGCTCCGTTGGCCGTCCCGCCGTGGGCCGTGATGAACGCCGGGTTGTAGGACGAGGCGAGAGACATGTCGAAGGAGTTGCTGTAGCTGCCGCTGGTGACCCCCAGCGGGAAGCCGGAGAACGAAGGCGTCTGGGTCGCGACTCCGGCATTGGTCGGCGGAACCGCGCAGCAATGAATGTGCGATGCCGTTGTCAGGCCGAGCAGGCCGGCAAAGGTGACGTCAAGGGCCATCGTCATGCCGATGTCATCGACGACGACCTGGGCCAGGCCGAAGCCCGGGCTCGCGTTGGGCGGATTCTCGTTCGTGCCCAGCAGCGTCACGTCAAAGTGGTAGAGCGACGCGTGGGCCGCGCCCGTGACGAGGAGTGCGATGGAAGCCAGGGCGGCGAGCAGCATCGAGCGCATGGGGACACTCCTTAGTTGGCACGGACCGCGGGTCCGAACCGTTATCAGGCCGAGGACCGGCGACAAGCAAGGCCCGCGCCATGTCCACAAATCAAGGGTCTGACGCCAGCGCCGGTGGCGGTTGTCAAGCAGATCGACGTTGCTGCGAAGGCAGGCGCCTCACTTCCCGGCGAAGAATACGTTCAGCTTGTTGCCGTCGAGATCGCGGAAATACCCCGCATAGAAGCCCTCGCCGCGTGGTCCGGCCGGGCCCTCGTCGGTGCCGCCGAGTTCCAGCGCCTTGCGGTAGACGCGATCCACCGTCTCCTTCGAGTCCACACCCAATGCCACCATCACGCCGTTGCCGACGGTGGCCGGCTTCCGGTCGTAGGGCAGCATGATGGCGAGCATCGGACGGTTCATCTTCGTGCCCCAGGCGTAGCCGCGCCCGAAGTCCATCATGCGCTTGCCGCCGATCTCCGCCAGAAGTGCGTCGTAAAACGTCGCCGCGCGCGCCAGATCATTGGTGCCCAGCGTGACATAGCCAATCATTCCCTTCCCCTTGCCGCGTCATGGAGCGCGCAGTGTAGGTGAGCGCCGCGACCGGCGTACGCTGGCGCGCTTCGGCAAGGAGGATTCATGGAGATTTCTGCCGTCGTTGAAAACGGCCGCGGTGCGCACTGCGCGAACGTCGCCACCGCCGGTGCCGCGCAGCCCATCGGCATACGTGCCAGGGCTTCAGGCCAGGGTTCGGCCGTCAATGGCGGTGAACTGCTGATGCTGGCGCTGGCGACCTGCTACTGCAACGATCTGTACCGCGAAGCAACGCAGCTCGGCATCGCGATCGAACGCGTCGAGGTCGAGGCGAAGGCCGATTTCGGCGGTGTGGGCATGGCGGCGAAGAACGTGCGCTATCGCGCGCGCATCGAGTCGCCGGCACCGGCCGAACAGATCGAAGCGCTGCTCGACCGGACCGACGCCGTGGCCGAAGTGCACAACACGCTGCGCGCCGGCGCGGTGGTGGCGCGCCGCGCCTGGGACGAGCAGGGCTGACGCCGTCCGCGCGGCCCTGACCTGTGTCAGACAGGCGGATGGTGCGGTTGCTAGGCTCTGCCGCGTTCGTTCCGACACCGAGGCTGACGTGGCCAACACGCTGCTGCTGTATTCGACCAACTACGGGCTCTCGAAGAAGATATGCGAGCGCATCGCCGCGCGCGTCGAGAAGGAGGGCGGCCAGCCTACCGTCGCGCCGCTGGTGGGGCACACGGTCGATCCGCGAAGCTTCGACGCGCTCGTGCTCGGCTGCAGCATCCGCCACGGCAAGCACAGTCCGGCGGTGCTCGAGTTCATTCGCGCCAACAAGGCGCTGCTGGAGGGCAAGCCGAGCGCGCTGTTTTCGGTGAACCTCGTCGCGCGCAAGCCGCACAGGAACACACCCCAGACCAATCCGTATCTCAGGCGGCTGCTGGCGCAGTCGCCGTGGAAGCCCAAACTCACGGCGGTGTTCGCCGGCGAACTCGACTACTCCCGCTACGGCCCGATCGACAAGCACATGATGCGGTTCGTCATGTGGATCAACAAGGGGCCGACAGACTTCGCGACCAAGGTGCAGTTCACCAGCTGGGACGAAGTCGACCGCTTCGCCGTGCAGGTAGCGCAGCTCACGGCCGGCCGCGCCGGCTGAGCGTGCGATGCCGATGCGTGCACTGCTGGACCGCCTCGTCAATCCGCTGCACCTGCTGATCGCGCTGGGCTGCACCTGGCTTGCCATCACGAGTCCATGGCTCGGCATGTACCACGCGCTGCCCGAGCCGCCGGGCGCGCTCAACCTGAGCCACGTCATCATCGGTCTGGCGCTGCTGCCGTTCGGTCTGGTCTATTTCGCCGCGTGCACGCTGGGCGGGCGATGGCCACTTTACTTCCCGTGGGCGGCCGGCCAGTTCGATGCGATCGGTAGCGACCTCGCCGGCCTCTTCAAGGGGCAGCGCCCCGGCAGCGAAGCCGGGGGCCTGTTTGCGACGATCGAGGGACTGCTGCTGCTCGCGCTGCTCGCCACGCTCTTCACCGGCGCGCTGTGGTGGCTGGTGCGCGGGACCGACGCGGCGGCGGGCTGGCGCAGCGCCCACATTCCCTGCGCGCGGACCTTCATCGGGCTGATGGGGTTGCATGTCGTCGCCGTCGCACTGCACCTGATCGACCTCGTGCGCGACTGAGGCCTCGTCGTTGTCCGAAGGCCCGGACGGCACGGGACGGACTGCGCGCGCAGTCGGCCGAATCGCTGCCGCGACGGCCGAGGGGCGTCGCGTCGATCAGCTCAGTCCGGTCACCGGGATCAGCGCACCGTGGATGGCTCGCGCGGCCTCGCTCGCCAGAAAGCCGATCACGGCGGCCAGGTCCTGAGGCGCAACCCAGCGCCGCGGATCGGCATCCGGCATGCTGGCGCGGTTGGCGGGCGTGTCGATGACACTCGGCAGCACCGCGTTGACGTTGATGCCATGCTCGCGCAGTTCGGCGGCCATCGACTCCGTGAGGCGCATCAGTGCGCTCTTGCTGGCGATGTAGGCGCCCATATTGGCCGCGCCGCGCAGGGCCGACGCCGCACCGACATTGACAATGGCGCCACGGCCCGCACGCTGCATCACCGGGACCACCGCGGCACAACTGTGCAGCATCGTGTTGACGTTGAGGTCCAGCATGCGCTGCCACACCGCAGCCGGGGTCGCGTGCACCGGATCGCCCATCGCGAAGCCACCCGCGAGGTTGATGGCAGCCGCAATGCCGCCGTAGAGGTCGACGGCCCGGCTGACTGCCGCCGCGACGGCCGCGGGGTCGAGCAGATCCGTCGACAGCGGCAGCACCGATGAGCCCGGCAAATCACGCGCGAGCGACTCGAGGGCATCGGCCTGGCGATCCAGCAGCGCCAGTGGCACGCCGCTGGCGCTGAAGTGCGCGGCCACCGCGTGCCCGAGATGACCGGCCGCACCGGTGATGAGTACGCATCCATTGGAGGCCATGCCTGGATTCCTCAGTCTGATGTGACGCGGTGGCGTCCGCCGTGGGAGCGTGATCGCAACGCAAAGGTGGAACGTTACCCGCCCGCGCGTGCCTCCATACCCAGCCGGTGGGCCGCCGTGCGAAAGGCCTCGATCCCGCGCGCATCGAACCGGAACGCGCAGAAGAAGTCGGCGACGGTGTAGCCGGGGTGGGACTTGCGGACCGCTGCGGCATAGGACCGGGCTTCGTCGATGGAGCCGGCCAGTGCGAGGCTGAACGCTGCGATCGCGTGGATGTGCGCGTGCGCGTTCGGCCGCGCGGCCGCCTGCACGGCGGCAGCAGCCGCGCCGTCGTAGTCGCCGCTGCGCACCAGCGCCAGGGCGCGCGACCCCAGCATGCCGAACAGCAGCGGGTCGAACGGACTCAGGCTGCGTGAGCAATCCGCCGCGCGTACCGCGGCGACCGGATCGCCCGCCTGCGAGTGCACGAAGGCAAGTGCGTAGTGCGCGAGCGCGAAGTTCGGACTCAGGTCCACCGCCCGCTCGATTTCCGCAATGCACTGCTCGTGCTGACTGCGCAGCCACAGCGCGCGGCCCATCGCCCAGTGCGCCGCCGGGTCGCGCTCGTCGGCGAGCAGGCTCTGGCCGGCCGCCTCGAACGCGCGCTCCACGGCCGACGCCCGCTCGGACCAGCCCTGGAACGCACTCTGCCAGTAGGTGAACGACAGGCCGGCGTAGGCGCGTGAGAACGTCGGGTCGAGCTGGATGGACTTCTGAAAGAACTCGCGGGCGTGCTCGTTGTCGGCTTTGTTGAACCGGTACATGTGCCACAGCCCGCGGTGGTGCGATTCCCAGGCGTCGAGCGAATTGGGTGGCTTCAGCACGGCGCGGTTGCGTTCGAGCAGTTCCACTTCGCTCACGATGGAGCCGACCAGGCGGTCGCCGATCTCCTCGAGCACCGCGAGTGCGTCCGCCTGCCGCTGCGCCAGGGTTTCGGCCCAGACGACACGACCCGCGCGGGCGTCGCTCAATTCGACGTCGACGCGCAGCTCGCCGCGGTCGTGGATCACCGACCCGCCGACGACATAGTCGACGTCGAGCAGGCGTGCGGCATCGGCGGGCGTCACGCCCCGCGCCTTCAGCTCGAATACGGTGCCTGGCGCGATAACGAAGAGCGCCCGGAGCTTTGCCAGCCGCACGATGACGTCGTAAACCAGAGCGTCGCCCAGCGCACCGGGCGTGGCTACCGGCGACGTGTCCCTGAAAGGCATGACGGCAATCGAGGCGCGCCGCGGTCCCGTCGCTGTCGCCTCGCGCTGTGCGGGAGCGGCCGCCTCGACGAGCGCAGACGCGGGCGCAGGGGCAGTCTGCCGCGCCGCGCGCCACGCCTCGCGCAGAGGTGCGCCATCGAGGCCTTCGTCCTCGAAAAGCCTGAGCGCGGCGGCAACGTGCTCCTCAGCCTCGCGCACCCGTCCGCGCCGTGCGAGGGTGTCCAGCAGTGACCGGTGCACCGTAAGGTCGAACGGCGAGAGCCGGCGCCAGCGTTCCAGGTAAACGAGCGCCTCGTCGTCCGGAGCGAGGGACACGAGGCGCGCGAGCAGCGCGACATGGATTTCACGCAGGCGGTGCCGCTCGGCTGTGAGCCACGCATTGAAGTGGGGCGTGCCGTCGCTGTCCTGGCCCTCGAGAAAATCGCCGCGAAAGAGGGCAACCAGCGTGCGGCAGCGGTCGGCGTCCAAGTCGGACGGGCGCGCGTCCCGCAGCGTGTCGTCGACCGTCACCGCATCGATGGAACCGTCAGCGAGCTCGATCCGCATCGCATCGTCGCGGGCGACAAGCCTCGCGTCTTCTCCCAGCGCGGCGCGCAGCCGGCTCAGGGCCCAGCGCAGTTCGGCACGCGGATCGTCGACACCGTCCCACAACAGGTCGCAGAGACTCGAGCGCGTGACCGCCTGCGGCTGGAGCGCGAGGTAAGCGAGCAGCGCTCGCACCTTTCGCGACGGCGGCAGTTCGACCGCCTGCCCGCCGCGCACGACCTGCAACGGGCCGAGAAGGCGAACGTCGATACCCGCACGGGTCGGACGATCACTTTCTTGGGACGTTACCGGCATTTCCACGCGGGCTCCCACGGGCACTCACACCACCGGCACTTACGGTGCAGCCATCGCTGGCGCACCAGGCGCCAGTGCCCGATTACCCCGCTCGATCCGCGGGGCCCAACACCGAAAGACTCAGAGGACCATCATGGATACCCTTGTTCGACCCGTCAATCAGGCAAGCCCGTCCGTCGCAGCGCCGGACCTCGCCGCAGTGAAGGCGCGCCAGCAGGGCGCCTGGTCTTCCGGCAACTACGCCGTCATCGGCACCCGACTGCAGATCGTCGGCGAGAATCTCTGCGAGGCGCTCGACCTGCGCGCCGGCCAGAAAGTCCTCGACGTTGCCGCCGGCAATGGCAATGCCAGCCTTGCCGCCGCGCGCCGGTGGTGTGACATCACCGCCAGCGATTACGTTCCCGCGCTGCTCGCCAGCGCCCGCGCACGTGCCGAAGCCGACGGACTGGACATCACGTTCCGCGAAGCCGATGCGGAGAACCTGCCGTTCGACGACGCGAGCTTCGACGTCGTAATGTCCACGTTTGGCGTGATGTTCACGCCGGATCAGGAGCGCGCCGCCGCCGAACTTGCGCGCGTATGCCGTCGTGGCGGCCGCATCGGGCTCGCAAACTGGACGCCCGAGGGCTTCATCGGTCAACTCTTCAAGACGCTCGGGAAGTTCGTGCCGCCACCGGCCGGCGTGCGGTCCCCGGCGCTGTGGGGCTCGCGCGCGCGCCTCGAAGAGCTCTTCAGCGCGCAGGCGTCTGCCATCGACGTCAATCATCGCCACTACGTGTTCCGGTTCCGCTCGCCTGCGCACTGGATCGACGTCTTCCGCACGTTCTACGGGCCGCTGCTGAAAGCCTTCGCGGCTCTCGACGCCGCGGCGCAGGCCGCACTCGAGGACGAACTGCACCAGCTGATCGCACGCTTCAACCGTGCGAGCGATGGCACCGCCGTAATCCCGGGCGAATACCTCGAAGTCGTGGTTACGCGCAATTGAGCGTCGTCCTCTCACCACCCCTCCAGCAAGGAGCACACCATGCAGGTCAAGCCATTTCGGTACGACGTCCTCGTCCGCGCCGCCGTGTTCGCGACCGGCGCGGCGTTCGCGCTGAGCGCGTCCGCCGTTCACACCGGCACCGAGCAGCATCCGACGGTGACGGACGGCAATGCGATGAACTGGGGCGCGGCACCGCCAACGCTGCCGGGCGGGGCGCAGGCGACCGTGCTGTACGGCAGCCCGGGCAAGGAAGGGCCGTTCGTCATCCGGCTGAAGTTCCCTGCCGGCTACGTCGTGCCCCCGCACAGCCACTCGAGGGACGAACTCGTCACCGTGATCTCCGGGAAGATGGCAGTCCTGGGCGGCGAGAAGATCGACCGCTCGCAGTTCAAGCCGCTGGCGCCGGGCAGCTTCATCAACATCCCGGCGGGCACCTCGCACTACGCGATGGCCGAGACCGAGTCGGTCGTGCAGATCAACGGCAACGGACCCTTCGATATCACGTACCTGAACCCGAAGGACGACCCGCGCGCCCAGTAACGCGCCTGCGGTTCGACTGACGGATTCCTGAAAGCGGGAACATGACAACCGCGTGACGGTGTCGCGCGGTGAAACAACCGCACCGTCGGTTCTCTTTACAGGTTCGATCCCGGGCAGCCGCACACTGCGGCTGCCTGTGACTCGGCGATGCCGTCCGATGCACGGTCGTGGTGCGTTTGCATCGACCGTTCAGCAAACGCGAGTACGCGAGCACCGCAACGGGCGTGCTGTGTCTACACTCCGCCGGCGGTTGCGCAGCCGAATCGCTCGGCTTCCGAGCCGCACACGCGAAAACCAACACCAACGACGACGACCGCGAAGAACTCTTTCGCGGCGAGTGGAGGAATGACACCGATGAAGCGCAACAATCGCGCGCTGCTGGCTGCAGCGCTGTGGTCCTTCGCCGCGACCGCCTGTGCGCAGGGCGGGCAGTTCAGCAACGCGCCTAACAGGCTGCCCGCGGGTGTGCAGCCGGTCAGCGCCATCACTTATGACGGCGTCACTGACGACCTGCTGACGGCCGGGCTCGGTGCCACCGGCATCGGCGGCGCGCGGCCCACGCCGATCGACCCGACCAAGGCGTCGGACCTGCGCAAGCTCGCGATCTATGTGAACTACCGCGCGCTGGTGGACCCGACCGTGGCCGGCGGCTACAGCCGCTTCTACGGCCCGAACGTCGATCTCAACGGCAACCCCACGCTCGGCGAAGGCAAGATCGCCGGCACCGAGTACATCGCCGTCTGGGACCGGGGCTCGACCGGCAACAACGTCACGCTGATGGTGCAGGTGCCGGCAACCTTCAGCCCGACCAGACCGTGCATCGTCACGGCCACGTCGAGCGGGTCGCGTGGCGTCTATGGCGCCATCGGCACCGCCGGTGACTGGGGACTGAAGCGCGGCTGTGCGGTTGCCTATGCGGACAAGGGCAGCGGCAACGGCGTGCACGATCTGCAGGACAACACGATCAACCGCATCAACGGCGTGCGCGCCGATGCGGTCACCGCGGGCGACGACACCGTGTTCACCGCTCCGATCTCGGCGCAGCAGCGCCAGCAGTTCAACAGCGATTCGCCGAACCGTTACGCGGTGAAGCACGCGCACTCGCAGCTGAATCCCGAGAAGGAGTGGGGCCGGCACACGCTCACCGCCGTCGAGTACGCCTTTTACGTGCTGAACGAGACCTACGGCACGGAGCGCAGGGGCGGTGGCAAAGACCGCACGATCACGCCCGGAAACACGATCGTCATCGCCTCGAGCGTGTCCAACGGCGGAGGCGCGGCCCTGCAGGCCGCGGAGCAGGACAACGCGGGATTGATCGACGGCGTCGCGGTCGGCGAGCCGAACATCCAGGTGATGCACCCGCGCAACCCGCCGATCCGCCGCGGGACCACGACCTACACCGGCGGCAGCAAGCCGCTCTACGACTACTTCACCTTCGCCAACCTGTACCAGCCCTGCGCGTCGCTGGTGCCGGGCGCCTACTTCAACACCGTCAACGCCACGCGCGCGCAGAACCGTTGCAAGTCGCTCGCCGACGCCGGCCTGCTGACCGGCCCGGCCGCGCAGTGGCCGCAGGAGGCGATGAACCGGCTGATCGCCTACGGCTGGCAGCCCGAGTCCTCGCCGATCCAGGCTTCGCACTACGCGCTGGCGACACTGGCGATCACGACGACGTACAGCAACACGTACGGCCGGTTCTCGGTGCTCGACAACCTGTGCGGCTACAGCTTCGCGGCAACGGACGCGGCCGGCAACGTCTCTGCCGCCAAGCCGGCGCTGCTGCCGACGTCGTTCGGAGACGGCAACGGCGTGCCACCGACCTTGGGCATCAACATCGTCAACAACCTCAGCGTCGGCGGACCCAAGCTCGACGGCTCCTCGATCTCGGCCTCGACCAACCGCGAGGACTTCAATTTCGACGGGGCGATCTGCCAGCGCAGCCTTTGGGCCGGCGGCACCGAGCGCGCGGGGCGCGTCAAGGGCGGCGTCGCGCAGGTGCAGCAGTCAGCCAAGCTGGGCGGCAAGCCGGTGATCATCGTGCATGGCCGCGCCGACGCGCTGGTGCCGGTGAACTTCAGCTCGCGCTCGTACGTCGCGTTCAACCATGTGCGTGAGCCGCGCGCGAACAATGTGCGCTATGTCGAGGTCACCAACGCGCAGCACTTCGATGCGTTCCTGCCTCTTGCCGGTTACAGCACGGCCTTCGTGCCGCTGCACGTCTACTTCATCCGCGCGATGAACGCGATGTGGGACCACCTCACCACCGGCGCGGCGCTGCCGGCCTCGCAGGTGGTGCGCACGACGCCGCGCGCCGCGGCGGCGACGCCGCTCGCCGCCACCGACATCCCGCCGATCCCGGCGGTGCCGGCCGCGGGCAACGGCATCACCTTCGACGGTGACACGCTGGTGGTGCCGGACTGATCGTCGAAGTCGGTTCACTCGAGACGGGCCCGCGGGCCCGTTTCTTTTTGCCGGTTGTCCGGGTGGGCCCGGCTGGCGGGCGGCGATGTAGGGCGGAGGGTAAACCGCCCATGGAAACACCCGCGCCTCCGCCCGGCCACCG
>DAOMFL010000046.1:0-23923 GCA_035429805.1 Burkholderiaceae bacterium
TCGTCGCCGGCCTGGCTTTCAAGTTCGGCGCCGTGCCGTTCCACATGTGGGTGCCGGACGTCTACCAGGGCGCGCCGACGCCGGTCACGATGTTGATCGGGTCGGCGCCGAAGCTGGCAATCTTCGCCGTCGGATTCCGCATCCTCGTCGAAGGGCTGCTGCCGATTGCAGTCGACTGGCAGCGGATGCTGGTTGTCCTCGCAGTCGCTTCGCTTGCGGTGGGCAACCTGGCGGCAATCGCGCAGAGCAACCTGAAGCGCATGCTGGCCTACTCGACGATCGCGCAGATGGGATTCGTGCTGCTGGCAATGCTTTCCGGCGTCGTCGACGGGCGCCTGATGGCGACTGTCAATTCCTACAGCGCCGGGATGTTCTATGTGATCACCTACGCGCTGACGACGCTAGGCACGTTCGGCATCATCGTGCTGCTCGCGCGTCAGGGCTTCGAGGCCGAGGAGATTGCTGATCTCAGGGGTCTGGGACGGCGCAGTCCCTGGTACGCGTTCGTCATGCTGCTTCTGATGTTCTCGCTGGCCGGCATCCCGCCCACGGTCGGCTTCTACTCCAAGCTCGTCGTGCTGCAGGCATTGCTCGGCGACGGCCCGCAGGGACCGATGCTCTGGCTTGCGGTCGTCGCCGTGCTGTTCTCGCTGGTCGGCGCGTTTTACTACCTGCGCATCGTCAAGGTGATGTACTTCGACGAGCCGGCGGCCGGTGCGATCGCGCCGATCGCCGCCACGGCCGACATGCGCATTGCGCTGTCCATCAACGGCGTCCTGGTGCTGGTACTGGGCATCCTGCCGCAGTACCTGCTGCAGCTGTGCACCGACGCGATGATCCGCACGCTCGGTGGCTGATCCTCCGCCGGTGTCGGATCACGCGCTCGACGACCCGCTCGCCGAGGCGACGCTCGACAGCCGGATCGAATACGACGGCGTCTTCCTGCGGCTGTACGTCGACACCGTCCGCGCCCCCGACGGGCACGTAACTACGCGCGAGTACGTGCGCCACCCCGGAGCGGTGATGATGATTCCGCTGCTCGACGACGGCCAGGTCGTGCTCGAACGGCAGTTCCGCTATCCGCTGGGCCGCAGCTTCATCGAGTTTCCGGCGGGCAAGATCGAGCGCGACGAGGAGGTTCTCGCCTGCGCGCGGCGTGAACTGCTCGAGGAAACCGGCTACGTCGCGTCCGACTGGACCTGGCTCGGCCGGATCCACAACGCGATCGGCTACAGCGACGAGCGCATCGAGGTCTACGTCGCGCGCGGTCTCTCGCACCAGGGCGGCCGGACCGACGACGGCGAGGTCCTCGAAGTCTTCACGGCACCCTGGAGCGACCTGCTCGACTGGGTCCGCGATGGCACGGTGACGGACGTGAAGACCATCATCGGCGTCTACTGGCTGCAACAGCACCTCGCCGGGACCTGGCCGGCGCGCAGCCCGGCGCGCTGAGTGCGCCGGGCCGTGGCGGCCCCCTACTGCGGGTTCGCCCGTGCTCTGCGCCGGCGCGGCGCCTTTATCTCGGGCGCGGCCGCCCGGCGGGCGGCGCGCTGCTTTGGCGCTTCCCCCTTCGCTCCCTTGTCCGGTGGCAGCACCGCGCGCAGCAGCGCCTCGCAGTCCTCCTGCGTCATTCGCCGCGGCACCGGGTAGTTGGTGTCGGCCTCCCAGCAGGCCGCCTCGGCCAGCGCCGGGATATCGCGAGGGCGCAGCGTCTCGAGATGGCGCGGGATGCCGATCGAGGCCGCCAGCGCATCGACGGAGTCGAGGAAGCGCTCGGCCAGCTCCGTGGCCGGCTCGTCCTCGTTGCCGAGCTTTGCCTGCGCGGCAAGGGTGGCCAGCTTGCCGGTGATTTCCGGCGCTGCGAAGCGCAGCACGTGCGGCAGCATGATCGCGTTGGCCAGCCCGTGCGGAGTGTGGTACTTGCCGCCGAGCTGGTGCGCGATGGCGTGCACGTTGCCGACGTTGGCACGGGTGAACGCCAGGCCGGCGTAGGTCGAGGCGAGCGCCATCTTTTCGCGGGCGGCCACGTTGGCACCGTCCTTGTAGGCGAGCGGCAGGTTCTCGTAGATCAGCGATACGGCCGACAGCGCCATGCGGTCGGTGAAACCGGTGCTCCAGTAGCCGATGTAGGCCTCGACCGCATGGGTCAGCGCGTCCATGCCGGTGGCCGCGGTCACCGGCTTCGGCAGACCGGTCATCAGCAGCGGATCGAGTGCCGCCATCTTCGGCACGATCCGGGTGTCTGCGATGACCAGCTTCTTCTCCCGTTCGGGATCGGAGATCACCGCTGCGACGGTCACCTCGGAGCCGGTGCCAGCCGTGGTGGGCACGCCGTAGATCGGCACCGGCCCGCGCAGGCCACGGAAGTAGCCGACCAGCGAGCGGGGGTGGCGGCCGTTGGCGGCCGCCAGGCCGATGACCTTGGCGGCATCCAGCACCGAGCCGCCGCCGAAAGCGACGATCGCGTCACAGCGCTGGCGGACGAAGATCTCGATGCCCCGTTCGATCACCGGAATCGGCGCGTCCGGCGTGACCTCGTCGAACAGTGTGAAGGCGGTTCCGCTGGCGACCAGGGCGTCCGTCAACGGCTGCAGCAGGCCCAGCTTCGAGATCACCTCGTCGGTGACAATCAGCACGTGGCGGTGGCCGAAGCCGCCGACGGTCTGGCCGAGGCGGGCGCTGGAGCCGGGGCCGACCATCAGGGTCGGCTGCGGAATGGGCAGGAGCCGCGTGACGACCCCGGCGGCGCGTTTAAGGGCCGGCAGGCCAACCGCGCGTGCTTTGTCGCCGACCAAGTTCGAGATCACGAAAGTCCTCCATCATTGCGTTTGGACGCCGCCTCCGGCGGGGCGCCGTGCCGGTAGTGTCGCTGGCGCGGACAGACGAGAGCCGGCGCGCCATGGAGACATTGTATGAAGAATGTGGTCAGCATCAGCCTCGGCTCGAGCAGCCAGGACTTCGAGTTCACCACGCGCTTCCTCGGCAAGCAGCTGTCCGTCAAGCGTTTCGGTACCGACGGCAATCACATGAAGGCCCAGCGGCTGCTGAAACTGTGGGAAAAGCAGGCCCACGCGATCGGCATCGGCCTGGCACGCGACAGCTACCGCGTCGGCCCGCGCCGGTTCGTCGACAAGGAGGCCGCGCGCATGAAGAGCGTGGTCACGCGCGTGCCGGTGACCACCGGCGCCCGGCTGGGCGAGATCTTCCTCGAGTGGGCCGTGCGGCACACGCAGATCAAGCTCGGCCACTACTTCGACAATGCGCTGGTGCTGTTCTTCTCCGGCCTGTCCAGCCACAAGCTGGCCACCACCATGGCCGAGTACACCACCAACCTTCAGTTCGCCGACCCGCTGCTGCAGCTGGGGGTGCCCAAGCTGCTCACGTCGCTCGACGCGCTGTCGCTGTATGCCAGCGGCGCGCACTATGTCGCCGACTGGAAGCCGCCGCGCGTCATCCCCGACGACCTGATGAGGCAGTGGACGCGCTTCGTGCTGCGACGCGCGATGGCCAGGGCGACCGTCATCGTGGCGCCGGTGCACGAGCTCGACGAGTTCGGCCCCGAGGAGCTGGCCGGCAAGACGATCATTACCTCAGGTATGAACGGTCAGCGTACGGCTGCCTTCGCCGACAAGGGCGTGATGATGGTGGTCGACGGCGCGCCGTCGATGTTCGGCCACGTGCTCGGCCCCAACCTGCTCGACGCGATGATCGTCGCGGCCACCGGCAAGAACCCGGACGACATTCTCGAGGACGACTACCTGTCGATCATCACCGAGGCGGACATGGAACCCCGCATCGTCTATCCGTGCGGCGAGCGTCGCATCAACCGCTTCGCCTTCGTCATCCACCCGCTGTCGCAGGAGTACTTCAAGACCGTCAAGTCGATCGAGATGCTGTCGCGCGTATCGCCGCCGGTGTTCATGGACGCCCTGGAGCGGGTGATGGCGTACGCGCCGCCGTTCGTCTACTCCAAGGTGAGCGGCATCAAGTCGCCGACCGGGGTGGAGGCCGAGGGCTGGCTGATCTCGGTTGGCGGCACGCCGAAGGAGATCATGAGCCGCAGCCCGGAGTTCACCTACAGCCGGCTGCTCGATGCCGCCGACATGGCGCGCCGGCTCGGTGCGCAGATCATGGGGCTCGGCGCCTTCACCAAGGTGGTGGGCGACGCTGGCGCGACCGTGGCCAAGCGCGCGCCGCTGCCGATCACCACGGGCAATTCGTACAGTGCCTCGGGAGCGCTGTGGGCGGCGCACGACGCCGTGCTGAAGCTCGGCCTGGTGCCGCGCCCGAACGGCAAGGAGAAGGTGAAGTTCAAGGCGATGGTGGTCGGTGCCACCGGCGCCATCGGTTCGGTGTGCGCGCGGCTGCTGGTCCAGGTGGCGGAAGAGGTCTACATGGTCTCGCCCGAGACCGCCAAGCTGCTGGCGCTGAAGGAGTCGATCCTGAAGGAGACGCCGCACGCGAAGATGTTCCTGTCGGCGCGGGCCGACAAGGACATCGCTGACATGGACATGATCGTCACGGCGACCTCGGGCGCCGGAAAGAAGATCCTGGACATCATGAAAGTCAAGCCCGGCTGCGTGATCACCGACGTGGCGCGACCGCTCGACCTGCCGCCGGAGGAGGTGGCCAAGCGGCCGGACGTGCTGGTGATCGAGTCTGGCGAGATCGAGTTGCCTGGCGACGTGCAGATGAAGAACATCGGCCTGCCGAAGAACGTCGCCTACGCCTGCCTGGCCGAGACCATCGTGCTGGCGCTGGAAGGGCGCTTCGAGAACTTCACCGTCGGGCGTGCGATCGAGTGGGAGAAGGTGCGCGAGATCTACAAGATGGGCCTGAAGCACGGCATGAAGCTGGCCGCGATCTCCGGCGTCAACGGTCCGTTCTCCGACGAGGACATTGCGCGCGTGCGCGAACTGGCGTTGGCCGCGCGCGCAAGGCAGGAGGCGGCCCGCAAGCGGGCGGCGGCGAAGGAGAAGAAGGCAGCGGCTACGCGGGTCGGCAAGGGGGGCCCGAAGACGGCGGCAGCCGGCCGGCCGAAGCCGGCCGCCGGCGGGAGCGCGGCAGCTTCGCCGAGGACCTCGCGGCCGGCCGAGAGGGCAGCGTCGCGGCGACGCAAGGCTGCCGGACCGGCTGCCGGAGCGGCCGCGAGCTGAAGCCGGAAGATGCTCGGTCGCCGCGGCGCCGGCCGGGCCCGGCTCACTTGGCCGCAACGCTTGGGCACCGCCCCGGATCAGAACCGGGCATGCGCTTTGCCGGGGTGATCGCGCGTGATGGGTGCAGCAGTCGAACCTCTCAGCACTGCCGCAGCGCATTCTCCAGGTCGGCGATCAGGTCGTCTTCATGCTCGAGCCCGATCGACATGCGGACGAGGCCTTCGTCGACCCCGACTTGCTGACGCACCTCGGCCGGCACGCCCGAGTGGGTGGTCGAGGCTGGGTGACAGACCAGTGACTCGGTGCCGCCGAGGCTGACCGCCGACTTGAAGAGCGTCAGCGCGTTGATGAAGCGGAACGCCATCGGCCGGCCGCCGTCGAGCACCAGAGAAAAGGTCGACCCGGCGCCTGAACACTGGCGGCGGTAAACGGCTTGGTACGCGGGGTCGGAGACGAGCTGGGGGTGCAGCACCTGCACCTTGCGCACGGGATTGTCGGCCAGCCAGTGCGCGACGCGGCTCGCGGTGGCGGCGGCCCGGCGCATGCGCAGCACCAGCGTTTCCATCGACCGCGCGATCATCCAGGACGAGTGCGGATCGAGCTGCGACCCGAACGCGCCGCGCAGCAGCCGCAGCTTGCCGACGAGGTCGTTACGGCCGGTGACGCCACCGGCCACCAGGTCGCTGTGGCCGCCGACGTACTTCGTCAGCGAGTAGATCGACAGATCGATGCCGTCGCGGATCGGGTGCTGGAATATGGGTCCCAGCATCGTGTTGTCGCAGGCGGTGACCGGGCGGTATCCGTGGCGCTGTGCGAAGTCGTCCAGCGCCGCGCGCACCGAGGCAAAGTCGATCAACGCATTGGTCGGGTTGGCCGGCGTCTCGATGTAGAACAGCCCCACGCGGCCGCGGGCCGCGGCGGACTCCAGCGCGGCATCCATCTGCGCGCGCGTGAGTCCATCGGTGAACGGATGGCCGCCGATGCCCCATTCGGTCAGGATCTTGCGGATCAGCGTCTCGGTGCCGCCATACAGCGGCGTCGAGTGCACGATCTGGTCACCCGGGCGCAGGAAGGTCAGCAGCACGGTGCCGATGGCCGCCATGCCGCTCGACGTCACGATGGCTGACTCGGCGCCGTCGAGCAGCGCCAGCCGGTCCTCGATGATTTCCAGGTTCGGGTGATTGAAGCGGCTGTAGACGAGGCCCGCGCCGGTGTCCTGCGGTGCCGGCTTGCGTCCCGCGACGACGTCGAAGTAGGCGGCGCCATCTTCCGCCGACTTGAAGGCGAAAGTCGACGTCAGGAACACGGGCGGCTTCACCGCTCCCTCCGACAGGAACGGGTCGTAGCCGTACGACATCATCTGTGTTTCCGGGTGCAGTTCGCGGTCCCGGATCGCCTTCTTGTGGTAACTGGAATAAGACATCGATGTCTCCGTGTGCGGGCCGTGGCCCCGGAGCAATCGTGGTCCAACTGGCGCGGCGCTTCAAGTGCCGGTCGCTGCGGGCACGCGAACAGGGCAAGCGCCGGGAACTACTTCTTCCTTGACGGCAGCCTGATCGACTCGCCCGCGATCATGAACGTGCCGCGGCCCCGGTGATGCAGCGTGCGCGGGGCCCGCGCACCAGGGTCGAGCCACGCCTTGACGACTTCGACGACGAACAGGCAATACGAGGGCACCATCCGCGTGTCGACCACCCGGCACTCGAGGCTGGCGAAGCACTCGTCGATCAACGGCGCGCCGACCTCGCGCGCGGAGCTGCGAGTCAGGGCGTAGCGCCGGAACTTGTCGGTGCGTGCGCCGCTCGTGTTGCCGCAGCCGACGACCTGTTGGGCGAGGCCAGCGTCGGGGATGTTGAGGACGCACTCGCCGGACGCCCGCAGCAGCCGGTACGAATGGTTCCGGTTGCTGACGACGCAGCCGATCAGAGGCGGCTCGAAGTCGAGCATCGTGTGCCACGACATCGCCATGACGTCTTGTTTTCCGGCGTGGGCCGTCGTCAGCAGCACGACCGGGCCGGGCTCGATCAGCGTGTAGACCTTCGAGAGCGGAAGTGACTTCTTGCGCATCCCGGTCCGGCGCGGCCCGCGGTTCGTCCGCCTACATGTTCACGTAGTTCGGACCGCCGCCGCCCTCGGGTGTGACCCAGACGATGTTCTGGGTCGGATCCTTGATGTCGCAGGTCTTGCAGTGCACGCAGTTCTGGAAGTTGATCTGCAGGCGGTCGGCGCCGCCGTCGGCCTTCACGAACTCATAGACGCCGGCCGGGCAATAGCGCTGCTCGGGCCCGGCGTAGCGTGCCAGGTTGATCTCGACCGGAACGCTGGCCTGCTTCAGCGTCAGGTGCGCCGGCTGGTTCTCCTCGTGGTTCGTGTTGGCGAGGAACACCGAGGACAGCTTGTCGAACGTCAGCGTGCCGTCGGGCTTCGGATAGTCGATCGGCGTGCACTCGGCCGCCGGGCGCAGTTTCTCGTGATCGGCCTTGGCGCGGTGCAGGGTCCACGGGGCCTTGCCGCGGAATACCAGCTGGTCGATGCCCCAGAGGACCGCGCCGGTCACCAGGCCCTTGTCGAGGTATGGCTTGAAGTTGCGCGCGCGATGCAGTTCATCGCGCAGCCAGCTCGCCTCGAAGGCTGCCGGATAGGCGACAAGCTCGTCGTGGCTGCGCTCCGCCGCGACCGCGTCGAAGGCGGCGTCGCCTGCCAGCATGCCGCTCTTGATCGCCGCATGTGAGCCTTTGATGCGCGGCGCATTGAGAAAGCCCGCATCGCAGCCGATCAGCGCTCCGCCGGGGAATACCAGCTTCGGCAGGCTCTGCAGGCCGCTCGCGTTGATCGCCCGCGCACCGTAGGACAGTCGCTTGCCGCCCTCCAGAAAGGCGCGGATCGTCGGATGCGTCTTGTAGCGCTGGAACTCCTGGAACGGTTCGAGGTACGGGTTGGTATAGCCCAGGCCGACGACCAGGCCGATCGACACCAGGTTCGTGTCGAAGTGGTAGAGAAAACCGCCGCCGTAGGTCGCGCTGTCGAGCGGCCAGCCGGCGCTGTGCACGACGAGGCCGGCCTGGAATTTCGACGGCTCGATTTCCCACACTTCCTTGATGCCGATGCCCCAGGTCTGTGGATCCCGCCCGTCGAGAAGTCGGAACCTGTCGGTCACCTGCCTGCCGAGACTGCCACGCGCTCCCTCGGCAAACAGCGTGTACTTGCCGAGCAGCTCGACGCCCGGCTGGAAGTTGGCCGTGGGCTGGCCATCCTTGCCGATGCCCATGTTGCCGGTGGCCACGCCACGCACGCGGCCCTTCTCGTCGTAAAGAACCTCCGCAGCCGCGAATCCCGGAAAGATTTCGACGCCGAGTGCCTCGGCCTGCTGGCCGAGCCAGCGCACCACGTTGCCGAGGCTGACGACGTAGTAGCCGTCGTTGATGAAGCACTCGGGCAGCAGCCAGTGCGGGTTGTAGTACGCCTTGGACTCGGTCAGGATGTAGAAGCGGTCTTCGCTGACCGGCGTGTTCAGCGGGGCACCGAGTTCCTTCCAGTCGGGGAAGAGCTCGTTCATCGCGATCGGGTCCATGACCGCGCCCGAGAGGATGTGCGCGCCGATCTCGGAGCCTTTCTCCAGCACGCAGACCGAAACCTCGCGTCCGGCCTCGGCCGCGCGCTGCTTCAGGCGGATCGCCGCGGCCAGCCCGGCGGGACCGCCGCCCACCACGACGACGTCGTACTCCATCGCTTCGCGTTCGATGGCCTGCGGCGATTCAGCCATGGGATCCTCGATGTAGTGGCATGGATCAATTCTCCGGAGATCGGCTAGAGGCTGCAATCGACTACGATCGATCCTTGGCAGGGAAGGAGTCTATGCGGACCAATCTGAAGGAGAAGGTGGCGCTTGTCACGGGCGCCAGCAGCGGGCTCGGCGCCCGTTTCGCGAAGGTGCTGGCCGCCAACGGTGCGCTGACGGTGCTCGCGGCACGCCGGGTCGAGCGGCTGAAGGAACTGCGCGCCGAGATCGAGGCCGCCGGTGGCGCGGCCCACGTCGTGCAGCTCGATGTGACCCATCGGGAATCGATCCGCGATGCGGTCGAACATACGGAACGGGCGGTCGGACCGGTCGACATCCTCGTCAACAATTCGGGGGTGTCGACGACACAGCGGCTCACCGAAGCGACCCCCGCCGATTTCGACCATGTTTTCGGCACCAACGTGAAGGGCGCGTTCTTCGTTGCGCAGGAGGTCGCACAGCGGATGATCACCCGCGCCAAGGGCAATGGCGATTTTCGTGGCCGCATCGTCAATATCGCCTCGGTGGCCGGCCTGCGCGTGCTGCCGCAGATCGGGCTGTACTGCATGACCAAGGCGGCCGTGATCCAGATGACGAAGGCGCAGGCGCTGGAGTGGGGGCGCTACGGCATCAATGTCAACGCAATCTGCCCCGGCTACATCCGCACGGAGATCAACGAGGAATACTGGGACACGGACGGCGGACAGAAGCTGGTTCAGATGCTGCCCCGTCGCCGCGTGGGCCGCCCCGATGATCTCGACGGCACGCTGTTGCTGCTCGTCGCTGAGGAATCGCAGTTCATCAATGGTGCCATCATCGCGGCCGACGATGGGCTGTCGGTGACGTAGCGTCCGGGACGGAGTTCGGGTCGGTGAAAGACTTCGTCATCGAGGTGCCGCTGCGCTGGGGCGACATGGACGCCATGGCGCACCTGAACAACGTGATGTATTTCCGGCTGATGGAGGAAGCGCGCATCCGGTGGTTCCAGCGCTTCAACCTGCCGACGCTCCCTTCGGGCGAGGCCTGCATCCTGGCGCACGCCTCGTGCGACTTCGTCCGGGCCATGGTGTACCCCGGCGTGGCGCTCGTGAAGCAGGTGGTCACCAAGGTCGGCCGTTCCAGCGTCGAAATGTCGATCGTCATCGAGAAGCAGGGTGAGCCCGGGGTGACCTACGCGACCGGCCGCACCGTGCTGGTCTGGTACGACTACGCCGCGGGCAGGTCGCTGCCGTGGCCTGACCGGGTGCGCGAGGCGATCACTTAAACTTCGACGCTTCAACAGCGGAGGACGGGATGAAGAAGCTGTACCCCTCGGCCGCGGCGGCGCTGGCCGACGTGGTGAAGGACAACCAGACGATCGCAGTCGGCGGCTTCGGGCTGTGCGGCATTCCCGAGGCGCTGATCGCTGCGCTGCGCGACAGCGGCGTGAAAGGGCTGACCTGTGTCAGCAACAACGCCGGCGTGGATGGCTTCGGCCTGGGGCTGCTGCTGACGACGCGGCAGATCCGCAAGATGATCTCCTCGTACGTCGGCGAGAACAAGGAGTTCGAACGCCAGTACCTGTCGGGCGAACTTGAGCTCGAATTCACGCCGCAGGGAACGCTCGCGGAGCGCATGCGCGCCGGCGGTGCCGGCATTCCTGCGTTTTTCACGCGCACGGGCGTCGGGACGATCGTCGCCGAAGGCAAGCCGGTGCAGGTCTTCGACGGGGTCTGGGGCGGCAAGGAATACGTCATGGAGCGCTCGATCCGCGCCGACGTTTCGCTGGTCAAGGCCTGGAAGGCCGATCGGCAGGGCAACCTCGTGTACCGCAAGACCTCGCGCAACTTCAATCCGGTCGTGGCGATGTGCGGCAAGGTGACCGTTGCAGAGGTCGAGGAAATCGTCGAAAACGGCGCCATCGATCCGGACAATGTGCACACGCCGGGCATCTTCGTGCAGCGTGTCGTGCTGAACACCACGCCCGAGAAGCGCATCGAAAACCGCACCGTGCGCGCCAAGTAGGAGAAGACATGGCCTGGACCCGTGAAGAAATGGCGGCGCGCGCCGCGCAGGAACTGCAGGATGGCTTCTACGTCAACTTGGGCATTGGCCTGCCGACGCTGGTTGCAAACTACATTCCGCCCGGCATGGACGTGATGCTGCAGTCCGAAAATGGTCTGCTCGGCATCGGACCATTCCCGCTTGAGTCGGAAGTCGATCCTGATCTCATCAACGCCGGCAAGCAGCTCGTCACGGCGCTGCCAGGCTCGAGCTTTTTCTCGAGCGCCGACTCGTTCGCGATGATCCGTGGCGGACACATCAACCTCGCTATCCTCGGCGCGATGCAGGTGAGCGACAAGGGCGATCTGGCGAACTGGATGATCCCGGGCAAGCTGGTCAAGGGCATGGGCGGCGCGATGGATCTGGTCGCCGGTGTCGAGCGCGTCGTCGTGCTGATGGAGCACTGCGCAAAGAACGGCGAGCACAAGATCCTGCAGCACTGCACGCTGCCGTTGACCGGGAAAGGCGTCGTCAATCGCATCATCACCGACCTGGGCACGTTCGACGTGGGGCCCGACGGCCTGTCTGCGATCGAGCTGGCGCCCGGCGTCACGCCGGAAGAGGTGCGGATGAAGACCGGCTGCCACGTGCACCTGTCGCGGCTGCCGGCGACGGCCTGACCACGGACGCATGCCGACGCGGCCCGATGGGCGCGGCGCACCTTCACGGTGCGGCCCACGGCAACCAGCACTATGCGCACACAACGCGCAGCCAACACGCGTATGAGTCGCGGCTGCAGGGACCGCGGCCACTGGCCACTGCAGTTGCACTGACGCTCGGGCTTGCGATCGCTGAGCCGCGGGCGGACCCGTGAACCGGCTTGCTTGATGCGCGCGGACGCGGGTTACGTGGCCACCGAGTCCGCAGCGCCGCGGTTCGCTTTCGCGACAAACTGCGGCCCGAGCGGCTGCGCAAGGCCGCTCACGGATGCGTGATTCCGTTCGGCGCGCGGCGCGAATAAACGCGACGTCGGCTACAGGCCGGCCTGGCGGGCCAGCCACAGCATGCCCATCAGTACCGGCTGGTGCGCGAGATAGACGGTGAGCGCCCAGGTGCCGAGCAGCCGCAGGACGCGCGGCGGCTTGTCGTTCAGGGGTTGAAACACGGGTGCCAGGGACCAATTGCGCCGCTGCCACAGCGCGCCCAGGCCTGCACCGATCAGCACGACGCCCATCCAGGGAAACAACGGAACGTAGTCTTCGGTCTTCGGTTTCTGCGTCACGAGACCCACGATGTTCTGCGGAACGTCGTTGAACGCGGGATGGGCGTACAGCAGTCCAAAGGCGAGCACGATCGCCCCGAACAGCAGGTTCCATGCGCCGAGCCTTACCAGGGGACGGGCAAGCACCAGTGCGACGGCGATGAAATGCAGGATGCCGAACCAGATGTAGCGCGGGCCGAAAACGATCGCGCTGCCGATCGACACGAGCACGGCGGCGCCGGCCACCTGCGCCCAGCGCCGCCAGAAGTCGACCAGACCTGGCTTGAACGACGCGCGGAGAACAAGGGCGACGCCGACCAGCAGCAGGAACTGCGTGACGATGGCCGTGCGCCAGCCCACCCAGGGTTGGTCCGACAGCATGCGCAGCTTGAGCCAGCCAAAATGATTGAGATCGAAGATGAAGTGGTAGACGATCATCTGCGCGACAGCGAAGCCGCGCAGGACGTCTACCACGGGCAAGCGGGGTGCTTTGGCGGGCATCGTGGGCAGGGCGGGTGCCGGCGATGCTACCGCGCCCGGTGTGCCGGCGGTCGCGGCTATCTCGGAACGTGTCCGCGCCCGGCTGGAGGGGGTCGATCGGCCGTGCTGTCGAGGCCTTTCAGGCAACATCGTCGCCGGCTGAGCTGTTCGGCGCGAAGCGCTGAGGCGTCATGGAGCGTGCGGGCCAGTGCAGGAACGCCGACCAAGCCGTGGCCGCTTCGCCTCATCGCCGGCGTGTTTAAGCTGGTAAATGCCATGCTCAGTCCAGATCCGTTGCGGTTCGGAGAATGAACGATGAGAAGAACATTGATTGTGATGGCGGTCGCTGTGCTCCTGGGGTGCTCGGCGGTGTCGTCGTCGACTGATTCCCTGTCGCTCGATGGGACGGCCTGGGTCCTGTCTTCGCTTGCGGCGCAGCCGGCGCTTGTGGGATCGTCACCGACTGCGCGCTTCGAGGGCGGACGAATCCAGGGCAGTGACGGCTGCAATCGCTACACGATGCCGTATAGGTTCAGCGGTTCTGCATTCGAAGCCGGGCCGAGCGGCGCTGCAACGCAGATGGCGTGTCCGCCTGATGTGATGAAACAGGCGAGTGCGTTTGCATCGGCCCTGACCTCAGCCAGAA
The DNA here is from genome assembly GCA_035429805.1 of Burkholderiaceae bacterium. Lineage (GTDB taxonomy): Bacteria > Pseudomonadota > Gammaproteobacteria > Burkholderiales > Burkholderiaceae_F > JALORV01. Next base: position 13,305 of record DAOMFL010000046.1, read on the forward strand.
TCGCGAAGGTGAAGGACGGCAACCTCGAACTGCTGGCCGATGGCGCGGTGCTGGCTACCTTCCGGGCGCAGTCCCGGACGCTCGCAGGGACGTCATGGAACGTAACCGGAATCAACAACGGCAGGGAAGCCGTCGTGAGCCTTGTCGCCGGCTCGACCGTTACGCTGACATTTGGGGCGGACGGTCGCGCGGCCGGCTCCGCCGGGTGCAATCAGTTCACGGCTGGGTACAAGGCCTCGGATTCGAAGCTCGTGTTCAAGGCGCCTGCGGCGACGCGGAAGATGTGTGCGGACTCCGCCGTAATGGAGCAGGAGCAGGCCTTCCTGAAGGCGCTCGAGACCGTCGCGGCGATGCGCTTCGAAGGTAGTCGGCTGGAACTGCGCACCGCCTCGGGCGCGCTGGCCGCCACGCTGGATCGAACCTCCGGCCCATAGGCATCACGCCGGCGGAAGCAAGCGAAATACTTCGTCGCAGCGTCGACCAGGTACGAAGGTGAGCACGGGTGGCGCGATGAGATCTTCCCGGCCGCGCAGCGTGCTACATCGGCTTCGGTGGCGGCCTTGACGTGGCGCGCACAGCAACTACAGCGCTAGCGGGCCTGAGAAAAGCGTCGCCTTTCTTTACAGTTCCGTCGTTTGGCTCGCGAAACGTCGCTTCGTGTCGCATGTAGAGGGGATGGACGTCCTCGCGTTATCCCGCGGAGTCTCTGTCTGCGTCATGCTTCGGCGCAACGATTCAACTTCCACCGCGACCTCCGCTCTGCGTTGCACATGTTCAAGGGAGACATCGTCCGCCTCACGCGTCCCGTCTTTGCCAACGGACGCGAGGTGCCTGCGGGAGCCGAAGGCAGAATCATCGGACTCTTTGCCTGCCTGCCGAGCGCCGAGGTGGCGATTCGCCACGACAACGAGACGGTCGTGCTTCCTGTGACCCTCGCTCTGCTCGAAAGGCTCGCTCCGGTCGGAGAGCGTTAGTCGGGCCGCAATCGATGGCCGGGGGTCGTGGGATCGACCCCATGTCCCTGGATTGAGATACACGCACGCAAGGCTCGGGTACGGCGGCACGCGATGCGGCCGCAGAAATGAAAAGGGCTTCCCGGAGGAAGCCCTTTTGCATTTACTCATCTGGTTGCGGGGGAAGGATTTGAACCTTCGACCTTCGGGTTATGAGCCCGACGAGCTGCCAGACTGCTCCACCCCGCGGCATTTGGTGAGAGCGAAATCATACACGATGTCGTGAGTCGGGCCCAGCCGACTGTAGGGCTTCCGCCTGATCGTCAAGGTGCATAACGACGCGGGAAGGCTCAAGACGGCGCTCTCCGTTCGATCGCCCTTTTGGCCGCTTGGTAGATTTCGCTATTTGAACCGAGCCCTTCGGTACCCGATTGAGCGCGAACTGGTATTCCAACCCGGCGGCGTGGTCGTACGGCATCGCGTTCATCGCATTCGCGTGGATGGCGGTCCGGCTGGTCGCACGCTGGCAGCCCGGCGGCAAGCCAGCGATGCTGCTTGCAATGGCCGTTGCCTGCATGGTCGCGGCGGCGGGTGCGGTGCTGTTCGCCGTCGTGCCATCGGTGGGTACGTGGACGCTCGCGTGGATACTGGACCTGCTGGGCAGCGCGGCGACGCTGGGTTTCTTGCTCGCCTTTCTGGGTGTGCGCGACTCCGGTCGGGGGGCCGCCCGAGGTGGCCACGGCTGGGCCGTGCTGGGCAGCATCGCACTGGTCCTGCTTCTCTGCCAGTTCCTGTTCGGCGTGAAGCCGCCCAGCGTCCCGGACCTGGGGAAGGTCGCGCACAGCCTCGGCTTCGCGTCGGCCCTGTCGATCGCCGTGTTCGGGCTCGTGCTCGTCGAGCAGTGCTATCGGCGCACACCGCGCAGTTCCCGCTGGCTTGTGCGGCCGCTGCTGCTGGGCATCGGCGGCATCTTTGCCTTCGATCTGGTCATGTACTCCGATGCCCTGCTGTTCCGGGAACTGGATAACGAGCTCTGGAGCTCGCGCGGCCTGACGCGGGCCGTCACCGTGCCGGTGATGCTGCTCACGCTCCGGCGAACTCCAAACTGGTCTTTCGAACTGTCCGTTTCGCGCGGCATGCTGGCTGGCTCGACCGCGCTGCTTGGCGTCGGGGCCTACCTGGTCTTGATATCCGGTGCCGGTTTCCTGCTGCGCGAATTCGGCGGCTCATGGGGCCGGGCGCTCGAGTCCGCGGTCGTCTTCGCGGCGCTTCTCTTCCTTGCGGTCGTCGCGATGTCGGCCACCTTCCGCGCGAAGGTGCGCGTGCTGGTCGCCAAGAACTTCTTTACCTACCGCTTCGACTATCGCGAGGAATGGCTGCGCTTCACGAGCACCCTTGCAAGCGGATCGGCGCAGCAGCCGTGGGAGGCGTGCGTGCGCGCCCTGGGAGACCTCGTCGAGAGCGGCGGCGGTGCGCTCTGGCTGCGGGACAGCGAAGGCGTGTTCCGGCAGGTCGCGCGCTCTGTCTTCCCGGCGGATGCGGCGCCGATCGCGTCGGACGATCCGCTCCCGGCGTTCCTAAGGCGCACCAGCTGGGTCCTCGACATCAGCGATGTCATGGTGCGGTCGGCACGGTACGAGAGTCTGAGCCTGCCGCCCTCGATCGCCGGCGTGCGGGAAGCGTGGCTGATCGTGCCGCTGCGCGCGGCCGATGATCTGGTCGGGTTCGTCGTCCTGAACGAGCCGCGCGTGCGTATCGACCTGGACTGGGAGGTGCTCGACCTCCTCAAGACCGCCGGACGTCAGGCTGGCAGCTACCTCGCCTATGCGCAGGCCACGGAGGCGCTTCTGGAGGCGCGGAAGTTCGACGCGTTTCATCGAATGTCGACGTTCGTCGTGCATGACCTGAAAAACCTCATTGCACAGCTGCAGCTTCTGCTTTCCAACGTGGAAAGGCACCGCGACAATCCCGACTTCCAGCGTGACATGCTGAAGACCATCGAGCACGTGGTCGGCCGCATGCATCAGCTCACCCTGCAGTTGCGCCCGGAGGCGTCGGGCAAGGACCGGACCCAGCCCGTCGACGTGGGGGCCGTGATCCGCAGGGTGCAGGCCCTGCGCACCTGGGGGCGTGCCGGACTGTCTGTCCAGGCGGACGAAGGTATGCTCGCCTGGGCACACGAGGATCTGCTGGAGCGTGTGATCTCGCATCTGGTGCAGAACGCGTTCGATGCATCAGGCCCGGATCCGGATGTGCGCGTTCGTGCTGAAAGAAAGGGCGATGACGTGGTCATCGAGGTGAGCGATCGTGGCAGGGGCATGACGCCGGACTTCGTCCGCGACCGCCTGTTCCGGCCGTTCCAGACCACGAAGGATTCCGGAATGGGCATTGGTGCGTTTGAAAGCCAGCAGTACGTCCAGCGTGTGGGAGGCCGGATCGAGGTGGAGAGCGCACCGGAGCAGGGCACGCGCGTGCGCGTCCTGCTGCGCGGTGTCGATTCGGCACACGCGACGGAGGCCGCGGCGTGACTGAAGCAAAGAGGTCCCTGCTGGTCGTCGAGGACGATCCGGCCCTGCAGACGCAGATGAAGTGGGCCTTTGACGCCTATGACGTCGCGGTCGCTGCCGATCACGAGGAAGCAATTGCGCAGCTGCGTCGCGTCGAGCCGGGCGTGGTCACACTCGACCTTGGCTTGCCGCCGGAGACCGGCGGCGTCGGCGAAGGCTTCCGCACGCTCGAGAAGATCCTCGAGCTGGCGCCGGACACCAAGGTCATCGTGGTCACGGGGCAGCACGACAGCGCGAATGCGCGCCGGGCCGTCGCGCTGGGCGCTTACGACTTCTTCGCGAAGCCGTTCGACGCTGCAATCGTTTCGCTGATCATCGATCGCGCCTTTCGCATGCACGAACTGCAGGCGGAGAACCGGCGGCTGCTGGCGGCGCGCTCCGAGCCCACCGGCGGAATCATCTCCGGCGCGCCGGAAATGCTGGCGGTCTGCCGGATGGTCGAGAAGGTCGCTGCCACCACCGCCACGGTCCTGCTGCTCGGCGAGTCGGGCACCGGCAAGGAACTGCTGGCCCGGGCGCTGCACGAGTACTCCAGCCGCAGCAGGAAGCGGTTCGTGGCCATCAACTGTGCGGCGATACCCGAGAACCTGCTTGAGAGTGAACTTTTCGGCTATGAGCGCGGGGCATTCACGGGCGCGTCGAAGCAGACGCCGGGGCGCATCGAGACGGCCAACCAGGGCACGCTCTTCCTGGACGAAATCGGCGACCTGCCGCTGCCGCTGCAGGCCAAGTTGCTGCGCTTCCTGCAGGAACGAACGGTCGAGCGGCTCGGAGGCCGTGAGGAGATTCCGGTCGATGTGCGCATCGTTTGCGCAACCCACCAGAACCTGCAGGACCGGATCGCGTCCGGACAGTTCCGGGAAGACCTCTTCTATCGCCTCGCGGAAATCGTCGTGACCGTTCCGCCGCTGCGGGATCGCGCCGGCGATGCCGTGCTGCTGGCACATACGTTCGTGCGCCGGTTTGCCGACGAGCAGAAGCGTGGACGACTCGGTATCAGCGATGAAGCGCTGGCCGCGATCGAGCGGCACCGCTGGCCGGGCAATGTGCGCGAGCTCGAGAATGTCATCAAGCGCGCGGTGATTCTTGCCGACGGGCAGGTGATCCGCGCGAGCGAGCTGGGGCTGCAGACGGCCTCGACCGAAGACGCGCCGCTCAATCTGCGTGAGGCGCGCGACGAGGCCGAGCGGCGCGAGGTCGTGAGGGCGATGGCACGCGCCAACGGCAACCTGTCGAAGGCCGCCGATCTGCTCGGCGTGAGTCGTCCGACGCTGTACGACCTGTTGAACCGTTTCGGGATGCGCAAGTCCGAGCAGCGCGAGGGCGCCTCATGAAAGTGATCACCCTGGGGGCGCGCATCGCGTGGCGCTCCGTGGCCGCGACCGCGGTGCTGCTCTTCGTTTTCGGGCTGACGGGATGCCGCAACAGCAGCCCGGAGCAACTGCTGCAGTCGGCGCGCGCGTATCAGGCCAAAGGCGATCATCGCGCGGCGATCATCGAGCTCAAGAACGTCATCCAGCAGCAGCCCGAGAACGGCGAAGCGCGCATTCTGCTGGGCGAGTCGGCGCTGGTCCTGGGCGATCCCGCAGGCGCCGAGAAGGAATTCCGCAGGGCGCTCGAGTACAAGCAGCCCGCAGCCGTGGTCGCGCCTCTGCTGGCGCGGGCGTTGCTGGACCAGGACAAGCCAAACAAGGTCATCGAGGAATTCGGCAGCACCCGGCTCGATACCCCCGGCGCCGAGGCCGAACTGCGCGCCCGGGTCGGGGATGCCTATCTCAGGACACGCGAGTTCGAGAAGGCGCGCGCGTCGTTCGACGCGGCGCTGGCCGCCGATCCGGGCAGTGTTCGGGCGCTGCTTGGGCACGTCCGCCTGCTCGCGCTGGAAGGCGACACCACGCAGGCCGCGACGCTGCTCGCCAAGGTTGTCGAAGCCAACCCGAAGTCCGCCGAGGCGCTCACGCTGCAAAGCGCGTTCCGCATGCTCTCGGGCGACCATGACGGCGCCCTCGCGTCGCTCGAGGCGGCCGTGGCGGCCAACCCGACTTTCGTCAACGCCCGCTTCGAGCTGATCTCCCTGCTGGTTGCCGAGCGCAAGTGGGAGGCGGCCGCGGCACAGGTGGACGCGACGCGTGCACTGCTTGGCTCCGATCCGCGTCTGACCTTCCTCGACGCGCAGATCGCGGCCGGCAGGAAGGACTACACCAAAGCGCGCGAGCTGGCTCAGCAGGTTCTGAAGCGGGCGCCCGAGCACGTTCCGTCGCTGGTGCTGCTCGCAGGCATCGAACTCGAGCAGAAGCAGTATGCGAGTGCCGAAACGCTGTCGCAGCAGGCGTTGCGGCTGGTTCCCGCGCACCCCGGAGCGCGTTCTATCCTCGTGCGCAGCTATCTGGCCACGAACCAGCCAGCCCGGGCGCTGGAAGCGATACAGCCCTTTCTCGATGCGCGCGCCGTCATCGATCCGTCGACGCAGCTGCTGATCGCGGAGACGTACCTCGCCAACGGCCAGTTGCAGCCAGCGGCGCAGTACTACGGCGCGGCGTCGGGCGCTCCGCAGCAGCAGAGCCTGGCACGCATCCGCCTCGGCCAGATTGCCCTGGCACAGGGGGACCTCGCAGGCGGCATCCGGATCCTGGAGGAGGTCGCGGCGACCGAAGGAACGCCGGTGCAGGCCGACCTTGCATTGATTGCGGGTTACACGCGCAGCGGTGACAGCGCCAAGGCACTGCAGACGGCCCAGGCCCTCACGAAGAAGCAGCCGAACAGCGCGCTCGCCTATCAGGTGCTGGGAGCGGTGCATGGGTCCCGCCGCGAATACGCGGCCGCGCGCGCCGCGTTCGACCGTGCGCTGGCGATCGACCCCGTCTATCTGCCGGCCGCGGCGAGCCTCGCGAAGCTTGATCTTGCCGACGGCAAGCCGGCCGAGGCGCGCGGTCGCTTTGAAGCGGTAGTGGCGAAGGACCCTAAGAACGAGCAGGCACTGCTTGCGCTGGCCGAGATCATGGTGCGCATGAGGGCGCCCGTTTCCGAGGTCGAGGCCGTGCTCAAGCGTGCCGTCGCCGCGAAGCCCGAATCGCCATCGGCGCGTGTTGCGCTGATCGGCATCTACCTGCAGGGCAACAGATCGCGGGAAGCGCTTGCCGCAGCACAGGAGGCATCGGCGGCCCTCGGCCAGGATCCGCGCGTCATGGATGCGCTCGGCAGGGCTCAGCTCGCTGCCGGAGATACAAATCAGGCCATCGAAACCTTCAACCGGTTGTCCGCGGCCCAGCCGAAATCGCCGGCGCCGCTGGTGCGACTGGCCTCCGCCTACGTGGCGGGCAAGGAATTCGACCGGGCCATCGGCGCGTTGCAGCGCGCGCAGAAGCTTGCGCCCAACGATGCCACGATTGCCCGCGATCTCGTCGCGACCAATCTTCTGGCGGGCAAGAACGAGGCCGCCGTGAAGGAGGCACGGGCGTATCAGCAAGCCAACCCGAAGTTCGTGGTCGGGTACATCCTTGAAGGCGACGCCTATGTGACCGGCCGGCAATGGGCGCCGGCCGAGCATGCATACCGTGAGGCCCTCAAGGCCGACCCGGCAGCGACTGCAGCGGCCATCAAGCTGCACGGTGTCATCGGTGCCTCGGGCAGGAAGTCGGAAGCGGACGGCTTCGGCCGCAAGTGGCTCGCAGAGCACCCATCCGACAACGTCTTCCGTGGCTATCTTGCCGAGCAGGCGCTGCGCCTTGGCGACTTGAAGTCGGCGGTCGCCCTGTACTCGGCAATCATTGCCCAGCAGCCCGACAACGCGGTTGCATTGAACAATCTCGCCTGGGCTGCCGGGCAACTCGGAGATCCGAAGGCGCTGGGCTATGCGGAGCGCGCACTCAAGCTGGCTCCCGACAGCCCGCAGATCCTCGACACGATCGGTGTGCTGCTGGTGGCCAAAGGCGACACAGCCGCGGGACTCGAGCGCCTGTCCCGCGCGGTGGCGCTGGCCCCTGATCGGCACGACGTGCGCCTGAACTACGCGAAGGCGCTGTTGAAGGCGGGGCGGACCGAGGAAGGTCGCAAGGAACTGCAGCAACTGCAGGCGGTCACGCAGGATTTTCCCGGCAAAGCCGAGGTTGCCGCGCTGCTGAAGCAGTAAACAACAATCAACCGCAACAGGAAGGCAAGTCGTGGGAGCTATAGGAGTGATCGGGGTCGTGGGGCTCGGGTATGTGGGCCTGCCTCTCGCCGTCGAATTCGGAAAGAAGATCCGGACCGTGGGCTTCGACCTGTCCCGCGAAAAGGTGGACGCCTACCGGCGCCACGTCGACGCGACGGGCGAAGTCAGCACCGAGGACCTCAAGGCTGCCCGGTTGCTCGAAGCGACGACCGATCCTGCCGCGCTGGCCGAGGCAGATTTCATCATCGTTGCCGTTCCCACGCCGATCGATGCGGCCCACCAGCCGGACTTCTCGCCGCTGGTCGGGGCCAGCATTACCGTAGGCCGTCACATGAAACGGGGCGCAACGGTCGTCTACGAGTCGACCGTGTACCCGGGGGCGACCGAGGAAGTGTGCATCCCGCTGCTGGAGCGCGAGTCCGGTCTCAAGTGGAAGCAGGATTTCTTCGTGGGGTACTCCCCGGAGCGGATCAATCCGGGCGACCGTGAACACACGTTGACCCGCATCGTGAAGGTCGTGTCGGGCGACACCCCCGAGACGCTCGAGCGGGTGGCGCGAGCCTACGAGATGGTCGTCTCGGCGGGCGTGCACCGCGCGTCCGGAATCAAGGTGGCCGAAGCCGCCAAGGTCATCGAGAACACGCAGCGCGACCTCAACATCGCGCTGATGAACGAGCTGGCGCTGATCTTCCACCGCATCGGCATCGACACGATGGAGGTGCTGCAGGCCGCCGGCACCAAGTGGAACTTCCTGCCGTTCCGTCCGGGACTGGTCGGCGGGCACTGCATCGGTGTCGACCCGTACTACCTGACGTACAAGGCCGACATGCTCGGCTACCACCCGCAGGTCATCCTGGCCGGGCGCCGCATCAATGACGGCATGGGGCATTACGTGGCCGAGCAGACGGTCAAGCAGCTGATCCAGGCGGGCGCACACGTGAAGGACGCCGACGTCATCGTTCTCGGCCTCACGTTCAAGGAGAACTGCCCGGATCTGCGAAATTCGCGCGTGATCGACATCGTCCGGGAACTGCAGTCGTTCGGTGCGCGGGTCAGCGTGCACGATCCGCTGGCCGATCCGAACGAAGCCAGACACGAATACGGCGTGGCGCTGAAGTCATGGGAGGAACTGCCGCGAGCCAGCGCAATCGTCGCTGCCGTGGCGCACGATGCCTACAAGCGGCGACCGATCGACGACTTCGCGGCCAAGCTGCGGCCGGGGGGCCTCTATGTGGACGTCAAGAGCCAGGCCAACGCGGCGGAGCTGACGTCGCGCGGCCTGAGGGTGTGGCGGTTGTAGCGCTCCGGCGCATGCGGGCCGCTGCGCGCGAGGCCCGCGCGCGCGCGCGCCTGCTGTTGGCCATCGCCGGTCTGATCGCCGGTGGCATTGTCCATGGCCCGGCTGCCAGCCAGGCTCCCCCGGGCATTGCGATCGTGAGGCCGTCGGTCCTCGCAATCGGGACCTTCCAGGCCACCCGCGTGCCGCAATTCCGCTTCCTGGGTACCGGCTTTGCCGTGGCTGACGGGACCCTGGCTGCGACCAGCGCCCATGTGCTGCCGGCGTCTCTCGACCCGGGGGCCGACCCGGAGCTGATCGTCGCTCTCCTGCCGGGAAACGAGCCGACGCGGGCTGCGGCCCGCCGGCTGACGCAACTGGTGGTGGATCGCGAGCATGACATCGCGGTTCTCAGGATGGATGGCTCGCCGCTGCCGCCCCTCAAGCTCCGGGACTCGGCCACGGTCGTGGAGGGTGAAAGCCTGATGCTCACCGGATTTCCAATCGGCGGCGCGCTCGGACTCTTCCCCGTCACCCACCGTGCGATGGTGGCGGCCATCGCTCCGGTCGCGATCCCGTCAATGACGGGCCAACAGCTCGACCCGAAGGTCATTCGGCGCCTGCGCGACGCGGCCTTCTCGGTGTTTCAGCTTGACGCGACGGCCTATCCCGGCAACAGCGGCAGCCCGGTATACGACCCCGTGACCGGCGAGGTCGTGGGGATCCTGAACATGGCGTTCGTCAAAGGAACCAAGGAGGCCGCTTTGACGCAGCCATCCGGGATCAGCTATGCGATCCCATCGAGTTTTCTGATCGAGGTCCTGCAACGCGTCCCGCGCTGACTCGAGCCCACGGCGCCGCCTTCTTGCCTTTGTTTCCAACGGCGTCCGCGTCGAGCAGTTAGCGCATCAGCACGGAATCATCCGCAAGTCGCTCAGTGGCTCGCGGTCTGCCCCTTGGTGCTGACTTTCGCCGAGCCGACGAGTAGCCATTGCCGCGACGCGACGTTGTGATTAGGCTAGGGACTAGCTTTTTTGCGTGATAGGGAGGTTGCCCAAGCACCAACGGGGCCGCTCTGGTACCCATCCCCTCCGCCAGGTCGTAGCGCTCGCGTTTGCGTAGCGTTTCCGGTGGCAAGTCAAGAGGAATATTCCACAGTTTTCGGGCGACGGCTCGACTGACTGGGCTTCCTTTCCTTCCGCACACTGCGAAGGTTGCCACATCGATCTGGGAACGGATGGTCACCTTGGCCCGGTGTCGCATTGTTGAAATTTCTGTCATTCAAAGTACGACCAACCAAATAGACCCGCCCGACGCTTAGGCGCGCAAGGGGGCCACGGAAGGAACTGCTGTGATCACTATTTCGCGCCGACCGCTGTCGGTGGCGTCGTTTGCCGACATGGCGCTGTTTGCCGCGTTCTGCATCGTCTCGATGCTGCTCGCGGTGTCGATACAACTGGGCCCCTACGGGGTTACGCCCGGCTCAGCCTTGATCTTTGCGATTGAGTTCGCAGTGATCACCACTGCCGTTGGGACGATGTTTGGCCTGTTCCGCAGTGGGGAGCGGAAGTCGCTGTCTGTGGTCTTCAGCCGGACGGCGCTTTCCGTGGGTGTTGGCGTTCCGATCTGCTACCTCCTCTTCGGCCTCGAGCCCCACGGCGGGCAGTGGCGGG
>DAOMFL010000046.1:24023-28390 GCA_035429805.1 Burkholderiaceae bacterium
GCCCCGACGTTTTCTGCCGATCTCAGGCTCCAGGCCATCGTCGAGCGGTTCCACGTCAACGAGGTGATTGTCGCGGCGCGCGAACAGCGGGGCGGTGCGCTGCCGATGAATGACCTGCTCGAATGCCGCGTCGCGGGCGTGCCGGTATCCGACCTGTCCGCCTTCTACGAACGCATGCGGGGCGAGGTGCCCGTCGATTCGCTCAAGGCGAGCTGGCTCATCTACGGCGAGGGTTTCGTGCAGAGCCCGCTGCGTCGCTGGACCAAGCGTGCCTTCGATATCGTCGCCGCAATTGCGCTGCTGCTGCTCGCGCTGCCGGTGTTGCTTCTGTCGATGCTGGCGATCGTGATCGAGAGCGGCTTGCCGGTATTCTTCGTTCAGGAGCGGGTGGGACTGGGCGGCCGGACCTTCAGGATTCTGAAACTCCGCACGATGGGGCGGGACGCCGAGCGCGATGGGGTCGCCCGCTGGGCGACCAAGGGCGACGCACGCATCACGCGGGTCGGACGGGTCCTGCGCAAGCTTCGTATCGACGAACTGCCGCAACTGGTCAATGTGTTAAATGGGGACATGAGTCTGGTCGGTCCGCGGCCGGAGCGTCCCCAGTTTGTCGACCGCCTGCGCACGCAGATTCGCTTCTATGACGTCCGCCACAGCGTCAAGCCGGGTATCACGGGCTGGGCGCAGATCCGCTATTCCTACGGTGCAAGCGCCGAGGACGCACAGCGCAAGCTGCAGTTCGAGCTGTTCTACGTCAAGAACAACTCGCTGCTGCTGGACGTCCTCATACTGGCCGAGACCGTGCGGGTGGTCCTGTTCGGGGAAGGGGCGCACTAGCTGCAGCGACGGTCCCCCGCTTCTCGCGTACGAGCGGAAGGAGCCGGGTAACTCTTCTCTTTTGCAATGCATCAACCTGCTGGTGCCTGTACTAGACTGACTTCCGGCTGGCCCGAATCTCGGGACGCGGCCAAAGTACCAGTGGCTAATTTCGGAGGGTGAGGCCATGAGGCAGCCAATGGAGATCGTTCGCACCCTGGTCGCTGTTGCGTCGGCGGTGCTGCTTGTCGCATGCTCGTCCAATAGCTATCCGCCGGCACCCCCTGCGGCCGCCGCTCCGGACTACAAGTACCTTATCGGACCGCTCGACACGGTGAATATCGTCGTCTGGCGCAATCCGGAGCTGTCGGCGACGGTGCCCGTGCGCCCAGACGGCCGCATTACCACGCCGCTGGTGGAGGACATCCCGGCCCTTGGAAAGAATCCCGCAGAACTGGCGCGCGAGCTCGAAAAGGCCCTCTCGAAGTACATTCGCGACCCGGTCGTGACGGTGATCGTCACCAACTTCAACGGTCCGTCGACCGAGCAGATCCGCATCATCGGAGAAGCGTCGAAGCCGCAGGCGGTGGCGTACCGGCAGAACATGACGGTGCTTGACGTGATGATCGTCGTCGGCGGCCTCACCGACTTCGCGGATGGGAACCGTGCCGTCCTGGTCCGTGGCTCGGAGCAGGGCAAGCAGTATCGGGTACGGCTGAGCGATCTGATACGGCGAGGCGACATCTCCGCAAATGTCGATGTGAAGCCGGGCGATGTCCTGATCATTCCACAGAGCTGGTTCTGAGATTGACGCGGGCCCACGGGTCGAAATCCGCGGGCGTTCTCGATTGACGGAAAGACGATGGACGAACTGTTGCATCAGGTTCTCACCGCGCTGCGGGGCATGTGGCGCCGCCGCTGGGTGGGGTTGGCGGTAACCTGGGTCGTGGCTCTGATCGGTGCCGTGACGCTGCTGCGCATGCCCGACCGCTACGAGGCGACGGCGCGCGTCTTCGTCGATACGCAGACCGTTCTGAAACCGTTGATGTCCGGCCTAGCGGTGCAGCCAAACGTCGACGAACAGATATCCATGCTGGCCCGGACACTGATCGCCCGTCCGAACCTCGAGAAGATCATGCGCAGCGCCGACCTCGATGTCGCGGCGACGACGCAACTGCAGAAGGACCGGATCGTCGATGACCTGAGCGCACGCATCAAGTTCATCGGCACCGGTCGGGAGAACCTCTACAGCATCTCCTACCAGGACACGAACCCGGACCGGGCGAAGCGCGTCGTCCAGGACCTGCTGTCGCTGTTCGTCGAGTCCGGCGTTGGCAACAAGCGCCGCGATTCCGAGGCGGCGCGTCGCTTCATCGACGAGCAGATCAAGGGCTACGAGAAGAAGCTCGAAGAATCCGAGAACCGTGTCAAGGAATTCAAGATCAAGAACGTCGGCTTCACCGGCGCGACGGGCCAGGATTACTTCTCGCGCATGGCTGCGATGTCGGACGAGGTCCAAAAGCTGCGGCTCGAACTGCGCGCGGCGGAGGAGTCGCGGGACGCCCTCAAGCGCGAACTCGTCGGCGAAGACCCGATCCTGCTGCCGCCCGATGCCGCGACACCAACCGGGGCCGGAGGTTCGACGGAATTCGACGCGCGCATCCGCGAGCAGCAGAAGCTGCTGGATGAACTGATGCGCAGGTACACGGACCAGCATCCTGACGTCGTGGCGACGAAGCATCTGATCGCCTCACTCGAGGAACAGAAGAAGCAGGAGCTCGATGCCCGTCGCAAGGTGGCCGCGCAGAATCCCGCCAAGTTCTCCGCATCGACCAATCCCGTCTTCCAGCAGATCAAGGTTTCGCTGGCAGACGCCGAGGCGAACGTCGCCGCTCTGCGTGCACGCGTGTCGGAAGGAGAAGCGCGACTCGCTCAGCTCAAGGCCATCGCGGGCCGCGCTCCGCAGGTCGAGGCGGAAATGGCCCAACTTAACCGCGACTACGACGTGCTGCGCAAGAACTACGAGCAGCTCGTCTCGCGACGCGAGTCGGCGTCGATCGCGGAGGACGTCGACAGCACGGCCCGCATGGCGGATTTCCGCATCATCGATCCGCCGCGCATCTCGCCCAAGGCCGTGTTCCCGAACCGGCTCGCACTCGTGCCGATTGTTCTGCTGCTGGCATTGGCCGCCGGCATGGCCGCGAGCCTCGCGGTGTCGCAGATCCTGCCGACATTCCACGATGCACGGCAGCTGCGCGGTGCGACCAAGCGGGCGGTGCTGGGGACCATCTCGCTGCAGGCTACGCAGCCTGTCATTCAGCGGGCGCGCCGCGCCAACCTCGCCTTCGGCGGAGGTCTGGCAAGCCTGCTGCTGCTGTTCGGCTCGTGGATCACGTGGGTCGCCCTGGCGGCCCGGGCCTGAGGGGAAAACGTGGGCACGATTGAACAGGCGGCCAAGCGTCTCGAACAGCTGAAGCAGTCCGGACTCGAAATAGACACCGGACTGTCCGAACGCCACGCGCAGCAGGGCGCGGATGCCTCGGTAGAGCCGCTCCCTCTTCGGGTGGCGCGGGAACTCGAGGCGAGACAGCACGATTCGCCGCGGCCCGCTGGAGGCGACTCGGAGATCGGCGTGCAGACGCCCGGGGTGACCAGCGCGGCAGAGTCCCTGGAGCCGGCTGCGTCGGGTTCGGCGGTGAGGACTGCCGCAGGCGTGGCCGCGCGCCACGCGTCACCGGCCGTGGCAGCGCCGGCGTTCGAGGAGTCCGGCCCGAATGTCGCCATCGACCTTGCGAGGCTGTCTGCCAATGGATATGTGACCCCGCATGCCCCACGCTCGCGTCTCGCGGAGGAGTTTCGCGTCGTCAAGCGCCCCCTGCTGACGAATGCGCGAGGCAAGTCGGCCGCAGCCGTCCTCAATGCGAATCGAATCATGATCACGAGCGCGACGCCTGGGGAGGGCAAGACCTACGTGTCGGTCAATCTGGCGATCAGCCTCGCGATGGAACTCGACACCCAGGTGCTGCTGGTCGATGCGGACACGACGCGCCCCGCGGTGCTCGAGCGCCTGGGGCTGGCGCCCGCCAGGGGCCTGCTCGACCTCCTGGTGGACCGGTCGCTCCCGCCGGAATCGCTCGTCCTGTCCACCAACGTCGAGCGACTGTCGATCCTGCCGTCCGGCACGCCGCAGGAGCACGCCACCGAGCTGATTTCGAGCGAGGGCATGGGCCGCCTTGTACAGCAGCTCTGCGCTGAAGACCCTCGCAGAATCGTGCTGTTCGATTCGCCGCCATTGCTGGGAGCCTCGGAGTCGAGGGTGCTGGCCGCGCACATGGGGCAGGTCATTGTGGTCGTGGCCGCCGACGACACGCCCCAGGGAACCCTGGCAGAGGCTCTTGCCACGGTCGAGAACTGCCCGGTGGTCATGACTCTGCTCAACCGTGTTACACAGGGCGAGCGCGGACACTACTACGGGTCCTACAGTTCCCACGCCCATTGAGGCGTCGGCGCCGATGCACGCCATGCCTTGCCTTTCAGTGCGCGGTTGCGGC
>DAOMFL010000046.1:28490-31199 GCA_035429805.1 Burkholderiaceae bacterium
TCAGCCCAACAGTCCGCTCGGCAACGCCTACTACGTACACAACCTGGCGGAAGTCGTGCAGACACCGGCACCGTTCGGCGTGACGGTGCGACTGACGAACGATCTCACGCGGATACAGAACCAGCTGCAGCCCGACCAGACGCTCAACGCGGCGCTGGCGATCTTCAACTACGCGTTCACGCCGCAGTTCACCTTCGGCCTGCGGGGCGGCTACGAAAACACGACCTACACCGCGGTGGAAACGGCGGGGCCAATTTACGGCGCAAATCTCGCCTGGTACCCGTCGCCGCTGACAAGCGTCGTCGGCTACTGGGAGGATCGGTTCTATGGTCCGAGCTACCAATGGGTGGCCTCGCACCGGCAGCGTCGCGTTGCGTCGTCCTTTTCCTTCTACCGGACGATCTCGACAAACCCTCAGGTGCTGTTCCAGATTCCGGCGACCACGAGCACGGCTGGGCTGCTCAATGCAATCCTTCTCGGGCGCTTTCCCGACCCGGTTGATCGTGCCCAGGCCATCAACGACCTGATGACGCGTCAGGGTCTGCCGCAGTCGTTGCCGGGCGGCGCCTATGTCTACAACCAGAGTGCCAACGTCCTGACGGGCGGCAATGCCAACTGGGCTTTGATCGGGGTGCGCAACACGCTGGCGCTCAACCTCTTCTACCTGAAGACGGCTTATCTGCCCGATCCTCGAGTCCCGCCGAGTTTCTTGCTCTTCAACAACAGCATCCAGCAGGGCGGAGGCGTTACGCTCAGCCACACGCTGACGCCGGTGCTCTCACTCAACGGCGGGCTGGGTACAAGCTTTACGCGAGGCTTCGGGCCGACCGAGGGAACGAACTCGCGGCAGAACACCGTGTCAGTTCAGTGCAACTGGACGATGTCGCCCCGCAGCACGGCATTCGTGGGCTCCTTCTATCAGTATCAGACTTCGACTCTGGCGGTGTCCTTAGCCAACCAGAGCCAGTTCGCCATTTACGCGGGTCTGTTCCACCGCCTCTGAGCCACACATGTACGAAGACTTCTACGGCCTGACCGGCAAGCCCTTCCAGCTCAGTCCCGACCCGTCCTTTTACTTCGGCAGCAAGGGGCACACGAGCGCATATGCGTATCTGAAATACGGCGTTTACCAGGGCGAAGGGTTCCTCGTCATTACCGGGGAGGTCGGAGCAGGAAAGACGACGCTGGTCCGCGCGCTGCTGGAGGAGCTCGACGTCAAGACCATCGTCGCTGCGCAGATCGTTTCCACGCAACTCGAAGCCGACGATCTGCTCCGCAGCGTTGCGAAGGCGTTCGGCATTCGCGTCCCCCAGGACGACAAGGCAACGCTACTTGCGTCCATCGAGGCCTTCCTGCTGATGCTGTTCCAGCAGAACAAGCGGGCGCTGCTGGTCATCGACGAAGCCCAGAACCTCAATGCCGGCTCGATCGAGGAACTGCGCATGCTGTCGAACTTTCAGTGTGGCGACCAGGCGCTGTTGCAGAGCTTCCTGGTCGGCCAGCCGGAACTGCGCAACCTGATGCGATCGCCGGCGATGGAACAGTTCCGCCAGCGCGTGATTGCTTCCTACCATCTCGGTCCGCTCGACGAGTCCGAGACTCGTGGCTACGTCGAGCACCGCCTTCGCCGCGTCGCCTGGAAGGGCGACCCGGAGTTCGAGGTCTCCGCGATCCACGCGATCCATCTGGCGACAGGGGGCATTCCGCGCCGGATCAACGCCATGTGCAACCGGCTGATGCTGGCGGGCTTCCTGGCGGGGCAGCACCGGTTCACTGCTGCCGAGGTGAATGCGGTCGCGGCGGAGATCACCGGGGAACTCGGCCCGCAGGCGGTGACCGCGCCGCTGCGCGAGCCGTTGATCGCGACATCGGAACGCCACCCTGACCTCATCGGCAACGTGCGCCGACTGCTCAATATCGCGGAACGCGTCGACAAGCTGGAACGGAATGTCGAGGAACTGCTGACGCTGATCCGGGTTCTGGTCGAGCCCGAACGCGCGCTGCCGGAAGACGAATTCCCGCGGCAGGAGCCGCCGAAGCGTAGACGCAAGGGCGGAGGGCCGACGTGAACGCACCGTCGCGGATCGCGCGGCCGATACTCTGCGTCGTCGGGGCGCGCCCGAACTTCATGAAGATGGCGCCTTTGTTGCGGGCCTTTTCGGCCCGTACCGATCTGCCCGCCGCGATCCTGGTGCACACTGGGCAGCACTACGACTTCTCGCTCAACGATCGACTGTTCGCGGATCTCGGGCTGCCGGCGCCCGACGTGAACCTCGGGGTCGGCTCCGCGTCACACGCCAGCCAGACGGCGGAAGTGATGAAGCGGTTCGAGCCGGTGATCGACCAGTTCGATCCGTGCTGCGTCATTGTCGTCGGCGACGTCAATTCGACGATGGCCTGCAGTCTCGTAGCCGTGAAGAAGGGCGTGCCGGTCGCGCATGTCGAGGCAGGACTGCGCAGCTACGACCGGACCATGCCGGAAGAGATCAACCGGCTCGTGACGGATCAGGTCGCGGAGCTCCTCTACACCACCGAGCGCAGCGCGCTCGGCAACCTGGCCCGCGAAGGCATCCCGGCGGAGCGCGTGCACTTCGTCGGCAACGTGATGATCGATTCTCTCGTCGCATCGCTGCCGAAAGCGGTCGATGCGGGCGAAGTCCTGGCGCGCGAAGGGCAGGATCCCGGACTCGCGCGCAGGCCTGCCGGCTA
>DAOMFL010000047.1:151-30086 GCA_035429805.1 Burkholderiaceae bacterium
CCTGACGCGCTGCTTCCTGACGCGCTGCTTCCTGACGCGCTGCTTCCTGACGCGCTGCTTCCTGACGCGCCGCCTCCTGACGCGCCGCCTCCTGACGCGCGGCTTCCTGACGCGCCGCCTCCTGTCGCGCGGCTTCCTGTTGCGCGGCTTCCTGGCGTGCGGCTTCCTGGCGGACGGCCTCTTGCTGCGCCGCCTGCTGCCTTGATTCCTCCTGTCGTGTCGCCTCCCGCCGTTCAGTCTCCTGACGCGCAGCCTCGGCCCGCGCCAACTCCTGGCGTTCGGCCTCAACGCGAGCAGCTTCGAGACGCGCGGCTTCTCGTCGGGCTGCCTCCTGCATGGCTGCTTCTTGTCTCGCAGACTCCTGGCGCTCAGCTTCCCGACGCGCGGCCTCGGCCCGTGCAGCTTCCTGCTGAAGAGCCTCCTGTCGAGTTGCCTCCTTCCGCGTCGCTTCAAGGCGCTCCGCCTCAAGCCGGGCAGCCTCAAGTCGCTCGGCTTCCTGCCGGGCCGCCTCCTGCCGCGCCACTTCTTGTTGTGCGGCTTCTTGTCGTGCCGCCTCGAGTCGTGCGGCCTCCTGCCGTTCCGCCTCCAGTTCGTCCGCCCGCGCCTTCTGCCTGGCACGGTCAACATCGGCAGGGTCGACGGTTCGCCCTCGCGCTGCGTCGCCACTTTCCTGAGGCGGTGGCATCGCGGTCTGGGGGCTCGAAGTGCTTGGCACAGCTGTTATCGGAGACTTTGGTTCCGCGGGCGGGGCGGTCATCACCCCGGTGGGCGCTTCGGGCCACGCGTAGGCGGTCTCGGGCGGCGAAGTGATCGCCGGTGGCGTCGTGTCGCTGGGCCGATCGACGCGCGCGGGCACCTTCGCTGCAGAGGCCGCACCGGGCCGGGCCGCACTCGCCGGCCTGACCGTTGCGTTCGAGCTGGCTGCCGGCGCGATGGTTGCTTCCGGCGGCTTCCGCGCCGGTTCTCGGGGTGGCGAGGGCTTGACCTTCGGTGGCTCGGCAATCAACCGCTCGGCCGGCGGCCGCTGCAGCAGATGCGTGGATTCGACCTGTGACGGGACCAGCAGAACGCGCAGGTCGGGAGCCACGACCCGCCGCACCTGCCAGGGAAGGCTGAGGCCCGGCAGCCCCAGCTCCTCGTTACCGAAAGTCAGGCTCAGCAGGAGCACGTGAATCAGCACGGAGAGCAGGAGTGCCAGGCTCAACCGCCTGCTGTCAGCGCTCATGCGTGCACTCGCACGTTACTGCAGGCAGCGCAGGATGCGCTCTGCACCGTGCAACTCCCGGCTCGACGGGCGCATCGGTCCTGGCCGAGGCTCAAAGGCAGTCAAGACGGTGCGATGGCCGAGCCCGGGGCTCAAGGCTTCCTGGCGAGCAGTCTCACCGGTCGCATCTGTGGCGTCCCGCAATCGGGGCTACCTTCGGCAGGGGTGCCCAATTGAAAAATCTCCAGGCCAGCGTCCTTCACGACGGCTTCGAGATAGGCGCGGTCGAGGGTTCCAAAGGCCTCGAGCGTCAGGCTAGCGTAGGACGGTGCGACCTGCGCGGAAGCCTGGCTCTGGATGACTCCCAGCACGACGAAGGCGGCGGCCCGCACCCGAACATTCATTTCGAAAGCTCCTCGTTCATTCGTGCCCGCACAAGAACACCGTCGGCCTGCTGATCGCAGGTCGCGGAGTCGCGCCCCGTCTGCACGCGACCCTGCGCTGCGCCGACCCGGGCCGCCTGCCCGTATGACGAAGTCGGGTCTGTAAGCATGATCTCCCGCTCCGGTGAATTTCGGTCCGCACCCAGCGGCCACCCGGTCAACGACGTGCCGTCCTGGTCAAAGTTCGTCCTCCTGCAGGCTTCGTCACGAAAGGCCGCCACAACCTCCCCGATCGTCGCATGAACCTGCCGGCAATGTCGAAAGTCAGGTGAATGCACGGGCGCAGACGTCGAAGGGAACAGGCTCATGGCCATCCTCGCTGCGGAAGGCGTCGGCTTGTCCCACCTGATGTCGCTCGATGACCGAAGCACGGTCGCCTCGCTCGACGCGGCACGCAACGTATTCCGCGCTCAGGTCGAAGCCTTTGGCGGCCGCGTGGTCGACATGGCCGGGGATTCCAGACTCGCAGCGTTCGGCACGGCCGCCGGCGCGGTCCAGGCAGCCATCTCAACCCAACGTTAACTCGCCGCAGAGGCGAAGGAACACCTCACCCTGAACTCCGGCTTTGACCGCGATGTCGGGCCCAACCAGGCCCGTGTCCTTGACGGCCACCGCGAGACGATCGCCGGGTTACGCCGCCTTTGTCGAAGGGAAGGAAATTCCGATACTCAGGACGCTGAGGTCGCTCGAGTCACCGCGGCAACGGCCGGGTGAGCGATTACGCGGCTCCGCCGGTGCTGTTCCGGCCAGAAGTCGATCTCGGAAGCGAGATCGGCAGCGCGCGGCTGTTTGCCGCAGCGCGCCACGGCTAGCGAACAGTCCAGTCGAATACCGCCAGCGCAACGAGCGCCATGCCTTGGCCGTTCTCAGGTCCCGCAAAGCATCATCGCAATGAAGATCAGGATCGCGGTGACAGTGATGAGCCCACTGAGATCAACGTTGCCCTGGCGCATATCGCTCCCGCTTGACTTGGCCGAATGCCGGTTCAATGGTCGTGTGTCCACTTGCCCCGCACTCCGCTCTATTGAGCCGCCGCGACGGGACGCTCGACGTGCGATGAGGCGCGCGACACGGTTGCTGCGCCCTGCCCCGCCGGTCTGGGCCCCGCAGGAGCACGGACGGAATTAACTGTTTGGCGCCGCGGCATGGTCTGAGACTTCAGCGTTGGCCGTTGCTCGGCCGTGGCCTGTGGCGAGCCCGTCAAACCGACGACATCGCGGCTCGCAACGTGGTCGCCTTCGCAGGTGGCAAACGCAGCGATGTCCACGGAGTACTTCGGACAGGCTTCGTCGGCGACAACCTGCGCCCTTACCGTCGGCGTGTCCATCGCACCTGCAAGGACGGCGATCGTCGCCCAGATCAATGGTCTCTTCATTGCGTGTTCCTCACCTTCCTGCTAGTAACCAATCGGCTGGCTTGCGTTGTCGGGCACACGACCCGATTCCACCGTGCCGGCCGCGTTCAGTCCTTGTTCGTGCAGCGAAGCCAGTGTTGTCGAGCTCACCGCATCGGTCGGCAAGCCGGCGTCCTTGCCGACCTCCAGCTCGAAGAGGCTGCCGCGGACGGGCACGCCCCCGTCCCGACCCGGACCCGATGATGTGATCGTGCCCAACGCAAGCAGCGTCAGCACGATTCCGACCGCACTGCTGGAGTGGAACACCGCCAGGATGCGGCGTTCATGCCTGGGTGACAGCAAGTCAAAGCGTGATTTCACTCGTAACTCCGTGGTACTGGACGCTCGGCTCGGTCGGATCTTCCAGACGCCACCGGCGTTCATCGTCGGCCTGGAGGGCCGTTCACTACCGTTGCATTTCATGGAGCGACTCTAGTCACACAGGCACGACCGATCACCCCATCGCGGGCGGGCATCGGCGGGCCGGGCGCGCCTGACATGCCCTCTGCACAGGGGGTGACACGGCGGGGCGGTTGCGCTACGGTCAGCTCGATATGAAGAACGCTGCCGGCCTGTCGACGCTACGCGCCATCAGCGACTCGGGCCTGTCGGCAGAGTCGTTCATACCGGCCGCGCTCGAGGCGCTGCATAGCGTCATCCCCTCGTATCGCAACCTGTTCGACTGGACCGACGCGCAGGGAAACCTCATTCGCTACTACTTTGAGGGGCCCATAGATCACCGGATCGCCGGCCACTACTTCGAGCAGTTTCACAATCGGCGCGAGGGCGAGGTGATGCCCGTGTTCCGGCAATCGGTCACCGGAAGGGCTGTGATCCACAGCGCCGACGAACTTGATCGTCCGGAGTTCTTCCGCTCAGCGCTGTACAACGAGATCTGGCGTCCACAGGGTCTGCACACGCGGGTCGAGGCGATCGTCAAGAGCACGCGCGGACAGCCATTGGGCTCGCTGGTGCTCTATCGCGCTCCGGGTGACCGGCGTTTCACCAAGGACGATGAACGCACGCTTGCGCAGGCATCGGTCTATGTTGCGCGCGGCCTCGAAGCAGGCCAGGTCGCGGCCGCGCCTGACGACTACGTCGCGGGCGCACAAAGGCGCGCGGCCTTGAATCTTGGCCCGCGCGGCGAACTCATGCACCTCTCGCCCGATGCCCTGAAGATGCTGATGCTGGCCCACGGGGGTGTGACGCCTGAGAGCGTGACCAAGCTTCCGCGACGGGAAGACTTCGGAACGCTAAACCTGCTGTGGCAGCACCATGAACGCGGCCGTGGCATGAGCCGTGAGGGCCTCGTATTGACGATCGAGAACTCATGGGGCCGGTTCACGTTCCAGAGCGAGGCCATGATTTCAGTCAATGGCGTCGAGGCGCCGCTGGTGCACGTCGGCATCCAGCACTTCGAACCGGGCATCGTAAGCCTGCGCAGGGCGCTCGACCGGCTGCCGCTGTCCCCCACCCAGCGCGAGGTGTGCGCCATGCTGCACCGGGGCTGTTCGCAGGCACAGATCTCCACTGCGCTGTCGGTCGCGCCTTCAACCGTGGCTGATCATGTCCGCAAGATCTACGCGAAGCTCGACGTCCACTCCGTGGGCGAGCTGACGACGCACATCCAGAGCCTGGGCTTCCGCGACGCCGCCTGATCGATGATCTGACGGGCGGATCAGATCATGCGGGCAGCCGGGCCGGTCGGTCGAAGTACCACATGACGAAGATCAGTCCCGCCGTCATGACCGGCATCAGGGAAGGATTGACGATGCCCGCGACCAGCGGCGCCACCATCAGGAAGAACCGCAGCCCCCAGCTGTAGAGCAGCCCGGCGCGTTCCACGTAGTCCCGTGCCAGCGGTTCGAGCGGCTTGCGCTGTTCCGACTCGACCGGCAGCGACATCACGAACCCGGCATGGTTGAAGTAGCGCATTGCCATCGCGGAACAGACATAGGAGGCGAACAATGCGAGCATCAGCAGGCCTTCCAGCACCGGCCGCAGCGAAATGGCGCCGTCGCTCCGGATATGCGAGATGCTTTCGACGACGGTGCCTCCCGCAAGCGTGATGGTGCCCATCAACGCGAGTGCCGCGGTCGATGCGCCAATGGTGGCCGACATCAGCGAATTGCGCAGGGTCTGCACGGCGACGATTTCAAAACCGGGACGCGTGCTGAGCGCGTCGGCCCAGCCCGCCCGCATGCGCGCATGCGCATACCGCGCCATGCGCTCGGGGTGGCGGCGCCCGACCCAGAGAACCCAGCCTTCATAGATCAGGAAAGCGGCCGAGCTGACGGCAAATGAGAGCCAGTCCGTCGAACCTCCAAACACGTCAGATCCCTCCTCTCGCGTGAGCCCACCAGGAGCCTAGATACGGGCCCCTTCCCCAGGCTACGCCACGCTGCCGAAGCTCCTGTCGACCGCGCCTGCCGGCGGCTTGAGCCCGGCAAGCCGGCAGCCCTGCGCGATCGGTCCGCCGGGCAGCAGCGTGTACAGGAACCTGAGACCGCCCTTGTGGTGGAACTTCTCCTCGAGGGCATCGTGCAGTTCACGCAGGCTGATCGGCGCCTCGGAGTGGCGGTCATAGAACTCCTGCAACCCGCGCACCACCTGCCAATGGTCGTCGACCAGGACGAGTCCCTCGGCCTTGGCCAGTTCGACGGTCGCGGCACGCGTCCAGTCGGCAGGCGCGTGCGGAAACTCGGCGTCGGGTGTCATTTCATGACCGCGAATCTGATCTGTGCCGATAGCCATGAGTACCTCCAAGCAAAGAATCGGATCGGGACGAGCTTGCCCGTTCGCCTTAAGGGCAGGTCGAGGCGTCGCCCGGGACCTTTCCGACCAGCAGCAGGAAGGACGAAAACGGCCCCATGTTGCCCATCGCCTCGAACTTCGGCCCCGAGAACTCCAGACGACTCAGCATCATCGCCCGCATCGGACCGTACTCCCCCTTGCCCATCTCCAGCCACCGCGCCGTTTCTGCACTCATCACGTAGTCGGATCCGGAGTCGAGCTTCTTGGTCTGCACCGCGCCACCGTACACGCAGATCGCCTTTTCGTCTTTCGCCACGATGCGCATTTCCGCCGTGGGCTCCTTGCTGCAGTCGGTGCGGAAAAGCTGCATCACCTTGAAGCCGCGTCCGCTGTCGTTCTTGATCCAGCCCGATTCGAACAGCGGCCCGGTCAGCTTGGCCTCGGCGTTCCAGGCATCGCAGGCCTGCGCGGCCCACTGCGGTGACATCAGGACCGGCGCCTGGGCGGCGGCCTGCAATGCCAGGCCGGCGCAGGCGATCCCGGCGAGCAATTGACACTTCATCGTGCACTCCTTGTTTGCTTCAAGAACCGTTGCCGAAGTCGCGTTGCCGTGAGGCGGACCTTCGCCAGCCACTTGACGATCTCTAGCCCGCGCAGCGGCCGTCCGAACCGACCTTGAGGTAGGTCGCCAGCCAGGTCCGTGCGCGCTGCCGCGCATGCCGCGTCGCCACCTTCTCCTCGGGCGAGGCGTCGGGCCGGAAGTCGAACGCGCGGCGCGCCATCGGGTACATCTGCAGTTCGACCGGGATGCCGCGCGCCCACAGCGCATAGAACGCGCGGCCGTTGACCATGCGGCGCACTTCGTAGTCAGCATCGCCGATCAGCATCAGAACCGGCGCCCTGATCTGAGCGATCTCCGGAGCGACGGAAAACAGCTGTTGCGGCTCGGGCGCGTTCGGGTTCTGGAAGTGGCCGTAGTAGGACACGATGGCCGCGACATCCTGTGGACGCTTCGCCGCCAGCCGGATCGCGAAATACGGCCCGCGCGACAGTGCAACGACGCCGACCGGTCCCTTGCAGACGTCCTTGCGCGCCAGCAGCGCGGTCAGTCCGGCCTCGACGTCGGCCTCGGTCTCCGGGTAGTGGCGGTCGGGCCAGCGCTCGATCATGTTGCCCTTCTGCCAGTCCGGCGCCAGCACCAGAAAGCCCTGCGCGGCGAGTTCGCGCATGTGCGCGCGGTCCTCATCCTCGAATCCGCGCTTCGCATGGATGTAGAGCACCGGCGGAAACGGCCCGGGGCCCGCCGGCCGGGCAATTTCGAGCGGGACGTCGTACTTCCCGGTCGATACGCTCGACTTCTCGAGCGGATCCGCCGCCGATGCGGCTCCCGCCACCAGTGCGAGTGCCAGGACCAGCGTCCGCATCACGGTCGCGTTCCAGCGTCGCCCAGCGCGACGATCTCGAACGAGAGTGTCGCCAGGTCCCCGAGCACCATCGTTCTCTCCGCGCCGAGTCCGGCGACCGTGCCCGGATTCACCAGCGGCGTGTTGCCGCGCGTGCCGGCCACGTTCTCGACCTGCGCGACGTGGCTATGGCCGCAGAACACCGCGTCGAAGTCCCCGGTGCAGGCCATGCCGCGAGCGAGGTGCGGATAGTGCGTCATGAAGAGGCGCCGTCCGCCCAGGCTGAACGATGCATCGCCCCCGTAGTAGACCAGCGCTCCGTTCGATTCGTGCGCCAGCCGCTGCATTCGATAGGTGTCACCGAGGTTGTTGCCGTGGACGACATGCAGAGGCAGACCGACCGCCAGTGCCGACAGCAGCGTGTTCGGCCCGATGACGTCACCGCAGTGCAGGATCGCCTGCGCGCCCCAGTCGCGAGCGCGTTCGATGGCAGCCGCGAGCAGCGCGCCATGATCATGGCTGTCCGAGACGACACCGATCTTCACGTCAGGTCCCTGCAGTAACGACGTCCCGCTCCCAACCCGAGGGAGGGGGCCCGCCGTCGCCGAGGCGAACAGTAGCCCAGCGGCCGCGACGACGCGTCCTACCAATGTGGGTAACGCGCGGCTCCCTGCCTCGGGGGTAGACTGCACGCGACGGTCCACGCCTAATCCGCGCCGGACCTGACGGCCCTCCGCGCGACGGCGGATCGGGCGACCGACCCGTCAACGGACCACCGCTCCTCCCTTTATCGACGCGCACCGACCACCTGCCGATGCCAGATCAATCCTCGAGCGGAGCGCGCGCGACCGACGTCCGGACCACGACCTGCTACATGTGCGCCTGCCGCTGCGGCATTCGCGTGCACCTGGAAGACGGGAAGATCCGCTACATCGACGGCAATCCCGAGCATCCGCTGAACCATGGCGTCATCTGCGCCAAGGGTTCGTCGGGGATCATGAAGCAGTACTCGCCCGCACGGCTGACGCGGCCGCTGCTGCGCAAGGCCGGCGCCGAGCGCGGCGCCGGCGACTTCGAGCCGATCAGCTGGGAGCGCGCCTTCGAGATCCTGACCGAGCGGCTGGCAAAGATCCGTGCGACCGACCCGAAGAAGTTCGCGCTCTTTACCGGCCGCGACCAGATGCAGGCGCTGACCGGACTCTTCGCGCGGCAGTTCGGCACGCCCAACTACGCAGCGCACGGCGGTTTCTGCTCGGTCAACATGGCCGCCGGGATGATCTACACGATCGGCGGCTCGTTCTGGGAGTTCGGCGGCCCCGACCTCGACCGCGCCAAGCTGTTCGTGATGATCGGCACCGCCGAGGACCACCACAGCAACCCGCTGAAGATCGCGCTGTCGAAGTTCAAGCGCGCCGGCGGGCGCTTCGTGTCGATCAACCCGGTGCGCACCGGCTACTCGGCCATCGCCGACGAGTGGGTGCCGATCAAGCCCGGCACCGACGGCGCGCTGCTGCTGGCCCTGGTGCACGAGATCCTGCGCCTGGGCCTGTACGACCGCGACTTCATCGCGCGCTACACCAACGGCGGCCAGCTGGTGAACCAGGACGCGGCCAGCAACGATTTCGGCCTGATGCTGCGCAACCCGGAAGGCGACGTCGTCAACCCGCTGCGCCCGCACAACTTCTACTGGTGGGACCGGCTCACCCACAGGCCGGTGGCCGACCACAGCGAAGGCGCCGACCCGGCGCTGCTCGGACACTTCACGATGCCCGAAGGGCCGCACCAGGGCACACCCGTGGTGCCGGCCTTCCAGCTGCTGCAGGAACGCGTCAAGCCCTACACGCCCGAGTGGGCCAGCGGCATCACCGGCATCCCGGCCGACACCATCCGGCGCCTGGCGCACGAGATGGGCATCACCGCGCGCGACCAGAAGATCGAGCTGCCGATCGCCTGGACCGACAGCTGGGGCCGGCACCACGATTCGGTCACCGGCAACCCGGTGGCCTTCCACGCGATGCGCGGCCTGGCGGCGCACAGCAACGGCTTCCAGACGATCCGCACGCTGGCCATCCTGATGAGCCTGCTGGGCACCATCGACCGGCCGGGCGGCTTCCGCCACAAGGCGCCGTACCCGCGCGCCGTGCCGCCCAACGCGCGGCCGCCCAAGGGGCCCGAGGCCGTCAAGCCCGAGACGCCGCTGAACGGCGCCCCGCTGGGCTGGCCCGAGGGGCCGGACGACCTGTTCGTCGACGCCGCCGGCGAGCCGGTGCGCATCGACAAGGGCTTCAGCTGGGAGCACCCGCTGTCGGCGCACGGGCTGATGCACAACGTCATCACCAACGCCTGGCGCGGCGACCCGTACCGCATCGACACGCTGCTGATCTTCATGGCCAACATGGCCTGGAACTCGACGATGAACACGTCCGAGGTCCGCAAGATGCTGAACGACCGCGACGAGAACGGTGAACACAAGATCCCGTTCCTCGTCGTGTGCGACGCGTTCCAGTCCGAGACGACGGCGTTCGCCGACCTCGTGCTGCCCGACACGACCTACCTCGAGCGGCACGACGTCATGTCGATGCTCGACCGGCCGATCTCGGAGTTCGACGGACCGGTCGACTCCGTGCGCGTGCCGGTCCTGCCGCCTACGGGCGAGTGCAAGCCGTTCCAGGAAGTGCTGATCGAGCTCGGCTCGCGGCTGAAGCTGCCGGCCTTCACTCGGCCCGACGGCAGCCGCAAGTTCCGCAACTATCCGGACTTCATCGTCAACTACGAAACCGATCCCGGGTCAGGCATCGGCTTCCTGTCGGGCTGGCGCGGCCGAAGCGGCGAGAAGTTCATGAAAGGCGAGCCGAACCCGCAGCAGTGGGAGCTCTACGAGAAGAACAACTGCGTGTACCACCACAAGCTGCCGCCGTCCTACCAGTACATGCGCAACTGGAACAAGGGCTACCTCGAGTGGTCGCGGCGCAACCGCATCACGCGCTACGACGAGCCGATCCTGATCCACCTGTACTCCGAAGTGCTGCAGAAATTCCGCGCGGCGGCGCAGGGCAAGGGCATCACGCGCAAGCCGCCCGAGCACCTGCGCGAGCGCGTCGCGACCTACTTCGACCCGCTGCCCTTCTACTATCCGCCGCTCGAGGTGCAGGCGACCGACACGCAGGCGTTTCCGCTGGCGGCGGTCACGCAGCGACCGATGGCGATGTACCACTCGTGGGATTCGCAGAACGCCTGGCTGCGGCAGATCCACGCGCACAACTATCTGTTCGTGAATCCGCGCACGGCGCGCGCCTCCGGAATCGAAGACGGCAACTGGATGTGGGTTGAGTCCCCGTGGGGCAAGGTCCGCTGCATGTGCCGCCATTCCGAGGCGGTCGAGCCCGGCACCGTGTGGACCTGGAACGCGATCGGCAAGGCTTCAGGCGCCTGGGCGCTCGCGCCCGACGCGAACGAATCGCGCAAGGGCTTCCTGCTGAATCACCTGATCAGCGAGGAACTGCCGGCACCGGGCGGACGGCACGTGTCGAACTCCGACCCGATCACCGGCCAGGCCGGCTGGTACGACGTGCGCGTGCGTATCCGCAAGGCCGATGCGGGCGACGAAGCGGTGACGTGGCCGCAGTTCGCGCCGCTGAAATCGTTCCCCGGCATGGAGACGGCACGGAAGATCTGGCTCGCCTACACGTCCCGCGGCGATGGAGCTCGGAAGTGATGCAGCTCGACCTCCGGGAGCGCTCGCTGTGACGCAGCTCGCGCTGGTCATCGACCTCAACGTCTGCGTCGGCTGCCACGCCTGCGTGACGAGCTGCAAGGAGTGGAACACGTCGGGCAGCGCGGGAACGATGTCCGACCTGAGGCCGTACGACGCCGATCCGACCGGCACGTTCTTCAACCGCGTGCAGACGTTCGAGGTCGGCGAATTCCCGAACACGCAGACCGTGCACTTCCCGAAGTCCTGCCTGCACTGCGAGGAGCCGCCGTGCGTGCCGGTGTGCCCGACCGGTGCCAGCTACAAGCGCCCGGAAGACGGCATCGTGCTGGTCGACTACGACAAGTGCATCGGCTGCAAGTACTGCTCATGGGCCTGCCCGTACGGCGCGCGCGAGATCGACGAGCGCCAGAAGGTGATGAAGAAGTGCACGCTGTGCGTCGACCGCATTTACGACACTGCGCTGCCACCCTCCGAGCGACGCCCGGCCTGCGTCATCGCGTGCCCGACCAGCGCGCGGCTCTTCGGCGACATTCACGATCCGGCCTCCGAAGTCTCGCAGGCGATCCGCGAGCGCGGCGGCTATCCGCTGATGCCCGAATGGGGCACGCATCCGGCCAATCACTACCTGCCACGCCGGCGGACCGAGATGACGATCGAGGAAGACGAACTGGTCCGTGCCGATAACCCGCTGAAGATCGACGGCAAACTGCCCAAGCCGCCGCTGAAGGACCCGGCGCTCGACGACGTGACGTCCTGGTGATCCACCGTCCGACCGCGACCGAACGATGCAGCCCGCCTTTTCCGTGATCTTCCTGACGACGCTGATCGGCGCCGGCCAGGGCCTGTTCCTCGCGCTCTACGGCACCGAGGTCGGCGCGCGGATCGGCTGGCTCCCGGCACCGGGCCCCGGCTTCTACGTCGCCGGCAGCGTGCTCGTTGGCGCACTGCTGGTGCTGGGACTCGTCGCGTCCGTGTTCCATCTCGGCCGCCCGGAACGCGGCTGGCGCGCGGCTTCGCGCTGGCGCACCTCGTGGCTGTCGCGCGAGGTCATCGTGCTGCCTGCTTTCGTCGCAGCCGTCGTGGTCTACGGCGCCGCGCACTGGGCCGCCGGCACTCCGCTCGAATTGCCGCTGTCCACGCTGGCGATCGGCGCGGTGACGACGCTGCTGGCATTCGCCCTTTTCCTCTGCACCGGCATGGTCTACGCCTGCATCAAGTTCCTGCAGGAATGGGCCTCGCCGCTTACGGTCGTCAACTATCTGCTGCTCGGCTGCGCCTCGGGTTTCACTCTGGCCACCGCCTACGCGGCCGTGGCAGAGCCGGGGCTGACGCCGATCTTCGGAGTCGTCGCCCTCGCACTGATCGCGGCGGCGCTCGCCACGCGCGCGGCCTCACTGGTGCGTAACGCGCGGCTGAAGCCGCGCTCGACGCTGCAGTCCGCCATCGGTATCAAGCACCCGCGCATTGTGCAGAAGGCGCAGGGCATGATGGGCGGCGCCTTCAACACGCGCGAGTTCTTCCACGGCCGCAGCCGCGCGCTGCTGCGATCGGTGAAGTGGGCCTTCCTGCTGCTGGTGTTCCCGGTTCCGGCCACTCTGCTCATTGCCGGGCTGGCGCTGGTATCGCCGGCGCTGCTCGCGGCAGCGTTCGTCATCCAGTACCTGGGCCTGCTCGCCGAGCGCTGGTTCTTCTTTGCCCAGGCGAACCACCCTCAGAATCTCTACTACCAGGCCGTCGCCTGACCGGGCGCACGGAGCGCCACGGGCACTTCGAATAGTATTAGGCCGTTTCCTGCCTGGCCTGCGGGCCTGCTCGCGTCCGTGAAGTCCGAAAGCGCCTACCTGACCGAAGCCGACCCCGGGCTGACGCCCGCGCTGGCACCGGGCGACGTCGAGTCGTCGGCGAGTTCGGTCCTGACTGAGTTTCTCGGACTGGTCGTGCGCCTGACCGGCGCGCGGGCCGGCGCGATCCGCGCGCCCACCGCTGACAGCTTGCAGTTGCGCCTGATCGCATCGGTCGGACTGGCGAGCGAACACTGTGCAGTTGACTCCCTCATGCCGGCAAACTGCGGCATGTGCGGGGCTGCGCTTCAGAGCGCGCTGACGCGCCAGGCTACGCGGCGCGTCGGCTGCAAGGTGCTGGATGCGCAGAACTCCGCCGGTGGCGAGCACGGTCGCGCGGTCGCGGTGCCGCTCGACCATCGCGAGAAGCCGATCGGCGTGCTCAACCTCTTCTTTTCCGAGGGTCACGATCCGCCGGCCGGCATCACGCACCTGCTGCGTCCGTTCGGGCAGCTGCTCGGCCTCGCCCTCGAAAACGAGCGCCTGACGCGCGAGAACCTGCAGACGCGGGTCGCGCAGGAGCGGCAGTCGATGGCCGCCGACATCCACGACGCACTCGCCCAGTCGCTCACCTTCGTTCGCATGCGCATGTCACTGCTGCACGACGCGCTCGAAACCAGCGATCTGCCGACTGCGCGCACCTACTGGACCGACGCGAGCGACGAACTGCGCAACGCGCACGGCCGGTTGCGCGAAATGATCTCGATGTACCGCGCCGGCCTGGACTCGCGCGGGCTCCTGGCCTCACTCGGCGAGCTGGCCGCCGTGTTCCGGCGGCGCACCGGCATCGAACTGCTGTTCGACAGCCGCGTCAGTGACTTCAACTTCGGCACCGAACAGCAGCTGCAGGTCTTTTACATCGTGCAGGAAGCGCTCGCGAACATCAGCAAGCATTCCGGCGCGCGCCACGCCCGCATTCTTGTCGACCGCGACGGCAGCGACCTCCGGGTCGTCGTCGAGGACGACGGCCGCGGGCCGGGCGAGGAGATGCTCGATCCGCGCGTCGCCGGACGACTGACGGAGGCCGGCCACCACGGCCTGCAGATCATGCGCGAGCGCGCCGGGCGCGCCGGCGGCCGACTGCACATCGGCGTGCTGCCAAACGGCGGAACGCGCATCACGCTGACCGTGGACGGCGCTGCCGGGGACGGCTCCCGGTGAACGCGCCGCCGATCAAGCTCGTGCTGGTCGACGATCACGCGCTGGTCCGTCAGGGCCTCGCGGACCTGCTGTCGCGCGGCGCCGGTATGCAGGTGATGGCGACCACCGGCCGCGCCGACGAGGCCTGGGACCTGCTGCAGCAGCACCGGCCGGACCTGCTGATCCTCGACCTGCGCATGGCGCCGACCGACGGCATCTCACTGTTGAAGAGCCTGCGCGACAAGGGCTCGGACACACCGGTGCTGGTGCTGACGATGAGCGAGGCGGCCGAGGACCTGGCCGCCGCGCTGCGGCTCGGCGTGCGCGGCTACCTGCTGAAGGACATGGAACCGGCTGATGTCATCGACGCGATCCGCCGCGCCGCGCGCGGCGAGCTCGTCGTCGCGCCGTCGATCTCCGGAAAGCTGGCGACCATCCTGCAGACCGGCGAGGAACCGGGCAGCGCCGCGAGCCTCGCGAAGCAGCTCACCGGACGCGAGCGCCAGATTCTGGGCTACGTCGCCTCGGGCCTGAGCAACAAGGCGATCGCCAGGACGCTCGGCATCAGCAACGACACCGTCAAGCTGCACGTGCGGCACATCCTCGCCAAGCTCGGCCTGAGCTCGCGCGTCGAGGCCGCGGTGTTCGCCGTGCAGAACCGCGCCGCGCTCGGCATGCAGGAGCGCTGAGCCACCCCGCGGCGGCGCGCTGGTCCGACGTTTCCACTCGGTCGTTGCGCTTGCTGCGCAGTGCCGCGCAGCCGTCGTCGCGCGCTAATGTAGCCCCCATGCAGGATCGTACGCACGACGTCGCCATCGTCGGTCTTGGTGCGATGGGCAGCGCAGCCGCCTTCGAACTGGCGCGCCGCGGTCTCGACGTCATCGGGTTCGACCGCTTCACGCCGCCCCACACGCTCGGGTCCTCGCACGGGGACAGCCGGATCATCCGCGAGGCGTACTTCGAGGATCCGGTCTACGTTCCGATGGTGCAGCGGGCGGCCGAGCTGTGGCGCGAACTCGAACGGCTGGCGGGGACTGCGCTGCTGACGCAGACCGGCGGACTGATGATCGGCGTTCCCGGCAGCGTCCTCGTCGAAGGGTCGCGTCGCAGCGCGCAGCTGCACGGGCTTCAATATTCGATGCTGTCGGCCGGCGAAATCCACGAGCGCTTTCCGGCGCTCCATCCGGAGCCCGGCATGGTGGGGGTGTGGGAGCCGCGCGCCGGCATCCTCCGGCCCGAAGCGTGCGTGACGGCGTTCCTCGAACAGGCGCAGCGCCGGGGTGCGACGCTGCGGTTCGACGAGTCTGTCTCAAACTGGCAATCCGATGGACCGCACGTCGAAGTCTTCACCGCGCAGGGCCGCCAACGCGCGCGACAGCTGATCATCAGCGCCGGGGCGTGGGTGGCGTCGCTGCTACCGGGACTGGAGTTGCCGTTCCGGATCGAGCGCCAGGTCCTGCACTGGTTCGAACCGATCGGCGACGCGGACTCGTTCACCCCGCAGCGCTGTCCCATCCATCTCTGGCAGTTCGACGACGACCGCTTCTTCTACGGTTTTCCGGACCAGGGCGCCGGTGTGAAGCTCGCCTTCCATCATGGCGGCGAAACGACCGCGGCGGACGAGCCGCGCCGCGCAGTCACGCACGCGGAGGTGACCGGGATTCGCGCCACCGTGAAGCGCTTCGTTCCCGGGGCCGACGGCCGCCTCCTTCGGTCGGTCGTCTGCCTCTACACCAATACTCCGGACGAGCACTTCTGGATCGATTGGCATCCGGGACATCCGAACGTGCTGGTCGCCAGTCCGTGCTCGGGACACGGATTCAAGTTCGCCCCGGTGATCGGAGAAATCCTCGCCGATCTCGTCGAGCGACGCCCGGCGCGCTTCGATCTCGGGCCGTTCCGCTGGCGTTGAGCGACACGCGCCTCGGGACTCGCATCAGGCTCGAGGCTGGATGTTCTGGTTCACCCGGAACAGATTGCCGGAATCGTACTTGGCCTTGATCGAGGCGAGGCGCTTGTAGTTGTCGCCGTAACTCAGCTCGACCCGGTCGTGTGCCTCGTCGCCATCCATGAAGTTGACGTAGGCGCCAGCCAGGTTGAAGGGGTGGATCGCCTCCCAATACGCACGGCCCCAAGCCTTGAGCGCTGCAGCGTCTTTGGGATCGGGGCTGATGGCCGCGATCACCATCGAAAACGACGCGTCGCGTGCGCTCCAGGGCGTCGCATCCCTGGCGACCCGCCGGACTGCGCCGTCGATCGGGTAGAGGTGCATCAGGCAGAACGGAGTCGGCGCCTTGAGCGCATTGGCGATGTGAACGTCGATCGCCTCGTCGGGCAGTGCTTTCACGAAGTCGCCCTTCCAGTACCACTGCAGGCCCTTCGGGAAGAACGGGTCGAACAGACCGTTGATGGCCGTCCACGGCATCTCGCCGGTCCAGTTGAAGAGCGGAGCCGGAAGCTTCTCGATCAACGAGGCCATGAGCTTCTGGCCGTCTGCGATCGGTCCGTTGTAGGCGCCGATCAAGGCGCAGGCGCGCTTGTTCCAGTGCTCCTTCGGGAAGGGGTCGGTCGGAGGGACAGTCTTGAGCCCGACGAAGAGCCCGAGTTCCTCTGGTGCCTTCGCGATGAAGTCGCGATACGCCGTCATGACCTTCCTGGCGTCCTTCGCGTCCCAGAATATCGGACCGGCGAAGACCATCTTGACCGGGTGCGCCTGGAACAAGAAGCTGGTGACCACGCCGAAGTTGCCTCCGCCGCCGCGCACGGCCCAGAAGAGATCGGCGTGCTTGTCCTTGCTGGCGGTGACAAACGTGCCGTCGGCCAGCACGACATCGACTTCGAGCAGGTTGTCCACCGTAAGGCCGTACTTGCGTGTGAGGTAGCCGGTTCCGCCGCCCAGCGTCAGGCCCGCCACGCCCGTGCTGCCGACAATGCCGAGCGGGACCGCGAGCCCAAATGCGTGCGTTGCGTGGTCGAGATCGGCCGAAGTGACTCCGGGCTCGACGCGCACGGTTCGTGTCGCCGGGTCGACGCGCACGCTGCGCATCTGCGACAGATCGACCACCAGTCCGCCGTCACAGCTGCCGAAGCCGGGACCGCTGTGGCCGCCGCCGCGGATCGCAAGGAGCAGCTTGTTCTCCCGCGCGTAGTTGACCGCCGCCATGACATCGGCGGCATCGATGCAGCGGGCGATCAACTTCGGTCGCTTGTCGATCATGGCGTTGTACAGCGCGCGCACCTCGTCGTAGTCCTTGTCCGAGGGGCCGATCAGCCTGCCGCGAAATCCAGGGATCCCTTCGCCCATGACGCTGCCTCCTTGGTTCGTCTATCGAACGCGCGGCGCGACGATGCGCGCAGAGCAACCTTCGACCCGCGCACGCCGGCGGAGTTCTTGTGATCCGGCTGCGCCGGGTGCAGTCACATGATGATGCGCCGCGTACGGACCAGGAAGCCGAATTCCCATCAGGACGTTGCATGTATTGATCACTGAAGAACTGGCCGCGCAGGCTGAGCAACACGGAAACTGACGCAATCACCTTATGTACTCGGGGGCAGGACCGGTCGCAGCCTTCTGATCGCAGTAACTCGCCCATCGCAAGTCAGTGCAGCGCTCGTCACTGGGTGATGGGTGATCGAGGCGTGTCAGCGTGGATTTTCACCAGAACACGGGCGGACACCTCACGCGTGGAAGTCCACGGATGCGCGACTTCACAAATTGCGAAGGAGCAATCGCGTTGAAAATTTCATACCGCAGGAATCGACTGCCGAGTCTGTCAGTCCGCAGTCGTCATTGCATGGACTGGAGCAACCGGCCAAGCCCGGGCGCCTGGCCGTAAAGGCTGACTCGCCTCGGAGCAGACCTTTCAAAGGGTCGCGATAGACTCCTTTGCAGGCAGACCCTTGCGAGGGACCACCTAACAATCAGGAGCAATCACAAATGCCAAAGCTCAAGCTGACCTATTTCGATTTCGACGGCGGACGAGGCGAGCCTGCGCGTCTGGCGCTTCACATCGGTGGCATCGCGTTCGAAGATCACCGTGTCGCCGGCAAGGATTGGCCTGCCTTCCGCGACAAGACTCCGTTCCTGGCGATGCCCACGCTGGAAGTGGATGGCCTGGTGGTTTCGCAGTCCAACAGCATCAATCGCTACGTCGGCAAGCTGGCCGGCCTCTATCCCAAAGACGACATACAGGCGTTCCTGTGCGACGAGGTGATGGAGGCGGTGGAGGACCTCAGCACCCGGATCGCCCAGACCATCGGCTTGCCCGAGGACGCCAAGAAGAAGGCGCGCGAAGAGCTTGCAGCGGGTCATCTGACGCGCTATCTGGAACAGTTCCAGGCAAGGCTGAAGGCAGCTGGCGGCGAGTATTTCGCTGACCGGCGCCTCACGGTGGCGGATCTGAAAGTCGCCATGTTGATTCGCTGGCTGCGGTCCGGCGTGCTGGACTACATTCCGAAAGACCTCGTGGACACCGTCGCACCTCAGCTGGTGAAACACTTCGAGCGCGTGACCGGCCATCCGAAGGTCGTGGAGTACTACCAGCGCCGCAAGGCGTCCTGATTGAAAGCGCTGCGTGCGAGAGCCGCGCTTGGGGCGGCAAGCCGGCTTCGCGAATGCGGCGTCGGGATTGGAGACTCCGGCCGCTACGGGAAGATCGACCTTGACCTTCGGCGGACACCGTCGGCTGGGGCGCGCTAACAGCGTAAGCACGCCCGCCTGATCTAGCGCCACGCGCCGCCGCCCCGCGAACGCCAGTGTCGCGCGGGGATCCGCCGGTCGCACTGCCTCACGAATAAGCCGATCGAAGGTGAGGTCGCTTTCGATCGACGCGCCGCCCTCGTCCCGCTCTCAGGCACGCTCC
Source organism: Burkholderiaceae bacterium (assembly GCA_035429805.1). GTDB lineage: Bacteria > Pseudomonadota > Gammaproteobacteria > Burkholderiales > Burkholderiaceae_F > JALORV01. The sequence continues at coordinate 18,907 of DAOMFL010000047.1, forward strand.
TCGCGCCAGAGCATGTATTTCATCGTCGCCAGCGAGCCGGCGATGATGCCCGCCAGCGCCAGCAATGATCCGAGGGCCAGCGTGGAGACGCCGGTGACGCCCTGCCCGATCGTGCAGCCCAGCGCCGTGACGCCGCCGAAGCCCATCAGCACCGCACCGACCATGTGGTCGCGCGTGTCAGCGATCGAGTGGAAACCTTCCCACCGGAAGTGTCCGCTCGACTTCGCCCACAGCAGCGCGCCGAGGACCACTCCGATCGCCGTGGCGATGCCGAACGTCACGTGCAGCGAGGCGTCGGTCCAGAACATCAGCAGTTCGAGCGTGTAGGCGATCGGGGCGACGAAGCTCAGCGACTCGGCCGCGCGCGTGTTGGTTCCGACGAACACCATCTCGAGTTCGGGGCTCTCGACGTAACCGATGTGGCCGCTGAGGTACCAGCCGGCCGTGACTGCGAGACCGATCACCAGACCCGCAATGATCTGGTCGGCGTTACTGCGGAAGCGCCGGTCCTTGAAGACAAAGGCGAGCAGGCCGCCGCCGATGACGGTGGCGAGAATCGCGAGCCAGGTCTTAGCGGCCACTCCGGTCATCTTGGCGAACAGCGTCGGCAGGTCCTGGCCGCCGATCCCGTGCGCTGCCAGGTCGATCGAAAAGCGATCGAGGTAGGCCACGCGCCACTGGCCGAACAGCCCCTTGATCGTCATGTAGGCCGCAATGCCGAGGAACACGAAGACGACGATCGCGCGGATGCTGCCGTGCCCGATGCGCTTCAGATTCTTGTTGGCGCATCCGCCGGCCAGCGTCATTCCGACGCCGAAGAGCAGGCCGCCGACGATCGATGACAGCCACAGCAGCCGTGGACGCGGGTAGATCGATCGGGCGAGGTCCACGAATCCGAGCCCGTGCAGCAGGCTCGCTCCGATCAGCGCGACCGCGATCGCCAGCAGCCACATGCGCATCCGGCCCCAGTGACCCATGTTGTAGATGTCGGAAATCGCACCCATCGTGCAGAAGTTGGCACGGCTGGCGAAGTAGCCGTAGATGAACGCGAGCACGAAGCCCCCGAGCACCACGATCGTCGCCGGATTCATTCCCGTCTCCATCGCCGGTCTCCCCTGGTCGGTTCTTCGTGACGGTCAGCGCGCGACGGTCTGCCCGTCCTCCGCGCTGCGCACGGCGGAATGAGCGCTTCGGAGCGGCCGTGCACGCTCACGCCGCGCTGTCGGCGGCGGGAATATCCCCGCGCCGGTAGAACACGAACCGGTGGTCGCCCGGTTCCATCTCGACGAAGTCGATCACCGTGTCCGCGAGGGCTTCCAGCGACGGCGGCGACACCAGCAGCGTGATGCCGGCATCGGTGACGACCTCCTCGTCCTGTTCGCGGCGCTCGTCGAGTCCCATGCCGTACTCGACATCGCCCTGCGGGTCGCGGCGCGCCGCCACGCGCAGCGAGAGTCCCGCGCCGCTCTCGCTCAGGACCGCCCGGATGCGTTCTGCAGCCGTGGACGTGATCTCGATCATCCGATGCCCCCTCCCGCGAGCGGCCGCGCCGCGGTTCGCGTGCCCGTCTTCGCCCGCGCGAAATCGATGAAACGCGCGGGCCAGTCATTTCCGCCGGTGCTGCGCAGGTGCGCGTACGACGCCAGCGCGTTGTGAATGACGATGCCGTCATGCTCGCCGTCGACGCCGTGGCCGCGCCGCACACGGTACGCGTAGCGCAGACCGGGGTCGACGTTCACCAGCATCGAATGGTGGAACTCGTGCGCGCGGACGGTCGACGCCACGCGCCGTGGCCAGGGCATGTCTCCCGTTTCCTCGAGGTGCACGTAGCCGCGGCCCACCGGACGCTCGCACATGACGACGTCGGCCGGAATCACGCCCGCCATTGGATACGTGACGTTGTTCCAGACGATCGCGCGCGCCAGCAGCATCAGGCCGCCGCATTCGGCATAGGTCGGCAGCCCGCCCTGCACCGCGGCACGGATCGAGGCAAGCAACGAGCGATTGGCGGCGAGTTCCGCGCCCAGCACCTCGGGGAAGCCGCCGCCGAGGTAGAGCGCGTCGATCTCCGGCAGCTGCGCATCGCTGAGCGCATCGAAGTACACGAGCCGCGCTCCGGCGCGCTGCAGGGCGTCGAGGTCGTCGGCGTAGTAGAAACCGAAAGCGCGATCGCGGGCGATTCCGAGCCGCAGCCCGCCTCCCTGAGCGGGCGCGGTCGTGCGCGCCGGCTGCGTCGCTCCCGGCACGCCGCAGGAGGCCAGCAGCGCGTCGAGGTCGACCGCCGCAGCCACGGTGTCGGCGAGGTGCCGGATGTGGTCGCCGGCGCGGTCCGACTCGGTCGCCGGCCGCAGTCCCAGGTGTCGCTCCTCGATCACGAGCGAACGGTCCTCACGCAGCGCTCCGAACACCGGAATATTCGTGTACTGCTCGAGCGCGGCGCGCAGCTTCGACTCGTGGCGGGACCCGCCGACATGGTTGAGGATCACGCCCGCGATGCGGATGCCCGGGTCGAAGGCCCGCAGGCCCAGCACCAGCGGCGCGATGGTGCGCGTCATCCCGCGAGCATCGATCACCAGCACGACGGCCGTGTCGAGCGCCCGTGCAAGCGCGGCATTGCTGTCGCTGCCGTCGAGCGAGATACCGTCGTGGAGCCCCATGTTGCCCTCGACCAGCGCCACTTCGGCGCCGGCGGAGGCGACGTCGAACGCGGCCCCGATCTCGGTCATCGACGACATATAGGGGTCGAGGTTGTAGCAGCCGCGACCGGTGGCCGCGCCGAGCCACAGCGGGTCGATGTAGTCGGGTCCCTTCTTGAACGGCTGCACCTCAAGGCCGCGGGCGCGCAGCGCGGCGGCCAGTCCGATCGCAACGGTCGTCTTGCCCGACGACTTGTGCGCGGCGGCGATGTACAGCCGATACATGACCGAGCCTAGTCGGTCGCCGTGGCAGCCGCGCCGTCCGGCACGATGTCGAACACCTGGATCCCGACCAAGGTGATCAGGAAGGCCGCGGCCACACCGCCCAGGCCCAGCAGCACTTCGGGCAGGCTCGGCGCATAGGCAGCGATGGCGCCGTCGCGGAAAGCGCTCGTCACCTCGTAGCCCGGGAAGATCTCCAGCGGGAAGGCCTGTCCGCCGATGATGAACACGTACAGCGCCGCGAACGCGCCGACGAGCGTCAGCGCTGCTGCCGTGCGCAGCGTGCGCGCGGTGGCCGTGCTGCGGGACACCAGCACCATCGGCACGATACTGCCGATCAGCACGTAGCCGACCCAGAACAGCCACGGATAGACGCCGCCGTCGAGCAGGATGAAGCGCTCGAACGCCGCCTGCTTCGCGAAGTACAGGTTGGTCAGGTGGTAGACGACCATGAAGTACAGCACCAGCGCAATCAGCAGTCCCAGCAGGTTGCGCATGCGGCGCAGCAGCTCGGCGTCGGCCGGCCCGCCGACGGCTGCGCGCACCAGCACGAACACCGCCATGCCCCAGGCGAGCGACATCACGATGAAGAGCGGCGGCAGCACCGCCGAGGCATACGCCTGCCGCGCAACCAGGAAGGCGAAGATCATGCCGGTGCCGGTCGTCAGCACAAAGCGCCAGATCAGCACCGCAACCCCGGCCGCGGGCGCGTAGCGGTTCATGCGCTTCTCAAGCTGCATCCACAGGTAGACCAGCACGGCGGCGAACATGCCCGAGTACAGCAGCACGTTCCAGGCGAACACCGACGTCGGGTTGTAGTGCGTCGCGGCCACCACCATGCGTTCCGGACGGCCGAGGTCGAGCATCAGCACCATCAGACCGCCGGCGAGCATCGCGACGCTGAGCACACCCGACAGCCGCGACCACGGCTTGTAGTGTGCCCGGCCGAAGACGCTCGCCATCGAGGCGATGTTGAGCACGCCCGAAGCCGCCACGATCAGGAAGATCGCGAACACATGCGGCGTGCCCCAGACGACCTCGTTGCTCATGCCCGTGACGATGTGCCCGTGCTCCTCCATGTACCACGCGGCGCCGAGCCCGACCGCCAGCAGCAGCCCGCCGGCCGCGACCAGCCACCAGAAACGGCGCTCACCGCCGGCAACAGGGATCGTGGGAGCGTTCATCACAGTCCCGTGTAGCGGACGCCGGTGTCGAGGCGGAGATCGGCGCGCAGCTGCGTCGTGCGCACCTCGGCGATGCGGCGTGAAATCGCCGACTGCGGATCGTTGAGGTCGCCAAACAGAATCGCCTGCGTCGGGCAGGCCTCGGCGCAGGCGGTCGTGCCATCGCCGCGGTCGATCCTGTGCACGCACAGGTTGCAGGACTCCACGCAGCCCTTGCCGCGCGGCACTTCGGGCTTCTGCTGCGTAAGCGGCTCGTGCACGAAGCTGCGCGCCTTGTACGGGCACGCCATCATGCAGTAACGGCAGCCGATGCAGGTGTGGCGGTCGACCAGCACGATGCCGTCGGCCCGCTTGAAGCTGGCGCCGGTAGGGCAGACGTCCACGCACGGCGGATTGGCGCAGTGCTGGCACATCACCGGCGCCATTGCCTTGCGTCCGGTGCGGCGATCCTTCAGCTCGACAATGCGGATCCACTGCGAGTCAGTGGGGCGCGTTCCGCCCTCGAGGCCGTTCTCACGGTTGCAGGCCAGCACGCACTCGTTGCAGCCTTCGACGCAGCGACCGGCGTCGATCAGCAGCCCCCAGCGCACCTTCGAACTGACCGGCTTGCCCGGCTCGGCCGACTGCGCGACCTCGATCAGGCGGATGCCCGGCGCGAGCGTCACGCCGGCCAGTGCAGCCGCCGCGCCGGCCAGCAGCGCACGGCGCGACACCGGGGCCTCTCGACCGCTCATCGACCCGCCCCGCTCAGCCTGGCCTGAGCGCCGGGGCGTCCCTGGTGACAGTCGAAGCAGTCAAGTTTGACCGCAGCGTAGGCATGGCATGACTGGCAGAACGCATCCGGAGCGCCGACGGCAGCGCCGGTCGTCTTGTCCGCGTGGCAGGACAGGCAGCGGTTCAGGCTCTCGTCGCCGCCACGGATACCCTCATGGACCGTCTTGTCGCGCCGGTGCTTCAGCATCTCCATGTGCGTGCGGCGCATGACGTCCGGTGGCGCGACGCACTGGGTGCTGCGGTCGACGCTGAAGCTCGGCAGTGGCACGCGCGTGCCTTCGGCCCGTGCCACGCCCGGCGCCGCCACAGCAAGCAGCGACGCCAGCCCCGCCGCGGCTGCGGTCGCGGCAAAGCGCCACCGGGACAGGCCGCCGCTCATCGGGGCACTACTCCCCGAGGCCCATCTGGATGTAGCCGGTGGGACACACGTCGGCGCAGATGTGGCAGCCGACGCAGCGGTCGTAGTCGGTGAAGACGTAGCGACCGGTGGTGGCTTCCTTCTTCGGCACCTTTTTGACGGCGATCTGCGGGCAGTAGACGACGCAGTTGTCGCACTCGAAGCACAGCCCGCAGCTCATGCAGCGCTTGGCCTCGGCCACTGCCTGCTGCTCGTTCAGCACGTCCAGGCGTTCCTCAAAGTTGCCGAGCGCCGTTTCGCGGGTCAGCGTGATGAACTTGCGCATGTTGCGCGCGGCGAAGCCGAAGTGACCGAGGAACAGCGCCCCGTGCGGAATCACGTACCGGTCCGAACGGTTGTCGAAGTTGTGCACGGCGCCGGCCGCCTTGTCGGTGCCGCGCAGGGGTTCATTCACGTCCGGCAGTTGCACGCCTTTCTCGACGTACTTGCGCATCAGGTCGAACTGGTGGACGTCGATCTTCGGCCGCTTCTCGAGTTCCTCGCTCGCCAGGAACCGGTCGATGCCTTCGGCGGCGATCGCGCCGTGGCCGATCGCGGTGGTCAGCAGGTGAGGCCGCAGCACGTCGCCGCCGGCGAACACGCCGGGCTTTCCAGCGACCTGGTAGTTGCGGTCGGCGTTGACCGCGCCCTTGCCGTTGTCAAACTCCGCTAGCCCGGTGAAGTCCACGGCCTGCCCGATTGCCGAGACGATCAGGTCGGCCGGGATCTCCTGCTCGGTGCCTTCCTTCACCTTGATCTCGAGCCGGGGCCCGACCATCTTCGCCTCGCACTCGGCCAGGCGCAGCGCAGTCGCGCGACCATCGGGGCCGCGCACGATCCCCACCGGCACCAGACTGCCGCGGATGTCGATCCCTTCGGCCTGCGCCTGCTCGACCTCGTGCCTGTTGGCCTGCATCTTGTCGACCGCGAACACGGTCGTCAGCGTGACTTCGGCCCCCTGCTTGACCGAGATCTCGGCGACGTCGTGCGCCATGTGGCCGGCGATCGCACCCTCGAAGTCGGTCGGCTTCGCATGCTCGATGTGGCCGAGGCGGCGCGCCACCGTCGCGACGTCGATCGAAGTATCGCCGCCGCCGACGACGACGACGCGCTTGCCGACGTGACGCAGCCGGCCGTCGTTGAATGCGCGCAGGAACGACGTCGCGGTGACGACGTTCGGCGCCTCGGAATCGGCAACCGGCAACGCGCGGCCCGCCTGCGCGCCCATGCCGAGGAAGATCGCATCGAAGTCCTTGCGCAGCGACTCGAGCGTGACGTCGGTGCCGATGCGGCACTTCAGCCGCGCCTTCACGCCGAGATCGAGGATGCGCTTGATCTCGGCATCGAGCACTTCGCGCGGCGTGCGGAAGCCCGGAATGCCATAGCGCATCATTCCGCCAAGGTATTCACGCTCGTCGAACACCGTGACGTCGTGACCTTTCAGCGCAAGCTGGTAGGCGCACGACAGCCCCGCCGGCCCGCCGCCGATCACTGCGACCTTCTTGCCGGTGCGCTTCTCTGGGGCGACGAACGCCAGCTTGTTCTGGATCGCCCACTCGCCGAGATAGTGCTCGACCGAGTTGATGCCGACGTGGTCCTCGACCTCGTTGCGGTTGCAGCCGGTCTCGCACGGCGCCGGGCAGACGCGTCCCATGATCGAAGGGAACGGATTGGCCTCCGTGAGGCGCCGCCAGGCGTACTCCTGCCACGTCATCAGCGGCTTGCCGTCCTTGCCGACCGGCGGCTTCTCCATGCCGCGCACGATGTTCAGATACCCGCGGATGTCCTCGCCCGACGGGCAGCTGCCCTGGCACGGTGGCGTCGACTGGATGTACGTCGGGCACTTGTGCGAGTGATCGGCACTGAAGATCTTCTGGTGCAGGTCCTTCCACTCGTGGTCGCCGTCCTTGAATTTCCTGAAGGTCAGCGGCCGGATCGCGGTTTCAGCGGGTGTCGACATCGTGTCTCCGATGCGGTGATTTTCAATGCGGGGCGGCGTCCAGCCGGATCGCCGTGCTGACCAGCTGGTGCACGCCGCCGACCATGTTCATCTTGAAGCCGTAGTACGGCAGCACCTTGGTGAACTGCGCCTTGCAGATCGCGCAGATCGTCGCCATGAAGTTGACGCCACGGCCATCGGCCACCGCGCGCAGCGATTCCATGCGCGGCAGCGCGCCCTTGACGCGCAGGTCGAGCAGCTCGTCGGTCAGCAGGCCGCCGCCGCCGCCGCAGCAGAACGTCTTCTCGCGCGTCGTGTCGGTCGCCATCTCGACATAGTGGTTGGCCACGGCGCGGATGATCGCGCGCGGGATCTCGAACTGGCCGCCCGGATGGTCACCCATGCGCGAGGCGCGCGCGACGTTGCACGAGTCGTGGAACGTGATCACGCGGTGGTCGTTCGCTTCCTTGTCGAACTTCAGCGCGCCGCGCTGGATCAGGTCCCAGGTGAACTCGCAGATGTGCATCGGCTGCTTGTAGCGCAGGTCGAGCTGGCTCTGCAGCTGCACCGCGAACGGATCCTTGCCGCCAGCGCCGATGCCGACCAGCGTGTTCCAGAAGCTGTAGGCGACGCGCCACGCGTGCCCGCACTCGCCGACGATGATCCGCTTGACGCCGAGGTCGAGCGCGGCCTCGCGGATGCGCAGCGCGATCGCCCGCAGCTGCTCGTAGTTGCCGATGAAGAGGCCGAAGTTGCCTGCCTCCGAGGCCTTCGAGGACAGCGTCCAGCGGATGCCGGCGGCGTGGAACACCTTGGCATAGCCGATCAGGCTGTCGACGTGCGGCTCGGCGAAGAAGTCCGCCGACGGCGTGACCAGCAGCACCTCGGCCCCCTTCTCGTCGAGCGGGAAGCGGACATCGGCGCCGGTCTCTTCTTTCACATCCTCCTCGAGCCCGGTGAGCGTGTCCGCGAGGGCCGGACCCGGCAGCCCGAGGTTGTTGCCGACGCGGTGCACCTTGCCGATGATCTCGTTGCTGTACTTCTGCCCGTAGCCGACAGCATCGAGGATCTCGCGGCCGGCCATCGTCACTTCGGCGGTGTCGATGCCGTAGGGGCAGAACACCGAGCAGCGCCGGCACTCGGAGCACTGGTTGTAGTAGGTGTACCAGTCGTCGAGCACGTCCTTCGTCAGGTCACGCGCGCCGACCAGCTTCGGAAACAGCTTGCCCGGCAAGGTGAAATAGCGGCGATACACGCTGCGCATCAGGTCCTGGCGCGCCACCGGCATGTTCTTCGGGTCCTGCGTGCCGATGTAGTAGTGGCACTTGTCCGAGCACGCGCCGCAGTGCACGCATGAGTCCATGAAGACCTTGAGCGAGCGGTACTTGCCGAGCATCTCGCCCATGTGGGCGATCGCGCGCTGCTCCCAGCCTTCGGTCAGTTCACCCGGGAATCCGATCGCCTGCTGGATCTTCTCGTTCGCGACATAGGGGCGCGACTTCTCCATCGACCCCGGTGCAATCCGCGGCGGCGTCGGAAATTCGCGCAGCGGAGGAGCCTTGATCTCGACCGCCATCGTTCAGCTCCGGTCCAGCCGCGCGGCCCATGGCGCCAGATGGCGCGCTTCGCGCGGGTCGTCGGCCTGGTTGCGCGACGGCGAGAAAAACACGCCGGGCGCGTGCAGCAGCTTCGAAAATGGAAAGATGATCATCAGCACGACGACCAGTGCCAGGTGCACATAGAGCATCGGGTCCGCGGGCAGTGGCTGCCAGTCAAAGCGCATCAGCCCGAGAAAGTAGGCCTTCACGCCGACGACGTCGGTGCGGAAGACGTACTTCATCGCCAGCCCTGAAGCCGCGATCAGGCCGAGCAGCACCAGCATCAGGTAGTCCGACGGCGTCGAGATGTAACGGACGCGGTCGACCAGCAGGCGCCGCGCGAAGAGCCCTGCGAGCCCGGCGAGCATGCCGAAGGCGGCCAGGACGCCGAGCGGCTGCACCAGCGCGACCCAGCCCCACACCGGTTCGGTGAAGTAGCGCAGGTGCCGCGCCAGAACCAGAGCGAGACTGGCGTGGAACAGCCACCCGAAGAGCCACGTCCACAGGCTGCCCTTGAACAGGCTCTCGAAGAAGATCACCTCGCGCGCCATGCGCACGGCCACACCGCCGCGCGTGACAGGCGCCGGCGTGGTCGGAATCTTCAGCGGCGCCGGCGTGCGCGCGTAATCGGCAATGCGCCACGCGAGGCCGCCGGCGAGTACCGCGGTGGCCGCGTAGAACAGCAGTGCGAACAGCACGGTCGCGGCGGACACGGCGGCTTGTCCTGCGGGGTGACGGGTGGCCGCCCAGCTTTCCCGAGTCGCTAGACGCAGCCGGTCGGCTTCGGCAGGCCGGCGATCTTGCAGGCCTGCTTGGCGGGGCCGTACGGGAACAGCTCGTACAGGTACTGGCTGTTGCCTTTGTCGGGGCCGAGCGTCTTGCCGATCGCCTTGGTCAGGACCCGGACCGCCGGGGCGATCTGGTACTCCTCGTAGTACTTGCGCAGGAAGTTGACCACTTCCCAGTGGTTCTCGGACATCTCGATGCCTTCGAGTTTGGCAATTTCGCCGGCGAGATCCTCGTTCCAGTCACCCAGGTTGACGAGGTAGCCCTCCTCGTCGGTTTCGAATGTCTTGCCGCCTGTTTCGATGGTGGGCATCGGTTCCTCCTCGCTGATCCGCAAATGTGCGTGTTGAATGTCTTTGAAAGCTCGAATCTAGAGCCACGACTGGCAGTTCGGGTGTTCGACCACGAGGTCGACGAAGCCTTCGTAATCGACCGGTTTGACGCCGTCGATCAGCCGATCGGCCATGCCGCGCGCCTGCAGGTCCGGCACAAGTGCGTAGACCGGCAACTTCGCCATAGCTTTGCGCAGCGTCGGCTCGGCCGCATTGCCGCGGGTTGCCGCGTAGACGGCATCCTCGATCAGCAGCAGTGCGCCGGAGCCTGCAAGGCGCAGCACCGTGTCGAGCGTGGGTTTCTCCAGAGGAGACTTGTTGAGTATGTGCAGCATCTCGACCTCAGAAACTGAGCACGACGTCCTGCTCTTCCATCAATCCGGCGAGCGTCGCCGAGTCGACCACCTTGACAGGAGCCACCAGGTCGTCGGCCGTCAGACCACGCGCGGCCATCGATTCGGCGTCGACGTAGAGCTTGTCGATGTCATAGTCCTCGAGGGCACGGTAGGTGGGCGAGAAATTCTTGGTCGCGATCGCCTTGGTCTGCATGTCCTTCTTGAGCTGGTACACGCCGTCGTCGGCGAACACCAGCGATACGTCCTGCTCGAAGGCCGCCGCGATCAGCACGACCTCCAGGCTCTCGAGCGCATAGATCGACCCGTACGGCGCCTTGCGGTTCACCAGCATGAACTTCTTCTGCGCCATCGCTCAATCTCCGAAGGTGACCAGGCGGTCCGCCTTGATGCCGGCGTCGATCAGCTGCCCGAGGCCGGAGATCCTGAAGCCGTGCGCGAGGTTCTCTTCGACCAGCCCACGCCGCAGGCCCGCCGCCACGCACACCACCATGTCGACCTTGTGGTGCTCGGCGAACTTGCTCCAGCGCAGGACGATGTTGCGGTCGTCCTGCGGCGGCTCCGTGAGCTTCGACGCGTTATTGACGCCGTCGTGATAGAAGAAAACACGCTGGATCTCGTGCCCCTTCGCAATGGCCGCCTGGCAGAACAGGTAGGCGGAATCGCTGGCCTGGTGCTGGTAGGGTCCCTCGTTGACGAGGACGGCGATCTTCACTTGTGTTCCCCCGTCGCCCGCCTCAGAAGCGGATGTGCGCCGAGGCGTTCAGGTTCGCCCGCGAACCGCGCCAGTCGTCGATCAGGTGCTTGGTGAACGTCAGCCCGGTCTTCTCGAAGAAGCGCGGCCAGCCGATGCGCTCGATCCAGTCGGCGAGGCGCTCCCACGAACGGGCGTCCTCCTT
>DAOMFL010000048.1:0-29604 GCA_035429805.1 Burkholderiaceae bacterium
CGGAAATCGTCAAGGACGCAAAGCAGATCGACGGCCTGTTCCCGATCTGGCAGAAGGACGACAAGACCTGGATCGAGATTCCAGCCGCGATGATCGACAAGCCGTTCTTCCTGTCGGTCAATATGAGCCGCGGCATTGGCGAGAAGATGCTGTTCGGCGGCCTGATGGGCAGCGCCGAGTACGCCACGGGCGGCGAATACGTCGGGCAGTTCCGCAAGGCCGGCGGCAACATCCAGCTGCTGGCACGCAACACCACGTTTGTCGCGCGCCCGGGCTCGCCGGAGGAGCGTGCGGTGAGGAACGCGTTCTCCGACAGCCTGCTGAGTTCGGCGCCGATCGTCAGTGCGCCGCATCCGGAGCGCAAGTCGGTGCTGATCGAAGCCAACGCGCTCCTGCTGGCCGACATTCCGCGGGCGTCCTACATGATCGAGCGCAACTACCGCAACTCGTTCTCGTTCGACACGCGCAATTCGTTCATCCAGTCGGCGAAGAGCAGTCCGGAGCGCACGGTGTTCGATGTCACCGCGCACTATTCGCAGCCGCGCATTCCGGTGCCGCCGCCACCACCAATGGTCCCCGGCGCGGCGCCCGCGCCGTTCTATCCGCCGCCGACGGTGATCGAGGACCCGCGCAGCCTCTTCCTGGGCTTCCTCTATACGTTCAGCAAGTTGCCGGAAAAGCCGATGTCGCCACGGCTGGCCGATTCGCGTATCGGTCACTTCGCGACGCCGAAAGTCGACTTCAGCGACGAATCGAAGATCTCGCCGGTGCGTTTCTATGTCCAGCGCTGGCGGCTGGAAAAGAAGGACCCATCGGCTGCCGTGTCGGAGCCCGTCAAACCGATCACGTTCTGGTTGTCGAACGAGATTCCGGAGAAGCATCGCGAGCCGATTCGCCTGGGCATCCTCGAGTGGAACAAGGCCTTCGAGAAGATCGGCTACAAGGATGCGATCGTCGTGCTCCAGCAGCCCGACGACGCGGACTTCGACCTCGGCGAGACCCAGTACTCCTCCGTCCGCTGGATGACCACGGCGACGCCGTCGTTCGGCGCGATCGGCCCGACGCAGGTCGATCCGCGCACTGGCGAGATCCTCGATGCCGACATCGGCTGGGACGCGAGCCAGACGCGCAACGTGCGCGCGCTGAAGAGCGAGGGCGTCGTCAGCTATCAGCCGATGTACGACGCGGCGACCGGCAACGTCCGCACGGAGGCGATCGGATCGGCCGACGGGCGGCTCTGCACCTATCACGATCTGGCGGCGCGCGAGGTCGGATTCGCGCTGGCGCTGCTGGAAGCGCGCGGCGAATTCGACCCGGACAGTCCCGAAGCGGACAGGCTGGTGGCCGAGTTCCTCAAGGACGTCACAATGCACGAGGTCGGCCACACGCTCGGGCTGCGGCACAACTTCCGGGCGTCGATCACGTCGACGCAGCAGCAGCTTTCGAACCGGAGCTACGCGGAGCGCTACGGGCTGACCGGGTCAGTGATGGAGTATTCGCCGGTCAACCTGGCGCTGAAGGGCGAGCCGCAGGGGGCGTACTTCACGCCGACGCTCGGCGCCTACGACTTCTGGGCGATCGAATACGCGTACAAGCCGATCGCGCCGGAGCAGGAGAAGGCGGAGCTCGAGCGCATCGCGGCCCGCGCCAGCGAAGCGCAGCTCGCGTTTGCCACCGACGAGGACGTTGCGTTCTCGATCGATCCGCTGGTCAACCAGATGGACCTCGGCAGCGATCCTCTCGGCTTCTACAAGCGCCGCGTCAAGCTGTCACAGGAACTGTGGCTGCGGCTCGAAGCGAGGCAGTTGCCCGCGGGAGAGAGCTACTCGATGCTGCGCCGGCGCTTCCTGACCGGATTCACGCAGGTCGCTATGGCGATGAGCCTTGCCGCGAAATACGTCGGTGGCTCCGAGCTGACGAACGAGACCGCCGGTTCGGGCCGGCTGCCGATCACCCCGGTGACCGCGGCAAGGCAGCGCGAGGCGCTGGTGGTCATCACCGAGGGGCTGTTCAAGACCGACAGCTTCCGCGTGTCGCCGGAGTTCATGCGCAAGCTCGTCTCCGACCGGCTCGAGCGCGATGCGCTTTACCTGAGCAACCCGCAGGGTGTGCCGGCGCTCGCGGAACTCGGCCTGTCGGACCGGATCCTCACCGTGCAGCGCGATGTGCTGAACCGCGTGATGAGCCCGACCGTCGCGCGGCGCATCGTCGACGCTCGCGCGCAGGCGCCGAAGGGCAGCGAGAGCTTCACGCTGGCGGAGCTGTACTCGACGGTGCAGCTGGCGATCTGGGACGAGGCACGTCGCGGCACCGAAGCCGAAGTCCTGCGGCGCAACCTGCAGCGTGAGCACCTGCGGCGCATGACGGCCGCGGTCCTCGGCTCCTCGGCGGGCTATCCGGCGGACGCGCGTGCGCTGCTGCGGCGTGATGCGCGGCAGTTGCAGGGATGGCTCACCGCCGCCGCGGGCAAGCCCGGGCTCTCGGCCGAGACGCGCGCCCACTATGCCGAGGCGGCTGAAACGCTTGCTGAAGCCCTGAAGGCGCCGATGACGCGCTCCGGGGTCTAGACTCGTCTCGTGTCACGACGCAGCGCGCCTGCCAGGAAAGTCCTCACGTTCGCCTCGGACGCAGGCAACGAGGATCTCGCCAACGTCATCGGGCCGCTCGACGCAAACCTGCGTCAGATCGAGACCGAACTCGATGTCGCCATTGCGCGGCGCGGTCACCAGTTCCGCGTCGAAGGCACCGCCGACAGTGCGCAGGCGGCGGTCGGCCTGCTCGAGCACTTCCTCGAACGTGCCCGTCGCACCGGCCGGCCCGTTTCCGTCGACGATATCCAGCTCTACTTCGTCGAGCAGCGCGGCCGGCGCGGCGAGCGCAGACCACCGGCCGACGAAGAGGAAGGCGGGCCGCAGCTGCACACGCGCCGGCCCGACCTGCACGGACGGACGCCGCGCCAGCGCGACTACCTTGCCGCGATGCTGGCGCATGACATCACGTTCGGCATCGGCCCGGCCGGCACCGGCAAGACCTACCTTGCCGTCGCCGCCGCCGTCGATGCGCTCGAACGTGACACCGTCAAGCGCATCGTGCTGACGCGGCCTGCGGTCGAGGCCGGCGAGCGGCTCGGCTTCCTGCCCGGCGACTTGGCGCAGAAGGTTGACCCCTACCTGCGGCCCCTGTACGACGCGCTCTTCGACCTGCTCGGTTTCGACAAGACGCAGCGACTGCTGGAGCGCCAGACGATCGAGATTGCACCGCTCGCCTACATGCGCGGCCGTACGCTGAACCAGGCCTTCGTCATCCTCGACGAGGCGCAGAACACGACGCGCGAACAGATGAAGATGTTCCTGACGCGCATCGGCTTCGGCTCCAAGGCGGTCGTCACCGGCGATGTCACGCAGATTGACCTGCCGCGCGGCACGACCAGCGGACTGATCGAGGCGCAGCACGTGCTGGCCGAGGTGCGCGGCATAGCCTTCACCTATTTCACCGCCGCTGACGTCGTGCGGCATCCGCTGGTGGGCCGCATCGTTGAGGCCTACGAGGCGGCCGAGGCGCGCGCCGAGGCCGCCGGGGAAGACGGCGCGGGGCGCCGGCGTCACGGCTGATGCCTGCGTTGCGCCTGAGCGTTCAGGGCCACAACCGATTTGCACGCCTGCCCGCGCGCGCCACGCTTGCGCGCTGGATGTCTGCTGCGCTCGACCGTGATGCAGAGATCGTGCTGCGCTTCGTCGACGCCCGCGAGGGCCGGCGGCTGAACCGCGAGTTCCGTGGCAAGGACTACGCGACCGACGTGCTGACATTCGGGTACTCGCAGGCGCCGGTCGTGCAGGCGGATCTCGTCATCTGCCCGGCTGTGGTCCGGTCGGCCGCCCGGGAGCTGCGGCGGCCGTTTCGCGATCGGCTGGCGCATCTCGTCGTGCACGCATCACTGCATGCGCTGGGATACGACCATGACCGGCCCGCTGCAGCGCGGGCGATGGAAGCGCGCGAGGTGGCGGTGCTGGCGGCGCTGGGCTACGGCGATCCGTATCGCGATTAGCGAGCGGGCAGCGGCGATGCCGACCGCACGGCATCGGGGTTGTAGCCGGGCGGCAGCTCGAGGCGCACCTTCGGATCCTTCGGGGCCCGTTCGCGGAAGGCCTTCACCTCGCCGTGCAGGCTCGCGATCATCCCGTTGACGGCTTCCTCGAAGCCCTGTGTGCGCGCGGCACGCGATGACTCGGTGAAGCCGACCATCGTCGCACTGCCCTTGACGTTCGACGTGCCCGCGGCGCGCATCAGCAACTGGCGGCTCCTGACGTCGAAGACCGCGGTTTCAACGGCCGTCATCACGTCGTAGCGGTCGCCGCGGATCACATAGGCGCCGACGAGGGTCCAGTAGAGCATCGACCACTCGCTGGCGTCCGCGTGCTGAACCTGGTCGTAGGAGATGAGCGCGATCACATCGAGGCGCAGCATCGCGGCGACGCGGTCGAGATTGGCAAAGCCGCCGCCGGGTTCGAGGTACAGCGACGGGACCGTCTCGATCTGACTGATGAAGGGGTACTTGGCGAACGCGTCGCGCACCAGTCCGGCCAGTCGCAGCCGCTCGCTTTCCGGGAGCCGGAAGGTCGGGTCCGCCGTGTCGGGAACGAATGCGACGCCGATACGAAACGGCACCTTGAGAACGGCGACGGCGTCCGGCGCGGGCGGAACCTCCTGCGACCCGGGGTACAGGAACGAGATGACCGACGCGACCTGGCGCTGCTTGTTCGATTTGTCGGTCGCGGCGCAGGCCGCCAGCGCGAGCGCCGCCGTCAGCATGAGGAAAGTCGACAACGGCCTGCGCATGATTCCTCCGGACGGCAACACAACACCACCACTTTCGGCGCTTCGCCGACGACCGTGTTGACCAGTGGCAAGCCGTCACTGCCGCGAGTGAACGCTGACATACCGGGCCACGTGCCATGGCTTGCCCCAGCGCGATCGCGTCACACCGCCGCGGGACCCCCTCGTGTATTCTGATTTCGTCGCCACTTGAGGGTGATGTCGGCGGCAGTCGGCCGACGCACCCCCGATCGATGTCAGACCCTGCGCCCGGCGGATCAGGCCGCCGCCACAAAGCCAAGTCGCTGCTCGAACGCCTGTCCGCGTTCATCTTCCGCGAGCCCGAGAACCGCGAGGAACTGCTCGAGGCCCTGCACGACGCCCACGAGCGCAACCTCATGGACGCCGATGCGATGTCGATGATCGAGGGTGTCCTCCAGGTGTCCGAACTGCGCGCCCGCGACCTGATGATCCCGAGCGCCCAGATGGATGTGGTCGACATCGCCGAACCGCCGTCGCAGTGGATTCCTTTCGTCATCGAGACGGCCCATTCGCGTTTTCCGGTCATCGACGGCAGTCGCGACCAGGTCATCGGCATCCTGCTCGCCAAGGACCTGCTGCGCTACTACACCGAACCGGACTTCGACGTCCGTGCCAGCCTGCGTCCGGCCGTGTTCATTCCGGAGAGCAAGCCCCTCAACGTATTGCTGCGCGACTTCCGCGCCAACCGCAACCACATCGCGATCGTCGTCGATGAGTTCGGCGGCGTGGCGGGGTTGATCACGATCGAGGACGTCCTCGAACAGATCGTCGGCGACATCGAGGACGAGTATGACTTTGACGAGAACGATGGCGCGATCATCGCCGAGGAGGGCGGCCGCTATCGTGTGAAGGGCCTGACCGAGATCGTGCAGTTCAATGAGGCGTTCGGCACGCAGTATTCGAAGGACGGTTATGACACGGTCGGTGGCCTCGTCAGCCATGAACTTGGACGTGTGCCGAGGCGGGGCGATGCGATCGAGATCGGCGACATGCGCTTCGAAGTGCTGCGCGCCGATGCCCGGCAGGCGCATCTGTTCCTGGTAAACCGCCTGCCGAAGACGGTGGTCCGGGAATTCTTCGAGGACAACGAGCAACGCCATCCGGCCTAGCGGCGTTTTTTCGCGCTGCAGCCCGTTCCGGTCCCATGCTGAAGCCGATTGTGTTGGGGGTGATTGCGCTCGCCGCGGGCGCAGCACATGCATTCGCGTTCGCGCCGTGGAACCGCCCCTGGCTCGAAGTCCTCGCACTGGCGGTCCTGTTCGTGCTGGCCGCGCGGGCGCGGAGCGCTGCGCAGGCGGCGGCCCTGGGCTTCGTCTTCGGACTCGGCTGGTTCGGCGTCGGCGTGTCCTGGGTCTATATCAGCATGCATGTTTACGGCGCGATGCCGGCGCCGCTGGCTGCGCTGGCGACAGCGGCCTTCTGCGCCTTTCTGTCGCTTTACCCAGCGCTGGCGCTGGCCGCCGCGCAGCGACTCGCGTCGTCGGTGTTCGCGAGGCTGGCCATTGCGCTGCCCGCGGCATGGACGCTGGCCGAGTGGCTGCGCGGCACGCTGCTGACCGGATTTCCATGGCTGGCGAGCGGCTACGCGCACACCGACGGCCCGCTGGCGGGCTACGCCGCGGTGGTGGGCGTCTATGGAGTGACGCTGGCTGCCGCGCTACTGGCCGGCGCGCTCGCGCTGCTGACTCTGCCAATCCGGCAGCGCGGCGTGCGGGGCTACGCGTGGACGGCCACGGTCCTTGTGCTGGTGCTCGCCGGCGGGCTGGCGCTGCGCCCGTTGCGCTGGACCGAGCCGGCCGGCGCATCGATCAGCGTGAAGCTGGTCCAGGCGAACATCCCGCAGGACACCAAGTTCACGGCGTCCGGACTGGTGCGGGCGTTCGACGAGCACTGGGCCCTGATGCACGAGGGCCCGCGCGCAGACCTTGTGGCGCTGCCGGAATCGGTGTTCCCGGTACCGCTGGAGTTCGTGCCGCCGGCGGCTATCGAGCAGTTCCAGTCGTTTGCGCGCGCCAATCGCAGCGGAATCGTCTTCGGCGTCTTCATCGAAGAACCGGCGGGTGCCTACTTCAACAGCGCGGTCGGCTGGGCTCCGGAGGGGACGGCCTGGCAGCGCTACAGCAAGCAGCACCTCGTGCCCTTCGGCGAGTTCATACCCTGGGGCTTCCGCTGGTTTGTCGACCTGATGGAGATGCCAATCGGCGACCAGCAGCGCGGTGCTGCGAGTCAGGCGCCGATGGAACTGGCCGGCCAGCGGATTGCCGTCAACATCTGCTACGAGGACCTGTTCGGCCACGTGATCCGCCGCGCCTGGCGGGACCCGGAGCGCGCGCCGACCGTCATGCTCAACCTGTCGAATCTGGCGTGGTTCCGTGATTCCATCGCCCTGCCGCAGCACCTGCAGATTTCCCGCATGCGGGCGCTGGAAACCCAGCATCCGATGCTGCGGGCCACCAACACCGGCGCGACGGCGATCATCGATGACCGAGGGGCGGTCATCGCCGGGCTGCCGCTGCAGCGCCCGGGAACGCTCGACGGCTTCGTTCAGGGCACCGAGGGCTTGACACCGTTCCTCCGTCTCGGGAACGCGCCCGCACTGCTGCTCTCGTTGCTCCTTGCAGGCGTCGCCGCGGTATGGGGTCGACAACAGTAGGGGCTTGCTAAATGAGAATGATTGTTATTCAATTGCGTTAGGTCAAGGTCGATCTTACCGATCGATCGTCTACTTATCGCACTGCAGCAGACAGTTCAGGGAGC
Organism: Burkholderiaceae bacterium; assembly: GCA_035429805.1. Lineage (GTDB taxonomy): Bacteria > Pseudomonadota > Gammaproteobacteria > Burkholderiales > Burkholderiaceae_F > JALORV01. Next base: position 7,612 of record DAOMFL010000048.1, read on the forward strand.
GAAGCATGGGAGTCGTCGCCGCCGTTATCGCGCTGGCCAAGTTGCCGCGAGGGGCGCGCGCATCGGTCGCGGACGTCACCCAGAACGGCTTGGCGACATCCAGCTTGCCGGCCCGACTGCGTGAACTCGGTTTCCTGGACGGAGAGGCCGTGCAGGTAGTCGCCGGCGGTTTCGCCGGAGGGCCGATTGCGGTCCGCATCGGCGGCAGCACCTTTGCACTGCGCTCCGCGGAAGCAGACTGCGTGCTGGTGCAGCGCCCGCCCGCCTGACCATGACAGGTGTGGCCGCTGCCGGCCCGCGCATCGCGCTCGTCGGCCAGCCGAACTGCGGCAAGACGTCGCTGTTCAACCTGCTGACCGGAGCCCGGCAAAAGGTCGCCAATTACGCCGGCGTCACTGTCGAGCGCAAGCTCGGACAGTTCCAGACACCGACGGGCCGCACGGTTCAGGTGCTTGATCTGCCGGGCACTTATGCGCTGGCGCCGCGCTCGCCCGACGAGGCCGTCACCGCTGCGGTGCTGCGCGGCGAGATGCCCGGTGAGCCGGTGCCCGAACTGATCGTATGCGTGCTCGACGCGACGCAGTTGCGCCGCCACCTGCGGTTCGCGCTGCGCGTGCGCCGCATGGGCCTGCCGATGCTGGTGAGCCTCAACATGAGCGACCTGGCGCGCAAGCGCGGTCTCGAAATTTCACCGGACCGGCTTGCCGCCGAACTCGGCGTGCCGGTGGTCGAGTCGGTCGGCGTGCGCGGCAACGGCGCCCGGGCGCTGATGCAGGCCATCGACGCCCACTGCGGGGCCGCGGCCCGGCCAGCGGCGGTGGCGCTCGACGAGGCCGGTGTCGTGGCGGAGGCCGATCGCATCCTGCTCGCGCTGGGAGTTTCTCGTATCGAGGAGGATCACGCGAGCGCAGCGATCGACCGCGTCGTGCTGCATCCACTGGTCGGCCCGCTGCTGCTGGCAGCGGTGATGTTTCTCGTGTTCCAGGCGGTGTTCGCGTGGTCGAAACCGCCGATGCAGTGGATCCAGGCGGGCGTGGACGCGGCCGGGACATGGCTCAACGGCGTGCTGCCGGAGTCGGCATTGCGCAGCCTGCTGGTCGACGGCATCGTGGCCGGTGCGGGCACCGTGCTCGTGTTCCTGCCACAGGTGCTGCTCCTCTTCTTCTTCATCCTGCTGCTCGAGGATTCGGGATACCTGCCGCGCGCGGCATTCCTGCTCGACCGGCTGATGGGCACCGTGGGACTGTCGGGTCGCTCATTCATCCCGCTGCTGTCGAGCTTCGCCTGTGCCGTACCCGGCATCATGGCGACGCGCACGATTCCGGACCGGCGCGACCGCTGGATCACGATCATGATTGCGCCGCTGATGACCTGCTCCGCGCGGCTGCCGGTGTATGCATTGCTGATCGGTGCCTTCATTCCTTCGCGGCTCATCGGTCCGGGCATCGAACTGCAGGGACTGGTGCTGTTCGCGCTCTACGTCGCGGGCATCGTCTCCGCCTTCCTGGTCTCGCTGGTCCTGACGCGCACGACGCGCGGCCAGGCCGCGCCGCTGCTGATGGAACTGCCTTCGTACCACACGCCGAACCTGCGCCACCTCGCGCTCGGGCTGCTGGAGCGGGCGCGAGTCTTCCTGCGGCGTGTCGGCACGACGATCCTTGCGTTGATGATCGTCCTGTGGGCCCTGAGCTCGTTTCCGGCTGCTCCGGCGGATGCGACGGGCCCTGCGATCCAGTACAGCATTGCCGGCCAGCTCGGTGCGCTGCTCGAGCACGTGCTCGAACCGGTCGGCTTCAACTGGCAGATCTCGATCGCGCTGGTGTCGGGACTGGCCGCGCGCGAGGTTGCCGTCGGCGCTCTCGGTACGGTCTACTCGATGGCATCTGCGGGCGAAGCCGGCGCGGCGCTGATGCCGGTGATAGCCGCGCAGTGGAGCCTTGCAACCGGTCTTGCGATGCTCGCGTGGTACGTCTTTGCGCCGCAGTGCCTGTCCACGCTGGCGGCGGTCCGGCGCGAGACGGGCGGCTGGCGCGCGCCGGTAATCATGGCGGCCTATCTGTTCGCGCTGGCCTATCTTGCGGCATTCATCACCTACCGAGCAGCACTGGCGCTCGGGGCCTGAGATGACGCTGCTGCTCGATATGCTCGCCGTCGTCCTTGTCGTCGGCGCCGTCGCCTATCTGTGGCGCGGGCGGCGTCGAGGCTGCGCGGAGTGTGCGCCGCGCCGCGCCGGTGCCGAGACGCGCATCGCGCTCGACGAACTGCGCAGCCAAGCACGGCGCGCCGCCGGACGCCGCTAGCCAGTCCGTACAATCCGCGCTTCCTTGGATGTTCTCCAGCTTCGGCCGGACTGCCGATGATCACGTTTCAGGAAGCCATCCTCCGCCTGCAGACCTACTGGAACCAGCACGGTTGCGCGCTCCTGCAGCCGATCGACCTTGAAGTCGGCGCCGGAACCTCGCATACGGCGACCTTCCTGCGCGCGCTGGGACCGGAACCGTGGCGCGCCGCCTATGTGCAGCCCTCCCGTCGCCCGAAGGACGCGCGCTATGGCGAGAACCCCAACCGGCTGCACCAGCACCATCAGTACCAGGTCGTGCTGAAGCCTTCGCCGCCGGACATCCTCGATCTCTACATCGGATCGCTTCACGCGCTCGGCATCGACACGAAGAAGAACGACATCCGCTTCGTCGAGGACAACTGGGAGAACCCGACGCTCGGCTGCTGGGGCCTCGGCTGGGAAGTGTGGATGAACGGCATGGAGATCACGCAGTTCACGTACTTCCAGCAGGTCGGCGGGCTGGAATGCAGGCCGATCACCGGCGAGATCACTTACGGACTCGAGCGGCTGACGATGTACCTGCAGAACGTCGACAACGTGTTCGACCTCGTCTACACGCGCTGGAAGGACCGCGGGGTCGAGAAGGTGCTCTCCTACGGCGACGTGTTCCACCAGAACGAGGTCGAGCAGAGCACCTACAACTTCGAGGCCAGCGATGCGGCCTTACTGCTCGGCCAGTTCAGCCTGTTCGAAGCCGAGGCGCGGCGCCTGATGGACCTGCAGCTCGCGCTGCCGGCGTACGAGATGGTGCTGAAGTGCAGCCACACCTTCAACCTGCTCGATGCGCGCGGCGCGATCAGCGTGACCGAGCGCGCCGGCTACATCGGCCGGATCCGCAACCTGGCGCGGGCCGTTGCGCAGAGCTACTACGAGTCGCGCGAGCGCCTCGGCTTCCCGATGGTGGGCGCGCAGAAGCAGGAGGCCGCCTGATGCCCCATTCCTCGCTGCTGGTCGAACTGCTGACCGAGGAGCTGCCGCCGAAGGCGCTGAAGTCGCTGCTGGGCGCATTTGCCGCGGGCATCGAATCCGGCCTTTACAGCCGCCAGTTCCTCGGCGCCGACAGCCGGGTGACAGCGTACGGCGCACCGCGCCGGCTCGCCGTGCACATTTCGCACGTCGCGGCGCGTTCGGCCGACCAGCCGTTCAAGCAGAAGCTGATGCCTCTCGCCGTCGCGCGCGACGCCGCCCGCAACTGGACCCAGGCGTTCCTGAAGAAGCTGGAATCCATGGGGCGCGGGTATCTGGCCAAGGTTCCGGTCGGAGACCATCACGGCGCCGACTCGCTCGTCGTCGAGAACGACGGCAAGGCCGACGCGGTCTTTCTCCGTAGTGTTGCCGCCGGGCAGAGCCTGCACGTCGCGCTGCAGGCGGCGCTCGAGGAGACCGTGGCAGGGCTGCCGATCCCCAAGGTCATGAGCTACCAGCTCGCAGACGGCCAGACGACGGTGCAGTTCGTGCGTCCGGCGCACCGCCTGGTCGCAATGCGCGGACACGAAGTCGTTCCGGTGCATGTGCTCGGCCTGACCGCGGGTACCCGCACCTTCGGCCATCGCTTCATGTGCAAGGGTGAGGTGGTGCTCCACTCGGCCGATTCCTACGTCGAGCAGATGGAGTTCGAGGGCAAGGTGATTCCCTCGTTCGCGGCCCGCCGCCGGCGCATCGAGGAGCAGCTCGCCCGCGCGGCGACGCGCCTCGGCGCCACCGTGGTCGCGCCCGATGAACTGCTTGACGAGGTGACGGCGCTGGTCGAATGGCCCACGGTCTACGAATCGGGCTTCGAGCCGGAGTTCCTGTCGGTGCCGCAGGAGTGCCTGATCCTGACGATGCAGCAGAACCAGAAGTACTTCGCGCTGCGCGACGACAAGGGCGCGCTGCTGGACCGCTTCCTGCTGGTCTCGAATCTCGACGCGAGCAATCCGGAGGCGATCGTCACCGGCAACGCGCGCGTCGTGCGCGCGCGGCTGGCCGACGCCAAGTTCTTCTACGACCAGGACCGCCGGCAGACGCTCGAGAGCCGCGTCACCGGACTGGCGAGCGTCGTGTACCACAACAAGCTCGGCTCGCAGCTCGAGCGCGTCGAACGCATCACCGGCATCGCGGTCGGCATCGCGCGTCGGCTGGGCATGGACGTGACGCACGTCGAGCGTGCCGCACGACTGGCGAAGGCCGATCTGCGCACGCTGATGGTCGGCGAGTTCCCCGAGCTGCAGGGCATCATGGGCGAGTACTACGCACGCCACGATGGCGAGGCTTCGGACGTCGCCACCGCGATCCGCGAGCACTACCAGCCGCGCTTTGCCGGCGACGCGCTGCCGTACACGCCGGCCGGCACCTGCGTAGCGCTGGCGGACAAGCTCGAAACGCTGGCCGGACTCTTCGGCATCGGCGAGAAGCCCACCGGCGAAAAGGACCCATACGCGCTGCGCCGTCATGCGCTGGGCGTGCTGCGCATGCTGAAGGACGGCAGCCTGCCGCTCGACCTGGGCGACCTCGTCGACGGCGCCTTCGCGGCGTTCCGTCCTGAAGTCCTGAAGGAGGTCGAGGCGGCGCGGGCGGCGCTGCTGGCGTTCTTCGCGGACCGCCTGTCGGGTCTGCTGCGCGAGGAGAACTTCGGCGCCAACGAGGTCGATGCCGTGCTGGCCGAAGGGTCGCTGCGCATCGACACCGTGCCGCGGCGGCTCGAAGCGGTGCGCGTGTTCATGGAGCTGCCGGAGGCCGCGAGCCTGGCCGCGGCCAACAAGCGCATCGGCAACATCCTGAAGAAGGCCGGGGGCGTGCCCGACGGCTTCGACCGGACGCTGCTGCTCGAGCCCGCCGAACAGGCACTCGGCGCGGCATTCGCCGAAGTCCGTCCCGCCGCCGAAGCGCTGTTCGACAAGGGCGACTACACCGCGATGCTGCAGTCCCTGGCGCCGCTGAAGCTGCCGGTCGACCGCTTTTTCGACGACGTGATGGTCAACGTCGACGATGCGAAGCTGCGCGCCAACCGGCTCGGGCTGCTGAAGGGCCTGCACGCGACGATGAACCGCGTTGCGGACATCTCCAGGCTGACGGCCGGGTAACGCGACCTTCCGATGCTCGCGCTGCGTTCGGCGATCTACCTGCTGTTCCTGATCGTCGTCGTCATTCCGTGGGCTTTCGTCGTGCTCTCGGGCTGGCTCTTTCCGGTGCACACGCGCTACTACCTGTGCACCCGCTACACAAAGATGGCCATCTGGGGCGCGCGGGTGTTCTGCGGCATCGAATGGAAAGTCGAGGGCTGGGACAACCTGCCTGACGGACCGGCGATCCTGCTGCCCAAGCACCAGTCGTCGTGGGAAACGCTGTGGCTGCCGTCGTACATGCCGCGCGACCTCACCTTCGTCTACAAGCGCGAACTCAACTGGCTGCCGTTTTTCGGCTGGGGCTTGGCGTCGGCGCAGATGATCAGCATCGACCGCAGCAAGGGCCAGGACGCATTCGAGCAGGTGGTCGAGCAGGGTATCGACCGGCTCGGACGCGGCTGGTGGATCGTGATATTTCCCGAAGGCACGCGGACGAGGCCGGGCTCGACAAAGCGCTACAAAACCGGAGGCGCGCGGCTCGCCGCACGCACCGGTGCCTGGGCCGTGCCGATCGCGGTCAATTCCGGCGAACTGTGGCCGCGCAACGCCTTCATCCGGCGGCCGGGCACGATCACCGTATCGATCGGGCCCGCGGTGGATGCGCGCGGCAAGTCCGCGGATGAAGTCGGAGCCGCCATAGAATCGTGGATCGAAACGGAGATGCGGCGGCTGGCGCCGCACCGCTACAGCGGCCCGTACGTTCCGGCACCGGTGCCGGCACGGGCCCGTAGGCAAAGTCCCGGTCCGTCTTGAAGAAGCTCAAGGTCGCCCCTCCCGAACAGCTGTCGCTGGTGCTCGACGGCGCGGGTGCCGCGCCGTTTGCGCCGGCGCTCCCGCCGGCCGACCCGCGCACCCGGCAGATCCGCCTTGACCACGGCGTCGTGCCGTATCGCCTGCGGCGCGCACGGCGGCGCTCGATCGGCTTCCAGATCGATGACCAGGGGCTGACCGTCAGCGCGCCGCGCTGGGTCCCGCTGCGCGAGATCGAGGCGGCGATCGTCGAAAAACGCCGGTGGATCGTCACCAAGCAGCGCGAATGGCACGAATGGCGCGAGCGGAGGCGGTTGCCTGCCGTGCGCTTTGTCGACGGCGCCGCGCTGCCGTACCTCGGAGGGCATCTGACGCTGCGCGTCGGTGCAGGTCCGGCCGAAACGCACGGTGGCGACGGAACGTTGCGCCTCGCGCTGCCGGCCGAAGCTACGGAAGCGCAGGTGCGCGACGCCGTGCAGGCGTGGCTGCAGTCCGAGGCGAGGCGGGTGTTTGCAGAGCGCATCGCCCGCTTCTCGGGTCGGATCAGCGCGCGCTACACCGGCTGGACACTGTCTTCCGCGCGCTCGCAATGGGGCTCGTGCACGCACGACGGCCGCATCCGACTCAGCTGGCGCCTGATCCACTTCTCGCTGCCGGTGATCGACTACGTCGTGGCGCACGAACTGGCACACCTTGACGAGATGAACCACAGCGCCCGGTTCTGGCACGCGGTGGCGCAGCTGCTGCCGGCCTTCGAGCCGGCGCGTGAAGAGATCCGCGGCGTCGACATGGCCGCGCTGCCGCTCTAAAGGAGGCACCGATGAGGATCCTGCACACGATGTTGCGCGTCGGCGACCTGCAACGGTCGATCGACTTCTACACGCAGGTGCTCGGCATGAAGCTGCTGCGCACCACCGATCGTCCGGAACAGAAGTACACGCTGGCGTTCGTGGGCTATGGCGACGAGCGCGAGCAGGCGGTGCTCGAGCTGACCTACAACTACGGCGTCGACCGGTACCAGCTGGGCGATGCGTTCGGACACATCGCGATCGCGGTGCCCGACGCCGCCGCCGCCTGCGAGCGCATCCGCGCCGCCGGCGGCAACGTCACGCGCGAGGCCGGACCGGTCAAGGGCGGCACCACCGTCATCGCCTTCGTCACCGACCCGGACGGCTACAAGATCGAACTCATCCAGGCGCGCGGATAGCGGACGCCGCCTGCGTGCGGACGAAGGCTTCGGTCAGGCGCACGAAGTCGGCCACCGCGAGCGTTTCCGCGCGGTCCTGCGGGTCGACAGCGCAGCCGGCGATCGACTCCGCCGACATCAGTCCGCCGAGCGCGTTGCGCAGCGTCTTGCGCCGCTGCCCGAACGCGGCGCCGACGACGCGCGCAAAGGCGTCGCGATCGACAGCGGGCACGTCCTGGGCCGCCAGCGGCTGCATCCGCACGATGCTCGACGTCACCTGCGGCGCGGGACGGAACGCGCCGCGCGGCACGTCGAAGAGCCGCGTCAGGCGGTAGCGGAACTGCAGCATCACCGACAGCCGGCCGTAGGTTCGGCTGCCGGGCGCTGCCACCATCCGTTCGACGACCTCCTTTTGCAGCATGAAGTGCTGGTCGATGACGCGCCCGGCCAGCGGCATCAGCGCGAACAGCAGCGGCGACGAGATGTTGTAGGGCAGGTTGCCGACGATGCGCAGCGGGCCGGGCAGCGTCGACCAGTCGAAGTCCAGCGCGTCGACCTCGATCAGCTGCAATCTGCCGGGCTCGAACTGCGTGCGCAGCCAGGCCGCGAGGTCACGGTCGATCTCGATCGCCGTAATGCGGCCCGCGCGTTCGATCAACGCGCGCGTCAACGCGGCCTGGCCGGGACCGATCTCGACGATGGCCTGCCCCGGGCGCGGGTCGATCGCGTCGACGATGCGCTGGATGACATGGGGATCGTGCAGGAAGTTCTGCCCGAAGCGCCGGCGCGCGCGATGCTGCGGCCGTTCGCCTTCGGCCGTCATCGGGCGCGCGCCGGTGCCGAGGCGGCCATCATCGGCGCGCCGCCGTCAGATCGATCGCCATTTCGAGCGCCGCACGCAGGCTGCCGGCGTGTGCGCGGCCGGTGCCGGCGAGATCGAGCGCCGTGCCGTGGTCGACCGAGGTGCGCACGAACGGCAGGCCGAGTGTCACGTTGACGCCGTGGCCGAAGGTCGCGTACTTCAGCACTGGCAGGCCCTGGTCGTGGAACATTGCCAGCACGGCGTCATAGCGCCTTACCGTGTCAGGGACGAACAATGTATCAGCGGGCAACGGGCCGGCGGCGTCGATGCCCGTGGCGCGGGCCCGCGCAATGGCCGGAGCGATGATGTCGATCTCCTCGCGGCCGAGGTGCCCGGCCTCTCCGGCGTGCGGGTTCACGCCCGTGACCGCAATGCGCGGGTCGGGAAGACCAAAGCGGTGGCGCAGCTCGTCGTCGAGGATGCGCAGCGTGTCGGCCAGCGTGTCGACGGTCAGTGCGGCGCTGACGCGGGCGAGCGGCAGGTGCGTCGTTGCGAGCGCCACTCGCAGCGGGCCGTGCGCGGTCGCGCCGGCCAGCATCATCACGACGCGCGCGGTGCCGGTCCGCTCGGCGAGGTATTCGGTGTGCCCGGAGAACGCGATGCCCGCATCATTGATGACGCTCTTCTGCACCGGTGCCGTGACGATCGCGTCGAAGCGACCTGAACGGCAGCCATCGATGGCGACGTCGAGCGTGTCCAGCACGTAGCGGGCGTTGCGCACGTCCAGTCGCCCGGCATGCGCGGGCGCGCCCAGCGCGACGTGCTCGATGCCGGTGGACGCCGGCAGCGTGCGCCCAGTGGTGGCGGCGCGCTCGGCGAGCAGTGCGGAGTCACCGATCAGCGTGATCTCGGCGGGCAGCGGAGACTCGAGCGCCGCCAGCGCGATCTCCGGGCCGATGCCGGCCGGCTCTCCGGTCGTGAGCGCGAGTCGCGGTCGCATGGCACGGCCCCGGCCGGCCGTCGGCTAGCCGCGATCCTCGAATCGGTACTCGACGTAGGTCTTGTCGCGCAGCTGGCGCAGCCAGTCCTGATAGGCCTCATCGGCCTTGCGTTCGCGCAGCGCCTGACGCGCCTGCTGTCGCGCCCGCTCCGTCGAGGCGGGCTCGGTGCGGCGCTCGATCACCTGGATCAGGTGCCAGCCGAACGGCGACTGCACCGGGCCGCTGATCTCGTTGATCTTCAGCGCATCCATCGCGCGTTCGAACTCCGGCACCGTGTCGCCAGGATAGAGCCAGCCGAGGTCGCCGCCACGGCTGCCGCTCGGGTCGACCGAATGCAGGCGCGCCAGCGTGCCGAATTCCACCTGTCCATGCTCGACGCGCGCCTTGAACTCCTCGAGCCGCCGCTTGACCTCGGGTTCGGGCGCGATGTCCGAAACCTTCAGCAGGATGTGCCGCGCATGTGTCTGCTGCACCGGTCCGCCGGCGAGCTTGCCCTCGACGGCGCTTCGTCGCCCCAGCACCTTGAGGATGTGGAAGCCGTTCGGACTGCGCACCACGGGCGCAATGTCGCCCACCTTCACGCCTTTGACCGCGTCGACGAAAAGCGTCGGCAGCCGGTCGATCGCGCGCCAGCCGAGCGCGCCGCCCTGCAGCGCTTCGGAGGCGTTGGAGTAGCTCGCAGCGAGCCGCGCGAAGTCGGTGCCGCCCTTCAGCTGCGTCACCAGATCGTTGGCACGCTGGAGTGTTTCGTCGATCCGCTGGGCCGTCGCGTTCTCCGGCACACGCAGCAGGATCTGCGCGAGGTTGATCTCCTCCGTATCGGAAGCCACGCCCGCCTGCGCCGCGATGAAGTTGTCGAGCTCGCTTTCCGAAATCTGCAGCCGGCCGTCGACCTCGCGCTCGCGCACGCGGTTGATCAGGATGTCCTGGCGCACATCTTCGCGGAACTGGTTGAACGAGATGCCGTCGGTCTCGAGCTTCTGCCGCAACGACTGCAGCGACATGTTGTTCGCCTCGGCGATGCGGGTGATCGCCATGTTCACCGTGGCGTCGTCGACCCGCACGCCGGTTTCGCGGGCGAGCTGCAGCTGCGCCTTGTCGACGATCATGCGCTCGAGCACCTGCCGCTGCAGCACATCGGCCGGCGGCGCCTGGATCTTCTGCCGCTGCAGCTGGAACATCGCCGCCTGGGTGCGCGCGCGCAGTTCGCTGGCGGTGATGACGTCCTCGTTGACGACAGCGATGATGCGATCGACCGGAGTGCTGCCGCGCCCCGGAGGTGCGCCTGCAGCCGGCGTGGCAACGGGTGCCGCGGCAGGCGCGGCCTGCTGCAGGTTCGGCGTGAACGACTGCTGCGCAGCGGGTGTCGCGAACTGCTGGGCGTGCGCCGGCACGACAGCTCCGATCGACAATGCAAAGAGCGCGCTCAGGAGCGCGGAAATCCTCGTACGCATGGGGTCTACTCGTAGTACTCGAACATGCCCGGCTGCCGCGGCAGCGGGTTGATGCGCTGGTAGCCGGGGATATTACGCTGCAGCTGCGTCAGCGCATTGGTTCCGACACTCGTCAGCCCGGACAGTTCCAGCTGAATGTAGAAATTCGTCGTCGACGTGGCGGTCGTCGTCTGGAAGCGCTGGAACGCGAAGCGCAGCAGCCAGCAGTCGTCCTTGTATTCGAAGCCCGCGATCACCTCGACCGGCTTGCTGCTTTCGAATGAGTAGTTGTAGCGACCGACGCCGTACCAGCGGTCGGTGATCGGCCACTGGGCCGACACGTCGATCTGGTTGGTGCCCGAACCGGGCGTGCTGCTCTCCTGATAACGGTAGTAGGCACTGAGGACCGACGAACGGCGCGGCTGCCAGCGCGTGCCGACGGTGGCGCGCGAGATCGCGCTCGTTTCCGCCGAGTACTGCACGGCGGCGTCGACCGCCCAGCTGGTGCCGAGGTAGGCGGACACGCCGGCAAGCAGGTCGGTCTCGCTGCTCGAGCGCGGCGACTCGCCCGGCAGCGTCACCAGCTGGTCGGTGAAGTAGTAGCGCTGGCCGATCGCGGCGCGCAGCCGCTCGGCACCGGTTTCCTGGTCGAGCACACGCGTCGCGAGTGCGAGTGTCAGCTGGTTGGCGTTGACGATGCGGTCGTAGCCCGAGTAGATGTTCTCGGTGAAGAACTGCGCGTAGTTGAGGTCGGCGAGCGCGCTGTCGAAGTTCGGCAGCTGGTTCTGGTTGCGGAACGGGATATAGGCGTAGTACGCGCGCGGTTCCAGTGTCTGCTGCGAAGCGCGTCCGAACCATTGGATGTCGCGCTCGAAGATCAGGCCGCTGTCGACGCTGAGGATCGGCATCACGCGCGACTGCGTCTGGTCGTTGGGATAGAACTGCGGATCGAGCTGGTAGTAGGTCGCCGACAGCTGCGCGCGCGGCGTGATGAACCAGCCGGGGCTGAGGATCGGATAGGCGACGCGCGGATTGATGATGTAGCGCGTGCCGTCCTGCAGGCCCGCCTGCGGGTTGGTGAAACGGGTGGCGTCGACGACCGCTGCCCCTTCCCAGCCGTGCCAGTCCGCGACGAAGCCGTTCAGCGTCACCTGCGGCACGCGCTCGTACGGAGGAGTCACCGGCGCCAGCGGGTCCTGCAGCACCTGGTTCTTGGTGACCCGCACCGCGGTGTTCCAGAAGGGCTGCGTGTACGAAACGAAGGCGTCCTGCGGCAGCACTTTCTGGGACGAGCCGAGGATCGTGCTGGAGAAGTCGACGAAGTAGTTGTCGTCAGAGACCCGGTTGTAGTTCACACCGGCACCCAGACCGGTCGGGCCGTTGTAATTGATGCGCGCGCCGGTGTAGCTGCGCCCCGTCCCGGTCTGGCGGTCGTCCGCTATGGCGTCGTAGATCAGCGTCCCGTTGAACTCGCGCTCGAGGAAACGGAACTCATTGCCGAACAGCACGCCGCGCTTGCTGAGCACGCGCGGCGTCAGCGTGTAATCGTAGTTGGGTGCGATGTTCCAGTAGTACGGTATCCGGATGTCGGTGCCCAGCGTCGTGCTGAGGCCGAAGCTCGGAGTCAGGAAGCCGGAGCGGCGCTGGTTGCCGACCGGAAAGCCGAAGATCGGCGACGCCAGCACCGGCAGCCCCTGGAAGTAAAGGACGGCGCCGCTTGCGGTGGCCGACTGGTCGAGCCCATCGATGCTCGCCTTGTCCACCTGCACCCACCAGGCATCGTCGCCCGGTGCACAGGTCGTGAAGCGCGCGTTTTCCATCCGCGCCCGCTGTTCCGACAGGAACTCGACCAGACCGGCCTGGCCACGCCCGTTGCGGGCCGGATAGCTGAACTGCGCATCGGCCATCGATCCGGTCTGCGCGTCGATGCGGAACGACATCTGCGGCGCGGAGAACGTACCGCCCCCGCGGAAAAGCCGCGCATTGCCCTCGACGTCCACCTGGTCGGTGGCCTGCGTATACGTGATGCGGTCCCCTCGCAGCACGGTGCCGCCACGTCGGACCTCGGCATTGCCCTCGAGAATGATCTTCTCTTCGATCGTGCCTTCGATGCTGTCCGCGCGGACGAAGGTCGGTGTCGAGGCGCGGCTGACGGCACGCGTTTCCGACATCAACTGCTCCATTTTCAGCTGCAGCCAGGGCGTCTCCGGGTCGGATGGCGCGCGCACCGGGGCCGGAATCGTCTTTGCAGCGGGCGCTTTGGGCGGGGCGATGTCGCGCGCTGAAACCTCGGCGACGAATGTGGCGAGCAGCGCGACGCTCAGCGGGGTCAGCGCGAAGCGAGAAATCGGCGCGGCAATCGCCGGCAGTCGCGGCATTTAGAATCCGAGGGCGAGGTCGAGCCGGAAGTCGCGTCGATTATAGGCACCGCCCCCCTCTCGATCGCGCTGCACTTCGGTGCCGACGACCGCCTGCTGAACCATGAGCGCTGCCGATACTGCCGATAGTTCGCATGACGCTCGCCGCGAGCGGCTGATCGCATGGCTGCATTCATTGCCGGCGCAGCACGCGCTTGACGCGGAGAGCATTCAGCCGGCCTCGGCGGACGCCAGCTTCCGCCGCTACTTCCGTGTCGCCGCGGGAGCGGGGTCGCTGATCGTGATGGACGCACCGCCGGACAAGGAAGACGTGCGGCCGTTCATGCACGTCGCGCGCCTGCTCCGCGAAGCAGGCCTGAACGCACCGGACGTGATCGAGGCCGATCCGGCGCAGGGCTACCTGCTGCTCACGGACCTCGGCCGCGAAACCTACCTCGACGCACTCGACGACGCCAGCGCGCCGGCGCTTTTTGCCGATGCCACCGAAGCGCTGCTGCTGTGGCAGCGGGCGACGCGCCCGGGCGAGCTGCCGCCGTACGACGACGCGCTGCTGCGCCGCGAGCTGGCGCTGTTCCCGGACTGGTACGTCGCGCGGCATCTCGGCGTCACGCTTGCGCCGGCGCAGCGTGAAGTTCTGGACCACATGTTCGACCGCATCGTCGCCTGCAACCTCGCGCAGCCCACCGTCTACGTGCATCGCGACTACATGCCGCGCAACCTGATGGTGGCTGCTCCGAACCCGGGCATCCTCGACTTCCAGGACGCCGTGATCGGGCCGGTCACGTACGACCTGGCGTCGCTGTTCCGTGATGCCTTCGTCAGCTGGGACGAGGAGCGCGTCATCGACTGGGCAATCCGCTACTGGGAGCGCGCGCGCCGGGCGCGTCTGCCGGTCGGCGACGACTTCGCCACGTTCTGGCGCGACTTCGAATGGATGGGTCTGCAGCGCCACCTGAAGGTGCTCGGCATCTTCGCGCGCATCAACTACCGCGACGGCAAGCCGCACTACCTCGCCGATACGCCGCGCTTCGTGAAGTACGTGCGCGAGGTGACGCGTCGCTACGACGAACTGGCGCCGCTCGCGCGGCTCTTCGACGAACTCGAGGGAGTGGCAACGCGGGTGGGATAGACGTTCTGAGCGTCCGGTGTGTACGCGTCGCCGCGCCGCGCACCCGCACACCCGACGACTCGACTGGCACTGCGGGCTTCGGGCGGCTGGGCGCCCGGGGCGATGACAACGGAACCAAGGAACGGCAGCGGACGGATGAAGGCACTGATACTCGCGGCGGGGCGGGGGGAACGGATGCGGCCGCTGACGGACCGCGTGCCGAAACCGCTGCTGCATGCCGGCGGGCGGCGCCTGATCGAGTGGCAGATCGATGCGCTGGCGGCCGCAGGCATCCGCGACATTGTCATCAACACCGCGCACCTGCCGCAGCAGTTCGCGGCGGCACTCGGCAGCGGCGCAGGGCTCGGCGTGTCGATTTCCTACTCGCAGGAAGGCGAGCGCGCCGAGGACGCGCTGGAGACGCTGGGCGGCATCGTGCGCGCGCTGCCGCTGCTCGGCCCGGCGCCGTTCCTCGTCGTCAGCGGCGACATCGTTACCGACTTCGACTACTCGACGCTGAGGTCGTGCGCCACATCGATTGCGGCCGGCGCCGCCGACGCGCACCTGGTGCTGGTCGACAACCCGCCTTTCCACGCGAACGGCGACATGGGACTCGCCGATGGCCGCATTGCGCCGGATGCCGGGCAGCGGCTGACCTACGCGAACATCGGCGTCTTCGCGCCGGCCCTGTTTGCGGACCTCGCGCCGGCTCGCGCGCGGCTCTTCCCGTGGCTCTATGGCGCGGCACGTGCCGGCCGCGTCACCGGCGAGCACTTTTGCGGCCGCTGGTACAACGTCGGCACGCCGGACGAACTGGCCCGCCTCGACACCGAACTGGCGGCGCAATCGTCGACGTTCCGCCATCGCTCGTAGAATGTGCGCTTGCCTGTGGCGCAGATGACGACCGCTAACCGCATCCTGATCGTCGGCGGCGGACCCGTTGGGCTCGTGTTCGCACTGATGCTCGCGCGCCGTGGCGTTGCGACGGAGGTGGTGGACGCACGCACGCTGGAAGCGGCCCGCACCGACCACCGCCTGCTGGCGCTGTCGCGCGGCACGCTTGATCTGCTGGCGCCGCTGGCGCAACTGTCCAGCCAGTTCGTGGCGCCGATCCGCACCGTACACGTCTCGTCCGCAGGCGAGTTTGGGCGCGTCCTCCTCGGAGTCGACGATGTCGGGACCGGGCCGCTCGGCGTGACGATCCGCTACGGCGATCTGCTGGCCCCGCTGGCGCAGGCCTGTGAAGCGAGCGGGTTCGTGCAGCTGACACGGCCGGCGCGCGTGATCGACCTCGCGCAACGGCCCGACCATGTGGTGGCGCGGCTCGATGACGGTTCGGAACGCCGCGCCGCGCTCGTCGTCAACGCCGAAGGGACCGGAGTGCCGGCCGCCGACGCCGATCAGGTGGCGCTGGTCGCCGACGTGGTCGTCGACGGTCCGGCAGCGGGTGATGCGTTCGAACGCTTCACGCGCGAGGGGCCGCTGGCATTGCTGCCGTTGCCGGGGCCGCCGGCAGGAGGTCGCGCGATGTCGCTGGTCTGGTGCATGCCGGCCGCGGATGCGGAGCGGCGCCTGCAGCTCGACGACGGCCGTTTTGCAGCGGAACTGCAGCAGTCGTTCGGCCGGCGCAGCGGCCGCATCGTGCGCGTGGGTCCGCGCGCACGCTATCCGCTTTACGAGCTGGCGCGCGACGTCCTGCACGAGCATCGCGTCGTCTGGATCGGCAACGCGGCGCAGACGCTGCATCCGGTCGCGGGCCAGGGCCTCAACCTTGGCATGCGTGATGCGGCGCGGCTGGCCGACGGCATTGCGCACGCGCTTGCGGCTGGCCGCGATCCGGTGGAGACGCTCGCGGGATACGAACGCCGGCGCCGCAGCGATCGTGCGGCCATCGTCGCACTGACACGCCGTCTTCCGGGGCTGTTCGCCTCGCGCGCGGCGCCCGTGGCGGTCGGCCGCTCGCTTGCGCTCACTGCACTGGCGGCGATCCCCGATCTGCGCCGGGAGTTCGCGCGGCTGCTGATGTTCGGCGTGCGCGCGTAACACGCGACGACTCGCACCGGTCGTCTTCGATACAATCCGCGCCCCCGTTCCGTCGCCCGTCTCGCCTCCGCTCTTCATGCGCATCGGTCCCTACCAGCTGCCGAACAGGGTGTTCGTCGCGCCGATGGCGGGAGTCACCGACCGGCCGTACCGGCAGCTGTGCAGGTCGCTGGGAGCGGGTCATGCGATCTCGGAAATGGCGGCCTCGAATCCGCGCCTGTGGGCGAGCGAGAAGACGATGCGACGGCTCAACCACGACGGCGAGCGCGCGCCGGTCGCGGTGCAGCTCGCCGGTTCCGATCCGGCGATGCTGGCCGAGGCCGCACGGTTCAACGTGGATCGCGGCGCGCAGATCATCGACATCAACATGGGCTGTCCGGCGAAGAAGGTCTGCAACGTCGCGTGCGGGTCGGCGCTGCTGCGCGATGTCGATCTCGTCGAACGCATCCTCGCCGCGGTCGTGGCGGTGGTCGATGTGCCGGTCACGCTGAAGTACCGCACCGGCTGGGATCCCGGGCACCGCAATGCCGTCGAGATCGCGAAAATGGCGCAGGCGCACGGCGTTGCGGCGCTGGCTCTGCACGGCCGCACGCGGGCGTGCGGCTTTTCGGGCGCGGCCGAGTACGACACGATCCGCGCGGTGAAACGGGCTGTCGGCATCCCGGTCGTGGCCAACGGCGACATCGACACGGTGCGCAAGGCGCGCGATGTCCTCGATTACACCGGGGCCGACGCCGTGATGATCGGGCGCGCGGCGCAGGGGCGCCCGTGGATCTTCCGCGAGATCGTGCACTTTCTCGAGACGGGCGAGGAGCTTCCGTCCCCCGGCGTCGAGGAAGTGCGCGAGCTCCTGCTGGCGCATCTCGACGATCACTACCGCTTCTACGGCGCCGAGATGGGCGTGCGCACCGCGCGCAAGCACATCATCTGGTACACGCGCGGCCTTGTCGGCGGTCGCGCGTTCTGCGACGAAATGAACCGCCTGGAAGACTGCGCCGCGCAGCAGCGCGCAGTCGATGCCTTCCTGCGCCGCCACGGCGAGGTGAGCGGGCGACTGGCCTACACGCCGGTCCTGCATTGAGGATTACTGAAGTGGCCAAAGCATCCGTCAGGTCGCCATCGACCACCGAGCGTGGCAGCCGTCAGCGCAGCGGCGAGACGCTCGAGCAGTGCGTGCTACGCAGCCTCGAGCAGTACTTCGAGGATCTCGGCGGCGCGGCGCCACATGCGTTGTACGAGATGGTGACGGCGGCCGTCGAGCGCCCGCTGCTGCAGTTCGCGATGAAGCGGGCCGGCGGCAACCAGTCGGCCGCGGCCGAACTCCTGGGGATCAACCGCAACACGCTGCGCAAGAAGCTGCTGCAACAGAAACTGGCCTGAGCCACGACGGCGGGGAGGCCGTGAAGATGATCAAGCAGGCGCTCATCAGCGTCTCCGACAAGCGCGGCGTGGTCGATTTCGCGCGCGCGCTTCAGGCAATCGGGTACCGGCTGCTGTCCACCGGCGGCACGGCGCGCCTGCTGGCCGAAGCCGGGCTCGCGGTGACCGAAGTCGCCGACTACACCGGTTTCCCCGAGATCCTCGACGGCCGGGTGAAGACGCTCAACCCGCGCATCCACGCCGGACTGCTGGCGCGGCGCCCGGAGCCGGCACACATGCAGGCGCTCGCACAGCACGCCATCGACCCGATCGACATCCTCGCTGTCAACCTGTATCCGTTCGAGCAGACGGTCGCGAAGCCGGAGTGCTCGTTCGACGACGCCATCGAGAACATCGACATCGGTGGCCCGGCGATGCTGCGTGCGGCGGCCAAGAACCACGAAAGCGTCGCCGCAGTCGTCGATCCCGACGACTACGGCACCATCGTCGCCGAGCTGACGGCCGGCGGGTCAGTGAGCGCCGCCACGTGCCTGGCGCTGGCGAAGAAGGTTTTCGCGCACACCGCGCGCTACGACGGAATGATCGCCAACTACCTGACGGCTCTCGAAGGTGCGGCACCGGGCGGCAGCTTTCCCGAGGTGCTGACGCGCCAGTGGGTCAAGGTGCAGCAGATGCGCTACGGCGAGAACCCGCACCAGCAGGCCGCGTTCTACCGCGAGCGCCATGTCGGCGCCGGCCTGCTCGCCGGCTATGTGCAGCTGCAGGGCAAGGAGCTCTCGTACAACAACATCGCGGACGCGGACGCCGCCTGGGAGTGCGTGCGCAGCTTCGAGGACTGCACCTGCGTCATCGTCAAGCACGCGAACCCGTGCGGGGTCGCGGTCGCCATGGCGCCGGCCGATGCGTATGCGAAGGCTTTCAAGACCGACCCCACGTCCGCCTTCGGCGGCATCATCGCCTTCAACCGGCCGCTCGACGCCGCGGCCGCGCAGGCGGTCGCGAAGCAGTTTGTCGAGGTCGTGATCGCGCCGGCCGTCGATGCCGCCGCCCGCGAGGTCCTTGCCGCCAAGCAGAACGTGCGCCTGCTGACGGTGTCGCTGGGCACGGCGCACAACGACTTCGACTTCAAGCGCGTCGGCGGCGGGCTGCTGGTGCAGACGCCGGACCTGCACTCCATCGCTCCGTCCGACCTTCGCGTTGTCACGAAGAAGGCGCCGACGCAGGACCAGCTCGCAGACCTGCTGTTCGCATGGCGCGTGGCGAAGTTCGTCAAGTCGAACACGATCGTCTTCGCCCGTGACGGCATGACACTGGGTGTCGGCGCCGGCCAGATGTCGCGCATCGACTCGGCGCGCATCGCGTCGATCAAGGCGAAGGAGGCGGGGCTGACGCTGGCGGGCTCGGCCGCGGCCTCCGATGCGTTCTTCCCGTTCCGCGACGGCCTCGACGTCGTCGTCGACGCCGGCGCCACCTGCGTGATCCAGCCTGGCGGCAGCATGCGCGACGCGGAAGTCATCGCGGCGGCCGACGAGCGTGGCGTCGCGATGGTTTTCACCGGAGTGCGGCACTTCCGCCACTGATGCCGGAGTTCCTCAGGGCCATCCCGGCCGACATCGTCTACCTGGCGCTGATCGTCGCTGTCCTGCTCTTGCCCCGTGTGCTGGAGCGCACGACGGTTCCCGCGCCGGTGTGGGCGCTGCTGCTCGGCCTCGTTGCCGGGCTCTCCTTCCCGGGTCACTCGAACGACCCGGTCATCAGCCTGCTCTCAACCTTCGGCATCGCGTCGCTGTTCCTGTTTGCCGGGCTCGAGGTGGATGTCGCCGAGCTGCGCGCGGCCTGGAAGCCTCTCGCCGTGCATCTGACGCTGCGCGCCATCGCGCTCACGGCCATCGCGATGCTGGCGATGCACTACCTCGGGCTCGAGGCGCGAGCTGCGGGAATCCTGGCGCTGGCGCTGCTGACCCCGTCGACCGGGTTCATCCTCGACACGCTGGGTCGGCTGGGGCTTTCGCCGCAGACGCAGTTCTGGATCAAGAGCAAGGCGATCGCCGCGGAGTTGCTGGCGCTCGCGGTGATGTTCGTGCTGCTGAAATCCGACTCGGTCGCGAATCTGGCGATCACGAGCGCGTGGCTCGTGCTGCTGATCGTTGCACTCCCGGTGCTGTTCATGGCCTTCGCGCGCTGGGTGCTGCCGCAGGCGCCGGGCTCTGAGTTCAGCTTCCTGATCGTCGTCGGCGTCGTGGCGGCCTACACCACCAAGCAGCTCGGCGTGTATTACCTCGTCGGCGCGTTCATCGCCGGGTTCATCGCGCGGCAGCTGACGCGCCGCGTGCCGCAGCTGGGCGCGCACGAGACGATGCACGCGCTGAAGCTTTTCGCCGGGTTCTTCGTGCCGTTCTACTTCTTTCATGCCGGGCAGCTCATTCCGCCCGAGGCGATCAGCTGGGACGCGCTCGGCATCGGCCTGGCGCTGACCGGGGTGCTCGTGCCGCTGCGTGTCAGCGTCGTCACCCTGCACCGGATGTGGCAGCTGCGCGAACCGTTCTTCGATGCGCTGCGGGTGGCGATGCCGCTGTCGCCGACGCTGATCTTCACGATGGTGCTGGCGTCGATCCTGCGCGAGCAGTTCGGGATTCCGGCGGCGCTCTACGGCGGACTGCTGGTCTATGCGGTGCTGACGACGCTGGTGCCGCTGCTGGTCAGGCAGGACGTCACGCTCGACGTTTCAAGGCAGTCGAGTCCTGCCGCCTGAAGCGGCGATCGAAGAGGCGCGTGGCACAATCGCCGCGTGCCCGCAGCGCTGCGCATCCTTGGTATCGACCCCGGCCTCAATCGCACCGGGTACGGTGTCATCGAAGCGAGCGGATCGCACCTCGGCTACATCGCGGCCGGCGTGATCCGCGTGCCGGCTGGCGAGCTGCACGCGCGGCTCGGCACGATCCTGAGCGCGCTCGCCGGCGTGATCCGCGACACGCGCCCGCAGGTGGCCACCGTCGAGAAGGTCTTCGTCAACGTCAACCCGCAGTCGACACTGCTGCTCGGGCAGGCGCGCGGCGCCGCCATCTGCGCTGCGGTGAGCGAAGGCCTTGCCGTGCACGAGTACGCCGCCTTGCGCATCAAGCAGGCCGTCGTCGGTTTCGGCCAGGCCGACAAGCGGCAGGTGCAGGCGATGGTGCAGCGGCTGCTCGCGCTCGACGCCCTGCCGGCGGCCGATGCGGCCGACGCGCTGGCGTGCGCGATCTGCCATGCGCATTCCCGCACGCTGCTGGCGGCGGTATCGCGCGGCGGCGCCCGCGCAACGACACGCCGCTCCGCGGGCGGCTCTGCGCGCCGCGCCTGGACGGCACGGCTGGCGGGAAGCCGATGATCGGGCGCCTCGAAGGGCGGCTGCTGGAGAAGAATCCGCCGACGCTGCTCGTCGATGTCGGCGGCGTCGGCTACGAGGTCGATGTGCCGATGAGCACGTTTTATCAGCTGCCGGCGATCGCCGAGCGCGTCGTGCTGCTGACGCACCTCGCGGTGCGCGAGGATGCGCATCAGCTGTACGGCTTCGCGACGGCTGCCGAGCGCGCTGCGTTCCGCGAACTGATCCGGATTTCGGGTGTCGGTGCCCGCACCGCGCTCGCGGTGCTGTCGGGTCTTTCGGTTACCGAACTGGCGCAGGCCGTCACGCTGCAGGAGGGCGCGCGGCTGACGCGCATCCCCGGCATCGGCAAGAAGACGGCCGAGCGCCTGCTGCTGGAGCTCAAGGGCAAGCTCGGCGCCGACCTCGGCGCGGCGGTGGCCGCGGCGGGCGATGCGAGCGCCGATATCGTCCACGCGCTGCTGGCGCTGGGCTACAACGAGCGCGAGGCGAGCGCGGCCGTGCGGCAGCTGCCGCAGGGAACCGGCACCGCGGACGGCATCCGCCTCGCCCTAAAATCGCTCGCCAGGGGCTGACGGTCGTCAGCCGGAGACTTCGTTGACTGCAGCCGAGCGCCTGGTGACCGGCCAGCCCGCCTCGCCGAACGAGGAGGCGATCGAGCGCGCGTTGCGCCCGGCCTCCTTTGCCGAGTACGTCGGGCAGCCCAAGGTGCGCGAGCAACTCGGCATCTTCGTCACGGCGGCGCGCAACCGTGCCGAGGCGCTTGACCACGTGCTGCTGTTCGGTCCGCCGGGACTGGGCAAGACGACGCTGGCGCACATCGTCGCGCGCGAGATGGGCGTCAATCTGCGCCAGACGTCCGGCCCGGTGCTGGAGCGGCCGGGTGACCTCGCCGCGATGCTGACGAGCCTCGAGAAGCACGACGTGCTGTTCATCGACGAGATTCACCGGCTGTCGCCGGTGGTCGAGGAGATCCTGTATCCGGCGCTCGAGGACTTCCAGATCGACATCATGATCGGCGAGGGTCCGGCGGCGCGCTCGATCAAGATCGATCTGCCGCCATTCACGCTGGTCGGCGCCACGACCCGCGCCGGCATGCTGAC
>DAOMFL010000049.1:0-27263 GCA_035429805.1 Burkholderiaceae bacterium
GGACGCTTCCCTTTCGGCCGCACAACGTGCCAGCTCGACCTGATCGGGAAATCCTCGACCCGCAGCACGGCGATGCCGCGCCCGGACGGGTGCTCGCCGAGGGCGTGCACCGAAACCACCGCGACGCCGAGCTTTCCGGCAACCGCTTCGACGATCGCCTCGTTGCTGCCAAGCTCCAGGCGCACCCGCGGCGCGAAGCGCTTGCGCCGGAAGTGCTCGTCCGCCGCCATGCGCGTGCCGGAGCCGCGCTCGCGCAGGATGAACTGCTCGCCCTTCAGGTCACGCAGCAGCAGGTGCCGCCGGCGCGCCAGAGCATGCCCGGCCGGCGCGATGACGACGAGCGGGTTCGGCATGAACACCCGGTCGTCGATATCGATGTCGGTCGGCGGCATCGACATGATGTACAGATCATCGCGGTTTTCGCGCAGCCGCCCTACGACGCCGTCACGGTTGAGGACCTCGAGCCGCACGTCGATTGCGGGATGCCGGTCGCAGAAGGTGCCGAGCAGGCGCGGCATGAAGTACTGCGCCGTGCTGACGACCGCGACCCGGAGCACGCCACGGCTCAGCCCGCGCATCGCGTCGATCTTCTGCCCGAAGGCTTCCCACTCGGCGAACATCGAACGTGCGACCTGCGCCAGCTCGCGACCGGCCTCGGTCAGGTGAAGGCGGCGCCCGATCACTTCGAACAGCGGCAGGCCGACTGCGGCGGCGACTTCGCGCAGCTGCATCGACGCCGTGGGCTGGGTGACGTGCATCACGCGGGCCGCCCCGCTCACGCTGCCGGCCTCAGCCAGAGCCAGGAAGAGCCGCAGCTGGCGGAAGGTCACATGCATCGACTTTTTTCTATGTGTCTTCAGCATGAAATCAATTTTACACACGCAAGCGCGGTTCCTACGATGCCGGCCCAAGGAGAAGAACGACGATGAACAACCTCTTGGACCCTGCCATCCTCTTTTTCGTGTTCGGCGTGCTGGCAGGCGCGCTGCGCTCGAACCTCGAAGTGCCGCAGGCGATTGCAAAGTTCCTGTCGCTGTACCTGCTGATGGCGCTCGGGCTGAAAGGCGGCTTCGCGCTGGCGAAGTCCGGACTGAGCCCGGCGATCGCCACCAGCCTCGCCGCGGCGATGCTGATGGCGGTAATCGTCCCGGCACTCGGTTATGCCGTCCTGAAGCGGCAGGTCAGCAAGTACGACGCAGCGGCCGTCGCGGCCGCCTACGGATCGGTAAGCGCCGTCACGTTCGTAACCACCATGCAGTACCTGGAAGCGAACCAGATGGCGTTCGGCGGCCACATGGCCGTAGCCATGGTCGTCATGGAGTCCCCTGCAATCATCATGGCGGTGCTGCTCGCCAACTCACTGCGGCACTCGCAGACCGCGGGCGCGATCGTGCCGGTGGGCGGAGGAAGTGCCGCGCTGTCCGCCGGGACGTTCTCCGGGGTACCCCTCGGCCGGATCATGCGCGAGTCCTTCACCGACGGCGCGCACCTGCTGCTGCTCGGCTCGATGGCGATCGGCTACGTCAGCGGCGACGCCGGCAAGGCAATGATGCAGCCGTTTTCCGGCGACCTGTTCAAGGGGATGCTCGCCTTCTTCCTACTTGACATGGGCCTGCTGGTCTCCCGCAACTTCGGCGCAGCGCGCCAGCAGTCGCCGGCGCTGATCCTGTATGCGGTCGCCGGTCCGCTGGCCCACGCGGCGATCGCGCTGGCGCTCGCAGCGCTGCTCGGATTGCCGGCCGGCGACGCTGCGCTGCTGATGGTGCTCTCGGCCAGCGCGTCGTACATCGTCGTGCCCGCGGTGCTGCGCTACGCGATCCCGGAAGCCAACACCTCGGTGTACTTCGGGCTGTCGCTGGGCATCACGTTCCCGTTCAACGTGATTGTCGGGATTCCGCTGTACACCAGTGTCGCGAGGGCGGTGCTCGGCTGAGGCGGGCCGCGCGGGCCGCCCCGCTCCGCCCGGCGTCAGAAGCGCTTCATCAGCCGCAGGATCTTGGCGACGTGCGGGCGATACGGGGGCATGAAGAGATTCATGCCGTTCAGGCGCGACTGCTTGAACACCGGGGTGAGCTTGCTGAACGTATCGAACCCCCAGCGGCCGTGGTAGTGGCCCATTCCGGAGGGCCCCACGCCGCCGAACGGCAGCTCTTCCTGCGCGACGTGCATAAGCGTCTCATTGACGCACACGCCTCCCGCATGGGTCTGCCTGAGCGCGCGCTCGATGCGCGCCGCGTCGTCGTCGAACCAGTACAGCGCAAGCGGCCGCGGTTGGCGGTTGATGAACGCGATCGCCTGCTCCGGATCCTCGTAACCGATGACCGGCAGCAGCGGACCGAAGATCTCCTGCTGCATCACCTCGAGTGACATCGGCGGCTCGACGATGGCCATCGGAGCTAGCCGATGCGTCTCGTCGTTGCGGTCCGTGCCGTCGAAGAGCGGCTGCACCTCGACGCCGGCCGCCGCGGCCTGGTCCAGGTAGCCGATCAGACGGCCGTAGTGCCGCGGGTTCACGACGCTGCAGTAGTCCGGATCCTGGATGCCGCGGGGATACATGCGCTGCGCCTGCGCGCGCAGCGCGGCGACGAACTCCGGCACTTTGCCCTTCGGCAGCAGGACGTAGTCCGGCGCGATGCAGGTCTGCCCGGCATTCAGCAGCTTGCCGGCGAGGATGCGCTGTGCGGCGCGCTCGATCGAATACCCCGGGGCCACGACGGTCGGGGACTTGCCGCCGAGTTCCAGTGTGACCGGCGTGAGGTTCTGGGCCGCCGCCGTCATCACGTGGCGGCCGACGACCGTCGATCCCGTGAATAGAAGGTGGTCAAATGGCAGGGCCGAAAACTGTGCCGCCACGTCGGCGCCGCCGGTGACCACGGTCAGCTCGTCCTCCTTGAACTGGCCCGCCACCAGGTTGGCGAACAGGCGCGAAAACGACGGCGTGAACTCCGACATCTTCACCATCGCGCGATTGCCGGCCGCGATGGCCCCGGCGAGCGGGCCTACGGCCATGAACAGCGGATAGTTCCATGGAACGATGATCCCGACCACGCCGAGCGGCCGCGGCATCACGTGTGCGCGCGCCGGCAGGAACCACTTGGAGACCCACGCGCCGCGCGGCTTCATCCAGCGCGCGCCACGGCGGGCGGCGCCACGCAGTTCCGCAAGGCTCGGAAAAACCTCGGCGATCTGGGTCTCCATGCGCGGCCGGCCGCCGAAGTCGGAGTCGATCGCGGCCTCGATCGCCTCTTCGTTGTCCTGTATCACCGCCTGCAAGCGCTGCAGCCGGTCGCGCCGGATGTTCCACTCGGGAAACGGCGCGGCGTCGTAACTCGCGCGCTGCAGTTCGAACGCCGCAAGCAACGCAGTGGGAATTTCTGAGGGCGTCATGTCGAATGTGGGCCTGAAACAGGCTATCAGCTTACTGCGCGACGCTTGAGCCTGTGCTCCAATGTCGCCGCTCCGGGGAGGGAGCGGAATGCAGTCGTTGCAGAGCGGGTTCGGGCTGGTCGTGCTGCTGGCGCTGTCGTGGGTGCTATCCGAGCGCCGGCGCGACGTGCCGTGGCGCCTCGTCACGAGCGGACTGGCGCTCGCGTTCGTGCTCGCTGCAGCGCTGCTGAAGGTTCCTGCGCTCGCGGCGGCGCTGGCGAGCCTCAACACCGCGCTTGCGGTGTTCGAGAACGCACTTCAGGCCGGCACGGCGTTCGTCTTCGGCTATGTCGGTGGCGGACCGGCCCCTTACGAGGTGACGAACGCGTCGGTTAACTTCGTGCTGGCGGTCCGCGCACTGCCCATGGTTCTGCTGATCGCTGCGCTCTCCGCGCTGCTGTTCCACTGGGGGGTGCTGCCTCTGCTCGTGCGCGGATTCGCTTGGACGCTGAAGCGGACGATGGGCATCGGCGGCTCGGTCGGAATGTCGGCGGCCGCCAATGTCTTCGTCGGCATGGTTGAGGCACCGCTGGTCATTGCGCCCTATCTCGGACGGCTGTCGCGGGGCGAGCTTTTCATCGTGATGAACTGCGGCATGGCAACGATTGCCGGCACCGTGCTGGTGCTGTACGCGACCTTCCTCACACCGGTCGTGCCCAACGCGCTGGGGCATCTGCTGGTCGCCTCGATCGTGGCGACACCCGTCGCCATCGTTGTCGCCGCGATCATGGTGCCGCCACGGCTCACCGACGATGCGCACGTCGCCTTTGCCCGGCAGGACGCCAATGCGGTGGCGGCACTGACGCGCGGCACGCTCGAGGGACTGCAGCTGCTGCTGAACATCGTCGCGATGCTGCTCGTCTTCGTCGCCCTGGTGGCGCTCGTCAACGCGCTGCTGTCCGCCCTGCCCGACGTGCACGGCGCGCCGCTGACGCTCGAGCGCTTCTTCGGCTGGCTCTTTGCGCCGCTCGCCTGGCTGGTCGGTGTGCCGGCGAACGAATCGCTCACAGGCGGGGCGCTGCTGGGCAAGAAGACGGTACTGAACGAGTTCATTGCCTACCTCGACATGGCGCACCTGCCCGCCGACGCGCTGTCCGGACGCAGCCGGCTGCTGCTGACCTACGCCCTGTGCGGCTTCGCCAACTTCGGCAGCCTCGGCATCATGCTGGGCGGCCTGACTGCCCTGCTGCCGGCCGAACGACGCACCGAACTGGCGGAGCTTGGAATGAAGTCCGTGCTGGCCGGGCTGCTCGCCACCTGCGCGACGGCGGCGATCGTCGGCGTCCTGGTCTGATGGACGCCATCGTCCTGCGGGGTCCACGGGTCCTGCTGCGCGGCTGGCAGCCGGTGGATTCCGGTCCCTTTGCGGCGCTCAATGCCGACCCGGTCGCCATGGAGTTCTTCCCAGCGCCGCTGTCGCCCGCCGAGAGCGACGCGATGATCACGCGCCTGCAAGGGGGCCTCGAGACGCGCGGCTGGGGGTTGTGGTGTCTGGACATCGACGGTGACTGCGCCGGCTTCGTGGGCCTGGCCCGGCCAGCCTTCGATGCGCCCTTCACGCCCTGCGTCGAGGTCGGATGGCGGATGGCGACACGCTATTGGGGCCACGGCTATGCGACCGAAGCAGCCCGACTCGCGCTCGAATTCGGATTCCGCCAACTCGGGCTGACGGAGATCGTTTCGTTCACGACTGCCGGCAACTGGCGATCTCGCCGCGTCATGGAGCGGCTCGGCATGCGTCGCGATCCCGCTGATGACTTCGATCACCCCCGCATTGCAGTCGGTCATCCGCTGCGCCCGCACGTGCTCTACCGGATCAAGTCGACCCAATTGCCGTGAAGCGGGGGGTCCAGCAATCTCATGTAACGTGTTAGGTTACGTCCTCATCACATTGAAAAGACGATAGAAATTTTCTGACGTCTCGCAGGCGATCTGGTCGATGGAAGCGTCCCTCAGCTCGGCCAGCTTGTGCGCCACATGAGGCACGAAGGCGGGCTCGTTCTGCTTGCCCCGATGCGGCACCGGAGCCAGGTACGGTGCATCGGTCTCGATCAGCAAACGGTCGCCGGGAACGGTCGTCGCCACAGCCTGCAGGTCGCGCGCGTTCTTGAAGGTCACGATTCCGGAAAATGAAATGTGGAACCCGAGGTCCAGTGCCTGGCGCGCGACCTCGGCCGTCTCGGTGAAGCAGTGCATGACGCCGCCGACCCGGTCGGCACCTTCCTCGCGCATCAGCCGCAGCGTGTCGGCCGCTGCCGCACGCGTGTGGATGATCAGCGGTCTGCCGCATACGCGCGCCGCGCGGATGTGCACGCGGAATCGTTCGCGCTGCCAGTCGAGCGGCTCCGGGAGCCGGTAGTAGTCGAGCCCCGTTTCGCCGATTGCCACGACTTTCGGATCGGCCGCCAGGCGGACAAGATCGTCGACGGTCGGCTCCACCGTGCCGGTGGTGTCCGGGTGCACGCCCACCGACGCATAGACGTTCGGCGTCATCTGCGCCGTGGCGAGCACCCGCGGAAATTCCTCCAGCGTCGTGCAGACGCTGAGTGCCGCCTCGACTTCGGCGACGCGCATGCGCGCGAGCACCCCGCTGAGGTCTCCGGCAAGCTCCGGGAATGCCAGGTGGCAATGCGAATCGACGAACATGACGGGACCGCCACGCGCACATGCGGCGGCAGGCGGAACGCGAAGACTACAGGGTGTGGGTCGGCCGCGCGGACTTCAAGGCAGCGCCGAGCGCATCCTCGATGCGCTTGCGGGCGGCGATCCCCGACTCGTCAGCGGGGAAGTGCACCCCGATGCCCGGTGTCTTGTTGCCTCCGGCGGCCGGGCTGACCCAGACCACCTTGCCCGCGACGGGGATGCGGGTTGGATCGTCGAGCAGGGTCAGGATCAGGTAGACGTCGTCGCCCAGCTGGTAGGGCCTTGTGGTGGGCACGAAGATGCCGCCGTTCTTCAGATACGGCATGTAGGCGGCGTAGAGCGCGGCCTTTTCCTTGATCGACAGGGACAGGACGGCCGGACGGGCTCCCGCCGCCGGCTGGGCACTGCCCGGTGCTTTCACTGCGGCGTCATTCATCAGGCGTGGTGTCCTTGTTCCGGGCTCGCGGGACGCATCGCATCCATGTAACCGATCAACGCACTTTCGACGGCCAGCTTCGCATTCAGAGGATGCATGGCCGTGGCCTGGGCACCCGTCAGCTGGTCAAGCCAGCCGATCAGGCGCTCGCGCCCGGTCGCCCGTGCGACGGCGGCAATTGCGCGCTGCTGCCGAGGATAGTACCGAACGCGCTGCGCTTCCCTTTCCGCCAATAAGTCCCATCCCCAGCGCTGAAACAGACGGATCGCCCCCGACACGGGCACGTCCTTCGGTACGGTACTGATCACCTCGGCCAGAGTCAGGCGTGGTCCCCGGCCGAGCAACTCCAGCAGGCGGCCCTTCAGTTCCGTCGGCAGATCCCGCTCCTCTTCCTGCCTGCGCTCAAGGCCGACAGGCGCCCCGCCCGCTTCCGCCAACCGGGCGTCGGCGTCCTCCACGCCCTGCGACTTCAGCCAGGCGAGCGCCGTCGCGGGCGGCGGCACCGGCGCGCGCAGCAGCACGCAGCGCGAGCGCACCGTCGGCAGCACCGCGTCCAGTTCATCCGTCACGGCGATGAACATGGCGCCCACGGGCGGCTCTTCGAGAAGCTTGAGCAATGCGTTGGCAGCCGGACCATTCAGCGCCTCGGCCGGAGCCAGCAGCACGATGCGCCGGCCTCCCCGATGCGCGGCCAGAGCCAGGAACTCGCCGACATCGCGCACCTGGTCGATCAGGATCGCGCGGCTCGCCTTCGCAGCTTTCGAGGTCAACGCTGCGGTGCCATCGTCCGCTGGTTCGTTGTCCTCGCGCGCCGGGCGATCCGACTCGGGCACGAGCCAGCGCAGGTCCGGATGATTGTCGGCCGCCATCAACAGGCATCCAGGGCAGGTGCCGCACGCACGCCGCTGGGCGTCGGGCGTCTCGCACATCAACGACTGTGCCAGTGCACCTGCGAAGTGCCGCTTGCCCACGCCGCGCGCACCGTGCAGCAGCAGCGCGTGCGGCAGGCGCTCGATTGCGCCCAGCACCTGCTGCCAGAGCGTCTCCTGCCACGGCAGCGGGGTCAGCCGTTCCATTGCTGCATCAACTTCGTCAGCTGCGCCCGCAGTTCCCCGGGGTCGCGGGTGCCGTCGACGACGAAGAAGCGTCCCGGATCGCTCTCGGCACGTGCGAGGTACTCGCGGCGCACGGCAGCGAAGAACCCGGCTTCTTCCGCCTCGAATCGATCGGCCGCGCGGGCACGAGCCAGGCGCGCAGCCGCGACCTCCGGCGGAACATCGAAGAGCAGCGTCAGATCGGGCTGCAGATCCGGATGCACCCAGTGCTCGAGTGCCGCAATGCGCTTCCCGGGCACGCCGCGCCCGCCGGACTGGTACGCATAGGTCGCATCGGTGAAGCGGTCGCACAGCACCCACTGACCCGCAGCAAGTGCCGGCCGGATCACACGGGCCAGGTGCTCGGCACGTGCGGCGAATAGCAGCAGCGTTTCGGTCTCCGCCGTCATCGGTTGGTTGAGGATCAGGTCGCGCAGCGCCTCACCCAGCGACGTGCCCCCAGGCTCGCGCGTCATCACGAGCGGCACGCCGCGCGCCCGCAGCGCCGCCGCAACGGCGTCGATCTGCGTGCTCTTGCCAGCACCGTCGATGCCCTCGACGGTGATGAAGCGTCCCCGCTCCGTCATCGGCCGCCCCGCTGGTATTTGTCGACCGCGCGATTGTGCGCGTCGAGCGACGCGGAGAAATGCGACGTGCCGTCCCCGCGAGCGACGAAATACAGCGCATCGGTGCGTTCCGGTTTCAGCGCCGCGGCAATCGCGGCGCGTCCGGGCAGCGCGATCGGCGTCGGCGGCAGGCCGGCCCGCGTGTAGGTGTTGTACGGGCCATCGCTGACGAGGTCGCGCTTGCGCAGGTTGCCGTCGAAGCGCTCGCCGAGTCCGTAGATCACGGTCGGATCGGTCTGCAGCAGCATGCCGCGCTGCAGCCGGTTGACGAAGACGCCGCCGATGAGGCCGCGCTCGGCGGCCTGCCCGGTTTCCTTCTCGATGATCGACGCCATGATCAGTGCCTCATACGGCGTCTTGTACGGCAGGCCGGTCGCGCGAGCCGCCCAAGCCTCGTTCAGCGCGCTCATCTGCGCGCGATAAGCCTGGCGCCAGATCTCGAGGTCGCTCGAGCCCGGCTCATAGACGTAGGTTTCAGGAGCAAACAGGCCCTCGGGGTGCGACTCGACGGCGCCGATCGCCTGCAACAGCTGCGTCGGGGTCATGTCGCGGCTGTCCTGCTTCAGGTCCGGCGTCGCGGCCAGCAGTGCGCGCATCTCGCGAAAGGTGATGCCCTCGACGATCGTGAGACGCTCGCGCAGCACGTCGCCCGCGCGCAGCTTGGCCAGCAACTGCGCCAGCGTCGTGCCTCGATCGATCGCGTAGCGGCCCGCACGCAGCGATTGCGCCACGCCCGACGCCCGCGACAGCGCCACGAAGGCGGTCTCGCTGACATCGACACCCGCATCCCGCACGGACTGCGCGACCGCGCGCGCGGACGAGCCGGGAGCGACGCGGAATTCGGCCCGATCGGCACGCATCGGCAACGGACGCTCGTTCACATACCAGCGACCGCCCATCCAGGCGGCAACCAGCGCGAGCACCACTACAGCAGCGAGGGTCAGCGCCCGCTTGCGCCAGCTAATCGCCATCCGGTGAGACATTGCGGAAAACGGCACCTATGATAATCGCCGCCCCACCCCCATCTTGATGCCAATGCCCGAACTTCAGGACACCACGGCCCCACTCGGCGCCTTCAGTGCTCCACCCTCCGAACTGGAGTCGGTGCTGCGCGAGGCCGCGCTCGTCCGGCTCGACGAGCTCGGGCGCATCTGCGTCGACGGGCTCGATGCCGTGACGTTCCTGCAGTCACAGCTGACCAGCGACGTTGCGCACCTGAGCGAGGCTGCGCTGCAGCTGAATGGCTACTGCACCGCCAAGGGGCGCCTGCTGGCGACATTCCACCAATGGCGCGACGGCGACGCGGTGATGCTGCAATTGCCCGCCGAGATCCTCGCGCCGGTCACCAAACGGCTGTCGATGTTCGTGCTGCGGGCTCGCGCCAAACTCACGGATGCGAGTGCGTTGCACACGACATTCGGGTTGCTCGGGCCCGGCGCGGCGGCAGCGCTGAGGGCCGCAGGCTTCGACGTACCGGACGCTCCGTGGGGATCCGCCGTTTCCGACGGTGTTCGTGTCAGCCGACTGCTGCCCGCGCCGCATGTCGGAGAGCGCTTCCTTCTGACCGCCGCCTCTGACAAGATCGCCGCCATCGGGAGCCTCGCGGCCCAGCGCCGCGCGAGCGCGGCGTGGTGGTGGAGCGAAGTGGCTGCAGCCGTCCCGACGGTCTTCGCTGCGACCCAGGAGAAGTTTGTACCGCAGATGATCAACTTCGAGGTTCTTGGTGGCGTGAACTTCAAGAAGGGCTGTTATCCGGGCCAGGAAGTCGTCGCGCGCAGCCAGTATCTCGGGAAGCTGAAGCGCCGCATGCAGGTGGCGCATGCCGACACCGCGGAGGCGCCGGCGGCCGGTGCCGACGTGTTCCACTCGTCACAGGTCGAAGCGATCGGCACCGTCGTGATGTCGGCTGCGGCACCGGGCGGCGGTGTCGACCTGCTGTTCGAACTGCCTGTCGACCGACTCGAAACCGGAACGCTGCACCTCGGCTCGGGCGCAGGCCCTCGGCTCAACGTGCGCAGGCTTCCATACGAACTCTTCGACCCCACCGCATGAGCAGCGCGCCCGAAAACTGGTACGTCTACTATCCGACGCCGCGGGTGCCGGCAGCGGCGCTTGCCGCGCTGCGCGCGATGCAGGCAGAGCTCATGCAGCGCAGCGGTGTCCGGGCGCACCTCGAGGAGCGCGTCGCTTCAGGCTCGACGCCGACCTGGATGGAGGTCTACGAAGGCATCCGCGACCCCGACAGCTTTGCGGCCGAACTGCGGGCGGGCGTCGACTCCTCCGGCCTCGCCACACACGCCGTCGAGCGGCGCATCGAGCGCTTCAGGCACCTCTGACCGCCATGTGCCTCATCGTCTTCGCCTGGCACGCGCATCCGGATTACCCGCTGATCCTCGCGGGCAACCGCGACGAGTTCTACACGCGCCGCACGCGTCCGGCAGCCTGGTGGGGCCAGGCCGTCTCGCTGCTGGCCGGGCGGGACGAGGAAGCCGGCGGGACCTGGTTCGGTATTACGCGGCGCGGGCGGCTTGCCGCGTTGACCAACGTGCGGTCGCCGAACGAACGCAACCCGCACGCGCCCTCGCGCGGCGCGCTGGTGCTGGCGACGTTGCAGTCGCAGGAGCGAATCGATCACTGGATCGAACGGCACGCGCAGCGCACGCCGCTGTTCAACGGCTTCAACCTGCTGGCCGGTGACATCATGCCGACGGATGCGGAACCCGCCGGAGCGCTGCACTATTACAGCAACCGGCTCCACACTCCCGCGCACGCGCTCGAGCCGGGTGTCTATGGCCTTTCGAACGCGTTCCTCGACACGCCATGGCCGAAGCTCACGCGGGCGGTGGCCCAGTTTGCGTGTGCTGTCGCAAGCCGGGTGCGCATGGACGATCTGCTCGAGCTCATGGGTGATCGCGAGCTCGCGCGCGACGCAGAGCTGCCCTCCACCGGCGTGCCGCTCGACTGGGAGCGCGCGCTGTCGTCGATCCAGATCCGCGCCAACGGCTACGGCACACGCGCCACGACTGCACTGACGGTGCGGGCGGATGGCCTGGCGAATTTCGTCGAGCGCAGTTTCGACGTCGACGATCCGGAACGCTGGTCCGACCGTCACTTCGAGTTCATGATCGACACCGCTTCGCGACCGGCGCGGCTCAAGGCCCCGGACTCGAACTGACGCTTGGGCGCGCCTGTCCGTGGCGCAAGACCGGCCGCCCCGCGCACTCCGGCGCAGTCTCTGCAGAACTGCACGGTTGACGCCCTCCCCTCGTTCTCATCCCGAAAGGACAACCCATGACACCTTCGAAGCGGACAACCGTCCTCGCAGCTCTCTTCGCCGTAGCGGCCGTGGGCGCCGTGACGCTGCTGACCAGCGGCACCGGCATGGCCGCCGCGCAGCAGAGCCCGGCGCCATGCATGTGCGCACCGGTCACCTCCGTGGCAACTGTCGGCACCAACCTCGTTCATTGCCAGTGCGGACCGGCCACCTGCGTCGTCAGCGAGCATTTCACGGGGCAGGCGAAGACGTACGGGTTTCAGTGCACGAAGTAGGTCGGGCACGGCCCTGCCGGAAGGCAGGGCCAATCGAACCGCGTCTAACGGCGAACGGTAACCCCGACGCGCGACGAGTTACCGCAGCCTCGACCCTGCTCTGGAGCGCCGAGGCTGCGCGGTCCAAGACTCGTCTGTCCGCTACTGCAGGTTCACCGCACGTCGAAGCGGTCGAGGTTCATCACCTTGGTCCACGCGGCGACGAAGTCGCGCACAAACGACGGCTGCGCGTCGCTGGCTGCATAGACTTCGGCAAGCGCACGCAGCTGGGAGTTCGAACCGAACACCAGATCGACGACAGTGCCGGTCCACTTGATCGCCCCCGTCTTCCGGTCGCGTCCCTCCAGCACGCCGGCTGACGTCGCAGACTTCTGCCAGGCCGTCTTCATGTCGAGAAGATTCACGAAGAAATCATTGCTCAGGGTCTCGGGCCGCTGGGTGAAGACACCGTGCCGGGTCCGGCCGAAGTTCGTGCCCAGCACGCGCAGGCCGCCGATCAGCACCGTCATCTCCGGTGCCGTCAGTTGCAGCAGCTGCGCTTTGTCCACCAGCAATTCGGCTGCCGCGTCCTCGAAGCCCTTGCGGACGTAGTTGCGGAATCCGTCGGCCACCGGCTCCAGCACGGCGAACGACGCCACATCAGTCTGCTCCTGCGCCGCGTCCATGCGCCCCGGGGTGAACGGCACCTTCACGTCATGACCGGCTTTCCTGGCGGCCGCCTCGACGGCGGCACCCCCGGCCAGAACGATCAGGTCGGCCAGCGAGATCTTCTTCCCGCCCGACTGCGAGCCGTTGAATGCCTGCCGGATCGACTCGAGGGTCGTCAGGACCTCCTTGAGTTTCGTGGGCTCGTTGACGTCCCAGTCCTTCTGCGGTGCAAGCCGGATGCGCGCGCCGTTGGCGCCGCCGCGCTTGTCGCTGCCGCGAAACGTCGAGGCCGACGCCCACGCGGTGGTAACCAGCTGCGAGATGGACAGACCGGACGCCAGGATGCTCGCCTTCAGCGATGCAATGTCCTGCTCATCGACGAGCTTGTGGTTGACGGCGGGGATCGGGTCCTGCCAGATCAGTTCTTCCTTCGGCACCAGCTTGCCGAGGTAGCGGGCGCGCGGACCCATGTCACGGTGCGTCAGCTTGAACCAGGCGCGCGCGAACGCATCCGCGAACTCCTGCGGATTTGCCATGAATCGGCGCGAAATCTTCTCGTAGGCCGGATCGAAGCGCAGTGCGAGATCGGCGGTGGACATCATCGGCGCGTGGCGCTTCGCCGGGTCGTGTGCGTCGACCACCGTGCCGGCGCCGGCGCCGCCCTTTGGCCGCCACTGGTGCGCACCGGCCGGGCTTTTCGTCAGTTCCCACTCGTAGCCGAACAGGGTTTCGAAGTAGCCGTTGTCCCACTTCGTCGGATTGGGCTTCCAGGCACCTTCCAGGCCGCTGGTGGTGGTGTCGGCCCCCGTGCCGGTGCCGAAACTGTTCTTCCAGCCGAGCCCCTGCTCTTCGATGCCCGCGCCCTCCGGCTCGGGACCGACGCTGGCGGGATTGCCCGCTCCGTGCGCCTTGCCGAAGGTATGGCCACCCGCTACGAGGGCAACGGTTTCTTCGTCGTTCATCGCCATGCGCCCGAAGGTCTCGCGAATGTCGCGCGCCGAAGCCACCGGGTCAGGCTTGCCGTTCGGGCCTTCCGGGTTCACGTAGATCAGGCCCATCTGCACCGCAGCCAGTGGATTGGCGAGTTCACGGTCGCCGCTGTAGCGCTGGTCGCCGAGCCAGGCCGTCTCTTTGCCCCAGTTGATGTCCAGTTCGGGTTCCCAGATGTCGGCACGGCCGCCGCCAAAGCCGAAAGTCCTGAAACCCATCGACTCGAGCGCGACGTTGCCGGCCAGGATCAGAAGGTCGGCCCAGGACAGGCGGGCGCCGTACTTCTGCTTGATCGGCCACAACAGTCGGCGGGCCTTGTCCAGATTGCCGTTGTCGGGCCAGCTGTTGAGCGGGGCGAAGCGTTGCGCCCCCGTCCCCGCGCCGCCGCGCCCGTCGTGGATGCGGTAGGTGCCGGCGGCATGCCATGCCATGCGGATGAAGAGCGGCCCATAGTGGCCGTAATCGGCGGGCCACCAGTCCTGCGAGTCGGTCATCAGCGCTTGCAGGTCCTTGACCACCGCGTCGATGTCGAGCCTCCTGAACGCGTCGGCATAGCTGAAGTCCTTGCCCATCGGGCTCGACTGGGCCGAATGCTGGTGCAGGATCGCGAGGTTCAGCTGATTGGGCCACCAGTCCCGGTTGCTCCGTCCTCCGCTGGCCATCGTCTGCTTTTCCGCGCCGCCCGTGAACGGGCACTTCGATTCGTTAGTCATGTCTGGTTCCCGCCTCTACAGTCCGGTATTGATGACGAGGGCAGTCTATGAACCGGTGGCCGATCCATCAATGAAAGTGTTTTTATCGAGGTGATAGCCGGCACCTAAGGCGTGGACCGCTTCGACCGCTGACTGCCGGCAAGGAGGCGGGGCTTGACTCGATCGCGCCGACCCGACAAGGTAACGACTCGATTCCACCAGATACGGGAGACAGCGAATGAAACATCTCATGGCGGCCATCGCGGCGCTGGCGTTCGGCATCCTTGCCGCCGGTCATGCCACAGCGCAGACCCCATCGACCACAAAGGAGCGCGTCATCATCCAGGTGAGCACGCCCGAAACGCGGATCTGGAACCAGGCACTGAACTATGTCGAGAACCTGCAGACTCTCTACGGCAAGGACAATGTCCAGATCGAGATCGTCGCTCTCGGCTGGGGCATCGGTCTGCTGAAGTTCGATTCTCCGATGGCCACACGGGTCGCGGATGCCATCAAACTCGGAGCCAAGCTCGAGGCCTGTGAGGTGACGATGGGTCGGCAGAAGCTCACGCGGCAGGACATGCTGCCCGACATCGGCTACGTGCCGGCCGGCCTCGGACAGATCATCAAGCGCCAGAAGGAAGGATGGTCGTACATCAGTGGGTGAGTCTCCCTGTCGAGAACGCGGTTCGGCGAGAGTCGTGTCGGACCCCACCCTGCCAAGCGGTCCGGAACCGGAGCATCGAGCACGGAAAGTGTGGAGGTCGCCATGCCCCTGACCGACAAACAGCGAGCCACGTTCTCGGCGGATCTCCGGCGGGCGATGGCTCGTGTCGATCCCGCGTGGACCGGCGCCAACGCGCACGATCCGGGACTCACGACGCTCGAAGTGCTGGCGTACGCGCTGGACGATCTTCTTGCGAATCCGCTATCGCCGGACGCCGCGCGCCGTGCCGTTGCGCTGCGCATTGCCCGCATGGCCACGCAACTCGCGGCAAAGCCGGACGATGCAGGCGGCACGTGCGACGACTTGTTGACACGGGTGCGGTATTTCAGCGGACAGATGCTCGGGGTGGACGACTTCTCGGCGGAGCAGCAGTACTTTCGAACGCGCCTTGCCCGCCGCAACCGTTGGATGCATGGCGCCGGAGTCGTTGGCGGACTGGAGCTCTCCGTGGAACGCTCCGCGACAGGCGATGCCGTGCGGGTTGAACCCGGGCTCGCCCTCGACCCGGCCGGTGAGGAGATCCATGTCGGCGACACCGTGCTGATGCCGCTGGACAGTTCGGAAAGCCACCTGTTTGTCCTGATCCGCTTTCACGAACGGCCGTGCAACCTGCAGCTGATGGGGACTGGCGACACCGCCGACAGCCTGGAGCCGGGCCGGATCGCAGAGACCTTCATCCTCTCCACGTCGACCGTTACGACGTCGGACGCGGTCACCCTTGGGCGCCTCCTGCGTCGCGGAAGCCGCTGGCGCGTCGACCCGCGGTTCAAAGCCCGCCGGGTGCGGTGACCGGGTCGGCCGGCACGGGGATACGAGCGAGCGTCGGACTTCCTGCTTGCTCCACACGCATCGAGTTCGGCCCTACCCTCAGTAGATCGCCAGACCCGGTGCCGGACGAGGCAACCGCGGTCGGAGTCCGGCGGGCGTTGAAGGAGCCGGACGCGGACAGCGAATCAACGCGGATCTGGGAAAGTCACGCGCCCGTCAGTGTGGGAGCTTTGATGGCGGGGCCGCAACCTGCCGTGCAAACAAGTCGAGCTCCTCCCGGATCCAGGGATTGTCTTGCAGGAACTGGGCCCTCTCGCTCTCACGTCTGGCAACGATTTCTTCAAAGTTTCCGACCGTGACGCGCTCCCCGTACCCGGGTTGACCGAGGTAGATCGCGTCGAATGCGAGGCCACCGACCGGCACGTTGAAGTGCAGCATGTCCTGCCATAGCCGGTCGCGCTTCGGCATGCCGTTGCGGGGCGGCTCCGCGTTCAAGGGGACGTAGACGCCGAAGTTCCACACCTGGGTCCGAAGCGGATCGCCCTCCTGATCCACGATCGACACGACTCGCCAGATCGCATCCCACTTGGATTCGGCGCCCTCGCAGGCACGATGGATTTCGCTCATCAGCACATGCGCTGGGTTAAACACTAAGACCAGCTCGACCTGCTTCGTTCGTGCGAGTCGTATCAAGGCGCGCAGGCTTGCGCCTTCATGAAGCGGCACAGGTTTCTTCTGTAGGCGAGCCGGGTCGAACTTGCTCTCCTGGGTCGGTACGACCAGGCACTTCCGGTCCCTGAACTGTTGGGCGATCACAGCCGCCACCTGCTCGTCGTTATTCAATTCGTTATCGAACCGATGAAAGTGCCAGAGTCCCTCGCGCGTCATGACCTCCGGCAGGTGCTGCTGGCGCAGCGTCTCGCGGGACGCAGCAATCGCGGATCTGGAGAACAGGAGCTTGCCGAAGTCCGCACGACCGAAAGAAGCGTCCGGAGGGCATGCTTCCTCGCGCTCTCCCGTTTCCACCTCGGAAATGCCGATGACCAAACGTTTGACTCCCGTCTGGCGCATCGTGAACATCGCGAGGCAATAGATTTCGTTCCAGCTCGCTCCGGGCAGCGCCAGGTTGTAGGAACTCAGCGTGCCGTTGTTCGTGAACCCGCGGTGCGTAGGCGGCAGGCCGATCTCGGCGACCGAGTTTCCGAGAATGATCGCCTCCGGCCTGAGCCTGTTCACCAGCGCCGGCTTGACCAGTCTTTCGTTGCCGGACGCATGCTGCTTGATCTGATTGAAGCCGACGATCTCGACTGCACGAAAGTACCAGTAGGGATCGACGACCAGGTTGAAGAGTCCCACACCGCCGACCAGCAGCAGTATCGCGGCAACACACGCCAGGCTGAATGCCTTGGTAGTCATTTCAGAAGCGAAAATAGATGAATTCGCTGTAGCGCTCGATCGACAGCACGGCAACGGCCGCAAGACATGAGAGGCCGACCAGCCAGGCGGCATTGGGTCGCCAGGCCGAGCGCCGGGCCGCTCCGAGGTCGCCGTATCCCCGCGTCAGCAACGCCGGGTGATACGCAGCGAGGATCTGCTGCGTGTTTGGAGCGACCCAGCAGAAGATGAGCAGGAACAGAAGCCACTTGAACTGGGCTACGCGGTCGAAGTGCGCCAGAGTTCCGAACTGCACGCCATGGCCGGCCAGCCACCCGTTGACGCCCCCCGCCATCGACTGCCATTGCACCGGCAAAACCACGCCATGCTGTCCCGCCATGCCCCCGAGGATGCTCAGCGCCGAGGTGAAATCGGTCGCGCGGAAGAAGACCCAGCTGACGACCACCGCGACGAAGGTCACGAGCGTCGCAAACGCGCGCTCCCCGGGCAGCACAGCGACAGTAAGGCGGCTGCGAAGCGACCGCCAGCCGTGGTTGACGATCAGATAGGCGCCGTGCAGGCCGCCCCAGAACACGAAGGTCCATTCGGCACCGTGCCAAAGGCCCCCAATGAGCATCGTCAGCAACAGGTTCCTGTAGCGCCCGACGTTCGAGGTTCGATTCCCGCCGAGCGGGATGTACAGATAGTCACGCAGGAAGCGCGACAGCGTGATGTGCCAGCGGCGCCAGAAATCAATGATGCTGCTCGCCTTGTACGGCGAGCAGAAATTGAGCGGCAGGATGATGCCGAACATTCGAGACGCACCGAGCGCCATGTCGGTGTAGCCGGAGAAGTCGAAGTAGATCTGGAACGTATAGGCGAGAGCTGCGCCCCAGGCCTCGAGCAGCGTCAGATGCGCTCCGGCCGCGGCGGCGGTGAAAGCCGGCGTTGCGTAGCCCGCCATGGTGTCGGCGATCACGGTCTTCTTGAACAGGCCGAGCACGAACATCGTCAAGCCGACGGCGACGTTGTCCCAGTTCAACCGGTAGGTACTGCGCTGATCGAACTGCGGCATCATTTCCTTGTGGTGCAGGATCGGCCCGGCGATCAGGTGCGGGAAGTAGGTCACGAACAGCATGTAGTGCGTGAAGTTGTACTCGCGCGCCTCTCCCCGGTGCGCGTCGACGAGGAAGGCGATCTGCGTGATCGTGAAGAAGGAGATGCCCAGCGGCAGGATGATCTCCGGCAGCGGACCGGAAACGACCCCGAGCTTCTGCACGCTGGAGAGGAAGAAGATCGCGTACTTGAAATAGCCGAGCAGGGCCAGATTGGCGGTGATCGCCAATGCCAGCAACTGCCGGCCGCGCCTCAGACGTCCTGCTTCATGCATCCGGGCGATCCGCATGCCCAGCAGATAGTTGAAGACGATCGAAGCCAGCAGCAGCGCGATGTAGTCGGGATCCCACCAGCCGTAGAACACCAGCGATGCCGCGGTCAGCCAGCCTGCCGCCAGCCGATGGTTGATGCGCGCCAGCGCAAAAAAGCCCACCAGAACGATGGGCAGGAAAGCGAAGATGAAGGGGAAGGAGTTGAACAGCAAGGACTAACCCGTCACTTCAGGGTCACAGCGCCGGCTGCACTATAGCTGCCTGAGGCGGCATACCTTCGTGTCCGCCGCCGATACGCAGTGGAGGATTGCGTCCTCCTTGAAGTCAGTCAGCCCGCCGGTTGATCGGTCCGCTGCTGGCCGAGGCCGCCTCAAGACCGTTGGCGCACTCAAACCTGTTGCCATAACCGGGACCTTTGGCCAGGCCGTGGAGCAGAACGCAAATCGGGCGCCCGTCGCTCAGTGAATCCCGTCCGATGGTGAAGCGTCAACTCACGGCAGTTCCGAACAAGGCACCCACGCCGGCGGTGATGGCCATTGCCAGTGCACCCCAGAACGTGACGCGCCAGGCTCCCGTGATGGGCGAAGCGCCGCCCGTCCGGGCTGCAACGGCGCCCAGCGCGGCGAGAAAGACCAGCGAGCTTGCCGCAACCGCCGCAGTCAGCGCCCCGCGCGGCACCATCAGCACGACCAGCAGCGGCAGCGCTGCACCCGCCGTGAAACTCGCAGCGGACGCCAGGGCGGCCTGCACCGGACGCGCGGTCAGCGTTTCGGAGATACCGAGCTCGTCGCGCGCGTGCGCGCCCAGCGCATCGTGGGCCATCAATTCGGTGGCCACCCGGTCGGCCAGTTCGGGCTTGAGGCCGCGCTTGACGTAGATGCCTGCGAGTTCGCGGTGTTCGGCTTCGGCATCGGCTGCGAGTTCGCCGCGTTCGCGCGCAAGGTCCGCCGCTTCCGTGTCGTATTGCGACCGTACGGAGACATACTCGCCGGCTGCCATCGACATCGCGCCCGCGACCAGCCCGGCGACGCCGGCGATCAGGACGTCGCCACGCGCCGCGCTGGCGGCCGCGACGCCGAGCACGAGGCTCGCAGTCGAGACGATGCCATCGTTGGCGCCCAGCACAGCGGCCCGCAACCAGCCGATGCGGTCAGTGCGGTGTCGTTCGCGATGTGAGCGGGGCATACGGGGCTCCAGGTGTGTTGCCCGTCACTCGGTCCGGACTGGCCGAGCAGACGGAAGCTGAATTCATCAGAGGTTCCGGCCGCTCGCTAGGTCCCCTGCCAGGAATCGGCGCGGCCCGGCAGCGTCGGCAGCCCAAGCTGAGACCACAGCACCATTCCACCCCGCAGATTCGCACAGCGTGTCAGCCCGCCGCTCCGCAGAATTACGGTCGCCTGCCCGGACCGCATTCCGGCATGGCATACCGCGACGACCGGCTTGTCCCCCGGAATCTCCGCGAGCCGCTCGCGCAGCGCGCTGAGCGGAATCCTCTGGCAACCAGCGATTGCTCCGGGCGAGTCCAGCAACTCCGAAGACTCGCGCACATCGAGGACATGCACTTGCCCGAGATGCTCGGCCACCCATTCGGGCTCGATCTCCAGCAGACCGGCATAGGTCTGGCGGACCGGTCCCCAGTCGGACGGGCGCGGGACTGCGCCGTCGGCCGGGCGGCCGGACCGCAGGTTCGCAGGGATCGCGACATCGATCCGCTTCGGATGAGGCAGGTTCAGATTCGCCATCAGTCCGACAAAGTCGCGCTCATCAGCGGCGCCGCCGACCCGCGGGTTATAGGTTCGCTCCTCGGCCACCGACGACACGGTGCGGCCGGAGTAGTCGTGGCAGGGATAGAGCAGGCAGCGGTCCGGTAGCGAAAAGATCTCCCGGGTAATCGACTGAAACAGGGCGCTTGCACTGCCCTGCTGGAAATCACAACGGCCAGTGCCTCGTATCAGCAGCGCGTCACCTGTGAAGGCCATGCTGCTGTCGTCGAGCACCAGTGTCATGCAGCCGTCGGTGTGTCCGGGGGTGGCACGCACCGCCAGGTGGCGCTCGCCGAAGACGATGCGATTGCCGTGATCGAGCGGCAGGTCCGCGCCCTGGATGGGTGGCTGATAGCGCTTCGAGACTCCGATGCGGCATCCGGTTGCCTGCTGCATCAGCCATGCGCCGGTGACGTGGTCGGCGTGGCAATGGGTATCGAGCACGGCAACGAGCTCGAGCCCAAGCTCGCCAAGCAACGCACAGTCGCGCCCATGCTGCTCGAACACCGTGTCGATGATGACGGCCTGGCGCGTGCGCGGATCGGCCAGCAGGTACGTATATGTCGACGAAGGCGCGTCGAACAACTGACGAAATACGAGGTTCGGGGAATTCATGGCGTCCACAGTCGACCGGTCCGCAATTTGACCACGGCGAACGCCGTGCCGC
The DNA here is from genome assembly GCA_035429805.1 of Burkholderiaceae bacterium. Lineage (GTDB taxonomy): Bacteria > Pseudomonadota > Gammaproteobacteria > Burkholderiales > Burkholderiaceae_F > JALORV01. The sequence continues at coordinate 20,792 of DAOMFL010000049.1, forward strand.
GCGCCGGCTGCTACAGCGCGCAGCGCATGTCGACGTGCGGGATGCCGCAGTCGAGGTACTCACCGCTTATGGGCGTGTAGCCGTGGCGCGCGTAGAACGGCACCGCGTGCGTCTGGGCACTGAGCACGGCATTGCGATGCCCGCGTCGGCGCGCTTCCTCCATCAGGCGCTTCAGCAACGCGCTGCCGACGCCGCTCGCGCGTGCGGGCGCCGCGACCGCCATGCGGCCAATGTGCCCGTCGGGCAGCAGCCGGCCGGTCCCGACGGGTTTCGAGTCGGCGTCGAATGCGACCGCGTGCACGCACTTGGGATCCCAGTCGTCGATCTCCATCTCGGCAGGGACCTTCTGCTCTTCGACGAAGACGGCAAAACGCAGCGGCGCTGCCCACTGGCGCATCGCTTCCCAGTCACCGAGTTCGATGCGAACCACGTGCCCTATTCCTGCGGCGCCAGGGTCTCGAATGCCTTCACACGCTCGCGCAGCTGCGGCGGCAGAGGGCTCGGCGTGCGTGTCGACGGGTCGGTGTTCACGTAGACCAGTTCGCCTTCGATCAGCGCATTGTTCGTGGCGTTGCGACGGAACATCTCGACCTTGAATGTCAGACTCGTCGTGCCAAGTCGGGAGGTCCGGCCGCACACCTCGAGCTCGTCGTCGAAGACGGCCGCCGCGTGGTACTCGAGCGTGGCCTTCCGCACGTACAGATCCGAGCCGATCGTCAGGAACGCGGCGGGATAGGGCATGCCGATCGCCCGCCAGTACTCGGTCACGCAGACGTCGCAGTACGTCAGGTAGTGTCCGTTGAACACCACGCCCTGCAGGTCGACCTCGGCCCAGCGCACACGCAGCGGCAGGCGCAGGCGAAAGTCCGCGTGGGCCACTACTTCACGCCCTTCTTCGCATCGCCGGCGACGACGAAGGTCATCTTCTCCGGGTCGATGTACTTGCGGTAGGCGGCGTTCACCTGTTCCACCGTCACGGCGCCAAGGCGTTCCTCGAACTGCTTCGAGAACTCGAACGTGCGGCCGAGATCGAGGTTGCTGACCCACGCACTCGCGACCACCGGATCCTGCGAGCGGTTCAGCAGGCGCGACTGCAGCAGGCCCTTCTTCGCATCCTCGACCTCCTCGGCCGTGAATCCGTCCCTGCGCGCACGATCGAGTTCCTCGCGCAGGGCCTGCTCGGCGCGGTTCACATTCTGCGGCGCGGCGATGGCGCCGATCGAGAACGTCGCAAGGCGCTCGCGCGCACTCAGACCGAGCCCGGCGCCGACTCCGTAGCTCAGACCGTCCTTCTGCCGCAGCCGCGTGACCAGGCGGTTAGAAAGGCCCGAGCCGCCGCCCAGGATGTCGACTGCGATGGTCAGCGCGGGGGCGTCGGGATCGTCGTCGCGCAGCGGGAACTCCTGCCGTGCGCGGAGCACCGCGTTCTCCTTGTCGGGCGTGTCGATGACGATGCGCGTCGGCCTGACCTCGCGGTACTCGCGCTCGACGCGCGCATAGGGTGCTTTCGAGGCCCATGTCGCGAACAGTTCCTTCAGCAGCGGCTCGATCGCCTTCTCGTCGAAGTCACCGACGATCGAGATCTCGCCGCGCGCCGTGCCGTAGAAATCGGCGTAGTACTTCTTCACCGCTTCCAGCGGCGTCGCGCCGACGGATTCGATGCGCTGCTTCAGCGGCGTGTAGTAGCGCGGATCGCCCGGCGCATAGGTATTGAAGTGCGCGGTCAGCACGTCACGCGAGAGGGCCTCGGGGTTGTCCAGCTGCGCCGAAAGTCCGGTCGTCACTTCACGCCGCAGCTGCTCGTATTCGGTGGAAGGAAAGCTTGCGTTGCGCAGCACGCTGGCGAGCAGGCGCAGCGATTCGGCAAGGTGCGGGCGGCTCGTCTGAAAGGCGAGCAGGCCACCGGTCATCTGCAGGCGCGTCATTTCGTCCGCGATCTGCTGCCGCGTGAGCTTGTCGGTTCCGCGCGCCAGCATCGCCGCGGCGAGTTCGCCTTCCATCATCCGGCCCTTGAGCGACGCCTCATCGCCCCAGCGGAAGTTCGTGCGCACGTTGACGAGCTCGCCGCGGTTCTTCTTCGGCAGCAGGGCGACCTTCAGGTCCCCGAACGACACGACGCGTGTGCGCTTGTCGATGTTGTCCTGCGTCGGCTCGAACGCCTCGGCGGTCTGCCCGGTTGCCGATGGCTTGTAGTCGGCGAGCAGCGCGTCCACCTTCGGCGCGGCCGGGATCTCGGCACGCTGCGGGCTGTCTTCCGGGACGAAAAAGCCAACCACCCGGTCGTCGCGAACGAAATAGCGGGCCGCAGCCTCGGTCACCTGCTTCGCCGACACCTTGTCGAGGCGATCGCGTGAATAGAAGAAGAGCCTCCAGTCCCCCAGCGCAACGAATTCGGAGAGTCCGACGCCGAAGGCCTGCGGGTCCGCCAGCGCCCGCTCGAACGAGGTCTTCTGATCCTGCAGCGTGCGCTGCAACTCTGCTTCAGTCACCGGCCGCTTCGCGAAGCCTTCGATGACGTCGATCATCGTCTGGGCCACCGGCTCCAGCGGCTCTCCCTTCTTCACCACCGCGCCGAAGATGACGAAGCCGGGATCTCGGGTCGCCAGCGTGTAGCCGAAGACCTGCGCGGCCTTGCCCGTCTGCACCAGCGCCGCGTGCAGGCGGCCATTTGGTGTGTCGCCGAGGATGTCGACGGCGAAGTCGGCCGCCATCGTGTCCGGATGCAGCGCGCTCGGCAGGCGGTAGGCGACCGTGACCATCTGGACCTCGCCCTTGCGGCGGATCGTGAACTGGCGCTCGCCGTCGTGGGTCGGCTCCTCGGTCCAGAGCGTCGGCAAAACGCGCTTGGGCGCCGGAATCCGGCCGAAGGCATCGACAATCCATCGCAATGCCTTCGCCTCATCGAACTTGCCGGCGACGATCAGCACCGCGTTGTCCGGCTGGTAGTAGGTCCGGTAGAACGCCTGCAGGTTCTCGATGCGGACGTTCTCGATGTCGGAGCGCGCGCCGATGGTCGACTTGCCGTAGTTGTGCCAGTCGAACAGCAGCGCCTGGTTGCGCTCGAACATCTGGCGCGACGGACTGGTCTTGCCCATCTCGAACTCGTTGCGCACGACGGTCATCTCGGAATCGAGGTCCGACTTCGCGATGAACGAGTTGACCATCGCGTCGGCCGACCAGTCGATGGCCCACTTCAGGTTGTCGTCGCTCGCCTGGAAGGTCGAGTAGTAATTGGTGCGATCGAGCCACGTGGTGCCGTTGTTCTGGAACCCGCGCTTGTTGAACTCGACATCGGGCTTCGGAAAGTTCTTCGAGCCCTTGAAGATCAGGTGCTCGAGCAGATGCGCCATGCCGGTCTCGCCGTAGTTCTCCTGGTGCGAGCCGACCAGGTAAGTGACGTTGACGGTTGCCGTGGGCTTCGACGGGTCCGGGAACAGGATGAAACGCAGGCCGTTGGCGAGGCGGTATTCGGTGATGCCTTCGACAGTCGGTCCGCGCGTGACGCCGGCCGGCAGCGAAACCTGCGCCGGCGTCTGCGCAAGACCCGTCAGGGCGGTGAAGGACAACAGCAGCGCCGCCAGCGCGGTGCGCAGGAAATCTCTCATCTTCGATGCTCCAGCCAGGGTTCGCGGCGATTCTGCCAGCGCCGGCGGCTCGATCCGTGCAACGGCGATGAAGCACGGGACCGACGGTTCAGGACGCGCCACAGAAGGTATGAATTGCGGCTGCCACGCGCTGCGGCTCCTCATGGGCAAGCCAGTGCGTGGCATCCGGGAAGCGTTCGATCGTCAGATCGTCAACAAGTTCAATCAGTCCATCAAGCAGCCGCGGCAGCAGTGCCCGGTCAGCTTCGCCCCACAGCACAAGGGTCGGCACGCGCACGTGGAACTTCGCGGGATCGAGCTCGGGCAGCGGAGCCTCGCCGTGCGCCGGTGGGTGCAGCGGGGAGGCGCGATAGTAATTGAGTCCGCCCGTCAGTCCGCGTGCCCAGACTTCGCGGTAGCGGGTTGCGCGCTCAGGCGTGTACCAGAGGCGGTCCGGCCGCTGCATGCCGAGGAAGAATCCTTCAAGCGCCTTGCAGTCGTCCTTCAGCAGCGCGCCTTCGGCGCCCGGCGCACGCAGCCAGTTCATGTAGGCAGACGCCGCCTGCTGTGCCGGATCGCGCACCAGGTCGCGCGCAAACGGCACTGGATGCGGCGAGTTCACGATCACCAGCCGCTCCACGCGGTCTGGCCGGGCGATGGCCCATTGCCACGCGGCCGCCCCGCCCCAGTCGTGCGCAACGACGGTCTGTCGGCTCCAGCCCAGTCGGTCACTGAACCTTTCGAAGTCGTCGATCAGTTCGCGCGCGCGGTACGCCGCGACCTCCGCCGGCTGGCTCGAAAGGTTGAATCCGCGCAGGTCGGGCGCCACCGCATGCCAGCCGGCGGCGAAGTGCGGCAGCACGTCCTCCCACGCAGCCCAGTACTCCGGGAAGCCGTGCAGGAACAGGATCGGCCGCGCGCCGGTCACGCCGACGCTGGCGTAGTGCAACCGGATGCCATTGCCGAGCTCGGCGTACTGGCCGGTACGGATCATGCCGGCGACGCAGGCCGGATCGCCGGTTTCGTCGCGTACGGGTCAGCGGGGGCGTCACCCTGCAGCACGGCATCGAAGCGCGCCTCGACCGTCGACATGATCTGCGGGTGCGTGAAGACGTAGAAACGGTTCGCGCGCACCGCGTCGAAGGTCATCGCTGCCACTTCAGCGGCGCTGACGCGCCCGCCGGACACCGCCTTCTCCGAGTTGGCCTGCGCGATCTTCTGCGATCGCGTCGGCCCGGCTGCGTTGGAGAGTTCGCCCGGCCGCACGCGGTGCGAATGTGCGATGCCGGTCGGCACGAAGGCCGGATTCAGCACCGTCACGCCGATCGTCGACTGCGCGAGCCTGAGGTCGTGGTACAGCGTCTCGGAGAGCGCGACCACAGCATGCTTGGACACGTTGTAGATGCCCATCAGCGGCGCCGTGAGCCATCCCGCCATCGAAGCAGTGTTGACGATGTGGCCCGGCGTGCCGCGTGTGTTCGCATCGAGCATGCGCGGCACGAAGTGCTGCACACCGTGCACGACCCCCATCAGGTTCACGCCCAGCACCCACTGCCAGTCCTTGTCCGTGTTCTCCCACAGGTAGCCGCCGCAGGCCACGCCGGCGTTGTTCATCAGCAGGTGCACGGCGCCGAACTCGCCGAAAGCGCGGTCGGCAAGCTGCGCGACCTGCCGGCTCGAGGCGACGTCGACCACCTCGGCGATCACCTGCGCACCCGTCGCCTGCAGTTCCCGCACCGTTTCCTGCAAAGGATCGTGCTGCACATCGGCCAGCACGAGTTTCATGCGGGCCCTGGCCGCCAGCCGCGCGAACTCACGGCCGAGGCCGCTGCCGGCCCCCGTGATGACGGCGACCTTGTCTTCGAAGTTGTCCATGTACCGCCCTGCCCTCCGCTCTGGATAGCCTGTGAGGATAGCCGACGTGACCGTGCCGGCCGGGATCGCGCCAATGAAGAACTCCGCTGAACCTTTCGGATTGCGGACTCCTCCAACACGAATACGGCATCGCCACGCGGCACCGCCTGACGCCACCATTCCGTCGCAGACGTACCATCCCCGGCTGGAGGTCCCGACATGAATCGGCCCGTGTTGTACGTCCTGGCAGGCGCACTGATCGCCGTGGGTGCGTTTGTCTACTACATCAACCGCCCCACCGAGCCGCAAGCGTCACAGGTCGTCGAAACGCCGGCGCCGCCGCCGGCGCCGGCGCCAGCGCCCGCGGCCCCGACGATCCGCCACCCGGTGGAGACCCCGCCGCCCGCCGAACCGGGGACCCCGGCTCTGGCGCCGCTCGACCGCTCCGACGAGCACGTGCGCAGCCTGCTGTTGGGCTGGTTCGGCAAGGACACCGTGATGAGGTTCCTGCAGCTGGACAACTTCATCCGTCATGCCGTGGCAACGGTCGACAACCTCGGGCGCGCGCACGCCGCTCCCCGGCTGTGGCCCGTCAACCCGACACCGGCGCGCTTTGACGTCGTGCAGCGCGGCGATATCACGGTGGTCTCCCCGGACAACGCGAGCCGCTATGCGCCGCTGATCGCCTTTATCGAAAGCATCGACACCGAGCGCGCCGTGGCGCTCTATCGGCGCTGGTACCCGTGGTTCCAGCAGGCCTACGAGGAACTGGGCTACCCCGGCCGCTACTTCAACGACCGCCTGGTCGACGTCATCGACCTGCTGCTGGCCGCTCCGGTGCCCGCCGAGCCACTGGAAGTGAGGCTCACCGAAGTCAAGGGACCAGTGCCTTCGACCCAGCCGTGGACGCGCTATGAATTCGCCGATCCGGCTCTCGAGTCCCTGACCGCCGGCCAGAAGATGATGATCCGCGTCGGTCCGACGCAGCAGCGGAGGCTGCAGCTGAAGCTCACTGAACTCCGTGGCCGGGTCGC
>DAOMFL010000050.1:0-27227 GCA_035429805.1 Burkholderiaceae bacterium
GCCAAGGACCTGCGCGACATGCAGGTCGAGACCTCGATCGACGAGGCCGACGTCGGCCGCATCCGTATCGGGCAGAAGGCCACTTTCACCGTCGACGCGTTTCCCGGGCGCACGTTCAACGGCGAAGTGCGGACCGTGCGCAAGGCGCCGCAGAACGTGCAGAACGTCGTCACCTACATCGCGATCATCTCGGCCAACAACGAGCGCGGCGAGCTGCTGCCCGGCATGACGGCCAACGTGCGCATCGTGACCGACACGCGCGACTCGGTGCTGAAGATCGCCAACGGCGCGCTGCGCTTCCGACCGGCCGGCGCCGCGGCAAACGAGGCGCCGAAGGCGGCGGACAGCAGCACCAAGTCGCCCGGGTCGACGCCGGCAGCTGGCGGCAGTGGCAGCCCGCTCACGCAGTTCCGCGAACGGCTGGTGACGGAACTCAAGCTCGACGCCGAGCAGCAGCAGCGGCTCGAGCCGATCTTCGCGGAAATGCGCGGCAAGTTCATTGGGCTGCGCGACATGCCGGAGGAGTCGCGCGCGAAGGCGAGCGCCGCGATCCGTGCCGAACTGCGGGCAAAGGTCGAGGACGTGCTGAAGCCCGAGCAGAAGGCGCGCTTCGCCGAGGTGGCGGCCGAATTCGCCGGCCGCTCCGGCGGCGGGCAGACGACGCGCGGCCGCATCTGGGTGCTCGATGGCGACAAGCCGCGCGGAATCGACGTGCGCGTCGGACTGTCCGACGGCGCGGTGACCGAAATCAGCGGCGACGGCGTGACCGAAGGGCTGGAGGTCATCGTCGGCCAGCAGACCGGGGCCGGTGGGGTGGCGCCGGCGCAGAAGGGCGCCCCGCCGCGGATGTTTTTCTAGGCGCGCGAGCGATGGAACACGGGATGCGGCTGCTTCACACCATCGCAAGGCGTGGCATCGTCGAGGGGATCGGTGTGCCGCCAGTTTGCGCCCGCGCGCGTCGCCGTTGTGATGAAAGAGATCGTCTGGCTTCGCCAGCGATTTCTTCTGACCAGACCGCGCAAAGGTAGGGGTGCACTTTTGCGCGCCTTGATCGAAACCCGCGACCTGCACAAGGACTACGCGCTCGGCGACACGGTCGTGCACGCGCTGGCGGGCGTCAGCCTTTCGATCGATGCCGGCGAGTTCGTTGCCGTGATGGGGCCGTCGGGCTCGGGCAAGTCGACCTTCATGAACATGATCGGCTGCCTCGACCGGCCGACCTCCGGCAGCTATTTCCTGGCCGGTGAGGACGCTGCGCGCATGGACGCCGATGCGCTGGCGGCAGTGCGCAACCGGCGTATCGGCTTCGTGTTCCAGCAGTTCAACCTGCTGGCGCGCACCAGCGCACTCGAGAACGTCGAGCTGCCGCTGATGTACGCCAACGTGCCGATCAAGGAGCGGCACGAAAGGGCGCGGCAGAAGCTCGAGCTCGTCGGGCTCGGGACGCGTTCCGATCACCAGCCGTCGCAGCTCTCGGGCGGCCAGCAGCAGCGCGTGGCGATCGCACGTGCGCTCGTCAACGACCCGTCGCTGATTCTGGCCGATGAGCCGACTGGCGCACTCGACTCCCGCACCAGCATCGAGATCATTGCGCTGCTGCAGCAGCTCAACGCCGGCGGGATGACGATCATCGTGGTGACGCACGAGAACGACATCGCCGCGTTCGCGGCACGCGTCGTCTACTTCCGCGACGGCAAGGTGGTGAGCGACGAACGGCAGACGCCACGCTCCGCGCGGACCGAACTGGCGAAACTCGACCAGGCTGCCGGAGTCGCCGCATGAGGCTCACGCGATGAACGCGATGATGGTGCTGCGCGTGGCGCTGAAGGCGCTGCGGGTCAACAAGCTGCGCTCGTCGCTGACGATGCTCGGCATGATCATCGGCGTGGCGGCCGTGATCGCGATGCTGGCGATAGGAGGCGGCGCGCAGGAGCGTGTGCGCGACCAGCTGAAGAACCTCGGCTCGAACCTGATGCTGATCATCCCCGGCTCGACGACCGCCAGCGGCGTGCGCCTCGGCACCGGCGCGGCCCAGACGCTGACGGAGGAGGACGCGCAGGCGATCGCGATTGAGGTCGAGGGCGTGGTCGTGGCGGCGCCCTCGCTGCGCGGCTCGGGGCAGGTGGTGGCCGGCAACGCCAACTGGTCGACGCAGTATTTTGGCACCACCAACGATTACCTGATCGCGCGCGACTGGCCCTTGGCGTCGGGGCGTCTGTTCGAACCGAACGAGGTGAGCGGCTCGGGCAAGGTGGCGCTGATCGGCCAGACGACGGCGCAGCAGCTCTTCGGCGACGCCGATCCGGTCGACCAGGTGATCCGCGTGCGCAAGGTGCCACTGTTGATCATCGGCGTGCTGGCGCGCAAGGGTCAGAACGCACTCGGGCAGGACCAGGACGACATCGTGCTGATGCCAATCTCGACGGCGCGCAACCGAGTGCTGGGGCAGACGCAGGGCAAGCAGCGCCGCGTCGGCACGATCTCGGTGAAGACCGCCGACGGCGCCGACATGAAGGCGATCGAGGAGAAGATCAAGGATCTGCTCCGGCAGCGCATGAAGGTGCAGCCCGGGGCCGACGACCCCTTCACGATCCGCAACCTGACCGAGATCCTGCAGGCCCAGGAAGCGGCCAGCCGCGTGCTGACGTTGCTGCTTGGCGCCGTGGCTTCGGTGTCGCTGCTCGTGGGCGGCATCGGCATCATGAACATCATGCTGGTCAGCGTCACCGAGCGCACGCGCGAGATCGGCCTGCGAATGGCGGTCGGCGCGCGCGGGCGCGACATCCTCAAGCAGTTCCTCGTGGAAGCGGTGACGTTGTCGATGATCGGCGGCGCCTTCGGCATCCTGCTCGGGGTCGCAACCTCGTTCGCGGTCGGCGAGTTCGCCAACTGGCGCACCGACATCACGCCGCAGGCGATTGCGCTGGCAGTGGGTTTCTCGGCCGGGGTCGGCGTGTTTTTCGGCTTCTATCCGGCGCGCAAGGCGTCGCGGTTGCTGCCGATCGAGGCATTGCGGTACGAATAGCGGCTTTGGCGGGCCGCTTATCGGGGGGCCGGACGTGCCCGGCTGCGGCAGGATGCCCGCAGCAGCCGGGCCTTCCGCCCGGCCACTGGCCGCATGCCGCAATTTTCTGCCGTTTCTCCGTCCTCGCGGATCGCCCTGGCCTGGCTGGCGGCGAGCGCACTGGTGCTGGTCTGGCCCGGCGAGGCCGCCGCAATGATGCGCAGTCTGGGGCTGCAGCTCGACACGCGCGAACGCATCTGGCTCTCGGCCTTCAGCGGCTTCAGCCTCGGGCTGGCCTTGGGGCTGATGATCTATGAACTGCGCGCGCGCGGCATCGCGATCAAGCTGCGGCGGCTGAAGGACCTGGCGGCCAGCGTCGACGGTCGTTTCGCCGACGAGGCTCCGCGCGGCAAGATCGGCCACGAGTTCGAGCGCCTGTCCGACGAGGTGCTTTTTACCGCGCGGCGCATCAACAAGGAGCGGCGTGAGTTCGACAACCAGGCAACGGCCTGGCAGGCCATGTTTGCGGCCACGCTCGACTCGATGTTCGTGCTCGACGCCAAAGGTCTCGTCAAGGACCTGAACCCCGCGGCGGAACGCCAGTTCAAGATCAACGCGGCCGAGGCTGTCGGCAAGCCGCTTGCAGACCTGCTGTTCCCGGTCGAGCATCGCGCGCTCGACAACGCCGCCTTCATGCAGGACCTTGCGGCCGGCAAGGCCGTCGGGCGCCGGCAGGAACTGATCGTTCACTGCGGCCAGCGGCAATTTCCGGTCGAAATGGCGGTGGCCGAGTTCTGTGTTGCCGACGAAACGGGGCTGATCGTCACGGCGCGCGATATCTCCGTGCAGCGCCAGACGCGGGCGGACCTGAAGCGCGTGCGCGAGCAGGCCGATCGCCTGCAGGCGCGCCTGCGCTCGGAACTCGGCGCGCGTCGCCCGGGTCGTGATGCACCTCCCACGCTGCCTCCGGACGCGCTGGTACTGTCGCGGGTCGATGGAGGCACGCCGTTCACGCTGGAAGACGCCTGCGGCGACCTCATCCGCCGGCTGGTGGTCAAGGCCGAGCGCAAGGGACTGGGCTTCCGCTATGAGGACTCGGAAGTGCAGGGCATGGGCCTAATCGGCGATGCCTCGCGGCTGCGTGCGGTGGTCTCGGAACTGATCGACAGCGTGATCCGCCATTCGACCCATGGTGAGATCGTCGTGCATTTCTCGGCGACCTCGAAGGACGAGCGCAGCATCGAGCTCACCGTAAGCGTGATCTCGACCGGCATGACCGCCGAGGAAAGTACGCGCGTCGGCCGCCCGGTCATCGTTCTGCCGAGGCTCAACGGGCGCTCGAAAGCCCGCGTAGTAACCGACCCGACGAAGCGCGCCGTGGATGTCGCCGGCGTGGAAACGCAGGTGGTCATTTCAGCCGAGAACGGTGTCGAGTTCACCGCACACATGCACTATGCGGTGGACCTTTCGCGCGTGGCGATCGACCTGGGCGCTCTTGCCGGCGTGCCTTCGGCCAAGCCGGCTGACGAAGAGGCCGACCCGCGGGACGTCGCCGAGTTCGCGCGCGCGGCGGCGCGGCTGCGCCAGAACGCCGACAAGGGCAACCTCGGCGCGCTGTGGGCACAGGCGCATCGCCTGAAGGAGGTCTGGTTGCCGCGGGCGCCGCTCTCCGAGGCCGGGCTGGTCAGCGCTCTGGCGCACACCGCGCGCGGCGGTGACGCGGCCAACGCCTGCATGCTGGCGCGGCGCCTGGCCGAGGCGCTGGACGCGACCGTGCGCCAGAACATGACGGTTTCCGAGGCGGACATCGAGGAACCGGTCGCGTGAGCCGCGATGGTGTGACGCCATCGCACGCTAACATGGCGCGCCACGACACCTCCGTATCGCCCGCCGGGCGGTTCGGTCCACGAAGATTCCATGAAACGACTGCTGCTCGCCGCGGCGACGGCCCTGCTCGCTGCCTGCGCCGCCCTGGGGCCACCCGCGATCGTGCTGAGCCGCAGCGACATCGCGGAGCGGGCCTTCGTCGATCGCCGCGAGGTCGACACGAAGAAGATCTTCAAGGGCCTGGAGGGGCTCGCGATCAGCGGGCCGGACGTGGGCTTCCAGACGACGGCGCAGCGCGTGGAACTCGCATGGACAGCGAAGCTCGCCGACGGGCCGATGGGCATCCCGCTCACGCTGCGCGTGACGATTTCCGGTACGCCGGTGCTGAACGCTCCGGGCAACGGCATCGATCTCGCGGACACGCGCATCGAGGACGTGCGCCTGCCGTCAATTCCGTTCGTGAACCTCGACACGAAGAAGCTCCACACCAGCGGCGAAGCGCTGGGAACGCTCCCGCTGCTGCAGTTCCGGCCGGACGAACTCAACCGCGATGGCGTCGTCTACCGGCCGACCGGCATCGAGCTCGGCACCTTTGGGCTGCGCGTCGATCTTGCACCCAAATAACCAGGGAGTCCGCGGTTGGACCTGATCGTACTGGCCAAGGCGGCCATCCTCGGCATCGTCGAGGGACTTACCGAGTTCCTGCCGATCTCCTCCACAGGGCACCTGATCGTCGCCAGCTCGCTGCTCGGCTTCAACGGCGACAACGTCGCGACCTTCGAGATCGCGATCCAGACCGGCGCGATGTTCGCGGTGATCTGGGAGTACCGGCAGCGGCTCGTGGACACGCTGAAGGGACTGGCCGGCGAGGCCCGGGCGCAGCGTTTCGCGCTCAACGTGATCGTCGCATTCATTCCGGCGGTGGTCTTTGGCCTGCTGCTCGGCAAGCTCATCAAGTCGCACCTTTTTCATCCGGTGCCGGTCGCGGCGGCCTTCGTGGTGGGCGGCTTCATCATCCTGTGGGCCGAAGCGCGCCACAAGCGGCTCTACGGCGAGCGCGACCTGCTCGGGCAGCGTCACGCGCGGGTGGAAACCGTGGATGACATGTCGCCGCTCGATGCGCTGAAGGTCGGCCTGTGCCAGTGCCTGGCTCTGATCCCCGGCACGAGCCGCTCGGGCGCCACGATCATCGGTGCGATGATCCTCGGGCTGTCGCGCCGGGCGGCGACCGAGTTCAGCTTCTACCTCGCCATTCCGACCCTGATCGGCGCGGGCGTCTACTCGGTGTGGAAGCAGCGTGACGCCTTCGTGGCGGCAGACCTGCCGACGTTCGGAGTCGGGCTCGTCTTTGCGTTCCTGTCCGCGTGGCTGTGCATCCGCTGGCTGATCCGCTACATCTCGACGCACGACTTTCGGGCCTTCGGCTGGTACCGCATCGCGTTCGGCGGGGTGATCCTGCTGACGGCGTGGCTGGGCTGGGTCGACTGGAGTCACTGATGGAGCAGCCCGCCCCGGCGTCCGCCGCGGCCGGCCGCGGGCTCGATACGGTGCTCGCGATCGCGAGCGCCGCGGTCATCGCCTGGGGCGTGCTTGGGCTCGCCTGGTCGGTGTTCACGGTGATGGCGCTGTTCTGGTTCGAGAACGTCGTCATCGGCGGCTTCAACGTGCTGCGCATGCTGGTGAGCGGGGCGCGCCTGGGCGGCGCCGGCGTTGTCGGCGCGCTGGCAATGGCCGCGTTCTTCACCGTGCACTACGGACTTTTCACCGCGGTTCACGGCATCTTTGTCGTGATGCTCTTTGGTATGCCCGAAATGGGGCGACAGGTGATGGACGGCGGCTTCTACGGGCCGCTGAACACGATGGTGCAGGCCCTCATCGGCAGCCGCGAAGGCTGGCTCGCGATCATGGCGATCGTCACCGTGCACGCTGTTGCCTTCGCGCAGTGGGCGATTGCCACCCGCGAATCGCCCACGCCGCTGAAGGACCTGATGGCGGCGCCCTACGGCCGCATCGTCGTTCTGCACATCACGCTGATCGCTGGCGGCTTCCTGGTCATGTCGATGCACGCGCCGGAACTCGGGGTGCTGCTGCTGGTGGCGTTGAAGCTCGGCTACGACCTGATGTCGCTGCGGCGCAAGCCGCTGCCCGGAGCGCCGACGGCGCAGCCGAGCCCGTCGGGCCCGTTTGCCGTCGGACGGAGGAACGCGCCGTGAGCCGCGACGACGAATGCGACGAACTGTGCGCGCTGCTGCGCTCGCGGTTTCCGATCATCCTGATCGTCTCGAACGAGGAGCCGCGCATCCTCGACCTGCTGCAGAAGGCGGCCAATCTCGAGAACCAGGTGCTGATGACGTGGAGCATCACGCACGGCATCCGCCGGTACGGGCGCGACGAGGCGATCTATCAGACCAACGATCTGCTCGACGCGCTCAAGCACATCGACAAGACGCCGCAGAACGGCGTCTACGTAATGTGCGACGCGCACCCCGGCTTCAAGGACCCGGTGTCGATGCGGCTGATCCGCGAGATCGCGCTGTCGCATTACCGCAGTGCCCGCACCCTCGTCTTCGTCAGCCCGCGGCTCGACGAGATGCCGCCCGAGATCCTGCGGCTGTCGGCGCATTTCCATCCGAAACTGCCGAACCGCGACGAGATCCGCGCGCTGGTCGCGGAAGAGGCGCGCCGCTACGAGTCCCAGTCGGGCGAGAAGCCGCGCGGCGACCGCCATGCACTGGAGATGCTGGTCATGCACCTGCTCGGCATGGAACAGGACGACGTGCGGCGGCTGGTGCGCCAGGCGCTGCGCGACGACGGCACGATCAGCGCTGACGACGTGAGGCGCGTGCTGGCAACCAAGTACGAGGCGCTCGGCGGCGCCGGCACGCTGGCCTACGAGGAGAGCAAGGTCCGCTTCGACGATGTCGGCGGCCTGGCGCAGCTCAAACACTGGGTGTCGCTGCGCCGCAAGCCGTTTCTCGGCAACGGCGAGGACATCGACCGGCCCAAGGGAATCGTGCTGCTCGGTGTGCAGGGAGGCGGCAAGAGCCTGGCGGCGCGTGCGATCGCCGGCGAATGGGGCGTGCCGCTGATGCGCATGGACTTCGGCGCGCTCTACAACAAGTACTACGGAGAGACCGAGCGCAACCTGCGCAATGCGTTCGCGGCCGCGGAGAGCATGTCCCCGTGCGTGCTGTGGATCGACGAGATCGAGAAGGGTATTTCGACCGACAGCGGCGAGGGTGACGGCGGCGTGTCGAGGCGCGTGCTCGGCACGATGCTCACCTGGATGGCGGAGCGCAAGGAACCGGTATTCATGGTCGCGACCTCCAACGACATCTCGCAGCTGCCGCCCGAGCTCGTGCGCAAAGGGCGATTCGACGAGATCTTCTTCGTCGACTTTCCGCAGCTCGAGGCACGCCGGCAGATCGCACGTATTCACCTGAAGAAACGCGGCCACGATCCGGCGCAGTTCGATGTCGACGGCTTCGCGCGGCTGGCGGACGGATTTTCAGGGGCGGAAATCGAGCAGGCCATCGTTTCCGCGTCCTTCGAGGCGCGCTCGCGCAACGAGTCGCTGGCGTCAGCCGATATCCTGGCCGAGCTGGAGCGTACGCGCCCGCTCGCTGTCGTGATGGCGGAGAAGATCGACGCGCTGCGCGACTGGGCCTCGGGGCGCGCCGTCTACGCCGACGAGCCCGAAACGCCGGCGTGACGCGCCTCCCACTCGACCTGCAGCGCCGCCGCGCTGGCGTTGGTCCTTGGCTCGTAGAATCCGCAGCATGGATGAGGACGCATTGCGTGTCACCTACCGGCTGCGCTCCGACGGTGCGGCTGCGGCGCAGCGCGCCCAGGCACTCGCGCTCGAGCAGAGCATCGAGATGCCGCTCGAGGCGGTTACCGACGAGCGTGTGCTGCGGGAAGTCGTCGCACGCGTTGAACAGCTCGACGCCCAGCCCGACGGCACCACGCTCGCGCACCTGGCGCTGAGCGCCGAGAGCATCGGCGGCGACGCCGGACAGCTGCTGAACATGCTGTTCGGCAACACGTCGCTGCTCGGCGACGTCGAGGTCGAAGCGGTCCGCATCCCAGAGGCGATGGCCGCGCGTTTCGGCGGCCCGCTGCTCGGCATCGACGGGATACGCGACCTGACCAACGCGCATGGGCGCGCGCTGACGTGCACGGCACTCAAACCGATCGGCTCCAGCGTCAGCGATCTCGCACGCATGACGCGCACGTTCTCCGAGGCGGGCATCGACATCATCAAGGATGACCACGGCTGGGCGGCGCGCGGGCAGGCCTCGTTCGAGCAGCGCGTGGTCGCCTGCCAGCACGAGGTCGATCTCGCCAACCGGGGACGCGCGGTCCGTACGCTGTATGCGCCTGCACTGTCCGGCGATGCCGAAACGATGCGTGAGCAGCTCGACTTCGCGCAGGGCCATGGAGTCGGCATGGTGCTGATCGCGCCGATGCTCGCCGGAGTGTCGAACTTCAACGCCCTGCGACGTGAATTCCCGTCGATGGCATTCCTCGCCCACCCGGCGCTGGCCGGCAACCAGATCGCGCCCGCTGCGCTGCTGGGCACGCTGTTCCGCGTGTTCGGCGCTGATGCAGTGATCTTTCCAAACCACGGCGGCCGCTTCAGCTATTCCCTGGCCACATGCCAGGCAATCGTGTCGCGCCTGCGCGAACCGCTTGCGCGGCTGAATCCGGCGCTGCCGGTGCCGGCGGGCGGCATGTCGGTCGAGCGCGCGCCAGAGATCGTCGCGGAATACGGGCTCGATGCGGTGCTGCTGATCGGCGGAAACCTGCTGATGGCGCGCGACAACCTGGCGTCGCGCAGCCGCGCATTCGTCGAGGCGGTGACCACGGCGAGCAGCGAGGTCGCGGCGTGAGCAGCGTCCGGCGTTTCGCCTCTGACCATTCGGGCGCCTACCGCTGGGATGCGGTCGAGCTGCTGCGCTACAAGGTCGAGGGCAGCGCGCCGTTCAGGGACAT
This sequence comes from Burkholderiaceae bacterium, assembly GCA_035429805.1. Taxonomy (GTDB): domain Bacteria; phylum Pseudomonadota; class Gammaproteobacteria; order Burkholderiales; family Burkholderiaceae_F; genus JALORV01. The sequence continues at coordinate 9,827 of DAOMFL010000050.1, forward strand.
CACGCGGCAGGTTCTGTTCTCGCAGCCGGACCAGGCGACCGAACTGCGCTATTTCGAGATCGCTCCGGGGGGCTACTCCACACTAGAGCGCCACCAGCACACGCACGCGGTGCTGATCCTGCGCGGGCGCGGCACGGTGCAGATCGGAGCCGAGGTGCACGACCTGCAGGAGCGCGATCTGGTCACCGTCGATCCTCTGACCTGGCACCAGTTTCGCGCTGCGTCGGACAGCCCGCTGGGATTCCTCTGCCTCGTCGCGAAGGATCGCGACCGGCCGCAACTGCCGGATGCGGGCGAGCAGGCCGCGCTCGTACGCCCGCGTCCGTAGCGCCGCGCCTCAGCGACGCAGGAACACCAGGTCCCAGTTTCCATGCCCGAGGCGCTCGCCACGGGCGTGGAACTTCGTTGTCGGACGCTCGGCGATCGGATTACTCTGGTCCGGTGCGAAACCTGTGTGCACATTGACAAGCAGCGGCTCGTGCGACAGCACCTCGAGCATCTGCACCGCGTAGTCCTCCCAGTCGGTGGCGCAGTGCAGGTAGCCACCGGGTGCGATGCGGCTGGCGAGACGCCCGATGAATGGCTGCGCGACCAGCCGGCGCTTGTGGTGCCGCTTCTTCTGCCAGGGATCGGGAAAGTAGAGGTGCACGCCGGCCAGCGAGTCCGGCGGGATCATGTCGCGCAGCACCTCGACCGCGTCGTGATGAACGATGCGGATGTTGGTGAGTTGCTGCTCGCCGATGCGCTTGAGCAGCGCGCCGACGCCGGCCAGGAACACTTCGATGCCGAGGAAGTTCACGTCGGGCCGGCGGGCCGCGATCGCCGCAGTCGTCTCGCCCATGCCGAAGCCGATCTCGACGACGGTCGAAGCGGAGCGGCCGAAGATCCGTTCGAAGTCGAGCGGCTGCGTCGAATAGCCGATGCCGTAGCGCGGCAGCAGTTCGTCGAAGGCGCGCCGCTGGCCCTGGGTGACGTGGCCGCGCCGCAGCGCAAAGCTGCGGATGTGCCGGTAGGGCGGGCCCGCCGTCTCCGGCGCTGAAGCCGCTTCGTCCGGCGTCGGGTCCTCCGTGCTCACGCGCCAGGCTTGGACGGCGCGATCACGCCCGCCGTGGGTGATGACGGCGTGCCGCTGTACAGGCGCTTCGGCATGCGCCCGGCGAGGAACGCCTCGCGGCCAGCCTCGACCGCCTTCTTCATCGCGCTGGCCATTTTCACCGGGTCCTTCGCCTGGGCCACCGCCGTGTTCATCAGCACGCCGGCGCAGCCGAGTTCCATCGCGATCGCGGCATCGCTCGCGGTGCCGACACCGGCGTCGACGATGACCGGCACCTGCGCGCGTTCGAGGATCAGCTGGATGTTCCACGGATTGAGGATGCCCATGCCGGAGCCGATCAGCGACGCCAGCGGCATCACCGCCACGCAGCCGATCGACTCGAGCACGCGCGCCTGGATCGGGTCGTCGCTGCAGTAGACCATCACCTCGAAGCCCTCGCGGACCAGCGTCTCCGCCGCCTTCAGGGTCTCCGGCATGTTCGGATACAGCGACTGCGGGTCGCCGAGGACTTCGAGCTTGGTGAGCGCGTGGCCGTCGAGCAGTTCACGCGCCAGCCGCAACGTGCGCACGGCATCCTCGGCGGTGTAGCAGCCGGCGCTGTTGGGCAGCAGCGTGTACTTCGACGGCGGCACCACGTCCAGCAGGCTCGGTTCGCCCTTGTTCTGGCCGATGTTGGTGCGGCGGATCGCGACCGTGATGATCTCGGCGCCACTCGCCTCGACTGCGGCGCGGGTCTCATCGAAGCTGCGGTACTTGCCGGTACCGAGCAGCAGGCGCGAACGGAACTCGCGCGCGCCGACGCGCAGCAGGTCGCTCATCGGAATGCCTCCGCACTCGGAGTTGCGGTCATGCCGTCACCGTCGGTTGAACCTTGACCTCGAAGTTGACCGAGTTCGAAATGAAGCAGTGTGCATGCGCCTTCGCATGCAGTTCGCGCGCCTGCTCGAGCTTCGCGGCATCGGCAATGCGCACCTGCGGCCACAGCACGACTTCGGTCATCCGCATCCTGCCGTCCTTCATTGCCAGCGTGCCGGAGCCGCTGTCGCCGTATTCGAGCACGCGGATGCCGGCGCGCTCGCACACCGCAAGGTAGGTCAGCAGATGGCAGGCCATCAACGAGGCCACCAGCAGTGTCTCGGGGTTGTGGCGGGTCTCGTCGCCGTTGAAGACGGCGGGTGACGAGCCCTCGATCGGCGCCTTGTCCTTGAACCGCACGACGAACGACCGTGCAAGCTTCAGCTTGCCGTGTTCGTCGTCGTGGGCGCTGCCGGTCCAGTGCAGCGAGCCTTCAAACAGGTGTTGTTGCGACATCAGCCTCCTCCAACGGCCACGACGACTTCGATGCGGTCGCCCGCGGCCAACCTGGTGCCTGCATGCAGGCTGCGCGGCACGATCTCGCCGTTGCGCTCCACGGCCACCCGCTTTCCGGCCGCTCCGAGTTCGGTGAGCAAATCGGCCACGGTGGTGCCGCCCGGCGCGCGGCGGGCTTCGCCGTTCACCTGGATATCGATCGTCGACGCCTGATTCATCAGGCTAGAATTCTACGCACTGCGGGTGTAGTTCAATGGCAGAACGGCAGCTTCCCAAGCTGCATACGAGGGTTCGACGAGCGACATGCCGGGGGCATGTCGCCGGTCATCGGCGGGACGCCGGTGAGCCCCGCGCAGCGGGGCCGAGCAATTCGCGCCAGACGAATTGCGAGCAATCCCGTTGTGATGAAGTAGAGTTCCGGCAGGGAAGTGCGGGTGTAGTTCAATGGCAGAACGGCAGCTTCCCAAGCTGCATACGAGGGTTCGATTCCCTTCACCCGCTCCATCTCCCCGGGCGAGCCCAGGGCGCCGCTGGCGAGTCGCCGCTGCATCCCCAGCGTGGACGGAGGCAAACGGCATGGCACTCGGCAGCAAGACTCTCAAGCAGATCGATCAGCTGATCCGCCCCTACCGGGTAACCCGCGGCGCGAAGTTCCGCCTGAAGGACCACGACCCCGGCGATACCCGTGGCATCAAGGACGAACGCAAGCCCGAGGCGCAGCAGGCCCTGGCCGAAGGCATCGGCTGGCTGGCGGAGGAACAGGACAAGCTCTATGCGCAGGACCGCCGTTCGCTGCTGCTCGTCTTCCAGGCGATGGACGCCGCCGGCAAGGACGGCACGATCAAGCACGTGATGAGCGGTGTGAACCCGCAAGGCTGCCAGGTAGCGTCCTTCAAGCAGCCCTCTGCCGAGGAACTCGACCACGACTGGATGTGGCGCTACTGGCGCGCGCTGCCGGAGCGCGGCCGCATCGGCATCTTCAACCGCTCGTACTACGAGGAGGTGCTGGTCGTGCGCGTGCACGAGTCGATCCTCGCGGCGCAGAAGCTGCCGAAGGGTGCGGTGACGAAGGGCATCTTCCGTGACCGGCTGCGTGACATCGCCTGCTTCGAGGACTACCTGGCACGCAACGGCACGACCGTGCTGAAGTTCTTCCTGCACGTATCGCGAAAGGAGCAGAAGCAGCGCTTCATGGAGCGGCTCGACCAGCCGGATAAGAACTGGAAATTTTCGGTTGCCGATGTCAAGGAGCGTGCCTACTGGAGCGACTACATGGCGGCCTACGAGGACGCGATCCGCGCGACCGCCACGCCCGCGGCGCCGTGGTACGTGGTTCCGGCGGACAACAAGTGGTTCACGCGGCTCGTCGTCGCCGCAGCCATCGTCGAGGCGATGGAGAACATGAGGCTCGAGTATCCGAAGGTCAGCGATGCGCAGAAAGCGGATCTCGCCCGCGCGCGCGAGCTGCTGTTGACCGAGAAGACCAGCCGATAGTCGGCGCCGGCGCGACCGGCGGCGGCACGAACGCTGCAAGGAGAGCGGCGCGGATCCCTCGCCCGATCAGGCCGCAAGGGCATGACGGAGCGGCCGATTGCACGCCACGTCGCCTTGAATCCAGCGCTGAAGCCCGCGCGCAAGGCGGTTCGCCGCGCCGCGCACAGCGTCGCTCACGTCCGCGCTGCGGTAGTTGCCGTTGGTTGCGATCGCCAGCACGATGAGCTCGGGCGGCAGTGCCTGCAATGCCGAACCGAGCGCAAGCGCTTCGGCCACGCCGAATCCGTGCGACGACAGCGTCGGGTTCGCCTCCAGTTGCGCCGCACCGAGCCGCACCACGGTCCCCGGCGCTTCTGTGCCGCGGGCCGCATCGATCAGCACCGCGCGATCTGCGCCGCGCAGGTGTTCCAGCAACGCCGCGCCCGGACGATCGAGCGCCACGAGCGTCAGGCCGGCGGGTGCCTGCCTGCGCTGGTCGAGGCGTGCCTGCAGTGCGTCGATCACCAGCCACCCGGCGCGGTCATCGCCGAAGGGTGAGCCGACGCCGACGATCGCGGTGCGCTTCATGCGCGCGCCACCTTCATTTTCAGGAAGTGCGTCGCGCACGAGATGCACGGGTCGTAGTTGCGGATCACCGTCTCGGCGCGCAACCGCAGCGCGTCGTCGTCGCGATCGAGGCCGAGCGCCGCCAGCGAAGCGGAAAGATCCATCTCGATGCGCGCCTGGTTCTGGCTGGTAGGCGGCACGATGCGCGCCGACGTGATCGTGCCGGTGGCGTCGGTTGCATAGCGATGCCAGAGTAGGCCGCGCGGTGCCTCGGTCGCCCACGCGGCCGATCCGGCGCGCGGCGTGACCGGCGCGGCGGGATCGGGCGCCATGTAGTCGGCCAGCAGGCGGCGCGCCTCGTGCAGCGCGAGCAGGATCTCGACAGCGCGCGCGATGATCGAGTCGAACATGTTGCGGCTCGGCAGCCGCAGGCCGGCGCGGTCAACCGCCGCGGCCACGGGCCGCGGGAGCCGGTCGGCATTGAGGTTCAGGCGGGCGAGCGGACCGACCAGGTACGGCGCACCGTCGAGCGCGGCGTGCAGCGCCGTCGAATGCGGCACCTGCGTTTCGCTGAAGCGCGTTTCGAATGACTCGACGTCGAGATCCAGGCCGCTGCTGGAGACGATGCGGCCTTCGTTCATCGGGTAGTCGTCAGGGTGGCGCAGCGCTACGCAGCAGAAATCCTGATCCTCGTGCGGCAGCGGCAGGCCCGCGGTCCAGGCAACCAGCGCTTCGGCCTCGGGCAACGCGGCTTCGACACGCGCGCGCAGCGCTTCGAGCGCTGCCGCATCGGGCGCCCGCGAGAAGCCGCCGACGCGCACGCTGACCGGGTGCACCGAGCGGCCGCCGAGCATACGCAGGATGTCGTTGCCGAGCGCCTGCAGCGCCAGCCCGCGCGCGACCGCCTGCGGGTGCGACTTCGCCATCGCGATCGCGTCGCGAAAGCCGAGGAAGTCGGGCGCAGCGAGCAGATGGATGTGCAGCGCGTGACTCTCGATCCACTCGCCGCAGTAGAGCAGGCGGCGCAGCGCGCGCGTCGCCGGATCGATCGGCGTGCCGAACAGCCGCTCGAGGGCGTGCACTGCGCTCATCTGGTAGGCGACCGGGCAGATGCCGCAGATGCGCGCGACGATGTCGGGCACTTCCTCGGACGCGCGTCCCTCGAGCAGCTTCTCGAAGAGGCGCGGCGGCTCGAAGATGCGCAGCGCCAGGTGCGCGATGCGCCCGTCGCGGACGTCGAATTCGAGCGCGCCTTCGCCTTCGACGCGCGCCAGCATCGGCACGCGCAGGCTCACCGACCGAGGCTCAGCCATGGCCGCGCTCCGGTGCCGACTCGCCGGCCGCCGCGAACTCCGGCGCGGCGCTGTGGATGAAGTGGAAGCGGCGCGCGACGGCGCGCGGCGGCAGCCCGAGCCCCGCCAGCCGCTGGCTCAGCGCACCGGTATTGGCGGTTTCGGCCGGGCCGAAGCAGCCGTAGCAGTCGCGGCCGAAGCGCGGACAGATCGCGCCGCACCCGGTGCGCGTGACCGGTCCCATGCAGGGCACCTGCCGGGTGACCATCACGCAGACCGTCTGTGTCTGTTTGCACTCGAGGCAGACCTTGTCGTCCTCGTCAACTGGCAGGACGCCGGCCGCCAGCGCCTGCAGCGCGGCCAGCACCTGCACGCCGGTGACGGGACAGCCCCACAGCTCGAGGTCCACCTTCACGACGTCGCTGACGGCGCGCACCTGCTTCAGCGTCTCGACGTGCTGCGGCGACGCGTAGATCGCGCCGACCCAGTCGCCTTCGTGTGGCAGGTTGCGCAGCGCCTGGATGCCCCCGCTGTTCGCGCAGGCGCCGATCGCGACGAGATGGCGCGCGCCGGCTCGGATCCGCCGGATGCGGTCTTCCTCGTCGGGGGTCGAGATCGAGCCTTCGATCAGCGCCACGTCGACCGGCGCGTCGGGGTCGACAGGACCGGCCTCGGCGAAGTGCACGAGTTCGAACCGCTCGGCCAACGCGAGCAGGGTCGGGCCGAGGTTGAGCAGAGCGAGCTGGCAGCCGTCGCAAGACGTGAACTTGTGGACTGCAACGCGCAGCTTCGTCATCGCGCGCTCCATCAGAAGCCCCTGCGGCCGAGCCAGTCGGCGATCGCCGGGTACGCAAACACCGGGCCGTCGCGGCAGACGAAGTGGGGGCCGATCTGGCAATGGCCGCAGACGCCGTGGCCGCACTGCATGTTGCGCTCCATCGACAGCGCGATCGCTTCGGGGGCCACGCCGCGCGCCAGCAACTGCCGGATCGCGGTGGTCATCATGATCTCGGGACCGCACAGGAGCACAGCCATGTCGGGCGTGATGTCGATGCGGTCGAAGAGCTCGGTCACGCGACCGACGTGGCCGGGCCAGAGCGGCGCGCCGGCGTCGGCGGCGAGCCACACCTCGGTGTGCGGCAACGTGCGCCAGTACGCATAACGCTCGGCCCAGATCAGGTCCTGCGCGTGCTTGACGCCCTGGACGATCACCAGCCGGCCGAACTGCGCGCGGCGCATCAGGATGTAGTTGATCACGCCGACGACGGGCGTGCAGCCGAGGCCGCCCGTGACGACCAGCACGTTGCGGCCGACGATGCCCGCAAGCGGCCAGCCGCGTCCGAACGGGCCGCGCACGCCGACCGCGTCGCCGGGCTGTAGCTGCGCGAGTCCGTTCGTCACGCGCCCGAGCGCGCGGATCGTCTGGGTGATCAGTTCGGGCTCGTCGGGGTCGGAGACGATCGAGATCGCCACCTCGCCGGCGCCGAGGAGGCCGATCATGTTGAACTGCCCCGGCGTGAAGCGGTAGGCGCTGCGTTGCGCGGGGTCGTCGAGCTGCAGGCGCAGCGTGAAGATGCCCGGCGCTTCGTCGACGCGCTCGACGACGGTCGCCGGCATCGGCATCACGCGGCCGGCGAGATCGCTGTGCGCGGCCGCGTTCATGCGGGTTCCTCGAGCAGCACGGACACTTCCGCGGTGAGGTCGATGCCAGCGGGGCACCAGGTGATGCAGCGACCGCAGCCGACGCAGCCGCTGCGGCCGTACTGCCGGTGCCAGATGGCGAGCTTGTGCGTCAGCCACTGGCGGTAGCGCGTCCGCACGTCCGGGCGGATCTGCGTGCCGTGCATGTAGCCGTGCGCGGCGGTAAAGCACGAATCCCACTCGCGCACGTGCTCGGCGTGCTCGCCGTCGAGCGTCGCGTGCTCGCCTTCGCGCGAGCAGAAGCAGGTGGGGCAGACCGCCACGCAGTTGCCGCAGGCGAGGCAGCGGCCGGCGACGTCGTTCCAGCGCGGGTGATCCAGCTGTGCCGTAAGCGCGGCCTGCAGATCGCGCGAGGGCAGGCGGCGCGTCTGCTCGCTGGATGCGGTCCGCGCCTGGTCGGCCGCCGCGGCAATCTGGTCAGCGGTTGCGGCCGGCAGACGCAGGCTGTCGAGGATCGCCGCTCCGCGCGCGGAGCCGCCACGCGCGACGAATCCATCGTCGAGTTCGGCAAGGCCGATGTCGAAGCCGGCGCGGGCATCGGGCCCGTCGCCAGTGCTCGCGCAGAAGCACGTTTCGGCCGGGTGGCTGCAGTCGATGGCAACGATGAACGTCGCCGCGCGGCGGGCCGCGTAGTGGGGGTCGACCGCCTGCTGCGGCATGAAATGCGCGTCGTGCAGTGCAAGCGCAGCGAGATCGCAGGCGCGCACGCCGAGTATCGCGAGCATTCGAGCGGCCGGCACGACCGCCTCGAACATCAGGCGGCCCGTCGTGGAACGCGTGCAATGCCAGAGCGACTCGTGCGGCGCGAAGAACAGCGGCTTGAGCGCCTGCGGGCCGTTGGCCCATGCGAACTGGCGCGGCGAGTCGCCATGCCACATCGTGTAGCGGCCGGGCGCCTGCTCCGCATGCCACCCCGCAGGCAGCGCGTCAGGCGCTTCGATCGGCCTGTAGACGATCGCACCGTCCTGCATTGTCGGGGCGAGGACCGAGAACCCCTGCGCCCGCAGCGTCTCGATCAGCGCGGCGAGACCGCTGCGCGGCAGAAAGCGCGGGCCCGGTGAGTCGTCGATTTCGGGAGGCGTTGCGGCAGTACTCACGATGCAGCCCTCGAGACCGTGTACGAATGTTGGCACGCCGCGCGCTGCTGGATGCGAGCGCGCGACCCGTTTCTTGATGCCTCTCAACAGGCGGCGCAAATCGGCAGGACCGGACTAGCACTCCGGGGACATCAGAGCAGCCGCACAGGGGGCGTACAGGCGCGGCGCGGCGCGGAGCGCCGGGCCGGACGCAGGCAGTGCGGCCAGACCCGATAGCGGCCTGGCCAGGACCACGCACGCATAATGCGGCGCGTGATCCTTCTGCTGTACGCCCATCCTCATCCGCGCCGCTCCACCGCCGGACGCGTGCTGATCGACGCCGTGCGCGACCTGCCGCAGCTGACCGTCCACGCCCTCTACGACGTCTATCCCGATTTCAGCATCGATGCAGTCGCGGAACAGAAACGGCTGGCCGGCGCGCGACTTGTGATCTGGCAGCACCCGTTCTACTGGTACGGCGCACCGGCCCTGCTCAGGCTGTGGTTCGAATCGGTGCTGGTGCGCGGCTGGGCCCACGGGGCGGGCGGCAATGCGCTGCACGGCAAGGATTGCCTGTGGGTCACGACGACCGGGGCGCCGCCGGAGGCCTACTGCGCGAGCGGCGTGCACGAACAGCCCTTTGCGGCATTCGAGGCGCCGATGCAGCAGACGGCGCTCTTCTGCGGACTGAACTGGCTTGCGCCGATCGTCGTGCACGGCGCGCATCGGCTCTCGGAGGACGCGCTGCGGGCGCAGGCCCGCAGCTACCGCGCCCGGCTCGAGGCGTACCTGGAGGACCATGGCTGAAGCCTCGTTCCTGCGCGACGCGCTGGTCTACCTCGGCGCGGCCGTCGTCTGCGTGCCGCTTGCCAAGCGCGCCGGACTCGGTTCGGTGCTCGGCTACCTGATCGCCGGCTGTGCGATCGGGCCATGGGGCCTGGGGCTCGTCACCAACGTGCAGTCGATCCTGCACTTCGCGGAATTCGGCGTCGTCCTGATGCTGTTCCTCATCGGGCTCGAACTTGACATCAAGCGGCTGGCCGAGATGCGTGGCCCGGTATTCGGCGGTGGCACGCTGCAGATGGCGGCGTGCGGTGCCGCGCTCGGCGCCGCGCTGGCCGCAGCGGGGCTGCCGTGGCAGGGCGCGGTTGTGGCCGGGCTCGCACTCGCGATGTCGTCAACCGCGATCGCGGTACAGACGATGACCGAACGCAACCTGATGAACGCACCGGTCGGCCGCAGTGCATTCGCGGTGCTGCTGTTCCAGGACATCGCCGCGATTCCGCTGATCGCGCTGGTGCCGCTGATGGGAGCGGGCGAGCCTGGCGGCGAGCCGGGGTGGCAACTGGCGCTCAAGGGCCTGGTGGCAATCGCCGGTGTCATTTTGATCGGCCGCTTCCTTACGCGGCCGGTCATGCGGTTGATTGCCCGGTCCGGCGTGCGCGAGATCTTCACGGCCTTTGCGCTGCTGCTGGTACTGGGCATTGCGGAACTGATGGCGCTGGCCGGCCTGTCGATGGCGCTGGGCGCCTTCCTGGCCGGGGTGCTGCTCGCGAGCTCGGAGTACCGCCATGCACTTGAGACCGACATCGCGCCATTCAAGGGACTGCTGCTCGGGCTCTTCTTCATTGCGGTGGGCATGTCGCTCGACTTCGGCCTCATCGGGGCGCGGCCGCTGGTGCTGGCGTTGGTGGTTGCGAGCCTGCTGCTGATCAAGGGCTTCGTGCTGGCGGCGATCGCGCCACGCCTTGCCGTCGGTGCTCCGGAGCGCTGGCTCTTCGCCGCGCTGCTGGCGCAGGCCGGCGAGTTCGCATTCGTCGTGTTCGGTGTTGCACGCAGCGCGCGGGTGCTGCCGGGTGACTGGGATGCGCTGCTGACGGCTGCCGTGGCGCTCTCAATGGCAGTGACACCGCTGGTGCTGCTCGGGTACGACGTGCTGGTGGCGCGCAGGGCCCGCGTCGCGCGTGAAGCCGATCGCATCGACGATGACTCTGCGCCGGTGATCGTCGCGGGCGCAGGGCGGTATGGCCAGATCATCGCGCGGCTGCTGTTCGCGCAGGGCGAGAAGGTCACGGTGCTCGACCACGATCCCGACCAGATCGACCTGCTGCGCAAGTTTGGCTACAAGGTCTTCTACGGAGACGCCACCCGGCTCGACCTTCTGCGTGCGGCCGGCGCGCACAAGGCGCGACTGCTGGTCGTGGCGATCGACGATGTCGAACGAAGCCTTGCGCTGGTCGACCTGGTTCGCGCCGAATTTCCGGCCCTCAGGATCGTCGCCCGCGCGCGCAACGTCCGGCACTGGCTCGAACTGGCCGAGCGTGGTGTCCGCAATGCCGAGCGCGAGACGTTCGAGTCGGCGCTGCGCTCCGGTCGGCAGGTGCTCGAGGCGTTGGGACTCGCGCCCTACGAGGCGCGCGAGGTGGCGGACCGCTTCCGCCGCTCCAACCTGGCCACGCTGGAGGCGATGCTGCCGCACTTCCGCGACGAGGCGAAGACGGTGGCGGTTGCGAAGAGCGGCCGTGAGGAGCTCGAGGAAAACCTGCGGCGTGACCGCGAGGCGCAGGAGCGGCACGACACCGGCAGCTGGCAATAGCGCTGCTGCAGGCTGATCTGAATCCGCGCAGGCGAACGGTCGCGCGGCGTCGGCATCAGGCGTCGCCGCGGATCGTGATCTCCTCGCTGCCGCCGTTCCGGGCGCTCAGGTAATGCCGCCGATGCAGACGTACTTGATCACCAGGTATTCGTCGATACCGTACTTCGAGCCCTCGCGTCCGATGCCGGACTGCTTCACGCCGCCGAACGGCGCGACCTCGTTCGAGATGAGGCCGGTGTTGACGCCGACCATGCCGCTTTCGAGGCGCTCTGCGACGCGGAACACGCGCGCGACGTCGCGCGAATAGAAGTACGCCGCCAGGCCGAACTCGGTCGAGTTCGCGAGCGCGATCGCTTCGTCCTCTGTGGTGAACTTGAATACCGGCGCCACCGGGCCGAAGGTCTCTTCACGCGCCACCAGCATGTCGGCGGTGACGTCGGCGAGCACGGTCGGCTGGAAGAACGTTCCGCCGAGGTCGTGCGGAGCGCCGCCCGTGAGCACGCGCGCGCCCTTCGCGCGGGCGTCTGCCACATGCGCCTTCACCTTCGTCAACGCATTGCTGTCGATGAGCGGGCCCTGCTGCACGCCACCCTCGAATCCCGAGCCCACCTTTAGCAACTGCGCCTTGGCCGCGAGCTTAGTGACAAAGGCGTCGTAGATGCCGGACTGCACATAGAAGCGGTTGGTGCAGACACAGGTCTGGCCGGCGTTGCGGTACTTCGAGGCCACGGCACCGTCGACAGCGGCTTCGAGGTCCGCATCGTCGAAGACAACGAACGGCGCATTGCCACCGAGTTCCAGCGACAGCTTCTTCAGCGTCGGCGCCGACTGCTGCATCAGGATGCGGCCGACCGCGGTCGAGCCGGTGAAGGACAGTTTGCGCACGGTCGGCGATTCGCACAGGACCTTGCCGATGGCGATCGAGTTCGCCTCGTCGGCCGGCACGACATTGAAGACACCGGCCGGAAAGCCCGCGCGCTGCGCCAGCTCTGCCAGGGCCAGAGCCGACAGCGGCGTCTGCTCGGCCGGCTTGACCACCACCGTGCACCCTGCGGCAAGCGCCGGCGCCACCTTGCGCGTGATCATGGCGTTCGGAAAATTCCAGGGCGTGATCGCGGCCGCCACGCCGATCGGCTCCTTCAGGACCAGCAGGCGCCGGTCGCTGGCGACGGTCGGGAGGATGTCACCATCGACGCGTTTGGCTTCCTCCGCAAACCACTCGACGAATGAAGCCCCGTACGCCACTTCGCCGCGGCTCTCGGCGAGAGGCTTGCCCTGCTCGGCGGTCATCAGCTTGGCGAGGTCTTCCTGGTTCGCCATGATCAGCTGGAACCACGCGCGCAGGATGGCAGCGCGCTCCTTGGCGGTCTTCGCCCGCCACGCCGGCCAGGCACGCGCCGCGGCTTCGATCGCGGCGGTGGCCTCGGCACGATCGCAGTTCGCGACCTCGGCGATCTTCAGGCCGTCGGCCGGGTTGTGCACGGTGAAGCGCGCGCCCGAGGCGGCCGTGCGCCAGGCCCCGTCGATGTACGCGTCGGTCTTCAGCAGCCCCCCGTCGGCGAGCGACGGCAATCCCACTTTCTGCAGCATGTCCACTCTCCGGATGACCCTGAATGAAGAATACGCCGACCGGAATTGACCGGGCCACCGCTAAACTCGATGCCGTTGCGTTCGCTGCCGATGCCGTGAAGTTCGAAAGTCTTGCTCCCGATCTGCAGTCCTGGTTCCGCGACACCGTCAAGCGCGGATCCACGCCCGAGGCCGCCGTGAAGGCGCTGCTCGCATCGGGCTACCAGGAGCGCTACGCGCGCGACGCCGTCGACGCCGCGTACAAGGCTCTGCCGAAGCCGGCTGCGCCGCCACCGGTCGTGGCCCCCGCTGTGCCGGTGGAGAAGAACGCGGCGCCTGCCGAGGCACAGACGCTGAGCGCGCAACTGGTGCAGATGCCGAACACGATCGTCACGGCCGACCGCGAGATCCAGATGCTGTTCGCTCTGACCGCGCCGCGCATCGTGCTGTTCGGCAACCTGCTGTCGCACGAGGAGTGCGACCAGATGATCGAGCTGTCGCGCGACAAGCTGGAACGCTCGAGTGTCGTCAACGCCGAGACCGGCGCGTACGACATCCATCCGCACCGCACCAGCCGGGGCACCTACTTCAACCGCGGTGAAAATGACCTGATCCGGCGCATCGAGACACGCATCGCCGAACTGGTGCAGTTTCCGGAGGAAAACGGCGAGCCGATCCAGATCCTGCACTACGAGCCCGGTGGCGAATACAAGCCGCATTTCGACTACTTCGATCCGAAGCTGGCGGGTAATGAGCATGTGCTGACGCAGGGCGGCCAGCGCATCGCCACCCTGGTCATGTACCTGAACGATGTCGAAGCGGGCGGCTCGACGGTATTCCCGGAGGTCGGCATCGACGTGCTGCCGCGCAAGGGCAATGCGGTGTACTTCGCCTACTGCTCGGACACCGGCGTGCTCGATACGCGTTCGCTGCACGGCGGCAGCCCGGTTGGAGCGGGCGAAAAGTGGATCGCAACCAAGTGGATCCGCGAGCGCGCCTACATCGGCAGCGGGGCCTGAGCGCGCCGTTCGTACTTTCTTCGACCCTCCCGAAGCGAAGCTGCACTCAACGCTCTGGCCCCGTAGTCCACGGATAGCCTGATCGAGCCTTCGAATAGCCCAGGTCGAAAAGCGCTCGCATGTAGACGGGGTCGAACTTTTCTCGCGGCTGTTCAGGGAAGGATGTCGGGATGTAGGCGAGTCTGAAGTCCAGTCCGTCGCGTTGGGCCAGCAGGTAGATCTGAGCAAGATCGCCGATGCCCTGCGTACGGATCAGCGAGTCGACGGTCCGCAACAGGATCGGGACGATTCGCCGCTCGACGTCGTCCCAGGGCAGTTGGGCCCGGGAGTTGTTGATGACGTAGAGATTCGGGCGTCCCTTGACGCCCAGGCGGCGTTCCACCGCCCTCCAGTCCAGCCCGCTCGGATAGGCGAATACCTGTGCCGTCACGCCGCCGTCGACGTGCATTTCGTCGTAGTGCTTTCCGTCGGCCTCCACGTCGATGATGACCGGAGGAAAGATGCCCGGTATCGAGGCGGAGGCGAGGATCACGTCGTGGATCAGTTTGCGGGAGTGCGGCGCGCCGCTCGCTGCGATCCGCGTGATGTTCCATGTGACGGGCCGCGCTGCGTCGAGGTTCGTCGTCCCGATCAGCAGCGAACGTCCGCGCCGGTGCTCGGCGGCGATCTCGGCAATGACACGGTCGTCGATGTACTCCTCCAGCAGACGACGCAGCGGAGCCGAACTCGTTGCGGAATCGTTGCGCACGATGTCGAGGAGGCTGCGGGGCTCAACGAGATCGGCCGTCGACAGGCTCGTATACAGCTTGCGCAGCGTTTCGTCGTAGCGGGGACCGAGGAAGGCAAAGGGGGCGATCAGCGCGCCGGTGCTGATCCCGGTGACGATCGTGAATTGCGGGCGCGAGCCATGTTCGGTCCAGCCGACCAGCAGGCCGGCTCCGAAGGCACCGTCCGAGCCCCCGCCGGAGAGCGCCAGATAGTCATGCGGCCGGTTCATGATTCCGCTGAAACCGGCGGCAAGTTCTGCTTCGGAAAGCTGCAACCAGGCGTCGAAGCCGCGCGGCCGCGTGTCGCCCCAGTACCGCGCGCCCGCAATCCCCGGGATGGCTGCGGCGGAAGCGAACTTCTCTGGCAGCGGCGCTACGCGCGTTGGCGCGGCGGCGCACGCCGCCAGCAGCACCGCGGTCCCCAGTATCAGGATGCGGTGTCCGACGCGCCTCACGACGACCGCTCGCAATCGCGCCAGCCATCCCTCCCGGATCGCTTCTGCTGAGCGGTCGGTCCTCGAAGAGGCTCCGTTATGCTGGGGACACACGGTAGAGAGGGGCATGGTCGGATCGATGAAACGCAGGGTCATGGGAGGCGGCGTCGGGAAAGCGGGTTCGCCGCCGCCTGCTGCCGGGACGAGCGCAGCGGACGGACTCGAAGCCGGCTTCGCCCGGGCGTTTGGCGTGGTCGCCTTCGTCATGAACCGGCATCTGGTGGATCACATGGTCCGCTGCTCGCGGACCTTCGGCATCGACTACCAGAGCCTGGTGCTGTGGGCGGTGCTCTCCCACCAGAACTGCGCGCACCTGTATCCGCCGGGCGCCCTGCCGTCCGAAGTCCTTTCCGACGACGGCACGGCACGTGATCGATACGCGGGCGTGCTGCGACCGGTGCGGCTTCGGCACCTGAGCGAGATGACGGGCGTTCCGCGCGAAACCGCGCGCAGGAAGCTGGCCGCACTGCGTCGTGCAGGATGGATCACCGCGACGCCGCTCGGTTGGGTGATCGTTTCCGAGAGCATCACTGCCGATGTGAGGAACTTCACGCTCGAGTCCACGCGCAGGTTCCTCGCCGCCGCGGCCGAAGTGCGCCGTGCGCTGCGTGATGCCGGCTATTGGCGACCTGATCATTGAGCCGGTCACGCCCGTGCATGCGTGCGTGCCCCGGACCCAGCGCATCGCGGGCACCGGCGGTTTAGTCGTGTCACGGTTTCGCTTCATGGGGTGCGCCGACCAGTATGCGACAGACGGAGCCGCGGCCGGGGGTTCTGTGTCCCAAATTGGGACGCTGGTTCCGGTGGAGAGGCCGGAGCATGCGAGCATCTTCCGGCGGATCCGGCCGACGCTCCGTCCATAATCGCGGCCGATCGGACCGCAGGACGCGGATCCGTGCTTCGTTGTTCGACGTGAGAGGTTCGAGGGAACACATGGGACGCTTTGCGGCTTCGCTGGCGGCGCCTGCACCAGGCCTTGACCGGCCTGCGTATCGACCGTTGTTGGCGGTACTTCTTACTGCCGCACTGCTGGCCGGTTGCGGCGACAGGAAGCCGGCCACAAAAGGCCCGCCACCGCCGCCGAAGGTCGAGGTCGTCACGCTGCGTGCGCAGACCGTGCCGGTGGTGCGCGAGTACGTCGGCACGGTGACCGCCTACCGTTCGGTCGAGGTGCGTGCCCGCGTCGAGGGCATCCTGGAGAAGCGCTTCTTCACCGAGGGCAAGCCGGTCAAGAAGGGTGAACTGCTGTATCGCATCGACCCGGCCCAGTACGAGGCCGCGCTGCGCGATGCGCAGGCAGAACTCGCCAAGGCCGAGGCCAACGTCGCCAACGCCAAGGCCAAGGAGGCCAGGCTCGCTCCGCTGGTCAAGGAAGACGCGATCAGCCAGCAGGAGTACGACGACGCAGTGTCGTCGCTCAAGCAGGGTCAGGCGGCGGTGCTGTCGGCGCGGGCGCAACTGGACCGCGCGAAGCTCAACCTCGACTACACCAACGTCTACGCCACCGAGTCCGGGGTCATCGGCCTGACTCAGGTGCCGGAGGGGCGGCTGGTCGGCAAGGGCGAGCCGACGCTGCTGGCGACGATCGAGCGCATCCAGCCGATCTACGTGACGTTTACGCTGCCGGACCGCGACGCGCTGGCGCTGAAGAAGGCGCTGGCGCGCGGCGAGATCAAGGAGCAGTCGGGCGAGCAGGCGCAGTTCATCCTGCCCGACGGTACGCCGTACACGCAGGCCGGGAAGATCGACTTCGCCGATCCCCAGATCAACCGCGAAACCGGCACCGTCACGCTGCGCGCGGTGCTGCCGAACACGGCCGATCCGCAGCTTGCTCCCGGCCTGTACGTCAAGGTCGAGCTGACAGCCGGGCAGCGCCCGAACGCAATCGTCGTGCCGCAGCGCGCGGTCGTGAAGATGCCCAACGGTCAGATCGCGTGGGTCGTCACCGCGGACAACAAAGTCGAGCGACGCGACCTCGTGCTTGGCGACTGGTACAACGACCAGTGGGTCGTCGAGAAAGGCCTGGCGGCCGGAGACCGCGTCATCGTCGAAGGCGTGCAGCGCGTGCAGCCGGGCATGACGGTGCAGCCGGTGGACTTCGTTCCGCCCGCGGCGCGGCCCGCGCCAGCCCCCGTGACGCCCGCAGCGACCTCGTCAAAGACGTAGGCGGCGATGGGTTTCTTCGTCACCCGGCCGGTCTTCGCGACCGTCATCGCTCTGATCATCTCGCTGGTCGGCCTGCTGGCGGTCGGCCAGCTCTCGGTCGAGCAGTACCCGAACGTCGCGCCGCCGCAGGTCAAGGTCACCGCCGTGTATCCGGGGGCCAGTCCGGAGACGCTGGAGAGCACCGTCGCGGCGCCGCTCGAGCGCGAGATGAACGGAGTGAAGGGACTGCTCTACATGTACTCGACGAGTTCGGCGTCGGGGCTGATGGAGCTGTACGTCGTGTTCGAGCCCGGCACCGACCTCGACATCGCCAACG
>DAOMFL010000051.1:0-27030 GCA_035429805.1 Burkholderiaceae bacterium
GCGTCGAGCACACCGGCTTGCACTTGCCGCAGCGCAGGCAGTCCTTGATCGCGTCCGAGATCGACTTGATGTCGCTCTGCTGCATGATCAGCGACTCGTGGCCCATCAGATTGAAGCTGGGCGTATAGGCGTTCGTGAGGTCGGCGCCCGGCAGCAGCTTGCCCTTGTTGAAGCGGCCTTCCGGGTCGATGGTGTTCTTGTAGCGTCGGAACTCGGCGGTTTCGGCTTCTGACAGGTACTCGAGCTTGGTGATGCCGATGCCGTGCTCGCCGGAGATCACGCCGTCGAGGTCGCGCGCGATCTGCATGATCCGTGCCACCGCGGCATTGGCCCGCTGCAGCATCGTGTAGTTGTCGGAGTTGACCGGAATGTTGGTGTGCACGTTGCCGTCGCCGGCGTGCATGTGCAACGCGACGAATACGCGGCCGCGCAGCACCTCGGCGTGGATCGCGTCGCACTGCGCCAGCACCGGCGCGAACGCCGCGCCGGCGAAGATCCGCGCCAGCGGCGCCCGCACTTCGGTCTTCCACGACACCCGGATCCTGTGGTCCTGCAGCAGGTCGATGATGCGCTCGCCCGGCTGCCCGCCCGACCCGGCGGCAGCGTGCGTCAGGCCGAGTTGCGTCAGTTCCCCGGCCGCTTCAGCCGACTTGACGTCAAAGTGCGAAAGCAGCCATTGCCAGCGCGTCCGCGTGTAGGCGATCAGCTCGTGAGCCTGTTCGATGCGGTCGCCCAGGATTTCCGAACGCGACAGGCGGTCGGACTCGGCGTCCCCGGTCTTTCCGAGCGGGAACGCCGAGGCAAGGTAGGCATCGAGGGCATCGAGCAGCTCGAGCTTGTTCCCGATCGACAGCTCGATGTTGATGCGCTCGATCGCATCGGTGTACTCGCCCATCCGTGGCAGCGGGATGACGACGTCCTCGTTCAGCTTGAAGGCGTTCGTGTGGCGGGAAATGGCCGCCGTCTTCGCGCGGTCGAGCCAGAACTTCTTGCGCGCCTCGGCGCTGACGGCGGTGAAGCCCTCGCCGCTGCGGCTGTTGGCGATGCGCACGACTTCGGAGGCCGCGTGCGCGACCGCATCGTCGTCATCGCCGACGATGTCGCCGATCAGCACCATCTTCGGCAGCCCGCCGCGACGCGACTTCGTCGCGTAGCCGACGGCGCGCAGGTAGCGCTCGTCGAGGTGCTCGAGGCCGGCGAGGATTGCGCCCTGCGGGCGGCGTGCCAGATAGTCATTGATCTCCACGATCGACGGCACCGCCTCCTGCGCGCGGCCGAAGAACTCCAGGCACACCGTGCGGATGTGCTTCGGCATGCGATGAACGACCCAGCGTGCCGAGGTGATCAGGCCGTCACAGCCTTCCTTCTGCACGCCCGGCAACCCGCCGAGAAACTTGTCGGTGACATCCTTGCCGAGTCCGGCCTTGCGGAAGCGCGTGCCGGGCAGCACGAGGCGCTCGGTGCGCAGGGTCTTCGCCTTCGCCGCGGCCTGGCGGCCATCCTTCCACGTCAGGTCGAACACCGCTTCGGCGGCTTCGTGGATCTTGCCGAGGTTGTGCCCGATGCGCTGCACCTCGAGCCAGTTGCCTTCGGGGTCGACCATGCGCCACCACGCGAGGTTGTCGACCGCGGTGCCCCACAGCACGGCTTTCTTGCCGCCGGCATTCATGGCGATGTTGCCGCCGACGCAGGACGAGTCCGCCGACGTGGGATCGACTGCGAACACGTGGCCGCCGCGTTCGGCGGCGTCGCTGACGCGCTTGGTGACGACACCCGCTTCAGAGAACACCGTCGAGACCGGAGCGACCAGGCCTGGCAACTCGACTGTCTCGACCTCCGAAAGCGCTTCGAGCTTCTCGGTGTTGATCACGGCCGCCAGCGGCGTCAGCGGCACTGCGCTGCCGGTGTAACCGGTGCCGCCGCCGCGCGGAATGATCGTCAGCCCGAGTTCAATGCAAGCACGTACCAGGCCAGGAATCTCATCTTCGCTGTCGGGCTGCAGTACGACGAACGGGTATTCGACACGCCAGTCGGTCGCGTCGGTGACGTGCGACACGCGCGCAAAGCCGTCGAAGCGGATGTTGTCGTCGCGCGTGTGGCGTGCCAGTTCGCGGCGCGCCGACTTGCGCAGGTCCCAGGTGGAGCGGAACTCGTCCTCGAAACTCTGCACCGCCTTGCGCGCCGCGGCCAGCAGCTGGCCGACCTTGGCATCGCGCTCGCGGTCGGCGGGCTCGCGCCGCTTCTCGATCTCACCGAGGCGGTGATGCAGGGCCTCGATCAGCGCCGCCCGCCGCTTCGGGTTGTCGAGCAGGTCGTCCTGCAGGTATGGGTTGCGACGCACGACCCAGATGTCGCCCAGCACTTCGTACAGCATGCGGGCCGAGCGACCGGTGCGGCGCTCGCTGCGCAGCTCGTCTAGCACGCGCCAGGCCTCCGCCCCGAGCAGGCGGATGACGATCTCGCGGTCGGAAAACGAGGTGTAGTTGTAGGGGATCTCGCGAAGCCGGACCGGCGGGTCGATGACGGCCGGTTCGGTGCGCAATCCCTGCGGCGGGACAGGAGCGTTCATGAGTCTCGGACCGCCAAGGGTCCATGGCACGCTTGGACCAGAATTGTATCTTTTGCAGCGCAGCGAAGGCCGATGTCCCCGCGTCGAAGTCGGACGGGTCCTTTGGGCAGGCGCGTGGTCACGCCACGAGCGGCGGCTCCTGCATGGCTGCGATCTGCTCGCGCAGTTCGAGGATGCGATCTTCCCAGTAGCGCTGCGTATTGAACCAGGGAAACGCCGCGGGGAACGCCGGGTCGTGCCAGCGCCGCGCGATCCAGGCGGCGTAGTGCATCAACCGCAGCGTGCGCAGCGCCTCGACGAGGTGCAGTTCGCGCCGGTCGAACTCGCAGAAGTCTTCATACCCGGCGAGCAGGTCGGCGAGACGCTGTGTCTGCTCGGGCCGGTCGGCGCCGAGCAGCATCCACAGGTCCTGAACCGCGGGCCCCGAGCGCGCGTCGTCGAAGTCGACGAAGTGCGGGCCGTGTTCGGTGAGGCCGTCGTACCACAGCACGTTGCCCTCGTGCACGTCGCCATGCAGGCGGATCATGGCGATGTCGCCGGCGCGCTCGAAGGCGCGCTCGATCCCGTCGAGCGCCTGCTGCGACACGCCGGCATAGACCTCGCGCAGTTCCGGCGGCAGCCACGCGTGCGCCAGCAGGAAGTTGCGCGGCTCCCGGCCGAAGGTATCGATGTCCAGCGCGGGCCGCACTGCGAAGGGGCGGCGGCGTCCTACCGCGTGCAGCCGGCCGAGAAAGCGCCCGATCCACTCGAGCACGTCGGGCACATCGAGCAGCGGCGCGCGGCCGCCGCGGCGAGTGAACACCGCGAAGCGGAAGCTCTCGTAGCAGTTCAGCGTACGGCCCCGCAGTTGCAGCGGGGGTACCGCGGTCACTTCGGCCGCCGAGAGTTCGGCCGTGTAGGCATGCTCCTCGAGGATCTGGGCGTCGCTCCATCGTCCGGGCCGGTAGAACTTGGCGACGACGAATCCTGGACGGCCGTCGTCTCCTTCCACGCCGACCTGGAACACGCGGTTCTCGTAACTGTTGAGCGCAAGCAGCGAGCCGGTGGTCACGAGCCCCGCGCTGTCGAGCGCATTCAGCGCCACGTCGGGAGTGAGTCCGGCGTACGGCAGTTCGGAGCCTTTTTCCTCCATGCCGCGCATGGTAGGGCAGCGGCGCGATCGGCGTCGCGTGGTACCTTTCCCCGCGGGGGAAACGGAGGACACAAGGCACGATGCCTGCCCAGGAATATCTGCGCCGCATCCTGACGGCGCGCGTCTACGACGTCGCGATCGAATCGCCGCTGGAGGAGGCACCGAAGCTGTCGAACCGGCTCGGCAACCGCGTACTGCTGAAGCGCGAGGACCTGCAGCCCGTGAAGAGCTTCAAGCTGCGCGGCGCCTACAACAAGATGGCGCTGCTGCCGCGCGAGCAGCTAAAGCGCGGCGTCATCGCAGCATCAGCCGGCAACCACGCCCAGGGCGTGGCGCTTGCGGCGCAGAAGCTCGGCTGCCGCGCCGTCATCGTGATGCCGGTCACGACGCCGGCGGTCAAGGTCGAGGCGGTGCAGGCGCGCGGCGCCGAAGTCGTGCTGCAGGGCGATTCGTACTCCGACGCCTATGCGCAGGCGCTCGAGCTTCAGGCCCGGCGCAAGCTCACGTTCGTGCACCCATTCGACGATCCGGACGTCATCGCCGGACAGGGCACGGTGGCAATGGAGATCCTGCGCCAGCACCATCCGGCCGACCACGGCCCTCTTTACGCGGTGTTCGTCGCGATCGGCGGCGGCGGGCTCATCTCCGGCGTCGCGGCATACATCAAGGCGCTGGCGCCCGACGTCAAGGTCATCGGCGTGCAGACTGTCGACTCCGACGCGATGGCGCGCTCGGTCGCGGCCGGCCGGCGCGTCCAGCTGCACGACGTGGGACTGTTTTCCGACGGCACGGCGGTGCGCCAGGTCGGCGAGGAGACGTTCCGGCTGTGCCGGCATTTCGTCGACGAGATCGTGCTGGTCGACACCGATGCGATCTGCGCGGCGATCCGGGACGTGTTCCAGGACACGCGCTCGATCCTCGAGCCGGCCGGCGCGCTGGCGATCGCCGGCATGAAGGCCTACGCGGTGCGCGAGCGGTTGAAGGGCAGGACGCTGGCGGCGATCGCCTCCGGCGCCAACATGAACTTCGACCGCCTGCGCTTCGTCGCCGAACGCACCGAGGTCGGCGAGGCGCGCGAGGCGCTGTTCGCGGTGACGATTCCGGAGGAGCGCGGCAGCTTCAGGCGCTTCTGCGAACTGGTCGGCAGTCGCAGCGTCACCGAGTTCAACTACCGCATCAGCGACGCGTCGCAGGCGCAGGTGTTCGTCGGAATCAGCACGACGAGCGCAGGCGACAACGAGAAACTGGCTAGGAACTTCCGCCAGCACGGCTACCCGACCGTGGACCTGTCGCACGACGAGCTTGCCGCCGAACACGTGCGCTACATGGTCGGCGGCAAGAGCGCACTGGCCGAAGGCGAACGCGTCTACCGCTTCGAATTCCCGGAGCGCCCCGGCGCGCTGATGAAGTTCCTGACCAGCATGGCGCCGGGCTGGAACATCTCGATGTTCCATTACCGCAACCAGGGTGCGGACTACTCGCGCGTGCTGGTCGGGCTGCAGGTGCCGCACGCGGAGCGGCGCGCGTTTTCGACGTTCCTCGATGAACTCGGCTACCGCCACTGGGACGAGACGACGAATCCCGCCTACCGACTCTTCCTCGCCTGAGGCTGCCGATGCTGCGTTCGATCCTCGCCAAGAGCCGCTACCTCGTGCTGGCGGCGGTGCTGGGCTCGCTCGCCGCGGCGCTGGCGCTGTTCGCCTACGGACTCGCCGAATCGGTGGCCGTCATGTTCGACACGATCGCGAAGGGCGACGTCAGCAGCAAGGGCGCGAAGCTGCTCGCGCTTGCGTTCATCGAGATCGTCGACCTGTTCCTGCTCGGTACGGTGCTGCTGATGATCGCGCTCGGACTCTACGAACTCTTCATCAACGCCGACATCGAGCTGCCCGACTGGCTGCAGGTGCGCACTTTCGACGACCTGAAGAACAAACTGGTCGGCGTCGTCATCGTCGTGCTGGCGGTGCTGTTTCTCGGCCTCGTCGTGTCGTGGGACGGCGAGCGCGACCTGCTGCGCATCGGCGCCGCGATTGCCCTCGTCATCGCGGCGCTCACCTACTTCCTCGCGACTGCCAAGGGCGGCAAGAGCTGACTCCCCGGCCGCCGGCCGGGCGTCGAATTTTCGGCATTCCGCGCGCGGCAGGCGCCGCAGCGGCGCTTCGGCCCGACCGCCAAGATGCCTGCCGTGCAACCGAGCACGACACCACCGGGCGGGGGACGAAATGAGCGGAATGAACGACGAGACTTTGGCGCTGACCGTGAGCGAGGCGACGATGCAGGACTGGCAGGCGGCGGTGACCCTCATGAAGCAGTCGCCGATGTCGTTCTGCATGGCGAGCCTTCCGGCGCCTCACCCCGTACTCCGCCGGCCCGCGGTGGTCCGGGTAACGCGCACGGCTCCCCCGCACTGCGATGCGGCACGCCATCGGCCGGCTGCCGCCGAGGATCCGGCGCGGGTCGGCGGCGCGCGGACCGTTTACTGGGTGGCGCTGGCCGCGGCACTGGCCGTCATGGCCGTGCTGTAGGCCCTGCTTCCATCACGCCGCGCTGCCGCGGCGCTGCTCCGGCCGTCTGGCACGACCGCGGCCTGCGCTGATCGCCGCCAGCGCTTCCTTCGTGTCTCCTGTCAGCGGGCGGGTTGCCGCGGGACCACGCCGACGGTGAGTCGTGAGGCGCAGACGAGTCGTCCCTCGTCGTCGACGATCCGGATCTCCCAGAGCTGCGTGGTCCGCCCGACGTGCAAGGAACGCGCGGTGCCGTGAACCCAGCCGCTGCGCACTCCGCGGACATGGTTCGCGTTGATCTCGATGCCGACGGTCAGGAAGGCACTGTCGTCCACGCAGTGGTGCGCGGCGGCGCTTCCGAGCGTCTCGGCCAGCACCACCGACACGCCGCCATGAAGCAACCCGTACGGCTGCACTGTGCGCGCATCGACAGGCATGCGCGCACTGATCCAGTCGTCGCCGACTTCCACGAATTCGATGCCGAGGTGCTCGATCGCCGTGCCGCGGGCCATGGCCTGGAGGTCGGCGGTCGTTGGACGCTGGTGCCAGATCGATGACATGGAGCGGGCCCTTTCAAAAGAGAATCGTCCTGGGATCTGCCGCCGCTTCCTCAGGGGGGGCGACGGCGTGCGCGCCCCTTACTTTCGTCGCTTGCCGCTGCTCTTCTTCGTGGTTTTCACCGGCTTCTGCGCCTCGGCGATCTCCTGTCCGCTGCGCCCTTCCAGCTTGGGCGTGATGTTGTCAGCGATCCATTTCGGGTCCCACCACTCCACCGGCAGCACGGCGACGCCATCGAGATAGATCCCGAAGTGCAGGTGATCGCCGGCGGCGAGCCCCGTCTCGCCCGTCTTGCCGAGGATCTGGCGCCTGGCGACCAGATCGCCCACCTTGACGTCGATCGAGCTGAGATGGCCGTAGAGCGAGAAGAGACCGAGGCCGTGGTCGAGGATCACGGTGTTGCCGTAGATGCCCAGGTCGCCGGTGAAGGCCACCGAACCGCTGTTGGCGGCCTCGACCGGAGTGTTCTTCGTGACCGAAAGGTCGTAGCCGAGGTGGTATGCGGTATCGACGGGCGCGCCGTTGTACGTGTACGTCCGCAGGTCGGCGAAGTTCGCCTCGACCTTCGAGTTGCTGAGCTGCGCAAAGGCGTCCTTCCACAGTATCGACGGCGTGGCCTTCTGCGTGATCGCCGTGATGCGATCCTCGTTCTCCTTCCGCAACTGCTTGTTCACCGCGAGGAAGACGTCCTTCGGTGAGCCCTGGCGCGCGCCGGCGTCGGCAAGCAGCGGCACGATCTTGTTCTGCAGGAAACTGTCCGACAGCGCGATGGTGCTCTTCTTGTAACGGACGTTCTTCAGCTCATAGGCGATTCGCATCTCGCGCGTGTTGCCGGCCTTGTCGGTGGCGACCAGCGTGGGCCGCGCCTCCGGGGCGGTGTCATAAGCGTGCGCAAAGAGCGCCAGATAATGGTCCGGATGGCCTTTCACCTGGCCGGGAAACCCCGGGAAGTAGTGATCGCCGATCTTCACTCCGCTGCTGGCCGTGTCCGCCGATGCCTTGTAGACGATCACGCCGACGCCGCCGAAATTCACATAGCGGTCGTCAGCGATGAGTTCCAGCGTGGGCGGCGTGACGTCGATCGTGATGTTCTTCTCCAGCGCGGCCTCGTTGCCCTTGAACGAATGCCACAGCGAGGCATCGCGTGCGGTGACGCGCAGGACGGCCGGGCCGTCCTTGATGCCGGGCACGCTCGCGAGCGCGACGGCGATCTTCTTACCGGGCGCGGGCTGGCCGAAGAACTCGGAAGCGAGGCCGTGTTCGACACCGTTCTGCGTCAGCGTCGCCTTGACGGTTCTCAGGCCCATTCCCTTGTCGGTGACGTCGATTTCGAGGGGGGCCAGGCCCAGCACGTCGACGTTCGGCGAGACGGTGATCTGCGGCGGCTCCGATTCGAAGCGCGGCCGCACGAAGTAGGCCGCAGCGGCGATGGCGGCGACGACGATCAGGACAAGGAGGACGACGACGGGGAATTTCTTGCGGGGACGATCGGACTGGAATGCGCTCATGGAAACTTCGGGTGGTTGGGTACGTGTGTGCCGGCGAAGGCGGGCGTCAGCCTGGTGAGGCGCCCGCTGCGGCAGCCCGCAGCATAACCCCCGGCGCGATCGAGACTTTCGCTGGCGGTGAGACCTGGGCCGCAACAGAGGCGACGGAGTCGCTTGCCGGCGTGCTTCGATCGGCGCCATTGCGCCCTGAAGCGGCCGGCGGCGCTGCCTGAAATCGGTTCGTCGAGTCCTGCGCCGCGCATCGTCGCGGAACTCAGCGTGGCCGATCCCGCGAAGGCATGCGATAGAGCCATACGGCCAGCGCAAGCCCGAACACGGCCAGCACCGCCTTCAGCCAGAGCGGCCGGACGAAGAACACGATCGAGGTCCCGAGCGTCAGCGACATCAGCACGACGGCCGCGATCTTCGCCTTGTACGGGATGCTGCGGTGCTGCTGCCATTCGTGCACGATCGGGCCGAACGTGCGCTGCGCCAGCAGCCACTCGTAGAAACGCCGCGATCCGCGTGCATAGCACGCAGCGGCGAGCAGCACGAAGGGCGTCGTCGGCAGCAGCGGCAGGAAGATGCCGAGCACGCCGAGGACGAGCGCGAGCGTGCCGAGGACGAGGAACACGCCGCGCATTACGCGCGACTGATGCTCCGCAGGAACGGCGCGATGGTCCGGTGGATTCAAGCCGCGATCCGGAGCGCTATTCCGCTTCCGCGAAGCGGATCACGCCGGCCGTGGGATCGTCTTCCGTCGCGCAGGGTTCGTCGTCGAATGCGATGTCCCCGTCCGGCTGCGGCCGGCCGGACGGACGCAGGCCGGCGAAGTCGTAGAGGCTGCGATCCATCAGGTGCGACGGCACGACGCGCGACAGCGCATTGAACGTGTTCTTCACGCGGCCCGGGTGGCGCTTCTCCCACTCCTGCAGCATGCGCTTCACTTCCTGCCGCTTCAGGTTGTCCTGCGAACCGCACAGGTTGCAGGGAATGATCGGGAACTGCCGGATGGCCGCAAAGCGCGCAAGGTCCGCCTCGGGCACGTACGCCAGGGGACGGATCACGATGTTGCGGCCGTCGTCGGACACGAGCTTCGGCGGCATCCCCTTGATGCGACCGCCGTAGAACAGGTTGAGGAAGAACGTGCCGAGGATGTCGTCGCGGTGGTGGCCTAGAGCGATTCGGGTGGCGCCGAGTTCGCCGGCCACGCGGTAGAGCACGCCGCGGCGCAGTCGCGAGCACAGCGAGCACATCGTCCTGCCCGCCGGGATCACGCGCGTGACGACCGAGTACGTGTCCTGGGTCTCGATGTGGAACGGCACGCCGCGCCGCCTCAGGTACTCAGGCAGCACGTCGGCGGGGAATCCGGGCTGCTTCTGGTCGAGGTTCACCGCGACGATGTCGAAGTCGATCGGCGCGCGCTGCCGCAGTATCAGCAGCAGATCGAGCAGGCTGTAGCTGTCCTTGCCGCCGGACAAGCACACCATCACCTTGTCGCCGTCCTCGATCATGCCGAAGTCGACGATTGCCTGGCCGGTGAGCCGGATCAGGCGCTTCTCGAGCTTGGCGTCCTCGCGCGCCCGCTTCTCCCGCGCGCGGCCCGGAACCTCCAGGTCCTGCGTCGCTGTGCGGGCCTGCCCGGGCCGGTCGATCGCCGCGCTCATCGGCTGTCCTTGAAGTGCAGCACTTCGACGCCGACCGCGTCGACATCCGGATAGACATCGGGCTTCTCGCTCGCGACGCGCACCGCCCGCACGGCCGGGTGCGCGAGCAGCGTGCGGGCTATGTCGTCGACGAGTGTCTCCTGCAGGTTCACGTGGCCCTGATCGATGCGATGCCGGATCGTCAGACGTATGAAGTCGTAGTCGATCACCTCGTGCAGCCTGTCGTGTCGTGGTGTGGACAGCGCAAGCGGCACGAAGACATCGACATTGAGCGCCAGGCGCTGAGCGCCTTCCTTCTCGAACGCGTGGATGCCGATGTTGGCGTCGATGACGTAATTGCGCAGAAACAGACGCCGGCAATCGGCCAGGCGCGGGTCGAGCAGCGCGGTCATGAAGCCGAGGTGCCGGCGGGAGCCGGTTCTGTCAGGAACATCACGTCGCGCGGGCTGGCCACCAGGTGCTGGCCACCGTCGACCACCAGCGTGGTGCCGGTGATCGCCTGCGCCTTGGCGACGAAGACGACAGCGCCGGCGACGTCCTCGGGCCGGCTCGCGCGCCCGAGCGGCGTGCCGACGTGGGCTGCAGTGAAGCCGGCTTCGCTCTGGTCGCCGGACGGCAGCGTCAGGCCCGGCGCGATGCCGACGACGCGAACTTTCGGCGCCAGCGCCTGCGCCAGCAGCACGGTGGCTTCCCGCAGCGCCGCCTTGGACAGCGTGTACGAGAGGAAGTCCGGGTTCGGATTCCAGAGCTTCTGGTCGAGCAGATTGACGACGACGCCGCGGTCGTTCGCCGGCAGGCTCGCATGCAGCGCCTGCGCCAGCAGCACCGGTGCCGCCACGTTGGTCCGCATGCTGCGCGCCAGCGCGTCGGCGGAGAACGTCGTCGCGCTGTCGTACTCGAACAGCGACGCGTTGTTGACGATGCATGTCACTTCGCCGAGCTCGTGGCTGCATTCGGCAAGCAGGCTCTTCACTCCGGCTTCGACCGTCAGATCACGGTTGACGGCGACGGCGCGCCGACCCAGCTCCTCGACCAGACGGACGGTTTCGAGGGCATCGTCGCGCGAGGTGGCGTAGTGCACCGCCACGTCCCAGCCGTCGCGGGCGAGTGCAACGGCGATCTCGCGACCGATGCGACGCGCTGCACCCGTGACGAGCGCGGCGCCGGTAGCTTTGGCTCTGCGGCGGGTGACCATGGCGACCTCGAAGGCCGGCAAGTGTAGCGGGCGCCCGAGGGCGACTTGGATACGATCCGGCCATGCCGCTCGCACGCTCGACACTCCCGCCGCCTACCGCCGGGCAGGCCGCGCACAGCGAGCGGCTGCGCGCGCACATCGCTGCGGAGATCGGCGCGGCGGGCGGCTGGCTGCCATTTGACCGCTACATGCACCTCGTTCTGTACGCGCCGGGCCTCGGCTACTACGCGGCCGGTGCGACGAAGTTCGGTGATGCGCCCGCCGGCGGAGACTTCGTTACCGCGCCGGAGATCTCGCCACTATTTGCGCAGTCGCTCGCGACTCAGATTGCAGAGATCTTCGAGCAAGGACTGCCGCACATTCTCGAATTTGGCGCGGGTTCGGGGCGGCTGGCGTCCGACCTGCTGGCCGCATTGCGTGCACAGGGCGTCCGCTGCGGACGGTACTCGATCGTCGAAGTCTCGCCCGACCTGCGCGAGCGGCAGCAGGCGCGGCTCCACGGTGAGCCGGTCGAGTGGCTGACTGGCCCGCCGCGCGGATTTTCCGGCGTGATGCTGGCAAACGAAGTGCTCGACGTGATGCCGGTGCGCCTGTTCGTCAGGCGCGATGGCGGTGTAATGGAACGCGGCGTTGTGGTGCGCGACACGGGGTTTGCCTATGACGAACGCGCCGCGCCGTCCGACATGCAGGCGGCGGTCGCGGAGATCGAGCATGAGCTGGGCGCCTTGCCCGATGGCTATGCGTCGGAGATCGGATTCGCAGCGCGCGCGTGGATGCGTTCGGTGGCGGACTGGCTCGACCGCGGCGTGCTGCTGGCGATCGACTACGGCTTCCCACGGCGCGAGTACTACCAC
Organism: Burkholderiaceae bacterium; assembly: GCA_035429805.1. Taxonomy (GTDB): domain Bacteria; phylum Pseudomonadota; class Gammaproteobacteria; order Burkholderiales; family Burkholderiaceae_F; genus JALORV01. Next base: position 11,967 of record DAOMFL010000051.1, read on the forward strand.
CCGCAGCGCCTGATGGGCACGATCATGTGCCACTACCGGCACCACGCGCATGCCGACGCGTTCTGGCTGCCGGGGCTCAATGACGTCACGGCGCACGTCGACTTCACTGCCATGGCCGATGCCGCGCACGAGGGTGGGCTGCAGGTGCTCGGCTACACGTCCCAGGCGCACTTCCTGCTCAACTGCGGCTGGGCCGACCACCTGTCGGGCGCACCCGGTCTGGCGCAGGTCGGCGCGGCGCATCGGCTCGTGTCCGAGGCCGAGATGGGCGAGCTCTTCAAGGTGCTCGCGGTCGGGCGTGGCGTGGCCGGGCCTCTGGCCGGATTTGCGCGTGGGGATCGCCGCTCGCGCCTCTGATCCGGCTCGGATGGCGTGAGGTGCCGCGTACACTCGACTCGATGATGAAATGGCTGCTGACGACCTTCCTGGCGCTGCTGGTGCTGACGGCGCTGCAGCCGTGGTTGCAGAAGCTCGGCATCGGGCGCCTGCCGGGTGACCTGCGGTTCCGCGTCAAAGGCAAGGAAGTGCTGCTGCCGTTCGCCAGCACGGTCGTACTGTCGCTGCTGCTGACCCTGCTGGGGCGACTCCTTTGAGCTGCGCATGACTGACCGCATGGAGTCGCGAAGCCTCTTTGTGGCAAGCCCGAATCGGGGTGCGAAAGTGCTAGAGTAAATTTTTTCCGAGACTGTCCACGCCTGTCCGAAAGGGAGTTACACCATGCGCATAGCGCTCTTCTTTGCGGCGGCGTTGCTGGGAGCTTCGGCTCACGCGGCACCGCCTCCCGACCAATATCGCGTTCGCACCGCGGCCGACCTCGCCAGGGTCTGCAGCACGCCGGCGACGGAGTCCGATGCGGCGACTGCCACTGCGTTCTGCCACGGTGTGCTTGCCGGGGCCTACGGTTACTTCGAGGCGTCGACGCCTGCTGCGGACCGCTTCGTCTGTCCGCCCAATCCGAGTCCGACACGATCGCAGGTTGCCAGCGGATATGTGGCCTGGCTCAAGGCTCATCCGAACGTCGCCAGCGACCACGCGATCGATGCGCTGTTCCGCTATGCGGCGGAAGCGTATCCGTGCAAGCGCTGAAGCGTCGATCCGTATTCAAAGGAGATTCAGAAATGACGAGAAGACTGGTGATGCCGGCGGCGCTGGCGGCCGTGCTTGCGCTGGGAAGTTGCGCCGACATGAGTTCGTCGCAGCAAAGTACGTTGTCGGGGGCGGCGATCGGCACCGCAGCCGGTGTGGCGGTCGGAGCCATCACGGGCGATTGGGCCTGGGCGGCCGGCGGCGCCGCGATCGGCGCTGCGTCCGGTTACCTCGTGGACCGGGAAAGGCAGAAGCAGCAGGCCGCACAGGAAGCCGCCTACCAGCGCGGCGTGCAGACCGGCAAACAGCAGTCGCAGCCGCCGAAGCAGCAGTAGTTCTGCGTCAGTCGTCGCGCTGCTCGTCTCCGTGCAGCGCGCGGCTGACCGCAACGATGCGCGCCTGCCGCACCGCGCGCGGTATCTCCGTCGGGTCGTTGCGATGCAGGCTCGCTAGCGCGCCGGCATCCACGTCCGCCGCTGCGTGCAACGCATCGCGGAAGCGGTCGGCCGGTTTCTCGTAAGCGGTCTCGAAGGTCTGCAGCAGCAGTTCGAAACGTTCCGGCCGCCGGAACGCATCGGCGCGCTCGAGCGTGTCCACGATGCTCGCGGAAGATTCTGACTGTGCGAGTGCGTCGCGCAGTTCGACCAGCAGGCGCGCCAGCTGAGCTGATTCCTGCGACGCGCGCAACTTGCCGATGAGGTCGGCCACGGTCCGCGGGCTGCGGCAGGCGCTGGCGAGCACGGCAAAGCGGGCGGGCAGCACGAGGCCACGCGCTGCAGCCCGGTCCAGCGCCGCGCCGGCCGGACCGAGGTCCTCGAGCTCGCTGTAAAGGCGGCCGATCAGTCCGCTCGCGGCCAGTGCGTCGAGCATGCGCGACGGTTTGCGCTCCATCAGGCCGCGCGACAGTTCCTGCATCACCCGCTCGGGCACCAGCGCATCGGCCTCGCCGTTGGCGACCATCTGCTTGACCAGTTCCGCCGTCTGCGGCGCGATGCGGAATTCCGGGAAGCGCGCGGCGAAGCGCGCGAGGCGCAGGATCCGGACCGGGTCTTCGATGAATGCCGGGCCCACGTGCCGCAGAATGCCGGCGCGCAGGTCGCGCGCACCGTTGTGCGGGTCGATCAGCCGCCCGTCTTCGTCGAGCGCCATGGCATTGATCGTCAGGTCGCGCCGCGCCAGGTCCTCTTCAAGCGTCACGTCGGGCGCGGCGTGGAAGATGAAGCCCTTGTAGCCCGGCGCAGTCTTGCGCTCCGTACGGGCGAGCGCGTATTCCTCGTGCGTCTGCGGGTGCAGGAACACCGGAAAGTCGCGTCCGACAGGACGGAAGCCGCGTGCGGTCATCTCGTCGGGAGTGCCTCCGACGACCACCCAGTCGCGATCCGTTTCGAGCGCGGCGTCGAGCTCGCCACGGCGTTGCCGGTCCTCGCCGAGCAACGCATCGCGTACGCATCCGCCAACCCGGTAGAACTTCATCAGTAAGCGATGAACTCGGTCTCGGCGCGAGCCGCCGCGACCCACTGCTGCATGGCCGGCAGGGCCGATACGCGATCGGCATACGCCTGCAGTTCCGGCGCCAGCGTGACACCGTAGGTGCGGAAGCGCGTCACCACCGGCGCATAGAAGGCGTCGGCGATCGAAAACGTCCCGTAGAGCAGCGGTCCGCCGCTGCGGGAAAGGCAGTCCGCCCAGAGCGCCCGGATGCGCGCCACATCCGCTGCGACGTCGGCGCGCTGCAGCGCCGCGGCACCGCGTTCGATCGAGCGTGAGCGGATGTCCATCGGCATGTGCGTGCGCAGCGCGGCGAAGCCCGAGTGCATTTCGGCGCTGACGGCGCGTGCATGTGCGCGGGCTTCGGCATCGGCCGGCCAGAGAGAGCCGCCGACATAGCGCTCGTTCGCGGTTTCACAGATCGCCAGCGAGTCCCAGACGACGAGCGGGCCGTCGATCAGGCACGGCACCTTGCCGCTCGGCGAGCGCGCGAGGATCTCCGGCTTGGTCTGCGGTCGGTTGAGCGCAATCCGGATCTCGTCGAAATCGACGCCGCTCACCTTCAGCGCCAGCCACGCGCGCAGGGACCAGCTCGAGTAGTTCCGATTGCCGATGACGAGCGCCGGCTTCATGGCCTGCGCGCGGCCAGTGTGAAGATACGGTCGGCCGCTTCGGGAAGCCCGTCGGGCCGTTCGTGCTCGCGCCGGGTCATCGTCGGCTCAGCGGCGCGCGCGCGCCCGGAAGCTTCCCAGCCGGGCACGGACTCCCTGGCCTGAGAGATAGGCCGCCGCCTCGGCCTCCATCGGGTGCAGCTCGATGCCGAGTTCCGCGGGCGGAAGATAGGGTTGGCGGCTGGCGATGTTGTCGCGCTTCATCGAATCCAGGTTGTCGCGCGACATCATCGGCTCTCCGGGTGCCAGTTCCATCATCGCCGCCTGGGCACGCGCCAGTCCGGCGGGCAGGCCGATGACGGGGCGCCTGCGGCCCGCGGCGCGCGTCGCAAACTGAACCAGCTCGCGCAGCGTGTAGATGCGTGGCCCGGCGAGCTCGTAGACCTTGCGATAGGTCCGCGGGTTGTCGAGCGCATTGACGAAGGCGTCGGCGACATCGCCCACATAGACCGGCTGGAAGCGCGCGCCGGCATTGGCGATCGGCAGCACCGGCGCGACCGCGGCGAGCGCGGCAAACGTGTTCAGAAAGCGGTCTTCCGGCCCGAAGATCACCGACGGCTGGAAGATCGTCCAGTCGAGCCGCGACGCACGCACTGCCGCTTCGCCGTCGCCCTTGCTGCGCTGGTACATCGACGGGCCGTTCGAATCGGCCCCGAGCGAACTCATGTGCAGGACACGGCGGACGCCGCGCGCTTCGCACTGGCGGACGATGCGGCGCGGCAGTTCGACATGGGCACTGGCGAACTCGGGTCCGTAGGGCGTGCCGCGCGAACCCTGCAGGATGCCGACCAGGTTGATGACGGCATCGCGGCCGGCAAGCATGCGGCCGAGCGTCGCGTCGTCGTGCAGGTCGGCCTCGACCACGTCGATGGTCGGCAGCATGATCAGATGGCTTGCTCGTGCGCGCCGGCGCACCGGCACCGTGACGCTGAGGCCGCGATCGACGAGGCGGGTGACGATGTGGCGTCCGACGAAGCCGGCGCCGCCGATGACCAGGATATTCGTATGAGACACGGGGAAACGGGACGAAGGATGCGTCGCCCGATTCTATTCGGTGCTGCGATGACCCTGGTCGGCGGTCGCGGATTCAGGGCAGCTCGGTCGTACCGGCGGCCTTCGGCGCGATCGTGCCCAGGCGCTGCTTCAGCGACTGCGCCTTGTTCTCGAAGAGCGCCGCGTAGTAGACCGAGTTCGACATTACTTTCTTGACGTAGTCGCGCGTTTCGGTGAACGGGATCGTCTCGGCGAAGATGGCCCCTTCGACCGGCCGGTCGAGCGTCGAGCGCCACGCCCGCGGCCGCCCCGGCCCGGCGTTGTACGCCGCCGTCGCCAGCACCGGATTGCCGTCCAGATCGTCGAGCACCATTTTCAGGTAGCCGGTGCCGAGCATCAGGTTCATGTCGCGTTCGCTGACGCGTGCCGGCGAATAGTCGGCGACGTTCAGCTTGCGCGCGACATAGCGCGCGGTGGACGGCATCAGTTGCATCAGGCCTGCGGCACCGACGCTGGAGCGCGCATCCATGATGAAGCGCGACTCCTGGCGGATCAGTCCGTAGACCCAGGTCTCGTCGAGGCCGAGCGGCGCCGAGTACTGCACCATGGCATCGCGGAAAGGAGCGGGGAAACGCTGGGTGAAGTCGAACTCGTTGCGTGTGCGATCCGACGTGTTGATCATGCGGTCGAGCAGCGCGAGCGAACGCGCGTACTCGGCCGCGGCCAGCAACTGCCGGTCGGTCATGCCGCGCAACTGCCAGTTCCACTCGCGGTTGCCCTCGACCCGCAGGCCCAGTTCATAGAACTTCTGCGCCCGCGCGAAACCCGGGTTCATCGTCATCGGCGCGATTTCTTCCGGGGACGGTTCCGCCGCGCGTGGCGGCAGCACGATCGGGATGCCGAGTTCCTCGGCGGCGAGCTTGCCGTAGAAGTGGAACTGCGGCGCGATCTGCGCGAAGTGGTCCTGCGCCTCGGCCGGGCGGCCTTCCGCGACTAGTGCCCGGCCATACCAGTAGACCCACGCCGGTTCGGCGCGCAGCGCGGCCGGCATGCGGTCGACCGTGGACTTCACCGCGCGCCAGTCGCCGGCCCGCAGGGCCGCGCGCACCTGCCATTCGAGCACCTCGTCGATGCGTGCCGCATCCGCGCCCACGCCAACGTGCTCGCCGCCGCGCCGGTACCATTCGTTGGCTTCGGGCATCAGCCGCAGCGCTGCCATGTGGCCGATCCGGCCCCACACGATGCCGCGCTGCTCCGGCGTCAAGTGCAGGTTGAGGGCACCGGCGTATTCGGCGGCCTCGCTCGGGGTGTCACGCGCCAGCCGGACGATCGCGACGGTCGCCAGCTCGCGCTGGATATCGGTGAGGCGCCGCTCGTGCGCCACCAGGAAGGCTGCAGGACGATCGATGGCCTGCGCGAGCAGCTTCTGGTCCACGGGCTTGCCGTGCGCGTCCTGTGCCCGCACGCCGACGCGCTTCGCAGTGGGCAGCTGGTTCTGCTCGACCAGCGCCCGCACGCGTTCCCACACCGAGATGCGCCCGTCGGCCAGCAGCGCCTCGGTCAGTGCGAGACAGCCTTCTCCGGCCGAATCACGCGTGTTGGCCAGAAGTTGCCGGGCTTCGCGTGCCACCACATCGGCCTGCGACCCGCTGGCGACCCGGTACCGGGACAGGGCCGCATAGCAGCGCAGCTGGCTGTCATCGGTATTCCAGATGAGCTGCGCGGTCTCGCGGTCGAAACCGGTGAAGTCACCGCGGTCCGCCAGCGCGAGCGCCCAGTCGAGGCGCAGCCGGTCCGCGACGTACGTGCCGGCGTGCCGCGCGAAGAAGTCCTCCACCTGCGCGGCAGCCGACGGGTCGTTGCGCAGCTGCGGCGCCAGCTGCCAGTACTCGACGTATGCGGCCAGCGGATGCGCTGCCAGCTGCGGCGCCAGTTGCGCCAGACGTGCACGGTTGCCGGCGCGGGCTGCGTCGCGCGCGTCGAGGAATGTCTGGTCGGCGGCAGAGAGGGCGGGTGCCGTCGCTGCCGCTGCCGGACGCGTCGCGGTCGACCCTTTTGATGCGGCGGCGAGGGCTGGCGCGGGATCTGCAAGGGCCGCGGCTGCCAGCGTATAGACTGCCGTGAGTGCTGCTGCAAGTCGCATTGGGTGAGATTAGAGCACGCATGCGCGGAAGTGCGCGCGAATATCCGACACTGCGCCGAGCGATTCCGGGTGTCCTTTGGAGAACGACCCGACCAGAAAGTTGCAGCGCGAACGGCTGCTTGCCGCTCGCGCGGAGCTGCCGGATCGCGCCGCCCGGGAGCAGGCCCTGCAGGCGCGCGTCGTGCGCTGGCTTTCACACAGTGATACGCGGGCCCTTGCGTTCTTCTGGCCGATACGCGGTGAGCCCGATCTGCGCGGCGTGATCGCCGCCTGGCTCGATGCCGGCTCACACCGCGTCGCATCGCTGCCGGTCGTCGACGGCGATGTGCTCGCGTTTCACGCGTGGACGCGCGATGCGCCGATGCAGGCCGGGCCGTTCGGCATCCCGGTTCCGGCCCGTGGGCGGCCGGTTCAGCCGGATGCGCTGCTGATTCCGTGCGTGGGCTTCGACCGGCAGCGCTACCGGCTTGGCTACGGCGGCGGCTATTACGACCGGACACTGGTGCAGACCGTGCCGTGGCCGCTCGCTGTCGGCATTGCCTATGAGTGCGGGCGACTGGATTCGATCGAGCCGCGCGCGCACGATATCCAGCTCGACGCCGTGATCACCGACGCGGGCGTCTTCTAGAACCGGACTTCGGCGCCGGAGACTGCGCGGCCCGCGAGCTCTGCGGCCCTTCGCGGGCCGCCACCTTGCGTGTCGCCTTGCGTACGGATGGCGGCGAGCGCCAGGCGGCTTCCCAGGCGAGCGCGCACCAGGTGCTCATCGCTGCCGGGTCGTCGATGCAGGCATCGGGGGCGCGCCAGTAGCTCATTTCTATGTTGCGTCCGCCGGACCTGTAGAAGAAGGGCGTGCAGCCGGCCGCTGCAAAGCGGTCGCGCGTGTCCGGGGCGACCTTCAGGTAGAGCGTGTCATCGAACACGAGCGCAAACATGCGTGCCTCGCGGTACAACCCTAAGCCGCCGAACATGCGGCGCGCACGCACCGGCGCCCAGGGTTCCATCAGCTCGAGGACGTGATCGACGAACTCGTTCATGCGGGGCTCAGGTCAGGCGGTGCGGCCCGCGCCTGAACTCGGCAATGACCCAGTCGCGAAAGGCGGCGACATGGGGCACCGCGGCGCGCTTGCGATTGACGATCAGGAAGTACCGATAGCCCGTCGGCATGCGCAGTTGCGGGAACGGCGTCACGAGGTCGCCGCTCGCCACCAGGTCGTCGACGAAGGGCGTGCGCACCAGCGCCACGCCCTGGCCGCGTACCGCTGCCTGCACCGACTGGTCGACGTAGGTGAAGTACAGGCGCGCGGCGCCGTCGAACGGTGCGACCTTCGCGAACTCGCACCAGCGCGACCAGCTGCTGTAAGGCGCGCTCGGCACGGACTCGTCCATCGCCAGGATGGGCAGCGCCGCCAGCTCGGCGGGCTCGCGCAAACGCGCGCCGTGCGCCGCGAGCAGGCGGGGGCTGAGTGCGGGCGTCGACTCCTCGGTCTGCAGCAGCAGGGCGTCGGTCGGCACCGGCGCGCCCGGCCGCAGCCAGCGGATTGCGACGTCGACGTCATCCGTCTCGAGGTCGACCATGCGGTCCGAGGCATCGATGCGGATGTCAATGCCGGGATGCAGCCGCTGGAAGTCGGGAAGTCGCGGCACCAGCCACAGGGAGGCGAAGGAAGCGTAGGTGGTGACCGTGACGCGCGGTGTGCCGCCCTCGCCGCGGATTTCGTCGACCGTGCGGTCGATCGCCAGCACGGCCTGGCGCACTGCCGAGAACAGGCGCTCTCCGGCCGCCGTCAGCTCGAGTGCCCGCGTGCGCCGCTCGAACAGCGGGCGGCCGATCTGCCGTTCGAGCGCCGCGATCTGCCTGCTGATCGACGATTGGGTCAGGTTGAGTTCGCCGGCCGCTAGCGTGAAGGAAAGGTGACGGGCCGCGGCATCGAAGCCGCGCAGCGCGGCGAGAGCAATCGGCCGGCGCCGGTGCGGACGTGGCGGGTGGGGAGTCATGTGGCGACTATACATGCATACAGCGCATGCGTGGCCTGCGAGCTTTTCGTTTGTCGAAGCGCTTTCAGAGGCGTCCAATGCGCTCGTACTTGCAGAACGGATGCAAGGCTCGCATAGGAGGACGCCATGGACTGGGGCCCGACACTGACAAGGACGGTTGACCTGGGATACGAACAGATGCTGCTGGTGGAGTCACACCCGCGCACGCGCATCAAGGTCATCTATGGCGGGATCTGGCTGACCGAAGAAGGCCTGACGCAGGACGTGTTCGCGTCGAGCGGTGAGGAGGTCGCGCTGAAGTCGCATGGGCTGGCGGTCGTCGAGGGGCTCGGCTATGCGCGGGTGCAGGTGCTGGAAGCACCCGCGTCGCTGCGCCGCTGGATCGGCGCGGCCCGCAGCGCGCTTTACGGCGTGGTGACCCGGATCCGCAGCCTGCCGCTGGCGCAGCGGACTCCCGCGGGCTCACAGCCGGCAGCCTGAAGACCGGGCTGGCGGTGGCGCCGGCTCCCTCACTGCGGCAGGTCGAGCCGTCGCCACAGAGCGAGCGTCGGTTCGGCCTGGTTCATCGTGTAGAAGTGCAGGCCGGGCGCGCCGGCGACCAGTAGCTGCTCGCACAGGTCCTGGACCACATCGAGCCCGAAAGCCCGGATCGACGCTCGGTCATCCCCGAAGCTTTCGAGGCGGCGCCGGATCCAGCGTGGAATCTCGGCCCCGCACGCATCCGAGAAGCGCGCAAGCTGGGTGAAGTTCGTGATCGGCATGATCCCGGGCACGACCGGCACCAGACACCCGAGTGCCGCGGCGTCGTCGACGAAGCGGAAGTACGCGTCGGAGTTGTAGAAGTACTGGGTAATCGCCGAGCTTGCTCCGGCCCTGACCTTGCGCACAAAGCTGGCGAGATCGTCGGCCGGCGAGCGGGCCTGGGGGTGAAATTCGGGGTAGGCAGCGACCTCGATGTGGAACCAGTCGCCGGTTTCGGCGCGTACGAACTCCACCAGTTCGTTGGCGTGGCCGAAGTCCCCAGCGCCGCCGGCGGCACCCGACGGCAGGTCGCCGCGCAGGGCGACGAGGCGCTGGATTCCGGCCCCGCGATAGCCGTGCAGCAGCTCCCGCACGGAGGCACGCGTGGTGCCGATGCACGAGATGTGCGGCGCGACCGGTCGCCCTTCGGCATGGATTTCCATCACGGTCTTCCACGTGCCCTCCTTGGTCGACCCGCCGGCACCGAAAGTGACGGAGAAGAATGCGGGCTCGAGCGCCGCCAGCTGCGACCGGACGCCGCGCAGCTTTTCCTCGCCCTCCGGCGTCTTGGGCGGAAAGAACTCGAAGCTGTAGGTTCGGTCTGTCACGAGGTCTTCCTGCCCGGAATCAGCAGTGACAGCAGCCAGCCGATGATGCTGTACAGAATCGCGCCGATGACGGCGGCCCAGAAGCCGTCGACGTGGAATCCCTTGACGACCTCCGACACGCCCCAGAAGAGCAGCGCATTGAGCACGAACAGGAACAGGCCCAGAGTCAGAATCGTGACCGGCAGCGTCAGCAGCACGAGGATCGGCTTGACCATCGTGTTGACCAGACCCAGCACCAGCGCGGCAATGGCCGCCGAAAACCAGTCCTGCACCTGCACACCGGGGTAGACGTACGCCACGCCCAGCAGCGCGATCGCATTCAGTATCCAGACCAGTATCAGTCGCATCGCTTGTCTTCCTTTCTTGCAGTTGTTGCTGCGGGCGGCCGCTCGGCCGCTCCGAAGGCCGCCCGCCTGATCGATCGCGACGAGTGCACGTGCGAGCCGCAGGCTCGCGTACACGAGGAGCGCTCAATATCTGTAGTGATCGGGCTTGTACGGCCCCTCGTGGTTGACACCGATGTAGCGCGCCTGCGCGTCGGTGAGTTCCGTGAGCTGCGCGCCGAGCTTCGTGAGCTGCAGTCGCGCGACTTTCTCGTCAAGGTGCTTCGGCAGCACATAGACTCCGACCGGGTACTTGTCGGTGTTGGTGTAGAGCTCGATCTGCGCGATCACCTGGTTGGCAAACGAACTCGACATTACGTAGCTCGGATGACCGGTGCCGCAGCCGAGGTTCACCAGCCGCCCCTGCGCCAGCAGGATGATGCGTTTGCCGTCCGGGAAGATCACGTGATCGACCTGCGGCTTGATCTCTTCCCAAGGGTACTGCTTCAGGCTCGCAACGTCGATCTCGTTGTCGAAGTGGCCGATGTTGCAGACGATCGCCTGGTCCTTCATCTTCTTCATGTGATCGTGCGTGATCACGTGGAAGTTGCCGGTGGCGGTCACGAAGATGTCGGCCTTGTCGGCGGCGTAGTCCATCGTGACGACGCGGTAGCCCTCCATCGCCGCCTGCAGCGCGCAGATCGGGTCGATCTCGGTGACCCAGACCTGGGCCGACAGCGCGCGCAGCGCCTGTGCGGAGCCCTTGCCGACGTCGCCGTAGCCGGCGACCACCGCCACCTTGCCCGCGACCATCACGTCGGTCGCGCGCTTGATGCCGTCGACCAGCGACTCGCGGCAGCCATAGAGATTGTCGAACTTGCTCTTGGTGACCGAATCGTTGACGTTGATCGCCGGGAACGCGAGCCGGCCTTCCTTGGCCATCTGGTAAAGGCGCTTGACGCCAGTCGTTGTCTCCTCGGTCACGCCCTTGATCTTGGCGAGCCGTATCGAGTACCACGACGGGCTCGCGGCGAGCTTCGCCTTGATCGACTTGAACAGCGACACCTCCTCTTCGCTGCCCGGATGCGAAATGACCGACGGGTCCTTTTCCGCCTTGCTGCCCAGGTGCAGCAGCAGCGTGGCGTCACCGCCGTCGTCGAGGATCATGTTCGAGTAGCCGCCATCGGGCCATTCGAAGATGCGGTGCGTGTAGTCCCAGTAGTCGTCGAGCGATTCACCCTTGACCGCGAACACGGACGTCCCGGTCGCCGCGACCGCGGCGGCGGCGTGATCCTGGGTCGAGTAGATGTTGCAGCTCGCCCAGCGCACTTCGGCGCCGAGCGCCTTCAGCGTGTCGATCAGCACCGCCGTCTGGATCGTCATGTGCAGCGAGCCGGTGATGCGTGCGCCGCGCAGCGGCTGCTGGCTGGCGAACTCCTCGCGGATCGCCATCAGCCCCGGCATCTCGGTTTCGGCAATGCGGATTTCCTTGCGGCCCCAGTCCGCCAGCGAGAGATCGGCGACGACGTAGTCGCTCGCGGGGTTCGATTTCAGTACGGCGCTCATCTCGCGCCCTCCTTTAGCTGTCAAAGAAGTGGGCGAGCGCCGTTGACGGGCCGGCCGCAGGGCCGGCTGCTCCGAGCCTGGCGAGGCGCGAGGGCCGGGCCCTGCGCCTCCGTCGCAACGCTCCTCGGAGACTGAATCCGCAGCCTTTCGGCCGCGTGAAACGCATTATCCCGCGCGTGACCACGGGCTACAACCCCGGGGCCAGCAGGGCGGCTCAGGCCGCCTTGCGCTTGATCCCGGCGGCGTCCGCGAGCAGCGCGGCCTTGTCCGTACGTTCCCAGGAAAACTCGGGTTCGTCGCGGCCGAAATGACCATAGGCGGCGGTCTTCTCGTAGATCGGGCGCAGCAGGTCGAGCATCTGAACGATGCCGCGTGGACGCAGGTCGAAATGCTCCGCCACGAGCTTGCTGATCTGCTCGTCGGAAATCACACCCGTGCCTTCGGTGTAGACGGTGATGTTCATCGGCTTGGCGACCCCGATCGCATACGCGACCTGCACCTGGCACTGGCGCGCGATGCCGGCGGCCACGACGTTCTTCGCGACATAACGCGCCGCGTAGGCGGCCGAGCGATCCACCTTCGACGGATCTTTCCCGGAGAACGCGCCGCCGCCATGCGGACAGGCACCGCCGTACGTATCCACGATGATCTTGCGGCCGGTGAGACCGCAGTCGCCCTGCGGCCCTCCGATGACGAAGCGTCCCGTCGGATTGACGAGGTAGCGCGTGTCCTTGAGCCACTCCTTCGGCAGCACCGGCTTGATGATCTGCTCGATGACGGCCTCGGTGAACTCGGGCTTCATCTTGTCGCCGAGGCTCATCTCGGGCGCGTGCTGCGTCGACAGCACCACGGTGTCGATCGAATGCGGCTTGCCGTCGACGTAGCGCATCGTGATCTGGCTCTTGGCATCGGGCCGCAGCCACGGCAGGCGGCCGTCGCGGCGCAGGTCGGCCTGGCGCTCGACCAGCCGGTGCGCGTAGAAAATCGGCGCCGGCATCAGCTCCGGCGTCTCATCGCAGGCGTAGCCGAACATCAGGCCCTGGTCGCCGGCGCCCTGGTTGAGGAAGTCGTCGCTGGCGCGGTCCACACCCTGCGCGATGTCGTTGCTCTGCTTGTCGTAGGCCACCAGCACCGCGCAGCCTTTGTAGTCGATGCCGAACTCGGTGTTGTCGTAGCCGATGCGCTTGATCGTCTCGCGTGCGACCTCGATGTAGTCGACGTGGGCGTTGGTCGTGATCTCGCCCGCCAGAACCACGAGGCCGGTGTTGACCAGTGTCTCGGCAGCGACGCGCGAGCGCGGATCCTGCGTCAGGATGGCGTCGAGAATGGCGTCCGAGATCTGGTCGGCGACCTTGTCCGGATGGCCTTCCGAGACCGATTCGGACGTGAAGAGAAAATCGCTGGACATGGTCCGCTCCTTCAAGAAAATTTCGGGTGCGTTGCGCACTCCCGAGGAGCGGCGACGCTTTAGCGGTATTTGCCTCGGCTATGCTTTCGAGGATCGCCCCGCAAGTTGTCGGTTTAACTCGGCGAAGCCGAATTATAGGTCAAGCCTTCGGGCCGAGCCGCCGGCCGACGAAAGACCGCACTTCCGGCCAACCCCGAGATTTTCCGTGCTCAAGCTGCTCTTCAAGTGCATCGCGGCCCTGCCGCTCGCCAGCGTGCACGCGATCGGCGGCTTCCTGGGCCGACTCGTCTGCTGGCTGTCGCCGACCTACCGCCGGCGCCTGCGCGAGAACCTGGCGCAGGCGGGCTACTGCGAGGCCGCCCTGATGCGGGCGGCGGCGGCCGAGGCGGGCAGGCAGGCTCTTGAGACGCCCTGGATCTGGATGCGACCGCGCCGCGACATCGTTGCGAAGACGGAAGTCGCCGACATGTCGATCGTCGATGCCGCGCTGGCCGATGGCCGCCCTGTGATGTTCCTGCCGCCTCATCTGGGCAGCTTCGAGGTGACGGCTCAGTTTTACGCCGCGTTCAGGCCCGAGGCGAAAGACCGCCCGATGACGGTGCTGTACCGGATTCCGCGCAAGTCCGTGCTGCGCGGGATCGTCGAATCGGGCCGTGCCGCCGAGGGACTCAAACTCGCGCCGGCCGATCTCAAGGGCGTGCGCATGCTGATGCGCGCGATGAAGGATCGTGAAGTCGTCGGCATCCTGCCGGACCAGGTGCCGTCACGAGGTGAGGGCACGTGGGCGCCGTTCTTCGGGCGGTGGGCCTACACGATGACGCTGCCGGCCCGGCTCGCGCGGCAGTTCGATGCCATCGTGCTGTTCGTCTATGGTGAGCGGCTGCCGGGCGGGGCTGGCTATCGCATTCATCTCAAAAGGCTCGAGGAGCCATTCACCGGCGACCCGCAACGGGATGCCGCGATCATGAATCGCGGCCTCGAAGCCCTGATCCGCGAGCGGCCTGCGCAGTACCTGTGGGGCTACAACCGGTACAAGTCGCCGGGCGGCGCGGAGCCGGCACCGAGCGAGGCTGCGGCGTGAGAGTCTGGCCTGCCAAGCTGGGCATCTACCTTGTCAACCTGACGCAGCACTGGTCGCAGCGCACGCGCACGCGCGTAGCGCACTTCTTTTCCGATCTCATCTGGTTCGTCGCCTGGCCCCGCCGTCACGTCACGCTGAGCAACCTGCGAGCGTGCTTCCCGCAGATGGCCGAGACCGAGCGCCGGCAGCTCGGCCGCCGCACGTTCCGCAGCCTGGCGCGCGCGGCGCTCGATCACTCTGTGCTGTGGAATGCCGATCGCGAGACGATCGGATGCTATGTGCGCGTCGAAGGCGAGCAGCACCTCCTCGACCCGGCCAACCGCCCGGTCGTCGTCATCGCCCCGCACTTCGTCGGGCTGGACGCGGGCGGCGTACGCGCCAACACGCTGGTGCGAGGCGCTTCAATCTACTCGCGCCAGAAGAATCCGGTGTGGGACGCGTGGCTGCTGAAGGCCCGCAAGCGCTTCAGCGACCCGGTGCTGATTCCACGCCAGGGCATCGACATGCGCAGCGTGATACGCATCGTGCGCGAGGGATTGCCGCTGTACTACCTGCCCGACATGGACCTCGGTCCGGTGAACTCGATCTTCGTCCCGTTCTTTGGCGTGCCGACCGCGACGATTCCGATGGTTTCGCGCATCGCGCGCATGACCGGCGCGCGGGTCATCATGGCCGTGACCGAGATGACCGAGGACGGCTACATCCTCCACTTCGAGCCGCCATGGAAGGACTTTCCTGGCGCGTCGATCGAGGAGGACACGGTACGCATGAACCGCGAAATCGAGCGCTGGGTGCTGCGCATGCCTGAGCAGTACTTCTGGACGCATAAGCGCTTCAAGACGCGGCCGGAAGGGGAGGCGAGCCTTTATTAGGCGCTCCTCGCGTACGCGACACGGCTGCGCCGCGTCGCACGTGCGCTCGTCCCGGAAAGGCATTTCAGTCGGCTGCGCTCCGGAGC
>DAOMFL010000052.1:0-26356 GCA_035429805.1 Burkholderiaceae bacterium
ATGTTGCCTTCCTGGATCAGGTCGAGGAACTGCAGGCCGCGATTGGTGTACTTCTTCGCAATCGAGATCACCAGGCGCAGGTTGGCCTCGGTCATCTCCCGCTTGGCCTTGCGCGCCTTCGCCTCGCCCGTGGCCATCTGCTTGTAGACCTCGCGCAGGTCGCGCAGCGGCAGGACGACGCGCTTCTGCAGGTCCGAGAGCTTGCCCTGCAGCTCCTGAACTGCCGGCAGGTTGCGCTTCAGGACTTCGGCATACGGCTGGCCCGAGTCGGCCTCTCGCGCCGCCCAGCGCATGTTGGTCTCGCTGCCCGGAAATGCCTTCAGAAAGTGCGCGCGTGGCATGCCGCACTTGTTGACGACGATCTCGTAGATCTGCTTTTCGAGGCTGCGCACTTCGTCGACCTGCCTGCGCAGCGTGTCCGACAGCTTCTCGACCATCTTGGCCGTGAAGCGCAGGCTCATCAGCTCGTCGAGGATCTTGGTCTGGGCCTTGAGGTAACCCGGCGACTTGTAGCCCTCCTTCTCGAAGGCGACACGCATCTTGTCGAACAGCTTGGCGACGTGGTCGAACTTCTCGAGCGCGCGGTTCTTCAGCTCGTCGAGCTGCGCTGCCGTCATGCCGGAGGCGCCGATGTCGGTCGTCTCCTCGCCTTCCTCGTCTTCCTCGTCGCCGCCCGCGGTCGGGAAGTCCTCGGCGCCCGGATCCATCAGGCCGTCGACCACCTCGTCGATCGGGATTTCGATCCCGCGGATGCGTTCCGCATGCGCGAGGATCTCGGCGATCGTCGTCGGGCACGCCGACACCGCCATCACCATGTGCTTCAGTCCGTCCTCGATGCGCTTGGCGATCTCGATCTCGCCTTCGCGTGTCAGCAGTTCCACCGAGCCCATCTCGCGCATGTACATGCGCACCGGGTCCGTGGTGCGGCCGAACTCCGCGTCCACGGTCGTCAGTGCCGCCTCGGCCTCTTCCTCGACGTCGTCGTCGGTCGTGGCGGCCGGAACGTTCTCGTTCATCAGCAGCGTCTCGGCATCGGGCGCCTGGTCGAAGACCTGGATCCCCATGTCGCCGAACGTGCTGATGATCGAATCGATCGCCTCGGCGTCGACCAGGTTATCGGGCAGGTGGTCGTTGATCTCCGCGTAGGTCAGGAAGCCGCGTTCCTTGCCCAGCTTGATCAGCGCCTTCAGCTTGTTGCGGCGGGCCTCGAGATCCTCCTCGGTGCCGTGGTAGCTGCGCTCCAGCGCCTCCTTCAGCGCCTTCTCCTTGGCGCGCCGGTCCTTGGCACTGCGCTTCGTCGACAGCTTCTCGACGATCTGAACGCTCGGATCGACAGCGTCGTCGCCGGCCTCCGGCACGGCGTCGGCCGCACCTTCCGCGCCCGCCATCTGCTCGTCGGTCTGCTTAGGCTTGCGTCCCGGGCGCCCGCGCGGCGCTTCAGCGACCGGTGCAGACGGCTTGGCGACAGGTGTCTTCGCCAGTGTCTCCGGCTTGGCGGGTTTGCCCGGCAAGGCCTTTGCGATCGGCTTGGCCGGCGCCTCGGCACGCATCGCCTTGGCAGGCAGCACCTTCTTCACGAGCGTTGGCGCGGGCTTCTTGACCACGGCCTTGAGGTGCGCGACTTCGCGCGTCGCAGGGCGTGCGGGCTTGGCTTTAACCACCGGCTTTTTCATCACCATCGTTGCACTCCGATCAGCCGCTGCGAACTCGCAGCGGATTCATTGCGATGCGCGGTCGATCTGCCTCGCGGGCAGTCGCATTCGTCACTTCACCATCATTGGGCTGAACCACGCGATCTCAACCGGCGCCGCCATAAGCATGGCAACCTCCGGTGTCGCATCATTGCGTCGCCGCGAACTGCCTTGCCGCCAGGGCCGGTTGCGCTTCCGTGGGAGGCGCTCCGAGGTGCGTCGCGTACGCTGTGAGATGCTCGACTTCCGCGCCACCGATCAATCACGATCTCCTGGGCGCCCCGGCGAATGCCGCCACGTTCCGGGCAATTCGTCGAGAATTCAACATATTAGCAAAGTTCAGCCAAACCGCCAGTTCGTGCCGCCGGACGGCGAGTCATCGGCTAGCGCAAAACCTGCTCGCCGCCGCGCGTGCGGGCTTGTGTGTAGCTGAGGTCCGCTGCCCGGTAGGCCTGCAGGCGGGCTTCGGACGGTTCGCGCTCATATTCCGCGAGGCGCTCACGACGCTCGGACTCGAGGCGTCGCAACCTGAGCTTTTGAAACGCCTCGTCGAGCACCTGCCGCGCCGTCTCGACATCGGTGTCCAGCTCCATTTCCTGGGCCGCGAGCACGCGGTAGTCGTCGACGAACGGGCTTGACTGCAGCGCCTCGAGCAGCGCTCCGTGCGTCATCACGGCCCCGGCGGCGAGTTCCGTCGACGTCGCCGTCCGCCACACCTCCGTGATCTCGCGATCGATCGTCACGTCCTGCCCGACGTGTTCTTCGGTCACCGCCTGGTCAAACTCGCGGGCCAGCGGCGGATGGGCGAGAAGCTGCTGCAGGATGCGCCGCTTCAGGTCCTCGACCTCGGCGTGCGGCGTTCGCCGCGACATGCCGGGAAGAAGTCTCGGGCGGCCGCGCCGCAGTCCGTAGAGATCCTCCAGGTCCTCCGGTGGCGTGCGGGCGGCCGCGGCGAGTTCGCGCAGCAGCTGCGGTCGCAAGGCGCCCGGCGCCATGCTGAGGATCAGCGGCCGGGCGTCCGCCACGATGGCCGCGCGATCCTCCGGCGACGCCAGCGAGCGGCCGGACGCCAATGAGTCGACGAAGAAGCGCGACAGCGGCAACGCGCGGGCGAGTTCGCGCTCGAATGCTTCGGCGCCACCGCCTTTCACGATGCTGTCCGGATCCTCACCCTCGGGCAGAAGCAGAAAACTCGCGCGCTTGGTGTCGGCAATGACCGGCAACGTCGCTTCGAGCGCGCGGCGCGCCGCCTTGCGGCCGGCCGCGTCGCCATCGAAGGCGAAGATCACGTGGTCCGTCGTACGCAGCAGCGTTCCGACATGCGTACTCGTGATCGCGGTGCCCAGCGCCGCGACCGCTTCCCCGAATCCCGCCTGCGAAAGCTGGATGACGTCGAGATACCCCTCGCAGACTATCGCGCGTCCGGCCTGGCGTATCGCGTCGCGTGC
Organism: Burkholderiaceae bacterium; assembly: GCA_035429805.1. Taxonomy (GTDB): domain Bacteria; phylum Pseudomonadota; class Gammaproteobacteria; order Burkholderiales; family Burkholderiaceae_F; genus JALORV01. The sequence goes on from DAOMFL010000052.1 coordinate 3,140, forward strand.
CTCGTACAGCCCGTAGAGCTCCTGCCCCTTGTGGAACAGCGGCGTCTCCGGGGAGTTCAGATACTTCGGTTCGCCGGCGCCGAGAATGCGCGCGCCGAAACCGATGACCTGGCCGCGCGCGTTGCGGATCGGAAACATGATGCGACCGCGAAAGCGGTCATAGCGCTTGCCCTCATCGGCAATGACGAGGCCCGCCTCGACCAGCCGCGGATCGTCATAGCTGTCAACTGCAGAGCGCAACGGCTGCCAGGCGTCCGGCGAATAGCCGAGCGCGAACCGCACCGCAGTCTGTCCGGTCAGGCCGCGGCCCTTGAGGTACTCGATCGCGACCGGCGCGTCCTTCAGTTGCGCGCGATAGAAATCGGCGGCGCGCTTGAGCACTTCCGACAGCGCGCCGAGCTTGCCGCCGTCGCGGACGCGATCGGCGGATTCGGGCACCTGCATGCCGACCTGCTGCGCGAGTTCGCGGATCGCCTCGACGTAGTTCAGGCCGCGGTGCTCCATCAGGAATCCGATGGCGCTGCCGTGAGCGCCACAGCCGAAGCAGTGAAAGAACTGCTTGGACGGGCTGACGGTGAAGGACGGCGACTTCTCGACATGGAACGGACACAGGCCGAGAAAGTTCTGGCCGCCCTTCTTGAGCTGCACGTAGCGGCCGACGACGTCGACGATGTCGACGCGGGCGAGCAGATCCTGAATGAAGCCCTGCGGAATCATGATGGCGACGAAAGTGTACGCACCGGAACCGCCGCTGCCTGGGCACTCGTGCCGGTCCGCCTGGAAGAGTGCCAGGGCAGCCGCCGCACCGGCGCGCGCACCGGACTGCCCTGCGTGCCGCCCTACGAGAGGCGCTGCTTCACCAGCACGGAGGCTTTGCCCATGTCGGCGCGGCCGGCGACGCGGGGCTTCAGCACCGCCATCGCCTTGCCCATACCCTGCAGTCCGGACGCGCCGGATTCGGCGATCGCGGCATCGACTGCCGCGGCGAGTTCGGCGTCGGAGAGTTGCTGCGGAAGATAGCCGGACAACAGGTCAAGCTCTGCCTGCTCCTTATCGACGAGGTCGGTGCGTCCGGCCCTGGCGAACTGCTCGATCGAATCCTTGCGCTGCTTGATCAGCTTTTCGACGATCGTCAGCACCGCCGGATCGTCAAGGACAATCCGCTCGTCGACCTCCTTCTGCTTGATCGCCGCCAGCAGCATGCGGATCGCTGAAAGCCGCGCGGCATCCTTCGCCCGCATGGCGGACTTCATGTCCTCGTTGATCTGCTCCTTCAGCGTGGCCATCTTCATGGTCTCCAGAAAGCGAAAACGCGCCCGCAGGCGCGCTTTGAAATGTTCTCGCTGTCCCGCGCCATCGCGCGGGCCGAGGCCTAGTACATCTTCTTGGGCAGCATCTGGCTGCGCAGGCGCTTGAAGTGCCGCTTGATCGCGGCCGATTTCTTGCGCTTCCGCTCCGCGGTCGGCTTCTCGTAGAACTCGCGCGCACGCAGTTCGGTGAGCAGGCCGCTCTTTTCAATCGTCCGCTTGAAGCGGCGCAGCGCGACTTCGAAAGGCTCGTTTTCTTTGACGCGTATCGTAGGCATCGGTCAGTGTCAGTGGTTGAACGACAGCGGCTGCCGCAAAGGCCGGTGCCCTTGAATCGGTGCCCCTCCATTCCTGAGACATCTCAGTCTATGGCGCACCCAGCCGGAAAAGCGGGTGATTGTATCCGAAACCCGTTTCGGTAGACAAGTCAAAGGGTTAGGCCCACTGTCAGGGCGCTCCACCACCCCGGGCACCGGGGATCCCGAATCTCGGTCTCGTACACTGATCGCATGCTGATCCTCGGCATCGAGACCTCCTGCGACGAGACCGGCGTCGCGCTGCTTGACAGCGAAGCCGGCCTGCTGGCGCAGGCCCTGCACTCGCAGGTGCAGATGCACCAGGAGTACGGCGGGGTTGTCCCGGAGCTCGCTTCCCGCGACCACATCCGCCGCGTGCTGCCGCTGCTGGAAAGCGTGCTGGCCGAGGCCCGGCGCGGGGCTGCCGACATCGACGCCATCGCGGTGACCTCAGGGCCCGGCCTGGCTGGCGCCCTGCTGGTCGGCTCCAGCATCGCCCACGCGCTGGGCTACGCACTCGCCCGCCCCGTCGTCGGCGTGCACCACCTTGAAGGCCATCTGCTGTCTCCGCTGCTTGCCGAACCCGCGCCGGAGTTTCCATTCGTGGCGCTGCTCGTTTCGGGTGGGCACACCCAGTTGATGCGGGTCGATGGCTGGGGCCGCTACGCGCTGCTCGGCGAAACCCTCGATGACGCCGCTGGCGAGGCCTTCGACAAGACGGCGCAATTGCTGGGACTCGACTATCCGGGCGGTCCTGCGGTGTCGCGCCTGGCCGAATTCGGGGTCCCCGGCGTCCTCCGGCTGCCGCGTCCGATGCTGGCGAACGCCGACCTGGACTTCAGTTTCAGCGGACTGAAGACGGCCGTGCTGACGGCGGTACGCAAACAGTCGAACCTGTGCGAACAGGGACGCGCCGACATCGCCCGCGCCTTCGTCGATGCCATCGTCGACGTGCTGGCGACCAAGTCGCGCCGCGCACTCGAAGCGAGCGAGCTCACCCGGCTGGTCGTTGCCGGCGGCGTCGGCGCGAACACCCAGTTGCGTGAACGCCTGCGTGCCGACGCGCGCAGGCATGGGACCGAGGTTCACTTCCCGCCGGTGAATCTGTGCACGGACAACGGCGCGATGATTGCACTGGCAGGCGTGGCTGCAATGCGGCGGGTCGACGCCGCGAAGCTCGGACGACAACTCGGATTTGCCGTGCAGCCGCGCTGGACGCTAGCCGAAGCGACCGGCTGAGCGCGCTCAGTGCCGGGCCGCGGCTTCGCGGCCTTTGTCGCCAATGCGGCGTTCCTTGCCGGCAAGCAGGTTCCGGATGTTCGCCTGGTGCCTGTAGACGACGAAGCCGGCGATGACCGCGATCGCCACGAAACGTTCGTCGAAACCCCAGCCGAATGCCGAATAGAAGACGGCGAAGACCGCGGCGATCAGCGACGCCAGCGAGGAATAGCGGAAGAAGACGGCGATGATGACCCACGTCAGTCCGGCGGCGAGCCCGAGCCACGGGTTCAGCGCGACGATGACGCCGGCCGCCGTGGCCACACCCTTGCCGCCCTTGAAGCCGAAGAACACCGGATAAAGGTGCCCCAGGAAAACCGCAACTCCTGAAAGCGCCACACCCCAGGCGCCGATGCCCAGCGCCGGGCCGTATCGCTCGACCAGCCAGACCGCGAGCCAACCTTTCAGTGCGTCGCCAAGCAGTGTCAGGACCGCCGCGGCCTTGCTCCCGGAACGCAGCACATTGGTGGCGCCGGGGTTCTTCGAGCCGTAGGTGCGGGGGTCCGCCAGTCCCATCGCGCGACTGACGATGACGGCGAAGGAGACGGAACCCAGCAAGTAGGCCGCCACGAGCGCCATGGCCGTCCACAGCATCGGCATGTTCACTCCTTCAATGCGCAGTCAACCGCTACTGCGCCGAGCACATCGGTCAGTACCGCGGGGGAAATTCCAACGAGGTAACCACGCTTTCCCCCGTTAATGAAGATGCGCGGCAGTGACAGCACGCTACGCTCGGCGAACACCGGCAGCTGCCGGCGCGTGCCGAACGGCGACGTTCCACCGACGAGGTAGCCGGTGCAGCGCTGCGCCACCTCGGGCTGGCACGGCTCCACCCGCCTGCGCTGGATCTGCCGCGCCAGGGCCTTCGTCGACACGGTGCAATCACCGTGCATCAGCACGATGAGGGGTTCACCGGCGTCGTCCTGCATGACCAGTGTCTTGACGATCGAGTGTTCGTCGAGTCCGAGCTGACGCGCGGATTCCCCCGTGCCGCCGTGCTCGACGTACTCATAGACATGCTCTGTGAACGGCACCCCGCGCCCGCGCAGCAGTCCGGTCGCAGGCGTCTCGGATACGTGTTTGGTCCGGGCCATGGCGCGCGAGTGTACGTGCCGGGAGCTGCTGCCTTCAGCCGCGTGGATGGTGCTCCGCATGCAGGCTCTTCAGGCGCGCGCGCGCGACATGCGTGTAGATCTGCGTCGTCGATATGTCGGCGTGTCCAAGCAGCATCTGCACGACGCGGAGATCGGCGCCGTGGTTCAGCAGGTGCGTTGCGAAAGCATGCCGCAGGCCGTGCGGCGACAGTGGCGCCTGAATCCCCGCGCGTGTCGCATAGCGTTTCACCAGCACCCAGAACATCTGGCGCGTCATCGCCGCGCCACGCTGCGTGACGAAGACGGCATCCGACACGCGGCCTGCGAGCAGATCCGGCCGGCCCTTCTTAAGATATCGCTCAACCCAGTCGCGCGCGACCTCACCCAGCGGCACGATGCGCTCCTTCGAGCCCTTGCCGAACACGCGCACCAGGCCTTCGGCGAGTGAAAGCTGTGCGAGCTGGAGACCGACGAGTTCGGAGACGCGCAGGCCGGTCGCGTAAAGCAGTTCGAACATCGCGCGGTCGCGCAGCCCGAGCGGTTCCGCAGTCGCGGGTTCCGCCAGCAGCGCCTCGACCTGGGATTCGCTGATGGTTTTCGGAAAGCGCTCCGGGCGACGAGCGCCCCGAAGCCGCGCACTGGGATTGTTCGCGGCAACGCGCTCGCGCACGGCCCAGCGATAGAAGCGCCGCAGCACTGCAAGCCGGCGATTCGCCGTCGACGCCCGCGTCAACGCATGCTGACTCGCCAGATAGGCGGTCAGATCGGCTTCGCCAGCCTCCGCCAGGGCGACCTCACGCGCGGCGAGCCAGTGCGCGAGCCCGGCCAGATCACGGCGGTAGGCCGCCAGGGTGTTGCGCGACAGTCCGTCCTCGAGCCACAGCGCATCGAGAAAGCGGTCGACGAGCGGATCCATCGGCGCTACAGCAGCGTGCCGCGCAGCGCACCCTCGTGCTCGAGCAGCCAGCGTTTCACCGCCGGCGGGAATCCGCCGGTCGCGTGTGCGAACCCGCCGAGACCATTGGCACCGATGATGCGATGGCATGGAATCACGATCGGCAGGCTGTTGTCGCCGCACGCCTGCCCGACCGCCCGTGCAGGCGCGTCCAGTTCCCGCGCAAGGTCACCGTACGTGCGCGTCGAACCGCACGGAATCGCGGCGATCGCCTCCCAGACTCGCCTCTGGAACGGCGTGCCCGCGACCCTGAGCGGAAAGCTGAAGTGGAACGCGGGATCGACGAAGTAGTACCGCAGCTGCCGAGCTGCATCGGCTGCCACATCGTCGTCGGCAGCGGCGGGTGGCACTCCTTCTACGAAGCGCAGCCCGGTGATACGGATGCCGTCGCTGTAGATCGCAACTCCGCCGAACGGCGCGCCCACGACCGCCGAGGCGCAGGCGCGTGTAGCGGCCGCTGCCATCATCAGCCTCCGAGCAGACCCTTCTTCAGGCCATCGTCCACCGGCTTGTCGCCGAGCCAGATGCGCATGACAGCCGAGTAGAAGTCGTGTCCTGGAATCGCGCTGCCGCGCGGCTGGCCATTCACCGAAATCCGCGTACCCCCATCCGGCGTGTAGTCGAAGTTGATGACGTCGCCCTTCTTCGCCTCGCCGATCGACTTCAGCGTGGAGGTGAACACGTCGATCTGCGGCTTGAGCGCGGCCATCTGCGCTTCCGTCAGGTTGTTGCGCATCCCGTCCGTGAAGGCCGACACGAAGCTGTCGGCGTCGACCTCACGCAGCATGTGCAGCGATGCGCGCCGCGGACCCTTCTCGTTGATCAGCGTGGCCGCATCCGTGCTCTTCTGCGGCACATAGAGCCCGTTGACGTACACCTTGAAGATCGCACGCTTGCGCAAGCCCACGCCGTTGAGCTGCAGGGTCTGCCCGCCCACCTGCACCGTCGGCTCGAACTTCTGGCCTTCCATCTCGACCGGCTGGGCCTGCACCGCGGCCCCGAACGCGAGCAGAGCCGTCACTGCGATCCATCGAAACCACGATTTCATAGTCGTCTCCTCGTTGTTGTCGTGATCGTCCGGGCCTTCCGCGGCGTCTGCCGCGTCATGCGGCGACCTTGCCCAGGCCCTTGGGCATCGGAAAGACGACGTCCTCCCTGACACCGTCCAATGCGCGCACCGAGCCCGCGCCCATCCGCTTCAGCGCCGCCAGCAGATCGTCGATCAGGACCTCGGGTGCCGAGGCGCCTGCGGTCACGCCGACGCGACTTCGGCCCTCGAACCATGCCGGATCGAGCTGCGCCGCGGTATCGACCAAGTAAGCGGGAACTCCAAATCGCTCGGCGACCTCGCGCAGGCGGTTCGAATTCGAACTGTTGGGACTGCCGACCACAATGACGATGTCGACCTGCGGCGCCATGAACTTGACCGCGTCCTGGCGATTCTGTGTCGCGTAGCAGATGTCCGCCTTCTTTGGTTCGGCGATCTTCGGGAAGCGCCGACGCAGCGCCGCGATGACGGCATCCGCATCGTCGAGCGAAAGCGTCGTCTGCGTCACGTAGGCAACACGCCCGGGATCGCGAACCTGCAGCCGGTCGACGTCGGCGACGGTTTCGACCAGGTGCATCCCGGTCGCGAGCTGCCCCATCGTGCCTTCGACCTCCGGATGACCTTCGTGTCCGATCATCACGATTTCATAGCCTGCCGCATGCATCTTCAGGACCTCGACGTGGACCTTGGAGACGAGCGGGCAGGTGGCGTCGAACACCCTCAGGCCGCGCTGAGCCGCGTCCCGCTGGACGGCCTTCGACACGCCGTGCGCGGAGAACACTACGGTTCCGCCGGCAGGTACTTCGTCGAGCTCCTGCACGAAGACCGCGCCCTTCGAGCGCAGGTCGCTCACCACGTACGCGTTGTGCACGATTTCGTGGCGCACGTAGATGGGAGCGCCGTGCACGGCAAGCGCGCGCTCGACGATCTCGATCGCACGGTCGACGCCCGCGCAGAATCCGCGCGGCTGGGCCAGCAGCACTTCCATGACTAAAGCACCCCGACGACATGGACCGCGAACCGGATCGGCAGGCCGGCCAGCGGATGGTTGAAATCGACGACGACGCAGTCCCCGTCGCGACGCTTGAGCACACCCGAGAACCGGCCGCCTGGCAGCGAAAACTCGACAATGTCACCCGGCGCGTAATCCACCGAGGGATCGGCGTTTGCGCCGAACGTCGTTCCGGACAGGGTCTGGACGAGTTCCGGATTGCGTAGGCCGAAGCCGGAGTCGGGCGGCAGTTCGAAGCGTCGCTGTGCGCCCTCTTCCAGGCCGCACAGGCAGGCCTCGAGCGGTTGGGCAATGTCGCCCGCTCCGATGGTCAGCGTGGCCGGCTGCGCACCGAAGGTACTCACGATCTCGCGCTCGGAGCCATCGACGACCGTCGCAATACGATAATGAAGCGTGACGTGCGAGCCCGGCGCTATCCGAGGAAGGTGTCGCGGTTCGGCCATGATGAAAGATTCTAGACGAGGCATCCCGCGTGGCGATCAAGGACTGGCCCGAAGGAGAAAGGCCGCGTGAGCGGCTGGCGGCGCACGGCGCCCAAGCACTGTCTGACGCCGAACTGATTGCCGTCATTCTGGGTACCGGGACGGCCGGCCGCTCCGCCCTGGATCTCGGCCGCGAGGCTATCGCGCGCTTCGGCGGGCTCAGCGGCCTGCTGGCCTCGGGACCCGAAGCGCTGGGTGCGATCGAGGGCCTGGGTCCTGCGAAGTCGGCACAGCTGCAGGCCGTGCTCGAACTCGCGCGGCGATCACTGCGTGAAGAAATGCAGCGCGACCCGCCGTTGTCATCTCCTGACCGAGTCCGCGACTTTCTGCGCATGACCCTGGCCGGACGCGAGCATGAAGTGTTCATGGCGCTCTTTCTCGATGCACAGAACCGGCTGCTGACGGCTGACGAGTTGTTCCGGGGAACGCTCACGCAAACCAGCGTGTATCCCCGCGAAGTCGTCAAGCGGGCGCTCGCGGTGAACGCGGCCGGCGTGATCTTTGCGCACAACCACCCGTCCGGCGTGGCCGAGCCCAGCCGCAGCGACGAACTGCTGACTGCGAGCCTGAAGCAGGCGCTTGCGCTGGTGGATGTCCGGGTGCTCGACCACCTGATCGTCGCCGGCAGCGGAACCGTCTCCTTCGCGGAACGCGGCCTGCTTTGATCAGAGCGCGCCGATCGCGTCGCGCATCAGCCGGTGCCGGCTGTGCCTTGGCGACGGCGCAGAAAATTGCTTATAATGCGCGGCTTTGCGTTGCCTATGGCAGCCCGCTTGGGTAGCGCACTAGGTTAGCGCACTGAGCGTCCGGCCTCGCGCCCGACGCAAGTCCAGTCGAATCGATCAGGAGCACCTCATGGCACGCGTGTGTCAAGTCACGGGCAAGCGCCCGATGGTGGGCAACAATGTTTCCCACGCCAACAACAAGACAAAGCGTCGTTTCCTGCCGAACCTGCAGTACCGTCGCTTCTGGGTCGAAAGCGAGAACCGCTGGGTGCGCCTGCGCCTGACGAACGCGGCGCTGCGCACGATCGACAAGAAGGGCCTGGACGTCGTTCTCGCGGATCTGCGCGCCCGCGGCGAACTGGCCGGCTGAGCGACGTAGACACCTTCGAATCAGGAGATCTCCATGGCTAAAGGCGCCCGCGAAAAGATCAAGCTGGAATCCACGGCCGGCACCGGCCACTTCTATACGACGTCCAAGAACAAGAAGACTACGCCTGACAAGCTGCAGCTGATGAAGTTCGACCCTGTGGCCCGCAAGCATGTGGCCTACAAGGAAACGAAGCTCAAGTAATCGGCCCCGGCCTCAAAACAAAGAGCCCGGCAATGCCGGGCTCTTTGTTTTGGGCAGAGCGTGTTGCGGCTAGGCGGCGACCGGCGCCCGGTAGCTGCGGATACGAAGTGCCGCCTCTTCCAAAGCGCGGATGCGGCTCGCTTCCGCCCTCGCAATCCAGTCCTGAAGCTGCGCCAGCATCTGCTCGCGTGACGCCGAGCTCTTGCTCCAGATTGCCGCGAGTTCGGTGCGCATCTCGACCAGAGTGTTCATGACGCCACTGCGCGCCATCAGATCCTTCAGCGATCGCTGCTCCTCAACCGGCAAGGCCGACACATCGCCCTTGCGCAGCCAGCGCTTTAGCCGGGCAAACCGTGCGCGCTCCGATTCCGGCAGATCCAGGCTCCCGAGTTCCGAGCGGTAGGCCTTCTTCAGATGGCGCGCGTACTTGGCAAGCAGGTCGTAGCGATTGGCAATTACGGCCTGCAGGGTTTCCAGGTCGATGGCACGCTTGGGCTCGGCCACGGCCGGGACCGGCGCGACCCGAAGCACTTTCGCCAACCCCAGCGCCTGCAGCGCCCGGATGTACTGCCAGCCGAGATCGAACTCGAACCACTTCAGTGAGAACTTGGCTGAGGTCGGATAGGTGTGATGGTTGTTGTGCAATTCCTCGCCGCCGATCACGATGCCCCAAGGGATGATATTGGTGCTCGCGTCGGGAGCGTCATAGTTGCGGTAGCCCCAGTAGTGCGCAATGCCGTTGACAACGCCGGCCGCAAAGAAGGGGATCCAGACCATCTGCACGGCCCACACGGCGATGCCGGCAGCGCCAAACAGCAGCACATCGGTGACCAGCATCACGCCACAGCCCTGCCACGTGAACCTGGAGTAGATGTTCCGCTCGGCCCAGTCATTGGGCGTTCCATGTCCGTAGCGCGCCAGCGTCTCCTGGTTCTTGGCCTCGGCCCGGTAAAGCTCGGCCCCGCTCCACAGCACGGCTTTGATGCCGCGCGTCTGCGGACTGTGCGGGTCCTCGGGCGTCTCGCACTTCGCATGATGCTTGCGGTGAATCGAGACCCAGTCGCGCGTCTGCATGCCGGTCGTCAGCCAGAGCCATGCGCGGAAGAAATTGGCGATCGCCGGATGCAGGTCGAGCGCGCGGTGCGCCTGGCTGCGATGCAGGTAGATCGTGACGGCCGCAATGGTGACGTGCGTCATCAGCAGCGTCGCGAGGATGACTTGCCACCACGACAGCTTCAGCAGACCGCCATTCAGGAATTCGAGTAAATACATGTAGTTAGCCCTTATTGCCCGCGAGCGTTATGCCGCCGGCCCGATGCCATGCAAACCTCGCATTGTAAACGGCCGAACGCGCCCGGCCGAAAGCCGAAGTTTCGGCTGGATTGCCCGAAATCAAGCGGTTTTGCCGCCTGCGATGGGCGGTGCGCCGTGCGGTGCGGAAACGATCCGGACATCGCGTTGAGGAAACGGAATCTCGATTCCCACTTCCGCGAAGCGCCGCAGCACTGCGCGTGAAATTTCCGACCGGACGGCAAGCGTGCCTTCTTCGGGATCGCGGATCCAGAAGCCGACCTCGAGTTCGACTCCGTCGGCGCCGAGCGCGGTCACGAACGCGCCGGGCTCAGGCCTGGCCAGCACGCGCGGCTGCGCCCGGGCGCACTCGCCCAGGATCTCCAACGCGCGGTCCAGATCCGACGCATAGGCAATCGTGACCTTGACGACGATCCGCACCTCGGGACTGGTGAGCGAGTGATTGACCACCGGCGTCGACACCAGCATCTCATTGGGAACAATGGTTCCGGTGCCGTCGAGCGCCTTGATGACCGTGTAGCGCGTGTTGATCTGCGCCACGCGCCCGTAGTACTTGTCGACGGTGATCATGTCGCCGATCGACAGGCTGCGATCCAGCAGGATGATGAAGCCGCTGACATAGTTGCTGGCGATGCGCTGCAGGCCGAGGCCGAGGCCGACGCCCAGCGCGCCGCCAAACACCGACAGCACCGTGAGATCGATGCCGACGCTCGACAGAGCCACCAGCACGGCGACGACGAGAAGCAACGCCTTCACCACCCGCGCCAGCACGACACGTAAATTGGTCGAAAGTGTTTCCGCATGCATCAGGCGGGACTCGATCGCCGATCCGAGCCAGAGCGCCGCCAGCGCCGTGATGACCACCGACACTGCGCCGATCGAGATATCCCACAGGCTGATCTGCGACCTGCCGACCGGAAAGCGCACGGACTCGAGTGCCGCAATGACGTCGTCGAGGACGCCGGTCAGGTGCAGGGCGACGAACAGCCACACCACCAGTGCGATCCAGCGTTCGAAGGTGCCGAGCCAGCCGGCCTTGGGAAACGAACGTCTCAGCGCGTAGACGAGGAGCCGGATGCCCGCCATGGCGAACAGCAGGGTCAGGACGAGCCGCAGCAGCTGCAAATCGCCAACACGCTGCGCCACGCCCGTCGCACGCAGCAGCAGCCCGCCCGCAATCACCGCCAGCGTCGCGCTCACCGGAAAGGCAAGTCGCCGCATCCCTTCGATCGAGAAACGCAGCAGGTCGGTGCGCAGGCCTTCGTGCCGGGCCTCCGCGGCGACCCGCGAATCGACGCGGCGGCGCACGGCCCGCACCGCCAGCCAACCGGCTGCGAGTCCGACGCCGATCACAACCAGCTGCCACGCGGTGCGCGGATGCGTGATTCCGCCCTGAACGAGGTCGACGATTTCCTGCAGCAGGGTCGGCGTGGCCACGGCTCAGGTCCGCTCGATCACCGCGGCAAAGAAGCCGTCGGTTCCATGCAGGTGCGGAAGCATCACGAAGTACGGCGCAAAGCGCTCTGCGTGATCCACGGCGACGGACTGCGCCGCAAGCACGCCGCTGGCCGGTACCACCTGGAACCCCGGGTGCGCCGCGATGAACGATTCAATGACCTGCTGGTTCTCGCGCGCCAGCAGCGAGCAGGTGGCATAGACCAGCCGGCCGCCGGGCTTCAGCAGCTTCGCCGCAGCCGCAAGCACCGCATGCTGCACCGAATTGACGCGGGCGAGCTCGGTCTCGTCGAAACGCCACTTGAGATCAGGATTGCGACGCAACGTCCCGGAGCCCGAGCACGGCGCATCGACCAGGACTCGATCGCACTTGCCGTACAGACGCTTCACGCGGGCGTCGGTCTCGCTGCGTATCGCCACCGGATGCACATTGGAGAGTCCGCTGCGCTTGAGCCGCGGCCCGAGTCCCTCGAGTCGCCGTTGGTGGATGTCCAGTGCGTACAGACGGCCGCTTGACCGCATCAGCGCGCCCAGCGCCAGCGTCTTGCCGCCGGCACCGGCGCAGAAGTCGACGACCATCTCGCCGCGCCGCGGTTGCACGAGACGCGCAATCAACTGACTGCCCTCGTCCTGCACCTCGATGCGCCCTTCGCGATACGCCGGCCACTGTGTCAGAGCCGGCTTGTCCGCAAGCCGGATGCCCTCGGGCGAGTAGCGGGTCGCGGCCGCCGCGACATGATGCGCGGCAAGTTCCCGCAGGACATCGTCGCGCGTCGCCCGCATCAGGTTCACGCGCAGGTCGAGCGGCGCCGGTTCGGTCAGGGCCGACAACAGCGGTGCCGCGTCGGCGCCGTACTGCTGATCGACCGCCAGATAGAGCCAGTGCGGCAGCTCGGCGCGCACCGAGGCCGGCGCGCGTGCAAGATCGATGGCAAGCCCGTTTTTCACCGCAGCGGCATCACCGCGCAGCGCGCGCGCATCGAGCGCAGCGAATCCGTGCTGCCGCGCCAGCGTCAACAGTGCTGCAAGTCGCGGGGCACGGGCCGGCGCTGCCGGCTGCATCGCCCAGCCCAGCGTGGCGTAGCGGCGCAGCGCGAAGAAGATGGCCTCGGCCACCAGGCTGCGGTCGCGGCGCCCGAGCGACGCGTGCTCCCGGAAGAACCGCGACATCACTGCATCGGCCGGTCCGTCGAAGCGGAACACGCGTGCCAGCGCGTCGGCAAGTACATCAACGATCAGCGAGGTGATGCGTGCCAACGTGGCCGGAGTCGCCGTCCCGGGCCGACCGGACGGTCCCGCTGCCGGCGTGCGCGGCTGACGGCTCGGACGCGATGCGCGACCCGGCGCAGGTGTCGGCCGCGCGCTGCCGGAACGGCGGGAGCGTTCCCGATTCACGACGCCCACCAGGCCAGTTCGGCCGCCGCGACATCCGCAGTGACGACGCGCCCGTGATCCCAGCGCACACGGTCCTCGAGCACGAGCCGGACCGAGCGCGGCAGCAGGCGGTGCTCCTGCGCCAGAACGCGCGCGGCCAGTGTCGGCGCGTCGTCGCCCGGCCTTACCAGCACGGCGGCCTGCGCGATGATGCCGCCGGCATCGACCTCGTCGGACACGAAGTGAACTGTCGCTCCGTGCACCCGCACCCCGGCGTCCAGCGCGCGCTCGTGGGTCCTCAGTCCCGGGAAGGCCGGCAGCAGCGACGGATGGATGTTGATCAGCCGCCCGGCATAGCGGCGCACGAACTGCGGCGTCAGCACGCGCATGAAGCCTGCCAGCACGACGACGGCGGGGCGAAGGTGATCGATCTCGTCGGCAAGCGCGCGGTCGAAGTCGTCACGCGTAGTAAACGCAGTGTGGTCGACCACGCGGGTCGGGATGCCGGAGTCGCGTGCGATTTCCAGCCCTGCAGCATCGGCGCGGTTGCTGATCACCGCCGTAATGGCCGCCCCGAGTTGCTCGCGCCAGCGTTCCTCCTCGGCAGTCCGGAGCAGGGCTTCGAGATTGCTGCCGCGGCCCGAGATCAGGACGACGATGTTCTTCATTCGTGACCATTGTACCGGTGAGGCGTGTGGGGCACGCGCTAAGTACCGGAAAACACAAAGGAAACCGCTTCGACTCGTATAATCGGCACGTTCTCATTCGTTGTTCCAGGCCCATGCAGGTCTTCCGCGGAATCCCGCGGCCGAACGAGCGCGCCGCGTGCGCGCTGACCATCGGCAACTTCGACGGCGTGCATCGCGGTCACCAGGCGCTGCTCGCCCGTGTCGTCGCGGCCGCGCGGGCGCGCGGCATCGTGTCGGCCGTGATGACGTTCGAGCCCCATCCGCGCGAGCTGTTCACTCCGGACCGCGCGCCGATGCGCATCTCCGGCATGCGCGACAAACTGGAAGCGCTGGCCGACCACGGCATCGACCGCGTCATCGTCCAGCACTTCAACCGCAGCTTTGCAGCGCAGTCGGCCGATGCCTTCGTCGACCTGCTGATCCAGGGCTGCCGCGCACGCTGGGTTCTGGTTGGCGACGACTTCCGCTTCGGCGCCCGTCGTGCCGGCGATGTCGCGCTGCTGCAGCGACACGCATCGCACGGCGCTTTCGAACTCGAACAGATGCCCACGGTGGTCGAGGGCGAACAGCGGATCTCCAGTTCCGCGGTGCGCCACGCGCTCGCCGCCGGTGACCTTGGCCGCGCCGCTCAGCTGCTCGGCCGCGCTTATGCGATCAGCGGTCGCGTGCTGCACGGCCGAAAGCTCGGGCGCGAGATGGGATTTCCGACGATGAACCTGCGCATCGCGCACCGGCACCCGGCAGTTCAGGGGGTGTTCGTGGTCCGCGTCCATGGCCTCGGGCCGAAAGCGCGTCCCGGCGTCGCCAGCGTCGGGCTGCGGCCGACGATCGAGGACAGCGGCCGCTGGATGCTCGAAGTGCATCTGTTCGATTTCGCCGAGCACGTCTACGGACGACTGGTGCGCGTCGAATTCATGCAGAAGCTGCGCGATGAGGTCCGCTACGCCAGCATCGGCGAGCTGACGGCCGCCATCGCCGACGACGCGCGGCGCGCCCGCGCGATGTTCGATACGGAACCGAGGTAGCCGCTCCCGCACGCTACACTCGCGCTCCGCCTTACCCACGACACCTCTTGCAGAGCCCGAGGGGGCCAAGGAGTGCCACGCCATGGCTGACGCCGACGCCAAGAAGAAACCTGCGTCCGATCCCGCGACGCGCAAGTACCCGCTCAATCTGCCTGATACGCCGTTCCCGATGCGCGGCGACCTTGCCAGGCGCGAGCCGCAGTGGATCAGCGAGTGGGACGAGCAGAAGGTCTACGACCAGATCCGCGTCGCCTCGATCGGCCGGCCGAAGTGGATCCTGCACGACGGGCCGCCATATGCGAACAACGACATCCACATGGGGACCGCGATCAACAAGGTCCTGAAGGACTTCGTCGTCAAGAGCCGCGTAATGGCCGGGTTCGATGCGCCGTATGTTCCGGGATGGGACTGCCACGGCATGCCGATCGAGATCCAGATCGAGAAGAAGTACGGCAAGCATCTGCCGCCGCGGGAGGTCATCGCGAAGTCACGCGCCTGGGCCAACGAGCAGATCGACCGGCAGCGCAAGGACTTCAAGCGCCTCGGCGTGCTCGGTGCGTGGGACCGGCCGTACACGACGATGAACTTCAAGGCCGAGGCCAACGAAATCCGCGCGCTGGCGAAAATTCTCGCCAAGGGCTTCGTGTTCCGGGGACTCAAGCCGGTCAACTGGTGCTTCGACTGTGGTTCGGCGCTCGCCGAGGCGGAAGTCGAATACCAGGACAAGGTGGATCTCGCGGTCGATGTCGCCTTTCCGCTGCGCGACGATGAGCGCGGCAGGCTGGCGCAGGCGTTCGGGCTCGACGCACTGCCCGCCAAGCCGGTCGCCGCGACGATCTGGACCACGACGCCGTGGACGATTCCCGCCAACCAGGCTCTGAACCTGCACCCGGAGTTCAGCTACGACCTCGTCGACACCGCGCGCGGCCTGCTCCTGGTGGCGAGCGACCGCAAGGAGGCCTGCCTCGAGAGCTGGGGCCTGACGGGAACGACACTGGCCGCGACGCGCGGTGAGAAGCTGGCTCTGATCCGCTTCCGCCATCCGTTCTACGACCGCGATGCGCCGGTCTATCTGGGCGATTACGTGACGCTCGACACTGGCACCGGCATCGTGCACTCCTCGCCTGCCTACGGTGTCGAGGACTTCATCTCGTGCAAGGCGCACGGCATGACAGACGACGAAATCCTGAACCCGGTGCAGGGTGACGGCGTGTATGCGGAGTCTCTGCCGCTATTCGGCGGGATGAAGATCTGGGACGCCAACGCGAAGGTCGTCGACGTCATGCGCGAGCACGGCGCGCTGCTGAAGGTCGAGAAGTTCACGCACAGCTACATGCATTGCTGGCGCCACCGCACGCCTGTCATCTACCGCGCCACCTCACAGTGGTTCGCCGGCATGGACACGCTGCCCCGATCGGGCGGCAAGACACTGCGCGAGCTGGCGCTGGCCGGTATCGATGCCACACGTTTCTACCCGTCGTGGGGCAAGGCACGCCTGACCGGCATGATCGCCAACCGCCCTGACTGGACGCTGTCGCGACAGCGCCAGTGGGGCACGCCGATGGCCTTCTTCGTGCACAAGGAAACCGGCGAGCTGCATCCTCGCACGCCCGAGCTGCTCGAGCAGGTCGCGCAGCGCGTCGAGCAGGCCGGCATCGAAGCGTGGCAGGACCTCGATCCGCGCGAACTGCTCGGCGACGAGTCCGGGCAGTACGTGAAGAACAGGGACACGCTGGACGTCTGGTTCGATTCCGGCACGACGCACGAAACGGTGCTGCGCGGCTCGCACGCGGATGAGCTCACGTTTCCGGCCGACATGTACCTGGAAGGTTCGGATCAGCATCGCGGCTGGTTCCATTCGTCGCTGTTGACCTCGTGCATGATCAACGGCGCGCCGCCGTACAAGGCGCTGCTGACACATGGCTTCGTGGTCGACGGCCAGGGCCGCAAGATGAGCAAGTCGCTCGGCAATGTCATCGCGCCGCAGAAGGTGGCCGACACGCTGGGCGCCGAGATCATCCGGCTGTGGGTGGCGAGCACAGATTACTCGGGCGAACTGTCGCTCTCGGACGAGATCCTGAAGCGCGTCGTCGAAGGCTACCGGCGGCTTCGCAACACGCTGCGCTTCCTGCTCGCCAACGTCAGTGATTTCGATCCGGCGAAGGACATGGTGCCGGTCGACCAGTGGCTCGAGATCGACCGCTATGCGCTGGCGATGATGCGCGACGTCAGCGCTCGCACGCTGGCCGATTACGATCGCTACGAGTACCACCCGATCGTGGCGCGGCTGCAGACCTTTGCATCGGAGGACCTCGGCGCCTTCTATCTGGACATCCTGAAGGACCGGCTGTACACGACTCCGGCCGGTTCCCGCGCGCGCCGCTCGGCGCAGTCGGCGCTCTATCTGATCACGGATGCCGTGCTCAGGCTGATGGCACCGCTGCTGTCGTTCACGGCCGAGGAGGCCTGGAAAGTCTTCAGATCGCGCAGTGACGGCACGATCTTCACAGAAACGTTTGCGACGCTGCCGCCGGTGCCGGACGAGGCGGTACTCGTCGAGCGCTGGACCGCGCTGCGCGCGGTGCGGAACGATGTGCAGAAGCGGCTCGAGGAACTGCGGGAGAAAGGTGCGATCGGCTCGTCGCTGCAGGCGGAAGTCGAGATCCGCGCCAGCGGCAGGAAGGCCGAACTGCTGCAGTCCCTCGGCAGCGACCTGCGCTTCGTGCTGATCACGTCGCAGGCGCGCGTGACGCCGGTCGCGCAGGACGACGACGAGGACATCGTCGTCACCGCCTCGACGGCGACGAAGTGCGAACGCTGCTGGCACTGGCGCGACGACGTCGGCGCCGATGCCGCCCATCCGACGATCTGCGGGCGCTGCGTTTCGAATCTCTTCGGCGCCGGAGAGGCGCGCGACCACGCGTGATGGCAACCGGCCGCGGGTCATGGTTCCAGCGCATGCTGCCGTGGCTGGCGCTGGCGCTCTTGGTCGTCTTCCTCGATCAGCTGACGAAGATCGTCGTCGAGCGCACGTTCGACTACGGCGACGTCCGGCCGGTCACCGGTTTCTTCAATCTGGTGCTCACCTACAACAAGGGCGCCGCGTTTTCCTTCCTGGCATCGGCCTCCGGATGGCAGCACGGCGTGCTGACCTTCATCGGGCTGGCTGCGTCCGCGTTCATCCTCTACCTGCTGGCACGCCACGGCGGCCAGCGGCTGTTCGCCTTCGCGCTCGGCCTGATCCTGGGCGGCGCGCTCGGCAACGTGATCGACCGCATCGCCTACGGCCACGTTGTCGACTTCCTGGACTTCCACTGGCGCGGGTGGCACTGGCCGGCGTTCAACCTCGCCGACTCGGCGATCGTCGGCGGCGCGGCGCTCCTGATCCTCGACGAACTCCTGCGCGTGCGTCGGGCAAAATAGCCGCATGGATCTCGCCAAGAAGCGCCTCGTCGTTGGCCTGACCGGCGGTGTGGCCGCCTACAAGGTGTGCGAGCTCGTGCGTCGCCTGCAGGACGAAGGGGCCGACGTGCAGGTGGTGATGACCGCAGCCGCGCAGCAGTTCGTCACCGCGACCACCCTGCAGGCGCTGACCGGCAAACCGGTGTTCACCGATCAGTGGGGCTCCGGCGCACAGGTCGCGAACGCGATGCCGCATATCGACCTTACCCGCGGGGTCGATGCCATCGTCGTCGCGCCGGCGACCGCGCACTTCCTGGCGAAGACCGCCCAAGGCTTGGCCGACGATCTGCTCTCCACGCTGGTCCTCGCACGCAATCGCGCCACGACAGCGCTCCTCGTCGCACCGGCGATGAACGTCGAGATGTGGGACAACCCGGCCACGCAACGGAACGTGGCGCAGCTCGCTGCCGACGGCGTCGTGCTGCTGGGCCCGGCCGCCGGCAATCAGGCGTGTGGCGAGACCGGCCTGGGCCGGATGCTCGAGCCCGCCGAACTCCTGGCCGACATCGTCGCGTTCTTCCAGCCAAAGCGCCTGGCCGGCCGCCGTGTCGTGCTGACAGCGGGTCCGACGTTCGAGCCGATCGATCCGGTGCGCGGCATCTCCAACCTGTCGTCCGGCAAGACGGGCTTCGCGCTCGCTCGAGCCGCCGCTGAAGCCGGAGCGGAGGTCACGCTGGTCGCCGGGCCGACGGAGCTGCCGACTCCGCGCAATGTCCGGCGCATCGATGTACGGACCGCCCTCGAGATGCACGACGCGGTGCATGCGCAGTTGCCGGCCGATGTCTTCATCGCAGTGGCCGCCGTCGCCGACTGGCGGGTCGCCAATGTTAGCGGCCGCAAGCTGAAGAAACAGGCCGGCGCTGCGGTGCCGACGCTGGAATTCGCGCTGAATCCGGACATCCTCGCCAGCGTGGCGGCGCTGCCGCGTGCGCCGTTTTGCGTCGGATTCGCCGCCGAAAGCGATGACGTCATCGAAAATGCGCGTGCGAAGCTGATATCCAAGAAGGTGCCGCTGGTCGTTGCCAACCGCGCGCAGGACACCCTCGGCGCTGACGAGAGCGAACTGCACCTGGTTGAAAGCAGCGGTGTCACGACGCTGTCGCGGGCCGACAAGCGCGACCAGGCGCGACGATTGATCGCCGCGATCGCGGAGCGCCTGGCATGAGCGCCTACAAGGAGCCCCCGGACGGTGACTTCGTCGCCTACGTCGAAGCCCTGCAGCGGGAGTCCGCAGCTCGCATCTTTGCCCAGGCGCATCGGCCGCTGCACGAATCGCCTTTGGAGCGCATGCCGGGTGCAGCATCGCCGGTCGCGGGCGGCATCGGCGCCCAGCCCGTGCTGAACCGTCAGCAGGCCGAGGAACTGATGACCCGGCTGGCGCGGGACGGATACGGCGCGCCTGCGGTCAAGGCGGCCCTCGGGCTCATGGCCGGTCTGGTCCTGTTGCTGTTCTGGTTCTTCAACGGCGGAGGCGCACTGACGTTCCTCATCGGCATCGGTCTCGTCGCCTGGTCGATCTCGCGTTTGCGCGGGCGCCGCCGCGACACCGAAGCGCCCGGCCAGCGGGAACGTGCCCGGATCGCTCGGCTGTTCGGCAGGAATACGGCCGCATGATCATCGACGTCAGAATCCTCGACGAGCGTCTGCGCGATCGACTGCCGGAGTACGCCACCCCGGGTGCCGCCGGTCTGGACCTGCGCGCTTGCGTCGAGGCGCCGCTGGTCATCGAGCCCGGCGCCACGCATCTCGTGAAAACTGGCGTTGCGATACACATCGGCGACCCGGGCTATGCCGCGCTGATCCTGCCGCGCTCGGGGCTCGGCCACAAGCACGGCATTGTGCTCGGCAACCTCGTGGGGCTGATCGATTCGGACTACCAAGGCGAACTGATGGTCTCGACGTGGAACCGCGGCACCACGGCGTTCACGCTGAATCCGCTCGAGCGGCTGGCGCAGCTGGTCGTGGTCCCGGTGGTGCAGGCCCGCTTCAACGTCGTCGACGATTTCAGTGCCTCGGCGCGCGGCGCCGGCGGCTTCGGCAGCACCGGCAAGCATTGAGCGACCCGGTCGGCGCCGGCGCGCCGCTGCCACCGCTGCAGCACCCCCGCTTTGCGCGATTCGCGCGCCGGCTGCTGGCCGTCTTCGGCTGGAGCGTGCGTTTCGACGGCGTGCCCGGGCCCCGGGGCATCGCCATCGTCTATCCGCATACGTCCAACTGGGACTTCGTCATTGGTCTGCTCGCCAAATGGGCGATCGGGCTGCCGATCCGCTGGATCGGCAAGGAGTCGCTGTTTCGAGGCCTCACCGGCGCCACGCTGGGTCGGCTGATGCGCCTTTGGGGTGGCCGCCCCGTCGATCGACGGCAGGCCAGTGGCGCGGTCGAACAGCTCGCGGCGCTGATGCAGTCTGAACCGTGGTTCTGGCTCGGCCTGTCACCGGAAGGCACGCGCAGGAAAACGGATCATCTGCGCTCGGGCTTCTACCACCTGGCCCTGAAGCTCGACCTGCCCGTCGGCCTCGCCTATATCGACTACCGTCGCCGGGAGATTGGCGTCACAGAGTTCGTCAAGATGAGCGGCGAACCGGCTCGCGATCTCGAACTTTTGCGCCGGTTCTACGCCGACAAGGTTCCACGCTACCCCCAGCAGGCCAGCACGATCGCGTTCAAATGAAAAGGCGGCGCACTGCGCCGCCTTTCGTGCAGTTCTAATGCGGGCGGGCGCCCGGCCGCCCTAAGCCCGCCCGCCTGATCAAATCGCCGCGAGCGCACGTGCGACCTGCAGGGTCGCGTACGTGAGCGGCGCGCTCAAGCCAGCATGTCAGCCCAGATCGTCTGCGCCCAGCCGCTCGCGTAGGCCCCTTCGAGCGCCCACGACGCGCGGTCCTGCGTCGAGATGCCGCCCGCGCCGGCCACCGGTTCAAGCGTCTTCTTCTCCGGCACCCAGCGGTGCACGCTGCACACGTGCACGGCATTCTTGTCGTCGATGAAGCTGTAGCAGGTGTTGGCCATCGTCGGCGGCACGACCGCCCGACCGTTCAGCAGTTCGACGATCGCCGCCGCAGCGGCCTTGCCGTGCTGGTTGGCCATGTGCCCGGACTTCGGCATCGCCGGCGCGGAGAGAGTCGCGTCGCCGAGCACGTGCACCCCCTTGACCTTGATCGACTCCATCGTCGACCAGTCGACTTCGCACCAGCGATTATTCGCCGTGATGAGGCCGGCGTCGCGCGCAATGTTGGCCGCGCGCTGCGGCGGGATGTAGTTGATGACATCGCCACGCACCTTGTCGCCGATTTCCGTGACCAGCGTGCCGGTCTTGAGATCGATCTCGGTGACCGGCGAAGCGACGCGGTAATCGATGATGCCCTTGTAGTCCTCGCCAAAGACGCGCGAGAACAGCGGCTTCTTCGACACGTAGTCGGGGTTCGCATCGAGGACGATGAGCTTGCTCTTCGGCTTCGCGGTCTTCAGGTACCAGGCGATCTGGCAGGCGCGCTCGTAGGGTCCCGGCGGGCAGCGGTAGGGCGCCAGCGGCATCGACATCAGGACCACGCCACCGTCTTTCAGATCGACCAGCTGCTTGCGCAGCGCGACGGTCTGCGGACCGGCTTTCCATGCATGCAGCACCGTGCCTTCAGCGGCGCTCGACCACCCCTGCAGTTTGTCGTACATGAATTCGATGCCGGGCGAGACGACCAGCCGGTCGTACGACAATGTGCCACCGGAGGCGAGCCGCACCTGCTTCTTGTCGGCATCGATCGCGGTCACGGTGTCGCGCACGCGCTTGACACCGTGCTGGTCGAGGCCGGCGTAGCTGACCGTGATGTCGGCCATGGTCCGGCTGCCCCCGAGCACGAGGTTCGAGATCGGGCACGAGATGAAGGCTTCGCCCGGGTCGACCAGCGTCACTTCAATCGTCCCTTCAGACCATAGCCTCAGGTACTTGGCCGCGGTGGCACCGCCGTAGCCGGCGCCGACGACGACGACCTTGCCGATCGACTTGCCGGATCCGGACGTGGCGCAGCCCGCCAGAGGACCGACGGCCGCCGTCGCGGCGAGCGCGGCAAGCAGTTCACGCCGGGAGATTGGTTTCGTTTTCATGCGTCCCCCTCAGCGCGCGGCGCGTTGCCGCGAGAAGAATTCGGCGATCGCGTCGATCTGCGCGTCGGTGTATCCCTTGGCGAGCTGGGGCATGATGGTCGCCGTCCGCTTGCCGTCGCGGAAGGCTTTCATCTGCTCGACGAGGTACGCCTTGGGCTGACCCGCGAGGCTGGGCATCGCGCCCTTCGCGTTGCCCGTCGTGCCATGGCAGTTGGCGCAGTTGGATGCGAGATACGCCGCGTTGGATGGGATCGCCGGCGCCCCCTGCGCCAGGGCGACCGATGTCGCAATCGGCCATAGCAGGCCGGCAACGCATCGTGCCATTTTCATTGCTGTCTCCCCCGAGATGGAAGGCCCTAAGGGCTCTGGGGGCAAACTATCCGGCAGTTCGGTCGCCCGCGTCAATCGGGCAATGCACCAGTGGGCCGGACCGACGCGCCGGGGACTGGCGCGCCGATCGGATGGGTCACTCCGACAGGACCGGTTCGCCCTGCTCGCGCCGGGGCGCGTCGCCGCTGTCCGATGGCGGGAAATCGAGCTTCACGTTGCCCTGCTCGTCGACGTCCACTTCGACGCGGCCGCCGTTGACGAGCTTGCCGAACAGCAGTTCGTCCGCCAGCGCCCGCCGGATCGTGTCCTGGATCAGGCGTGCCATCGGCCGCGCGCCCATCACGGGGTCGAAGCCCCTCTTCGCGAGGTGCGCCCGCAATGCGTCGGTGAAGATGATGTCGACCTTCTTCTCGTGCAACTGATCCTCGAGCTGCATCAGGAACTTGTCGACGACGCGCAGGATCACTTCCTCGTTGAGCGCCTTGAACGAAATGGTCGCGTCGAGCCGGTTGCGGAACTCCGGCGTGAACATGCGTTTGATGTCGGCCATCTCGTCGCCGGCCTCGCGCGTGTTAGAAAACCCGATCGCCGTCTTCTGCAGCGTTTCCGCGCCGGCGTTGGTGGTCATGATGATGATCACGTTGCGAAAGTCCGCCTTGCGACCGTTGTTGTCGGTCAGCGTGCCGTGATCCATCACCTGCAGCA
>DAOMFL010000053.1:0-25633 GCA_035429805.1 Burkholderiaceae bacterium
GCGAGAAGCTGCCGGTGGACTTCACCAATCGCGTCATCTACTACGTCGGCCCGGTTGATCCGGTGCGCGACGAGGTGATGGGGCCCGCCGGTCCGACGACCGCCACGCGAATGGACAAGTTCACCGAGATGATGCTGGCGCAGACCGGGCTGATAGCGATGATCGGCAAGGCCGAGCGCGGACCGGTGGCGATCGAGGCGATCCGCAAACACCGGAGCGCGTATCTGATGGCCGTGGGTGGCGCGGCGTATCTCGTCGCCAAGGCGATCAAGGGCGCGAAAGTGGTCGGCTTCGGCGACCTCGGCATGGAAGCGATCTACGAGTTCGACGTGAAGGACATGCCGGTCACCGTCGCGGTCAGCGCCGATGGCACATCGGTGCACCAGACCGGGCCGAAGGAGTGGCAGGCGAAGATCGGCAGGATCCCCGTTGCGGCAGCCTGATCGACGCGCATCCGTGAAGCGGGCTGCGGACTGGCGGGCGTGGTGCGACGAAGCGGTCCGCCGCATCGACGCGGACTTCGCCCGCTCGGCCGACACACACCTGCTGCGCATTGACGTTCCGGGGGTTCCCGGGTGCCCGCTGTACCTGAAGGACGAGTCGGTGCACCCGACCGGCAGCCTGAAGCACCGCCTCGCACGCTCGCTCTTCCTCTATGGCCTGTGCAATGGCCTGATCGGCCCGCGCACGACGGTCGTTGAAGCGTCCTCGGGCTCGACCGCCGTTTCGGAGGCGTACTTCGCACGCCTGATCGGCGTGCCGTTCATTGCGGTGATGCCGCGCTCGACGTCGCCCGAGAAGATCGCGCTGATCGAGTTCCACGGCGGCCGCTGCCATCTGGTCGACACGCCCTCGGCCGTTTACGCCGAGGCGGCTGCGCTGGCCGCGCGCGTCGGCGGCCACTATATGGACCAGTTCACCTACGCGGAGCGGGCGACCGACTGGCGCGGCAACAACAACATCGCCGAGTCGATCTTCGAGCAGATGCGCGAGGAACCGTTCCCGGTGCCCTCCTGGATCGTCGTCGGCGCGGGCACCGGCGGCACGAGTGCCACCCTGGGCCGCTATGTCCGCTATTGCCGACACCCGACCCGTGTCTGCCTGGCCGATCCCGAAAACTCGGTCTTCCACGACTATTTCACGACCGGCGATGCGGCCATGACGATCACCGCCGCATCGCGCATCGAAGGTATTGGCCGGCCGCGCGTCGAACCCAGCTTCAATCGCAACGTCATCGACCGCTCGATCCGCGTTGCCGATGCCGATTCGTTTGCCGCGGCGCGTTTCCTCGAAGCGGTGCTCGGTCGCAAGGTGGGACCCTCCACCGGCACCGCGCTGATCGCCTGCGTCGAACTGCTGTCCGAGATGAAACGCGGCCGCCAGCGCGGCGCCGTCGTCACGCTGCTGTGCGACAGCGGCGAGCGCTACCTCGGCACCTGCTACGACAACGGCTGGCTGCGCAGGCAGGGCCTGGACACGGCAAAGCCACTGGCAGCGCTGCAGCGCTTCTGGGAAAGCGGGCGCTGGCCGGCACCACGTCGCGCGGTCAGGCGCCGAAGAGACCCGTAGAGAGATAGCGGTCGCCGCGATCGCAGACGACGAAGACGATCGTCGCCTCGTGCACCTCGGCGGCGATGCGCAGCGCGATGAGGCAGGCGCCCGCAGCCGACGGGCCACAGCTGATTCCCTCCTCGGCGGCCAGCCGACGCGCCATGGCCTCGGCGTCGGACTGCGTCACGTACTCCAGCCGGTCGACCCGCGAGGGCTCGTAGATGCGCGGCAGATAGGCCTCGGCCCACTTGCGTATGCCCGGAATCTGCGAACCCTCGGCCGGTTGCGCACCGACGACCTGGATCGACGCGTTCTGCTCCTTCAAGAACCGCCCGGCACCCATGATCGTTCCGGTTGTGCCCATCGCGCTGACGAAGTGCGTGATTCCGCCTGCGGTGTCGCGCCAGATTTCCGGGCCGGTCGTTTCGTAGTGCGCGCGCGGATTGTCGGGGTTCGCGAACTGGTCGAGCACGCGTCCCCGGCCCTCGGCCTGCATCTGCATCGCCAGGTCCCGCGCGTACTCCATGCCACCCTTGCTAGCGGGTGTGAGGATCAGTTCCGCGCCATACGCCGCCATGCTGGCGCGGCGCTCGCTGCTGAGGTTGTCCGGCATGATCAGCGTCATGCGATAGCCCTTCATCGCCGCGATCATCGCCAGCGCGATGCCAGTGTTGCCGCTGGTGGCCTCGATCAACCGGTCGCCCGGCCGGATCTCGCCGCGCTCCTCGGCCCGCCGGATCATCGAAAACGCAGGCCGATCCTTTACCGAACCGCCCGGATTGTTGCCCTCCAGCTTGCCGAGGATCACATTGCCGCGGCGCGAGTTGTCCGCGCCCGGCATCCGCTGCAGCCGGACCAGCGGCGTGTTGCCGATGGTCCGGTCGATCGTCGGCAATGCCGTCAGATCCTGGTCCATCACGCGCCGTCCAGTTCTTCGATCCGTCGCGGCGGATACGTGTCCCAGCCGGTGCAGCCGGGGCAGTACCAGTGGTACTCACGCGCGCGAAAGCCGCACTTGCTGCAGCGATAGCGCGCCAGCTTGCGCGCATGTCCCTTCAGCAGCGTGCTCATTGATGCCAGTTCCTCGTCGCCCGGGTTGAGCGCGAGCCGCGCCTCGGCGAGGCGCTCGAAGCCGAGCAGCGACGGATGCCGCTTCAGTTCCTCGGCCACGAGCTGCTCGGCGGCTGCCGCGCCCTCCCACTCCCTGGTCCGGCTGTATGCGGAATCGAGCAGGTCGATCGACGGTGCGTCGAGCAGCGCCCGCCGCAGCCAGTTGAGCGCGTCGCCGCGCCGCCCGAGCGAGTCCAGCATTCCGGTCACTTTCGCGGCGATCAGCGGCACGTGCTCGCGCGAGGCCGCTTCGACACGCTGCCAGAGCTTCAGCGCTCCCTCGCCGTCGCCGCGCCGGGCTGCAAGGTCGCCCGCGAGGATCAGGGCGCGAACGGACTTCCGATCAGCGGCCAGCGCATCGTCGATCGCCCGCTGTGCCTCGTCGAGGCGGCCGGCGGCGGCCGCGCTGTCGGCCAGTTCGCAATAGAAATGCGAAATCGCCGTCTGATGGGATTCCCCGGCCTCGCGCTCGAGCAGTCGGGCGCAGTCGATTGCCTTTGCCCACTCGCGCTCCATCTGGAAAATCCGCAGCAGCGCGCGCAGGGCATCGAAACGATGGTCGCGATCCTCGCGCAGCCGCGTGAACGCTTCTTCGGCCCGGTCGAGCAGTCCGCCCTTCAGGTAATCCTGCCCGAGCTCCGCCAGCGCCCGCGACCGCTCACGCGCAGGAAGGTCAGCGCGATTGAGCAGATGCGTGTGGATGCGCACGGCGCGGTCGAACTCGCCGCGCCGTCGAAACAGGTTGCCGAGCGCGTGGTGCAGTTCGATCGTCTCGGGATCGAGCTTGACGACCTCGATGAAGGCGTCGATCGCCTTGTCGTGCTGGTCGTTCAACAGGAGATTGAGGCCGCGAAAGTACGAGCGCGGCAGTGCTGCGTTATCGGTCGCTCGCGCCCGCGATTCGAAGCCGCGACCGAACCAACCTGCCGCAAAGACCAGCGGCAGCACCACGAGGAACCACAGCTCGAACTCCATCAGCGTCGCCCCGTTTCTCCGGCAACCTCCGCCACCGCACCGGCCTGGCGCGCGGCCGAGGCGACGCGGTCGGCCACCGCTTCGGCGGCCGACGGGGCCGGAGTCTGCTGCCTCAAGGCCAGCACCTCGCGCCTCATCCGGTAGATCGGAAGCGCCAGCGCAAGGGCACCCAGCAGCGCACCGACGGCCACGCAGGCGAGCATGACGAGGATCAGCGGCACATGGTCCCAGACGACGGTGGAGGTGAGACGGACCGGAACCGGGGTCGTGTTCTTCATCGCGAACCAGAGCACCAGCAGGAAGAAGCCGATCTTCACCAGCCATGCCAGCAGCCTCATTCTTTCCTCCTGATCCGCGCCCGAACCGAGCGTGCATTGTAGGGAAGCGTCGTCATCAGGTCCGGCACGCCGCGGCGGAGGCCAGGCAAAAAAAAGCCGCGCAATGCGCGGCCTCGATCCGTATCCACGGGTTCAGGAGGCGTCCTCGCCGGACTCATCATCGCCCGCTTCGCCGTCAACCCGTTCCCGCAGTTCCTTGCCCGCTTTGAAATGCGGCACGTACTTGGCCGGGACCTGAACGCGATCGCCGGACTTCGGGTTGCGCCCGACGCGCGGCGGACGGTAGTTCAGCGCAAAGCTGCCGAAGCCGCGGATTTCGATGCGCTGGCCGCCGGCCAGCGCTTCGGTCATTGCGTCGAGCATCGTGTTGACGGCTTCATCGGCGTCGCGCGCGACCAGGCGGGGATTGCGCTCCGCCAGTCGCGCGATCAGTTCCGATTTGGTCATCGTCTTCAACGACGGGCTCCGCTTACTTGCTCTGCGTATCGAGCTTGGCCTTCAGCAGCGCGCCCAGGTTCGTCGTACCGGTCTGTGCCTCGGCCTGCATCCGCTCCATCGCCGCCGAGGTCTCGGCACTGTCCTTCGCCTTGATCGACAGGTTGATGTTGCGGTTCTTGCGGTCGACGTTGATGATCATCGCGTTGACGGTATCACCTTCCTTCAGGTGATTGCGGGCATCCTCGACGCGGTCGGCCGAGATCTCGGAAGCACGCAGGTAGCCCTCGATGTCGCCGCCGAGGTCGATGACCGCGCCCTTCGCGTCGACCGACTTCACCGTGGCTGTGACGAGCGAGCCCTTCTCATGGCCGGCCGCAAAGTTGGTGAACGGATCACCCGACAGCTGCTTGACGCCCAGCGAGATGCGCTCGCGCTCGGTGTCGATCGCCAGCACCATGGCCTCGATCTCGTCGCCCTTCTTGTACTTGCGCACGGCCTCTTCGCCCGGCTCGCTCCAGGAGAGGTCCGACAGGTGCACCAGGCCGTCGATGCCGCCCGGCAGCCCGATGAAGACGCCGAAGTCGGTGATCGACTTGATCTGCCCCTTCACCTTGTCGCCCTTCTTGTGGGAGTGCGCGAAGTCGTCCCAAGGATTGGGCTTGCACTGCTTCATGCCGAGGCTGATGCGGCGGCGCTCCTCGTCGATCTCGAGCACCATGACCTCGACTTCGTCGCCGAGCTGCACGACCTTCTTCGGGTCGACGTTCTTGTTGGTCCAGTCCATCTCGGACACATGCACCAGACCCTCGATGCCGGCCTCGATCTCGACGAACGCGCCGTAGTCCGTGATGTTGGTGACCTTGCCGAAGAGGCGCGTGCCCTGCGGGTAGCGGCGCGCGAGTCCGACCCACGGATCCTCGCCAAGCTGCTTGACGCCCAGCGACACGCGGTTCTTCTCCTGGTCGAACTTCAGCACCTTGGCGGTGATCTCCTGGCCGACCTGCACGACTTCGCTCGGGTGACGCACGCGGCGCCACGCCAGGTCCGTGATGTGCAGCAGGCCATCGATGCCGCCGAGGTCGACGAACGCACCGTAGTCGGTGATGTTCTTGACCGTTCCCTTGACGATCGCGCCTTCCTTGAGGTTTTCGAGCAGCTTGGCGCGCTCCTCGCCCATGCTGGCCTCGACCACCGCGCGGCGGGAGACCACGACGTTGTTGCGCTTGCGGTCGAGCTTGATGACCCTGAACTCGAGCGTCTTGCCCTCGAAGGGTGTCGTGTCCTTGACCGGCCGCGTATCGACCAGCGAGCCCGGCAGGAACGCACGGATGCCGTTGGTCATCACGGTGAGTCCACCCTTGACCTTGCCGGTGATCGTTCCGCTGACGAGTTCGCCGCTGTCGAGCGCCTTTTCCAGATTCATCCACGCGGCCAGGCGCTTGGCCTTGTCGCGCGAGAGGATCGTGTCGCCATAGCCGTTCTCGAGCGACTCGATCGCGACAGAGACGAAATCACCCGGGTTGACGCTCAACTGCCCGTTGTCGTCCTTGAATTCCTCAAGCGGGATATAGGCCTCGGACTTGAGGCCGGCGTTGACCACGACAAAGTTGTAGTCGACGCGGATCACCTCGGCGGTGATCACTTCGCCCTGCTTCATCTCCTGACGGTTCAGGCTCTCTTCGAAGAGGGCGGCGAAACTTTCGGACTTGCTGGTGCTGCTCTGAGTTGCGACGGAAGACATGTATTGACCCGATGAAGACCACTTGCCATTCACGCTTCGGCATTGCGCCTCGGCGGAGTTGACGAAACGCAGCAGGGAAAACCTGAACCGGGCTGGCGCCCGCGACAAAGACGTCCCTGCTGCACCCTTTTACTTGCTGCTGCCGTGCTGCCCGCCGTACCAGTTCAGGACCTGGTCCACGACCTCGTCGATCGTGAGCGCAGAGGAATCAAGCTGGTAGGCGTCTTCTGCGGGCCGGAGCGGTGCGGCCGAACGCTCTGCGTCACGCCGGTCACGCGCTTCGAGATCCCGCGAAAGGCTGGAGATGTTAGTCGAAATTCCTTTTTCGATCAACTGCTTATGCCGGCGCTCGGCACGCGCGGCGACGCTTGCCGTCAGGAATACCTTGAGCGACGCATCCGGAAACACCACCGTGCCCATGTCGCGGCCATCGGCGACGAGCCCGGGAGCCATCCGGCTGCGCCGCTGCAGGGCGAGCAACGCGGCGCGCACGGCCGGATGCACGGCAACCTGCGACGCCGCCCGGCTCACGTCCTCGGTGCGGATCGCATCGGTGACGTCGATTCCGTCGAGCTCGATGAGTCCGTCCCGGAAACGGGGCTGCAGTCCGGCCGCAATGCGGGCGAGGCCGGTTTCGTCTCCGGGATCGATTCCGCAGCGGACAGCCTTCCAGGCGAGCAGCCGGTACAGCGCGCCGCTATCGAGGTAGTGGAAGCCGAGCCGGTCCGCGACGCGCTGTGCAATCGTGCCCTTGCCCGACGCTGTCGGACCGTCGATCGCGATGACAGGCGGAAGCGGGCTCATCGGTCAGCGATCGGTGGCGCCGGAAAGGTCGAACGACGGGGCGCGAGCGGCCGCGGCTCTCTCTCGGCGGGGACGCGAGTCCCATCGGCATGCCTCCGGGAAGCGCCCGGACCGCCCCGTCCGTGACGAATCACATCGCCGTGACGCATTCGATCAACTTCCGGCTGACGGGCCGCCTCCGCCTTTGCGCCGCGACTGCGCCGTTCGGCCCTTGCACCACGATGACGTTCTTCGTTCACGAGCGCGCGCGATCCCGCTTCACGCTGTGGTCCGCGGCCGGTGAAACAAGGCCGGCCAGCGCGTCGAAGTAATCGGGAAAAGTCTTGGAGACGCACTTCGGATCGCGTACGTGAACCGGCTGGCCGCCGGCTGCGGCCAGCGACAGGCACATCGCCATGCGGTGATCGTCATAGGTATCGACGGTTGCTTCCAGCACCCGGAGCGGCGGATGCACCCGCAGCCAGTCCGGTCCTTCCTCGACCGTTGCGCCCAGCTTCCGCAGTTCGGTCGCCATCGCGGCGATGCGATCGGTTTCCTTGACACGCCAGGAGCCGATATTGCGCAGCGTGGTCGGTCCATCAGCGAACAGGGCCGCCACGGCCAGCGTCATCGCCGCGTCCGGAATATGGTTGAGATCAAGATCGACGCCGCGCAGCCGGCCCGCGCGGGGCGCCGAGGCTTCGATGTAACCGTCGGCGAGAGTGCACTGCGCGCCCATCGCCTGGAGCGCCTCGGCGAAGGCAACATCGCCCTGCACACTGCCGCGGCCCACCCCAACAACCCGGACCGGCCCGCCGGCTATGGCACCCAGAGCCAGGAAGTAGGAAGCGCCGGAGGCGTCGCCCTCGACTTCGATGCGGCCCGGTGATCGGTACGACAGCCGCGGCACGAGAAACGCGTCTCCGCGACGCTCGACTTTCACGCCGAAGCGCTCCATCAGCGCGACGGTCATGTCGACATAGGGCCGGGAGATCAGCGGCCCGTCGACCGCAACGCGCAGCCCGTCTTCCGGAGCAGACAGCGGCGCTGCCATCAGCAGCCCGGTCAGGAACTGGCTCGACACGTCGCCGCGGACGGAAACGTGGTCCGCGTTCAGCTGCCGAGCCGGCTGGATGCGCAGCGGCGGATAGCCCGGCACTCCGACATACTCGATGCGCGCCCCGAGGGAATTCAGCGCATCGACCAGGTCGCGCACCGGCCGCTCGCGCATCCGCGCAACGCCGTCGAGCTCGTAGCGGCCGCCGCTGAAGGCCAGCGCCGCCGTGAGCGATCGGTAGGCGGTCCCGGCATTGCCGAGAAACAGCCTGGCCTCGTGCACCGCGAACTGCCCGGCGCGGCCGCCCACGCACAGCGAGCGTCCCGACTGCGAGAACGCCACGCCGAGTGCAGCCAGCGCTTCGCGCATGACGCGCGTGTCGTCGGCATCGAGCAGCCCGTCGATCCGGGTCTCGCCGCTAGCCAGCGCGGCCAGCAGCAGCACACGATTGGAGATGCTCTTCGATCCCGGAAGCCGCACCGCGCCGCGGGCGTGATGGATCGGATCGACCGTGAGGACGTCAGGCCAGGCAGTCACGTGGCGATGATGCCACGCGACGTCCGGCCTACCGGTTCCAGCAGATGGCCTGGGTACCGCTGCCGCCGGTGAACGTGCGCGCCCCGGTCTGGTCGATGGCGAGCGTCGTGCACACGTCGCCCGTCATGCTGCCGGTGGCCGTTGCCGTCGCGGTGTACGTCGTCGGGGTGGCGACAACGGCGATCGTGTAAGTCGCGGTACCGGACGGCGGCGACTGCAGGAGACTGGCAGGAATCGACGGCGGGGGGTTGTTGGCGTTCGCCGGATCGTCAAAACGGCCATTTTGCGTGCGCCACTTCTCCATCCAGTGCGCCAGCGCCAGCAACTGGCCACGCGCTTCGGCCCGGTTGCTGCGCCGGACATACTCGACGTAGCTCGGGATCGCGATGGCCGTCAGGATGCCGACGATCACCATCGTGATCACGAGTTCGATCAGCGTGAAGCCGCGCTCCGCGGTCGCCACGGTCGTCATCTCCCTACCTGACCGGCCGCCACGATCGCATCGGCAGCAGGCCCGCACAAGCCGTCGGAATTCGCGCGACGGTTCCGTCGACGCGCAGTCCGACGTGGGCACAGGTTCCAACCGGGCCGTTCTGGACCGCAACGCCGGACGACACCGAATACTTCGGGTTCTGCAGCATCGTCTTGACGTCTGCCGCCGTCATCGAGTCGACGAGGGTTCCCGTCGGTGCGACGGCCTGGTGCACCGGCGGGGCGCTGCTGACCAGTCCCGGCTGGATGCGACGACCCGCGGCGTTGGCGATCGTGGTGCCCGAAGTGGTCAGGAAGCCGCTTTGCGTCAGGTCTCCGGACAGGTTCAGCCGGTACAGGTAGGACACGCCTCCCGGAATGCACTGGTCGGTGCCCGACGTCGGCGCATAGGTTGTCACGGCCAGGGTTCCGGCATCGAGGATCGGCGCCACCAGCACACGCTCGCCTTCCGCGGTCCCGCCTTCCTTAATCAGCGGAATGTAGAAGCCCTTGTCGGTCCAGTCGTAGTTGGCGAGGTCCGCCGCCTTGAGGTTGCGGAAGATGACGTCCGGCGTCGCCGGATTGGCGTCCTCATCGACCGGGAATTCCTGCAGGGCGATCTGTTCCAGTTGTGCCTTGGTGATCGGCGCCACCTGGCCCTGGTCCCACAGCACATAGATCGCCTGGACCTGCGTGTCGGACGGATCGGTCGCCTCGAACATCTTGCCGGTGCCGAAGGTCACGTACAGCCCGCCAAGCGGATGCGTGGTGATGCGCGGCGCGGCCGCGATCGCCTGCCGGTTGTTCGAGGCATCCGTGGCCGTGAACAGCGGCTTGTCGTTCGAGCCGTTGTTGTTGTAGATGCCCCAGCCCTTGAGCGGGCCGCCGCCGTCGGGATCGTTCGGCGTATCGGAGGTCAGATCGAACTTCCACAGGTTGCCGCGCTTGTCGCCGGCGTAGACCGCGACGACGTTCCGGTTGCCGTCGTAGACCGGCGTGACTGCACCGAGGCCATTCGGATTGCCGGGACTGCCGTCACCCGTCTTGATCGCCTTGATCAGCGCCCCCGTGAACACGTCGAAGATCAGCAGCGTCGCCTCCTGCTTGACGCTCTCGTAGCCGTTGCCGGTGATGTACACCCAGCGGCCTGCGCCATTCGCGGCTCCGGTGTCCTTGACGCTCGCGATCACGCCAGGCTGCAGCACGTTGCCGAGGTGGTCCTGGACGTCCGAATCGGCGTGCTCGCTCGGCACGATGTCCCACAGCACGTTGCTGCTGTTGAAGCCGCTCTGCGGACTGGTGATGTCCAGCGCGTACATGCCGGCCTTGCCCGCACCCGTGGTGCCCACCGCGATCGTCTTCCAGGCCGTCCCGTTCCAGACGTCGCCCTCGACGATCGGCCCGTCGGCGAAGTAGCGGTGCGCATACGCCGGCAGCGACAGTTCGCGGATGTTGGCGAGCAGCGCGCGCGGGACGAAGCCCATAAGTTCGCGGCCGCTCGTCGCCTGTCCGACCCGCGCATCCAGCACGTGGACGTAGCCGTCGTTCGCGCCGAACACCACGACCTCATTCCGCGTTGTCTGCTTGGTGGTGACGTAGGCGCGATAGACATCGGCGCCCTGCGTTGCGGTCGTGGGCAGCGTCTTGGAGCCGGCCGGCGTCAGCTGGTAGGCGAAGTCGGAGGCCTTTGAATACAGCGGCGACGAGTTCACGACGTCGCCCAGGATGGTGTTGAAGCGGTTGCGGTAGATGCCCCCATTGCGCAACTCTCCGGTCGCATCCCCACGCAGGAAATCGAAGACCGGGCTTGAACCGTTGCCGACGTTCGGGGCGTCGATTGCGCCCTGCTGCGTGGCGGTCAGCGATCCCCAGCTGAAGGTGACCGGTGTCCCGATCGCCGTCGACGTGTAGAGGTTGCGGGATGCCGGAGCCGGAAAGTTCGCCGTCCACAGCGGGGCCGGAGCGGCACCACCGGACTGCAGGAAGGTCAGCAGCGCGACCTGGTCAAATGCCTGCACGTAGCCTTCCCACGTGTTCGTGAAGAAGCCGCTCTGCACGATGACATTGCCCGCGCCCACTGACGAGCTCGAGAGCCCCGGCGCCGTACCCGCGGCGTTCTCGGCGCTGATCGCCGAAAACACCGCCTCGAGCGCGCTGCGCAGCGCCGCCGGGCTCTGCGCCGAGAAGAAGTCGCCGCCCGTCACCAGCGCGCCACGCAGCGTGTCGTTGATGCGGTTGCCGGACGGCGACACCGTCAGCGTGCACGGCGGGCGTCCCGGGATCGCCGCGTCAGCGGTATTGCTGTCGAGCTGGCGGCAATCCTCGAGACCGACGGTCGGCCACGTGATCGAAGCACGCGCGTCGAACACGGTACGCAGCGGCGGCGACGCGGCGGGGTCGTCCATAGAGGCGCTGACGCCATAGCCAACGACATACGACGACATGTGCTGCCAGAACGCACGGTTCTTCGGCGTCGGGTCGATCGAATTGCGCAGGTCGGACCGCAGGTCGCGGCTCCAGTAGTAGTGCAGCACGTCGCTGAGCGTCTCGGTCTGCGTCGAGCCGCTGCCTCCCGACATCTGCGGCTCGGAGGCGGGCACATACTGGTAGTTCTTCGGCGCGTTGGTGAGGCGGTCGCTGCCGGTCATCGCCGGGCCGGTCGTGCTCAGGGAATTCGAAACCGAACCCCCGGTACCCGCCGGATCCAGAGTCGAGAAGTCGCCGGCCCGCTCGAGCAGGCGCTGCGGCGTGAAGCCGTAGGAGGTCTGCAGCCGCGTCCACTCGCCGTCGGTCGCGAGCACGGTGTAGTTGCGGCGGCACCAGAGGTGGTCGGTGGAAGGCTCGGTGCCCTGGCCCGGGTACGCGCCCCACGGACCGGCGGAGTCCGTGCGTGAGAAGTAGAGCCCGGCGCCGTGGATGGTTTCGCGATTCGGCGTGGGTCCCAGACCGTTGATGGAGAAGAGCCAGTTGAAGACCTCGGCCCGCTTTGGATTGGGCGTGGACGACGCCGGCGGGTCATAGACGGTGAACGGCCGCACGCCACGCACCACACCACCTTCGTTCGTCGCACTGCCGCCGTAATCGGAATCGGCCGAAGGCAGCGTCGTGGGATTGGGGATGTCGGTGACGCTGTTGACGTTCCAGGGATTGAGTGCACCAGGGAAGTAGTTGATGGTGCCGTAGCCGAGGCGCATGAACTGCTCGGGCCCGGTGAAGTTCGACAACACTTCGGACAGCACGCCGACCGCAGCGAACAGGCGGCTCCGGTAGTAGGTGTACCAGTTGGCGTAGTTCTGAGCTTCCTGCTCGAACGTACACCAGGTCCCATCTTGCCCCGCGTTGACCGTGCAGTCCTGGCGGAAACCGGGAAGCCCGGTGACGGCGTCGACCACGTACCACTTGCCCACCGCGTCCGCCAGGTTGGTGCCGGTCAGGTTGCGCCCGGTCCCGTTCCAGTCGAACTTGCGGTCGATCATCACCATGCGGTAGTTGTTGAGATTGCGATGATCCGCCGAGTTGCCCGGGAGCGGACCGTCGTAGACCACGTACCGCGCCGGAGTCCAGTAGCCGCCGGTGTACTGCGCGTTGGACGTTGTCGTCAGCGCCTGGCCGTACGGACAGGTCGAGGTCGACCCGGTGTTGCTGCAGACCTGCGGAATCTGCGTATTGCAGGTCGTCGTAGAGGTCGTCTGCGTGTAGTCGTAGTTGCAGCGCCACTGGTACCACAGCTGAGTGCCGGTGCAGGTCGTCGTCGGCGGCGGGTCGTACACGCACAGTTCTCCGCCACCACCCGAGCAGGGTGCAACGTAGGGCGGAGGATCGGTCGTCGTGCAGGGCGCCAGCCCGGTCTGCAGCCAGGTCGCGCCCGTCGGGTTGATCGAGTTGCAGGTCTCGCCGCCCGGACCGGTCATCGCGGGCGGGCTTCCCGGCGGATTCGTGTACCAGACGTCGCGATTCGCGTTCGCCGGCGCCGACGACGACGTCGTCGACGTGCTGGTGCAGCAGGTGCGGCCTACCGCGTCGTTGCCCACGTTGCCGGAATTGCAGGTCTCGGCCGGGTTCGCCCAGGCGGCGCCGCTGGGGCAGGTCCAGCCATAGTTCTGGGTGACCACCGGCGTGCCGCAGTCGGGGTTGTTCCAGGCGATCGTTCCGGTAAAGAGGTCCGCACCCTCCGGTGCAGCCGTGCTGCTCGGCAGGCCGTCGTAGCGCACCGACCCCGTCGGAACCGTGAACGAGCGCAGCGCGCCCGCGGACGTGATCACGCCCGACCGCGGCGTCGGAATCTTCGAGTTGACCGAGACGCCTGACGGAAGGTTGCGCATGTCCCACCGCGTCAGGGGCGCGGAAGCGACGTTCGTATTGCCACCGTAGAACGAGCTGGGAAAGCGTGTGCCATTGTTGTTCCACGGCTGATACTGCACGGCCGGGTTGTAGGCGAGCGGATTGAACGCCGCCGACCGCGCCATCACCTCGGCCAGCGAGAAGGTCCAGCGGCCGTCGTAGGCGGAGTTGCCTCCGGCGTAATAGCGCACGCCGCTGATGCCGTAATAGCCGGTGGTGTTGAGCTTGAGCGCCGGATTGCCGCCGATCTGCAGCGGGTAACTCACCGGCAGCATTGCCGGCGGCGTGTTCAGCGACAGCTGGTTCATCGAGCCCGAGTCGTCGAACATCAGCAGCACGTTCGGCGGCACCGAGGTGACCGTGAACAGCGGCTGCTGCGCGATCGAGGAAGCCGCAAACGCCGGCTGCAGCTCGATCGTCCAGATGACACAGAGCGCCAGCGCCCGCACCCACAGCGGGTGCCTGCGTTGTCCCGTGAGGGCGGTGTTCTTTGGTTCAGTCATAGCCACGCTCCAGAGCGGTCCCCGTGCTGCCTTCAGTCAGTGAACACGCGCAGTTCGCTCTGCGCAAACATGAATCGGTTGCCACCCATGTCCAGTGCCGGCACCGACACCCGCGCCGTGATGCGGAACTTGCGCCAGCGCGGGTCGATGCCGTTGCATCCCGTGGTGATCTGGCCGGTCGGAGAGATCGGCGGCGAGAGTTCGCAGGTGGCGTCCTCGATCACGCACGACCGATCGGCGTTGACCCCGGGCAGCAGCGTGACGCCCGAGAAGTCCAGTGAATTCGTCGTCGTGTTCCAGTTCGCCGCGATGCGCCACGCGGGCGTCGTGGTACCGGGAGCAACGACGACGGTATCCAGAGGAGCACTCACTATGCGGGCCTCGCACCAGCGCAGCACGGTCTGCGCCGCGCTGTCCAGCATTACGGTCTCGGTCGCATTCGCCGCCAGCCGTTCGTCAAGCGCACTGCGCCGCACCTGCGTCACGACAAGCGCGGTCAGCAGGGTCAGGACGACCAGCACGACCGGCAGAACCACGCCGATCATGCGGCGCTGCGGGCCGACGAAGCGCCTGAAAAGCGGAGAGCTCACGGGCTTGTTCATGGCTACGTCATCGAGGGGTTGGCGGTGGCACGGGTCCGGATCGTGAAGACCTTCGAGAACGTGCGGTGAATACGGCCGTCCGTCGTCACGCCGGTCAGCGCCAGACCGGTCTCGGCCTCGGCCGCGGTGGCCGGACAGCGCGGATTGTTGAAGGCGCCCGAGGTCGAGGCGACGCCCATCTCGTTGGTGCGGATCGTCATGCACACGAGCACCGACACGACGTAGTTCCACGGGTCGATGACGCCCGCCAGGCCGTTGACGAACGTCGCATCGCGGACCGATGCGCCGAGCGGCGCCGCGTTGGTCACGCCCGACGCGCCGACGGCATAGGCCGCATCGTCGAAACGGTAGAACACCCGAAAGTCGGTCACGTCGCGCAGGACCACCTGTGCAGCGCCGCCGCCGTTTCCGCGGCAATTGAGGGTGAGGTTGACAGGGTCGTAGAAGAAGACGTTGGTGACCATGCGCCGGCTCACGCCGGCACCCGGTCGCAGCACGGTCGGATCGATCTGCTCGGTCGGCGCGGCCTGCGCCAGGCAATCAGTCACCGTGATCCGGTCGGCCTCAGCGGCATCCATCGGCGCCACGACCGGCCGCGCCTGGAAGCGCACGTAGAGCGTGTCGCCGGCCGTCGCACCAGTGCACGACAGGTCCGGTGGCGTGGCAAAGGCGTTGGTGAATCGCTGCCCGGTACAACCACGAAGATGGGCGCCGTCGAACAGGGTCTGGTTCTGCCCGCCCGCGAAATCGGTGCCGATGATCTCGCCATAGCCAGCCTCCTTGACCGACTCGCCGATGAAGATCAGCGCCAGCTGGCCGGTCTGTTCCACCGTACCGATCTGGTTGGCGGTGCGCGACACGTTGCTCGACGACATGTACAGCGACGCCACGCCGGCGACGATGACGAGGCCGATGGCCATCGCGATGATCAGTTCGATCAGCGTGCGGCCGCGCTGCAGGTTGCGGCCGGCGCCCAACCGCATCGGGCTCATCCGGCGCCTACGGGAAGACAGCAGTCTCATAGCAGCGATAGCCTGCAGGAATGGTGACGGAGAGGCGGGTTGCAATAGCAGTACACAGCGGATCGACCGTGGCTCCGGACAGCGGCTCGGGCCAGCCCAGCGAGACCGTCAGCAGCCGCGGGTCGGCGACGTTCCACTGCAGGTAGGCCGCAGCGGTAGGAATGCGCCGCCGCAGTTCGGCCGCCCACTGATCGAGGTCGCGCGTGGCCACCTCGGCGACCGTGCATGCCGTGGGCGTCGCGCACACGGCCACCGCAGCCGGCGTCGCATCGGTCGAATTCATCGTGTAGGCGTACCGGCCCGCGGTGAATCCGAGGTGATTGGCGCGAATGCGCTCGGAGAGCTGCGCCACGAGTTCCGCAGCCGACTTGCGATCGAACGAGTCCTTCTGGAAGCTGAGCGCTCGCGCCTGCAGGCCCAGCAGGCCGAGCAGCGCAAAGGCAATGATCGTCAGCGAAACGAGGATTTCGATCATCGACACGCCAGACTGGCGACGCATGACGGGGAAGTCCGTGCGGCGCATGGTCAGCACGTTCCTGCAGCGGGCGCGGCGACCCGCATCGTGCCGATCAGCGGCGCCACGATGAGGCAGCGCCCGGCGGTCGTGACGGTAAACGCCCCGAACGCCCGGTTGTTGGTGGCCGGCGCATCAGGCACGCGGAAGTCGATGGCAACCGTGCCGGCGCCGGCCGTGCCGGCGGTGGCGTGCGGCGGGAAAGCGATGCGCTCGGCGCCGCCAATGTTCGAATGGGCGTTCACGCGGATCTCCGTGGCGGTTCCCAGCGCCTGGGTGCGCCTCAAGATGATGTCGTTGGCTTCGAACGACGTCGTGTCCACATTCGGGTCGACCTTGGCGAAAACCACCCAGCCTGCGGCCCAGTCGTTGCCATCGAACGCGCCGACCGCGACGCTGCTGCACACAGGCGGCGTCGCGTTGGCGTCCTGCACGCGGCACACGACGACGGTCTGGCCCCGACGCGAAGCTTCCAGGCGCGCGTACTGCAGGCTGACCGTCAGCAGGTTGGTCGCATCCGAGACACGCGACCGCGCGATCATCCACTGGAACGAGGGAATCGCGGCGGCGACCAGGATCGCAGAGATCGTGATCACGACCAGCAGTTCGATCATCGTGAAACCGCGCGCATTCATTCCGGATGTCTCCTGAGGCAAGCTTAGTGAGACACGCACGGCAATGCCCGCGGT
This sequence comes from Burkholderiaceae bacterium, assembly GCA_035429805.1. GTDB lineage: Bacteria > Pseudomonadota > Gammaproteobacteria > Burkholderiales > Burkholderiaceae_F > JALORV01. The sequence continues at coordinate 16,673 of DAOMFL010000053.1, forward strand.
CACCGCTCAGTGGAACCGAAGCCGCGACGAGCGGACGGGCCGGGGCAGCGGCCGCACATTCGGCACGAATTGGCTAGGCCGGGCGGCCGAATTCGAGGGATCGACGGCTCGCGCCGCGGCCCGGCACGGTAGTCCGGCCGGATGAAGCAGGACGCGGTCAGGCTGCGCCGCCGGTACTGCGCATCGTGTCGGCGGCCGCCGCGAAGACGGCGTGGAGTGCTTCGCCATCTCCTGCACCGATCGCCTGCTGCAGGGCCTCCAGCCGCGACCGGTACAGGCGAAGCTGCTCACCCAGCGGCCCGCGGTTGGCGAGGCAGACATCGCGCCACATCTGCGGACTCGACGCGGCGATGCGCGTGAAGTCGCGGAACCCGGCGCCCGCATGCGAGAAGCAGGTCTGCGCGTCGGGGCCACGCGCGATCATCTCGACCAGCGCAAATGCGAGCAGGTGCGGCAGGTGACTGACGGCAGCGAACACCTTGTCATGCTGCTCGGGCGTCAGGCGCTCGAGGCGTGCGCCGACGCTGCTCCAGAGTTCCTCGACTTGTGCCAGCGCCTCCCGGTCGGTCGCCGCGACCGGCGTCGTGATCGCCAGGCGCTCACGGAAAAGCTCGGCCGACGCGTGCTCGACACCGGGCCGCTCGCCGCCGGCGATCGGGTGCGCGGGCACGAAGCGGGGGAATGCGGGTCCCAGCGCCGATCGTGCGTCCTCGATCACGCTGCACTTGGTGCTGCCGACATCGGTGACCACGGCGGATGCCGAGAGCGAAGCGGCGACCTCGGTCAGCACCTGCCGCATCGCGCCGACCGGCGTGGCGATGACGATCACATCCGCTGTGCTCACGGCATCGGCGACCGTGGGTGCGGCCTGGTCGAGAATGCCGCGAGCCAGGCCTGCAGCCGACGCCTGCGGGTCCGCATCGAACCCGGACACCCGCGCCACGGCACCTGCGTCTCGCAACGCCGCGGCGAGTGATCCTCCGATCAGGCCGACACCGATCAGCGCGAGCTTCATCCGCGGGCGGCCGCCAGCGCTTCCGGCAGCGCCCGCAGGAATGCTTCGTTCTCTTGCGGCAGCCCCACAGTGATACGCAACCACTCCGGCAGCCCGTAGTTCGCGACCGGCCGCACGATGACGCCGCGTTTCAGCAGTTCCTGGTAGACCTTTGCCGCCGGTCCGACCTTCACGAGGACGAAATTGCCGACGCTGGGCACGTACTCGAGCCCGAGCGCGTCGAACGCCTCGGTCAGCTGCTGCATGCCGCGCAGGTTCAGCTCGTAGCTCCGCGCAAGGAACGCATCGTCCGCGAGTGCAGCGACCGCCGCGGCCTGCGCCACCGCATTGACGTTGAACGGCTGGCGCACCCGATTCATCAGGTCGGTGAGTTCCTGCTGCGCGATGCCGTAGCCGACCCGCAGTCCGGCCAGGCCGAACGCCTTCGAGAAGGTGCGTGAAACGACGACGTTGGGATAGCGGCGCACCCAGGAGGTGCTGTCGACCCTCAGTTCAGGCGGCAGGTACTCGTTGTAGGCCTCGTCCAGCACGACGACCACGCGCGGCGGAACCTGCGCAAGGAAGGTCCCGATCGCCTCCGCCGTCAAGTGCGTGCCGGTCGGATTGTTCGGATTCGCCACGTAGACCAGCGCCGTATCCGCCACGATGGCGGCCGCCATCGCGTCGAGGTCGTGGCCCAGCCTGCGCGCGGGCACCACGATCGCGCGCGCGCCGCGCGCCTGCGTCGCCAGCGCATAGACCGCGAACGAATGCTGCGCGTAGACGCAGCTGCGACCCGGCGTAAGCGTCGCCGCGGCCGCGAGCTCGAGGATGTCGTTGCTGCCGTTCCCCAGCGTGATCCAGTCCATCGGCACGCCGTAGCGCGCGGCCAGCGCCGCCTTCAGTTCGAAGCCGTTGGAGTCCGGATAGCGGCCGAGGTCCTCGACCGCCGCCGCCATCGCCTTCTTCGCGGAGTCCGGCACACCGAGCGGGTTCTCGTTCGATGCCAGCTTGACGATCCGGGCCGGATCGAGCCCGTATTCGCGCGCCAGCTCGTCGATCGGCTTGCCGGCCTGGTAGGGCGCGATCGCCCGCACATGCTCGAGCGCCCCGACCACGCGCGCCGGATCCTTCACCACTGCAGACATCGCGGCTCCCCGCTCATGAACGCTCGGCCGGATACGAGCCGAGGCACTTGTAGAACGCGCAGGCCTTCTGCAGCTCGGCCAGCGCCGTCGCCACCCTGGAGTCGTCCTGATGCCCTTCGACGTCGACGTAGAAGTAGTACTCCCAGGTGCCGACCCGGGCGGGACGGGACTCGAAGCGCGACATCGACACGCCGTTTCGCGCGAGCGGCTCGAGCATGTGGAACACCGCGCCGGCCTTGTTCGGCACCGACAGGATCAACGACGTCTTGTCGCGCCCTGGCGGCGCCGACGGCCGCGTCACCTGCCGCCCGAGCACCGCGAAACGCGTCCGGTTGTTGGGGTCGTCCTGGATGTGTGTAGCCACCGCGCTCAACTGGTAGCGGACCGCGGCGCGGTCGCCCGCGATCGCAGCGACGGTCGGGTCCTCGGCCGCAAGCCGCGCACCTTCGGCGTTGCTCGCCACCGCCCGCCGCTCGACCGACGGATAGTGCTGCGCCAGCCAGCCGGCGCACTGCGCGAGGGCCTGCGAATGCGCGCAGATGCAGTGCACGCCGTCCATCGCGCCACTGCGCGTCAGCAGGTGGTGGTCAACCGTCAGCGTCAGTTCGGCCATCAGGCGCAGCGGCGTCGCCAGCAGCAGGTCGAGCGTGCGGCTGACCGCGCCTTCGGTCGAGTTCTCGAGCGGGACGATGCCGACCTCGGCACCGCCGGCCTCGGTGGCGCGGAAGACTTCGTCGAGCGTGGCGCACGGCAGGCCCGTGACACTGGTGCCGAACTGCCGGTGCATCGCCGTCTCGGAAAACGTTCCTGCCGGCCCGAGGAACGCCACGGTCAGCGGTCGCTCCAGCGCACGGCAAGCCGACATGATCTCGCGGAACACATTGGCCAGTGCCGCGGCGGGCAGCGGGCCGGCCGAAACCGATGTCACCTTGCGCACGACCTCGGCCTCGCGCTCGGTACGCAGCACCGGCGCATCGACCTCGCCTTTCACGCGTCCGACCTCCGCGGCCAGTCGCGCGCGCTCGTTCAGCAGCTCGACCAGCTGCGCATCGACGCGGTCGATCGCATCGCGCAGCGGCCGCAGCCTCTGGTCGATCGACTCAGCCATGGCGGCGCTCGAAGTCGCGCATGAAGTCCACCAGCGTCCGGACGCCGTCGAGCGGCATCGCGTTGTAGATCGAGGCACGCATGCCGCCGACCAGGCGGTGGCCCTTGAGCTGCACCAGTCCGTGGTCAGCCGCCTCAGCCAGGAACGGCTTGTCCAGACGCTCGTCCGCCAGCAAAAACGGCACGTTCATGCGCGAGCGGTCGCGCGGGTCGATGCGGTTCGCGTAGAAGCCCGAGCCGTCGATCGCCGCGTAGAGCAGCGCCGCCTTCTCGACGTTGCGCTTCTCGATGGCGGCAACTCCGCCCTGCCCGGCCAGCCATTTGAGGACCAGGTTGGCGATGTATATGGAATAGGTCGGCGGCGTGTTGTAGCCGGAGTGCGCGTCCGCGTGGGTCTTGTAGTCGAGCATCGTCGGCCAGCGTGGCGAGCAGTGCCCCACCAGGTCCTCGCGCACGATGACCACCGTGAGCCCGGCCGGCCCGAAGTTCTTCTGCGCGCCGGAGTAGATCAGGCCGAAACGCGAGACATCGATCGGACGCGACAGGAAGTGCGACGACATGTCCGCCACCAGCGGCACGGCCCCGGTCTCGGGCACGTAGGAGAACTCGAGCCCGTTGATCGTCTCGTTCGAGCAGTAGTGCACGTAGGCCGCAGCCGGATCCAGCGCGAGCTCGGACTGCTGCGGCACGTGGTGGCGCAGTGTCGCCGTGTTGTCGGCCGCGGTCCGTACCTCGCAGAAGCGGCGCGCTTCCTCGGCGGCCTTGTCGGACCAGATCCCGGTCAGGATGTAGTCGGCGTGAAACTTCGCGCCGAGCAGGTTGAGCGGCACCATCGAGAACTGCAGATGCGCGCCGCCCTGCAGGAACAGGACACGGTAGTCCGGCGGGATACCGAGCAGGTCGCGCAGCAGCTGCTCGGTTTCGGCCATGATCGCGACGAACTCGTCGCTGCGATGGCTCGTCTCCATGATCGAATAGCCGCGCCCGTGCCAGTCGATGAACTCCCGCTGCGCCGTCTGCAGCACCGGCTCCGGCAGCATCGCCGGTCCGGAGGAAAAGTTGTAGACGTGTGCCAACGTGCGCTTTCTGCTCAGGCTTCCGTCGATGGCGGCGGCGCGTCGCCCTCCGCGGCCGCTTCGCCGCCGGCATCGTGGCCGTTGCCGCCATCACTGTCGCGTTCGACGACCCGCTGCAGCCCCGACAGCGTGGTGCCGTCGTCGAGCGCAATCAGCGTCACGCCCTGCGTGGCGCGGCCCATCTCGCGGATCTCCGCCACGCGGGTGCGGATCAGCACGCCGCCGGTGGTGATCAGCATGACCTCGTCATCGCCGCGCACCAGCGTCGCCGCAACCACCTTGCCGTTGCGTTCGCTGGTCGCGATCGCGATCATCCCCTTGGTGCCACGGCCATGGCGCGTGTACTCGACGATCGGCGTGCGCTTGCCGAAGCCGTTCTCGGTCGCGGTCAGCACGCTCTGCGCTTCATCCTCCGCGACCAGCATCGCGATCACCTGCTGCCCGAGGTCGAGCTGCATGCCGCGCACGCCGCGCGCGGTGCGGCCCATCGGGCGCACGTCGTTCTCGTCGAAACGGACCGCCTTGCCCGCGTCGGAGAACAGCATGACGTCGTGCTGACCGTCCGTGATCGCAGCGCCGATCAGGTAGTCGCCCGGGTCGAGGTCGACGGCAATGATGCCGGCCTTGCGCGGGTTGGAGAACTCGGTCAGCACTGTCTTCTTCACCGTGCCCATCGCGGTCGCCATGAAGACGAAGTGCTGTTCGTCGTACTCCGCGATCGGCAGCACAACGGTGATCTTTTCGTCCTCCGCCAGCGGGAACATGTTGACGATCGGCTTGCCGCGCGCGGTGCGGGCGCCCTGCGGCACCTCCCAGACCTTCAGCCAGTAGAGCCGCCCGCGGTTGGAGAAGCACAGGATCGTGTCGTGAGTATTCGCGATGAAGAGCTGGTCGATCCAGTCGTCCTCGCGCATCGTGGCCGCCTGCTTGCCCCGGCCGCCGCGCTTCTGCGCGCGGTAGTCGGTGAGCGGCTGGCTCTTGATGTAGCCCGCGTGCGAAAGCGTCACGACCATGTCCTCGCGCGCGATCAGGTCTTCGGTCATCAGGTCCTGCGCGCTCCGGATGATCTCCGAGCGGCGCGCGTCGCCGAACTCGCTCTTCAACGCCAGCAGCTCGTCGGCGATGATGTCCGTGATGCGCGCCGGCCTGGCAAGGATGTCGAGCAGGTCGGTGATGCGTTCCATCACCTCGCGGTACTCGTTGACGATCTTGTCCTGCTCGAGCCCCGTCAGGCGCTGCAGGCGCATCTGCAGGATCTGCTCGGCCTGCTCGTCCGAGAGGCGGTAAAGGCCGCTCAGTTCGCCCGCCGACTGAAGGCCGAAGCGTGCCTCGAGGCCCTCTGGCCGGTACGCCGTCATGTCCGTTCCGGAACGCGTCAGCATTTCGCGCACCAGCGAGGAGTCCCATGCGCGCGCCATCAGCGCGGTCTTCGCGACCGGCGGCGTCGGCGCGGCCTTGATGATCGCGATGAACTCGTCGATGTTCGCCAGCGCCACGGCAAGGCCTTCGAGCACGTGGCCGCGCTTGCGCGCCTCCTTGAGCTCGAACACCGTGCGCCGCGTGACGACCTCGCGCCGGTGCGCGAGGAAGGCATCGAGCACCTGCTTGAGGTTCAGCAGCCGCGGCTGGCCGTCGACCAGCGCGACCATGTTGACGCCAAAGGTGTCCTGCAGCTGGGTCTGCTTGTAGAGGTTGTTGAGCACGACCTCCGGGACTTCGTTGCGCTTGAGCTCGAACACGACGCGCATGCCGGACTTGTCGGACTCGTCACGAATGTCGGAGATGCCTTCGAGCCGCTTGTCGTTGACCATCTCGGCAATGCGCTCGAGCAGCACACGCTTGTTCACCTGGTAAGGCAGCTCGTCGACGATGATCGCCTGACGCGCGCCCTTGTCGATGTCCTCGAAGTGCGTTTTGGCGCGCATGACGACGCGGCCGCGGCCGGTCCGGTAGCCTTCGCGCACGCCGTCGAGACCGTAGATGATCCCCGCTGTCGGGAAATCCGGCGCCGGGATCAGCTCGATCAGTTCGTCCACCGTGGTCTCGGGCCGGCGCAGCAGCGCGAGGCAGCCGTCGACGACTTCAGCCAGGTTGTGCGGCGGCACGTTGGTCGCCATGCCGACGGCGATGCCGGCCGAACCGTTGATCAGCAGGTTCGGGATCTTCGACGGCAGCACCGACGGCTCGCGCTCCTTGCCGTCGTAATTGGGGACGAAGTTGACCGTGTCCTTGTCTATGTCGGCAAGCAGTTCGCCGGCGATCCTGTCGAGCCGGCACTCCGTGTAGCGCATCGCCGCGGCGTTGTCGCCGTCGATCGAGCCGAAGTTGCCCTGCCCGTCGATCAGCACATAGCGCAGCGAGAAGTCCTGCGCCATTCGCACCAGCGTGTCGTAAATGGCGTTGTCGCCGTGGGGGTGGTACTTGCCCATCACCTCGCCTACCACGCGCGCGCACTTCACGTACGGCCGGTTCCAGTGGTTGTTCGCCTCGTGCATCGCGAACAGCACGCGGCGGTGCACCGGCTTGAGGCCGTCGCGCACATCGGGCAGCGCGCGCCCGACGATGACGCTCATCGCGTAATCCAGATACGAACGCCGCATCTCCTCTTCGAGCGAGACGGGCAGGGTTTCCTTCGCGAACTGATCCATCAGGGAGGGTGCCTCGAGGCGCAGCTTGAAGGGCCTGAGGGCCCGGAAGCGCAATCAAAAATTCTACCAGTGCGGGCCGTCGAGTCCGGCCGTCTTCCGATCCGTCGGGCAGGCAGAGGATCGCCCAGAACGCTGCGGCCGCACCACGCTGCCGACTCGCCAAGCGCACGCCGATATGTTCTTATCCGCCGCCGATGAGCCTGACCGTCAATTCGCCATGGAAACCGTCGATCTGCTGATCGAAGCGCGCTGGATCGTCCCGGTCGTGCCGCGCAACGCCGTCCTGGAACATCACGCCGTGGCCGTGCGCGACGGAATCATCGTGGCGCTGCTGCCGACCGACGAAGCCGAGCGACGCTTCAGCGCGGCCGAGCGGGTCTCGCTGCCCACGCAGGTGCTCATTCCAGGACTCGTCAACCTGCACACCCACGCCGCGATGGCGCTGTTTCGCGGCATTGGCGACGACCTGCCGCTGATGCAGTGGCTCGAGTCGCGCATCTGGCCGCTGGAGCGGGCACTGGTGTCGCCGGAGTTCGTGCACGACGGCTCGCGCCTGGCCGCCATAGAGATGCTGCGTTCCGGCACGACCTGCTGCTCCGACATGTACTTCTACCCCGAGGATGCGGTACGCGCCCTCCGCAGCGTGGGCATGCGGGCGGTGGTGGGCATCATCGCCATCGAGTTCCCGACGGCCTATGCGGCCGACGCTGAAGACTACCTGCGCAAGGGTCTGGCGACACGCGATGCGTTCCGGAGCGACAGCCTGGTGTCGTTCACGCTGGCGCCGCACGCGCCGTACACCGTCGCCGACGGCACGTTCGCAAAGATCGCGATGCTGGCCGAAGAGCTGGACCTCCCGGTGCACATTCATCTGCACGAGACCGAGGGAGAGATCGAGGAATCCATCCGGCAGCACGGTGAACGGCCGCTCGCGCGACTGGAGCGGCTGCGCCTGGTCACCGAGCGCCTGATCGCCGTGCACGCCGTCCACCTCGAGCCGGCGGAGATCGCGCTGCTGGGCCAGCGAGGCGCGTCGGTAGCTCACTGCCCCGCGTCGAACCTCAAGCTTGGCAGCGGCATCGCGCGGGTCGCGGAGCTGCTGGCCGCCGGAGTGAACGTCGGCCTCGGAACGGACGGCGCTGCCAGCAACGACCGGCTGGACATCGTCTCGGAGATGCGCCTGGCGGCCCTGCTGGCCAAGGGGATCCGTCGCGACGCCACAGCCGTTCCCGCCGCGGCTGCCGTGGAGGCGGCGACCCTGGGCGGCGCGCGCGCGCTGGGCCTGGAGCGTCGCGTCGGCTCGATCGAAGTGGGCAAGGAAGCCGACCTCGCAGCCTTCGACCTGGGCGCGATCGAAACCCAGCCGGTGTATGACCCGGTGACGCAGCTGGTCTATGCGGCCGGGCGTGAGCACGCCACCGACGTCTGGGTCGCCGGCGATCCTGTTGTAAGAGGGAGACAGGTACTTGCGGAAGCTCAAGAAGGAGCCGCGCGCCAGACTGCAGCCCAGTCCCTCGCGTGGCAAAATCGTTGTCGGCAGGTTTTGCAGACGGCCGGGGTGGTGTGAGTTTTGTTGCACCATCACCAGCCGACGCATCGCAGGCCACGCCCGGACGAGTCGGTACCCCGCCCGGTCTTCCTTATCTCGAGTGAGGAGCAACATGAAGCAATCCATCAAGCTGGGCCTCGTGGCAGCAGCGCTGATGGCCCTGACTGGGACAGTTGGCGCCCAGATCAAGGACATCACAGTCGTTGATACCAAGGAGAGCCCGTATGTGATCGACGCGCGCGGCAACATCGTGCGCGACCCGTTTGGTCTGTGCTGGCGCACCGGTTCGTGGAGCGTCGACCGCGCGGCCAAGACGGTCATTAAGGACGCCAAGTGGCCAAGCTGGACCGCCGGCTGCGAGTGCGACCGCGACCTGATGCCGAAGCCGGTCTGCGAGCCCCCGCCGCCGCCGCCGCCGCCGACCCCGCGGCGACCACCG
>DAOMFL010000054.1:0-24920 GCA_035429805.1 Burkholderiaceae bacterium
AGGACCACGTCAGCTACAAGATCGCTTGGGAAAACGGGATCTCGCGCACGCGAACCGTCAACGGGCAGCTGCAGACTTTCGACCTGTCGTGCGATGTGCTGTCCGTCCTGCACCAGGAAACCCACTCGGGCGAGTCCTATGCCAGCAACCTGCACGAGGTGCTGTACGCCATCGACTGCAGCCGCGGAACGGATGCCGGTCGCTTCGGCGGCAAGGTCATCGTCAGCGCCATGGCGACGTTCGGCAACCCCGGCGAGTTCACGGTCGCGCAGGCCAACGACACGTTCACGACGATCCGCTTCGGCACGTCCCAGCCGCTGAATTCCCCCGCCGGAGGCACCGAGCGCGGTCGCGTGATCCCGATTGCCGACAACGTCTATGCGGCCATACTGGTCCCGATCGGCCAGACGTCCGATTTCGCCGGCGGACTCGTGGAAACGTGGTACTCCGCGCTGACCCTGCGCCGCAGCGACGGCACCGAACTGGTCTACGTCGATCCGTCCTATGCGGTGGGTTCGCCGTCGCGCTTCTACGAACTGGCCCAACCCGAGGCGATCGCCCGCAGCATCAACCTCTGCTACATCGGCATCAGCGCGACCGGCGTGCTGATCGACGATCCGCTGAGCGCATCGCTGATCGTGCGTCAGGCGCGCGGCCCCGAATGCTCGGCCATCGCGCCTTTCGGCCCGCAGACGCCGCGTGTCAGCCGCATCGACTACGACGACCCGCGCAGCGTATTCAATGGCTGCCGCCGGCGCGTCACGCTCGGCGCCACGCGCATCACCAACGGAGGCGGTGCGAGCGTTTGGTACAGCGATCCGTACGGCCGCGCCGCACGCGCCGGCAGCTTCAACGGCGGCGTCAAGCAGTTCGTGTCGGCGATCAACAACAGCACCGCGGGCGACATCGATCGCGTGGCGTTCGGCGCCGATACCGACCCCTGCCTGGGCGGCAGCAGCATTCACGCGCCAAACTAGGGCGTCACTCGTGTACGCGACGCGCTGCGCGCGTCGCACGTGCACTCGCTCCGGGTACGCGCACTACGTGCGCGCTCAGGACTGATCAGTCGGCTGCGCTCCGGAGCGGCCGCGCGCTCCGCCGAGTAGTAAACGCGGGCACTCCACCCCGCGAAGCTCATCGCAGTGCCAGGATTTCCCTACCCTCCTCGCCCGGCGAGGAGGGAAAGGCAAGGAGTGCCTACTTCCCTCTCGCCTGGCGAGAGGGTCAGGGAGAGTGCAGAGCAGTTAGTCTTCGGCGGAGCGCGCGGCCGCTCCGGAGCGCAGCCGACACAACCGAGCGCAAGCGCAGCGTGCGTGCCGCCTCGGGTGCACGTGCGAGCCCGCAGGGCTCGCGTACACCCGAGGCGAATACACTTGCGCGCTTTGCCCCGGCCCCCGCTCGATGCTTCTCTTCGCTTCCACGATCCTGCTCTCGGCGTTTCTGCTGTTCCTGGTGCAGCCGATCATCGCCAAGCAGATCCTTCCATGGTTCGGCGGAACCTCGGCGGTGTGGATCACCTGCCTGGTGTTCTTCCAGGTCGTGCTGCTCGCCGGCTATACCTATGCCCACCTGATCACGCGACACCTGAGTGCGCGCGCGCAGTCGCGTCTGCACATCGCGCTGCTCGCCGCGAGCCTCGTCTTCCTGCCGATCGTTCCGAGCGCCGCGCTGAAGCCGACGGGTGAGGCCGACGCGGCGCTGAGCATCATCGTGCTGCTGCTCGCGACGATCGGCCTGCCCTATTTCCTGCTGTCGACCACGGGTCCGCTGCTGCAGAAATGGGTCGCGCCACGGTTCCCTGAGAAATCGGTCTACCGGCTGTTCGCGCTGTCGAACTTCGGCTCGCTGATCGGCCTGCTCGCGTTCCCGTTCGCGATCGAGCCATTTTCGAGCTCTTCGACGCAGTCGATGGTCTGGAGCGCGGCCTACGCAGTCTTCGTGCTGACGTGCGGGCTTTCCGCGTGGAAGACCGGACAGCAGGCTCCGGCACCGCACGTGCTGCCGATCGATACGGACGCCGCCGCGGCGCGCGCGCCGGAGGCCGCCACGCCGCCGCGACCGGCGGACTACCTGTTGTGGCTCGCGCTGTCCGCGCTTGGCTCGGTGATGCTGCTCGCGACCACCAGCCACATCACGCAGAACATCGCCTCGGTGCCGTTCCTCTGGGTGCTGCCGCTCTCGCTTTACCTGCTCACCTTCGTCGTCGCGTTCGAAGGCCGGGGCGGGCGCGGCTGGTACGAGCAGAACTGGTGGCTGTTCCTGACGCTGGCGCTGATTGTCGCGATGGCAGCTGGGCTGTCCGCGGCGCGCGGCGTGCTGGACGTCGGCGTTGCCGTGCCGCTTTACACGCTGGGCATGTTCATGTCGGTGCTGTTCTGCAACGGCGAATTGGCACACCGCAAACCCGCGCCCCGTTACCTGACCCAGTTTTACCTGATGATCTCGCTCGGCGGCGCGCTCGGTGGCATGTTCGTCGGTCTGGTGGCGCCGCGCATCTTCCAGGCGTACTTCGAACTGCCGCTCGCGCTGGTGCTGCTGGCGGCGCTCGCCGTCGTCGTCGCCTGGCGCAATCGCTGGCTGGTCGGGCCGGCGATCGTCGCCACGCTGGCGACCGGCTGGTACGGCATCGAGTACCTCGGCTTTGTGCGCGACGATGTCATCTTCATGCAGCGCAACTTCTACGGCACGCTGAGAGTGCGCGAGCAGGGCAGTGGCGACGGGCAGGTGCGGCGCCTGCTGCACGGGGTGATCCTGCACGGCGAGCAGTTCACGATCAACCCGGCGCGGCTCGAGCCGGGCACCTACTACGCACGCAGCTCGGGCGTCGGTCGGGCGATCGCTGCGCGGCAGGCCGTCGGCCCGGTGCGCATCGGTGTCGTTGGTCTCGGTACCGGCACGCTGTCTGCCTACGGCCGCGCGGGCGACACAATCCGCTTCTACGAACTCGATCCGGACGTACTGAAGCTCGCGCGCAGCCAGTTCGATTACCTGAACAACACGCCGGCCCGCCTCGAGTTCGCGATCGGTGATGCGCGACTGTCGCTGGAGCGCGAACTCGCGCAGGGCACGCCCCAGAAGTTCGACGTGCTCGCGATCGACGCCTTCTCCAGCGATTCGATTCCGGTGCACCTGATCACGCGCGAGGCGATCCGCCTCTACATGCAGCATCTGGCCCCCGACGGCATCCTCGCCGTTCATGTCTCGAACCGGTTCCTCGACCTCAAGCCGGTGCTGGCGAACATTGCGCGCGACGAAGGTCTGCAGGTCCGGCTGATCAGCGACCAGTCGCCGGAACACGGCTGGGCGACCGACTGGGTCGTGCTCGCCGCGACGCCCGAAGCGCTGGCCAGCGAGCCGCTGGCGGTCGCCCAGCCGATCGAGGCGGCACCCGCCTTCTCCGTCTGGACCGACCAGTTCAACAACCTGCTCGATGTGCTGAAGACCAACCCCCTGCAGGAGCTCAAACGCCTGGTCGCGGGCTGACAGCCGCCTTGAGGGGACAGGCGTGCAATTTGCGATACTTGCGGCCCCTTCGATCGAAGCAAGCTGTCCGATTCAACCTCAAGCTCACCACCCGGGAAGGAACATGTCGTCCACGCGTAACGCGCGCATCGTCATCCGCAATTCAAAGGTTCACGGACGCGGCGTCTACGCCGCCCGCAAGATCAAGGCCGGCGAACGCATCATCGAATACCGCGGTGAACGCATCACCTGGAAGGAGGCCGACCGGCGCCCGCCGTCGGACCCGGATGATCCGAACCACACTTTCTTCTTCTCGCTGTCCGACGGCAAGACGGTGATCGACGCCGCGGTCGGCGGCAACGCCGCGCGCTGGATCAATCACTCGTGCGAGCCGAACTGCGAGACCGAAGAGACCGACGACGGCCGCGTGTTCATCGAGGCGCGGCGCGACATCCGCGCCGGCGAGGAACTCAACTATGACTACGGCCTGATCATCGACGAAAGAATCACGCCGACACTCAAGAAGCAGCACGAATGCCGTTGCGGCTCGAAGCACTGCCGCGGCACGATGCTGGCGCTGCGGACCCGCAAGAAGAAGGAAACGTCATGAACCTGATGTATGCGATGTCGGTGCCGGTGTTCGCGAAGTCGCTCGGCCAGCTGTCGGCCATCCTCGACAAGGCGGCCGCGTATGCCGAGGCGAAGAAGGTCGATCCGTCGGTCCTGCTCACCGCCCGCCTCTATCCGGACATGTTCGCGTTCACCAAGCAGGTGCAGGTCGCGTGCGACTTCGCCAAAGGCACGGTTGCCCGTCTGGCCGGACAGGAGCCCCCGAAATACGATGACAACGAAGCCTCGATCGCCGACCTGAAGGCGCGCATCGCACGGACCGTCGACTACATCCAGGGCTTCACCGAGGCGCAGTTCGCGGAAAGCGAGGCACGCGACGTGGCGCTGAAGATCCGCGATCAGACCATCACGTATCGGGGCCTCAGCTATCTCTCGCATGTCGCGCTGCCGAACTTCTTCTTCCACATGACGACCGCCTACGACATCCTGCGGCACAACGGCGTGGAACTCGGCAAGCGCGATTTCATCGGTACGGTCTAGCCTGCCGGCCGGCCGCGGGCTGTCGCGGCGGCGTATCGTCGGAACGACGATGATCACGCCTCCTTTGCATGCTTTGCGTCGATGGGCTGCTGCACTTGCGGCCGCCGTCATCGGCCTCGGCACGATCGCCGGCTGCACTTCGCTGGACGAGTGGCAGCGGCAGGCGATCTTCAACCCGGCGCGCGACAGCCCGCGCTGGTTCGCCGAACCGCTCGAGGGCACCGAGACGTATGACCTGCAGCTCGCGAACGGCGACACGCTGCACTTCTGGTACGTGCCGCAGGCGGACGCCGCCTCGGCCCCGACGGTGCTGTACCTGCACGGCGCGCGCTGGAACATGAACGGCAGCGTGTTCCGGATCGCCCGCTGGCACGACCTGGGATTCAACGTGCTCGCGGTCGACTACCGCGGCTTCGGCAAGAGCACCGATTTGTTGCCCTCCGAGGAGACCGCCGCGGCCGACGCGCGCACGGCGTTCGAGGAACTGCAGCGCCGCCAGCCCGATCCGGCCCGCCGCTTCATCTACGGCCACAGCCTGGGTGGCGCGCTGGCGGTCGAGCTCGCCAGCGGCCTGCCCGGCGACGCCGTCGGTGGCGTGATCATCGAGTCCACCTTCACGTCGATCCCCGACCTCGTGCGTGGCATGCGCTGGGGCTGGGTGCCCGGTCTCGGACTCGTCGTCACGCAGCGTTTCGATTCGGCGTCGCGCATCGCCAAGGTGCAAGCGCCGCTGCTGATCCTGCACGGCACCGCCGACAACGTCGTGCCGCACACGATGGCCGACGAGCTCTACGAGCGCGCCGGCAGCCAGACCAAACGCCTTGTCAAGATCGAGGGCGGAACTCACTCGGGCTCCCGACCGACAGCGGACTATCTCGAGGCCATCGCCGGCTTCGTGCAGTCACCGGCCGGCGCAGGCGCGCTGGGCGCCGCGGCCGCGACCGTCGTCGGCGACTGATCCGGACGTATGTCGGGGGCGCAGCCGCGCCGGGAGCGGCGCCGTCACGTCGCCTTTCGACGCCCGACGCTCCCATTGCATTCGCCCGCCTCGCCCGCATAGTGCTTCCTGCGGAGATCACTCTCCGTCTTGACCGGTCGCAAGACCGGCGCGGACGACTGGATAACCGCGGCAGGGGCGGGGGTAGAGTGCCGAACCATGGACGACGTGCATGACGCGGAAGTGACCGTGGACCGGGCCGTCACCGCGGACGCAGCGGTCAGAGCACCGTCCGCGCGGCTGGTGCTGCCGGTGCAGGGCATGACGTGCGCAAGTTGCGTTACGCATGTCGAAAAGGCGCTCGCCCGTGTCGCCGGAGTGGAGCGGGTCGCAGTCAATCTCGCCACCGAGTCCGCTGCAGTCGAGGGCCATGCACTCGACCCGCTGACGCTGTCGCGCGCGGTCGATGCGGCCGGCTACTCGGTACCGACTCAGGTGCTGCGGCTGGATATCGAGGGCATGACCTGCGCCACCTGCGTCGCGCGCCTCGAAACAGCCTTGCGCGCCGTACCCGGTGTGCTGCGGGCCACCGTCAACCTTGCGTCCGAATCTGCCCAGGTGGAACTTGTGTCGGGCGCGGCCACCGCGCGCGACCTGCTCGATGCGGTCAGCGCTGCCGGCTATGCCGCGACGGTCCCGGGTGCAGCGACAGTCGCGCCGCCGGACCGCACTGCCGGGCTGCGCCGCGATGCGTTGATCGCGCTCGCGCTGGCCTTGCCGCTGCTGCTCGGCACACACATGTCGCTCGTCGGCGTCGAGTGGTCGATGCCGCCGTGGATGCAATGGTTGCTCGCGACTCCGGTGCAGTTCTGGTGCGCACGCCGCTTCTACGTCGCCGCGTTCAAGGCCGTGAGAGCTGGCACCGGCAACATGGACCTGCTGGTGTCGCTCGGCACGCTGGCCGCGTACGGGCTGTCGCTGTATCTCTGGCTCGAAGGCGGCATCGCGCACGGCGCTCAGCATGCGCCGCACCTGTACTTCGAGGCTGCCGCGGTCGTCATCGCGCTTGTGCTGCTCGGCAAGTGGCTCGAGGCACGCGCGAAGCGCCAGACTTCCGAAGCGATCCGCCTGCTCGCCGCCCTGCGGCCGACGACAGCCCACGTGCTGCGCGACGCACACATCATCGAAGTGCCAGTCGAGGATCTGCGGCTCGGCGACCTCGTCATCGTGCGCGGCGGAGACCGCGTACCGGTCGACGGACTGATCCAGGCGGGCACGTCGAGCATCGACGAATCGATGCTGACCGGAGAGAGCCTGCCGGTCGACAAGTCACCGGGTGATCGCGTCAGCGCCGGATCGATCAACGGCCCGGGCCGCCTCGACGTCGAGACGCGTGCGGTCGGCGCCGAAACGATGCTCGCCCGCATCATCCGGCTGGTCGAGGATGCGCAGTCGGCGAAAGCGCCGATCCAGCGGCTGGTCGACCGCGTCGCCGGCGTGTTCGTGCCGGTCGTGCTCGTGATCGCCGCCGTCACGCTGGCCGGCTGGCTTTACGCCGGAGCGCCGCTCGAGACCGCGCTGATCAACGCGGTGTCCGTGCTGGTGATCGCCTGCCCGTGCGCGCTCGGGCTGGCCACGCCGGCCGCGATCATCGCCGGCACCGGCGTGGCCGCGCAGCACGGCATCCTGATCAAGGACGCGCAGGCGCTGGAACTGGCGCGGCGTATCCGGACCGTGGCCTTCGACAAGACCGGGACGCTCACCATCGGCAAGCCCCGCGTCGTCGCCGTCGAGCCGCAGGCGCTGTTCGATGCGAAGGAGGTGCTGGCGCTGGCTGAGGCGGCGAATGCCGGCAGCAATCATCCGCTGGCGGACGCGGTGCGCGGCGCGTTCGCGTATGAAGGCAAGCGGCATCCGGAAATGCTCCGCCGCAAGACCCTCGACCATCGCGTGCTGGCGGGCCGTGGTGTGACCAGCCGGCTCGTCGACGAGTCACACCCGGCCGGCGGGATCGAGCTTGCGTTTGGCAACCGCGGGCTGATGGGCGAATGGAAGGTCGGCACCGCCGATCTCGAAGCGCGCGCTGCCCGTCTCGAGTCGGAGGGATCGACCGTCTCCTGGCTGGCACAGCGCACTCCGGCAGGAACACAGCTGATCGGCCTGATCGCGTTCGGCGACGAACCAAAGGCTGGCGCGCGCGCGGCGATCGAGGCATTGGCACGCCTCGGCGTCGAGACGACGATGATCTCGGGCGACAACGACGGCGCAGCACGGCACATCGCGCAGCAGCTCGGCCTTACGCATTACGAAGCCAACGTCATGCCACGCGACAAGGCGAAGCGCGTCGAGGCGCTGCGCACGGACGGGCGCGTGGTGGCGATGGTCGGCGATGGCATCAACGACGCGCCGGCACTCGCTGCCGCGGATGTCGGTATCGCGATGGGATCGGGTACCGATATCGCGATGCACGCCGCGGGCGTGACGCTGCTGCGACCGGATCCGCGGCTGGTGTCGACCGCGATCGAGATCTCGCGGGCCACTGTGCGCAAGATCCGCCAGAACCTGTTCTGGGCGTTCATCTACAACGTCGTCGGCATCCCGCTGGCGGCGCTCGGTGTGCTGACGCCGGTGTTTGCCGGCGCGGCGATGGCACTGTCCAGCGTTTCCGTCGTCGGCAACGCGCTGCTGCTCAAGCGCTTCCGCGCCCGCACCGGGCATCCGGCGCGCTGACCCGGCCGTCCGCTACGTAAGAACCGTCCGGCGTGCGACCCAGTAAGTCGCACCCTCCGCGCCGTAGCGCTCGGCGTGCGGTACACCCTGATCGAGCGTGAATTCGTCGCCAGCCACGAGGTGGCGCGTTTCGCTGCCGCATGCGAGCCACATCTCGCCCTGCACGACGAGTGCGCGCACCGCGAACGGGTGCTCATGTGCAGCGAGCACGGTACCTGGCGCCCAGCGACGCTCGAGCACCTCGTCGTAGCCCTGAGCCCGCGCCGCGGCTTCGAACTCAGCGAAGTTCATCGTCGCCTGCGTCAAGCCGCCCTTCCGGGAAGGCGATCGAACTCGATCAGCGCGGAACCGATCGAAAAGCTCGCGCCGAAGCCGATCATCAGTGCGGTCTCGCCCGGACGTGCGCGGCCGTCGCGGACCAGCTGGTCGAGCAGCAGCGGGATGCTGGCGCTCGACGTATTGCCGGTCTCGGCGAACGATGCGCACAGCCGCTCGGGATCGATGCCGGTCTTCGCGCATGCCGGCAGCAGGATGCGCGTCAGATTGGCCTGATGCGGAATCAGCCAGTCGATCTTGACGCCGTCGCGCTGCACGCGCTGGATCTCCTCGACGAGGATGCGCGTCGCGCCGATGGCCACCGGCGGGCCGGCCATGAACCAGCGCGCGGACTTCGGCACCTCGGCGCCCGGATGAGCTGCCTGCATGCCGGTGCCCTTCACCATGCCGATCGTCTCGGCGTCGATCATCGACGACGCACGCACCGAGCGCAGGCGCGCCAGTCCGCGCTCGTCGCGCGCCAGCAGCAGGCCCGCAGCCGCATCGCCAAACAGCGTGCTGGTGCCGAACGCGAGCGGATCGTAGGCGATGCAGCGCGACGAGAACTCGATCGCGATGCAGGCCACGCGACGGTAGCCGAGCGCCTGCACGACGCTGCTGCCAATCGCCAGCGCATACATGAAGCCGGTGCAGGCGTTGCTGCCGACGTCGAGCACGAACGGCGCGCCGAGGTCGGGATGCGCCTTTCGCGCCGCCGCGACGATCTGCTGCGACAGCCCCGGGAACCCGTGCGTGCTCGACGAAGAGACGATAACCGCGTCCAGTCCGGCCCATGACTGACCGCCCATCAGGCGCTCGAGCAGTCCCGTCCCGACGTTGACCGGCGACTCGTCCGGCGCAAAGAAGCGGCGCGACCGCAGACCCGTCTTCTTCTCGATCAGTTCGGCGCGCTCGCTGATGCGCGCGACGATCTCGGCCGACTCTTCATCGTCGGCCTCGACCCCTTCGAGCAGACGCTGCCCGATCTCCCGGTTCGAAACGGTGGCCGTCGGCAGCGTGCTCGCCGTCGCCACAATGGAGACTGCAGGACTCAATGTTCACTCCGCAGGTGCGTCCCGCATCGTACGCCGCGCTTTCGCACACGCGTTGACACGACCGCAGCCGCCGCGCGCGTGACGCGCCGCCGCCCAGCGGTCACCATTCTGCCTACACATACAGCCACGCGGGTCCCGGGCACCCGGACCAGCGCCGGGGAGCCGGCTTCCTCGCAGCGGCGGCTACTTTGCCGTTTCGGGCGGGGTGAGAACCAGCTGTCCGTCCTTGACCGGCAGCGTCGCGCCGGGCTTGAACGATGTGCGAACGACGCCTTCCTTGCCGCTGAGTCGGTAGGTCACGTCATATCCGACCAGCTTCTTAGACGTTTCGTTGACGGTCCTGCAGCGCCGTTCTGTCGTCGTTTCGACATCGTGCTCCTGCATCGACTTCTGCACCTGGTTGCCGGCATAAGCGCCACCCGCAGCGCCCGCCACCGTCGCCAGCGTCTTGCCCTTGCCGCCACCCACCTGATGGCCCAGCACTCCGCCGGCCACACCCCCGATCACGGAGCCCGCGATCCGGTTCGAGTCCTTCACCGGCGCCTGCTTCTGAACCTGGACGTCCTGGCACTCTTCGCGCGGCGTGGAGACCGTCTGGGTGACCTCCTTGACTGCAAGGACCTCGGCCGATGACGGCCGCTTCATTGCCTGGTAGCCCGTCACACCGCCCGCGGTCAGCACCACCATCGCGATCCCGCCGATCACGACGCCCTTGAGCATCGACTTGTCCATAGAACCTTTACCTCCTGAACTTTGATCTGCTGTCCGGCAGACGTAATTTTCCCCGAGGTTTGAACACCCGACGCCGAATTCAATCCCCGGAGTCGTAGCGTGTATCCGCTTCGTCCGGTCGCTCGTTCAATGAATGCCGATGCCCGCCGCGCGGTGCCGCCTGACCCGGAGTACCTTGCACGAACGGCTGGAAGCCGTCGATGCTGCTCAGGCGCGGAATGGCCGCCGCACCTGAAGGCAGCGCGGCTCATTTACGGAGCTTCCGCCAACCCTCACGACCGGCCGGATCGGCAGCCATGGCAGCACTCAGGCCAGGTTGCGCAATTCGCGCAGCGCGACCGAGATCATCGCGAGATCCGCGCTCTTGCTCTCCGCGAGTTCGCCGAGAAGGCGCCGCGCGCGTTCGAGCGGTGCCGTCTGCGCGCGCTGCCACGGCTCAAGGCCGCCAGCCGCCAGCGCGTCGGCGGTGAGCTGCCGCTGCAGGCTGGCAAGTTCGTCACTCGCCGCCGCCTTCGCCAGCGCCTGCCAGTAGTCATCGGACGGCAGCGCCGACACCTGCGCGCGCACGCGCGCAAGCCCGAGTGCATCGCCGATGGCGAAGTGGGTCGCCGCGACCGTGTCGAGCGGCTGGTGCGTACCTTCGGCCACCTCGGCGAGATCGAGCGCCGCCACCGAAGTCGCTGCCGCTGCAACATCGAAGGCCAGCGGCTCGGGCACGCCCTGCTGCAGATAGCGCGCATGCAGCTCGAGCAGCGGGGCCCGGCAGGAAGCCTGCACCGACGCTTCGCGCAGATAGGCGAGCAGCGCCGTCGCAGCCGGCGCAAAGCGGCCGATCGTCTGCACCATCGGCTCGGCCAGGCGCCGCGCGCGCAGGAACCATGTCGTCGCGCGGACCGTGCGCCGTCCCAGTTCCATCAGCAGTTCCGCCTGGACATCGTCGGCGACCTGGTTGTCCAGCGCCTCGACCGCGGCCCACGTCGGGACCAGCGCAAACACCTCGCGCGTCAGCAGGTAAGCCCGCACGACCTGGGCCGGCGAGGCGCCGGTGCTCGAGGTCATCTGGTACGGAAAGCTCGGACCGACGCGGTTCACCATCTCGTTGAGAACGACGGTGGCGATGATCTCGCGCCGCAGAGGATGCCGCTCGATGTCAGCCGCGAAAGCGCCGTGCAGCCGCTGCGGGAAGTAGCGCACCAGCGCATTCGCGACCCACGGGTCTTCCGGAAGGTCGGACGCCAGCAGTTCGTCGAAGAGCCACATTTTCGAGTACGCGAGCAGCACCGCACGCTCCGGACCGGTCAGCGCCAGCCCGGCAGCGCGACGCTCGGCAATCGTCTCGTCGTCAGGCAGGAACTCGAGTGCCCGATTAAGCCGGCCCTCCTTCTCGAGGAAGCGGATCATGCGCTGCTGCTGCTCGAGCAGCTTGCGCGCGGTGTGACGACCGAGCGACAGCGCCTGCGTCTGGTAGTAGTTGTCCTCCAGCACCAGCTGCGCCACCGCGTCGGTCATGTCCGCGAGCAGCGCATTGCGCTGCGCGAGCGTCAGCCGCGCCTCGGCGACCGGCAGGCTCAGCAGGATCTTGATGTTGACCTCGTGGTCGGAGGTGTCGACCCCGGCCGAGTTGTCGATCGCGTCGGTGTAGAGCCGTACGCCCGCGAGCGCCGCCTCAACCCGCCCGCGCTGCGTGAAGCCCAGATTGCCGCCCTCGCCGACGACCTTGCAGCGCAGGTCGCGTCCGTTGATGCGCACCGCGTCGTTGGCGCGGTCACCGACGTCGGCGTGGCCCTCCTCGGCCGCCTTCACGTAGGTGCCGATGCCGCCGTTGTACAGCAGGTCGACCGGTGCCTTCAGGATCGCGGAGATCAGTTCGTTCGGAGTGAGTTGCGCGGCACTGATGCCGAGCACCTGACGCGCCTGCGGCGACACCGGGATCGACTTCTCGGCGCGCGACCAGATGCCGCCGCCGGCCGAAATCCGCTTGACGTCGTAGTCCGCCCACGAGGACCGCGGCAGTGCGAACACGCGTTCGCGCTCGGCGAAGCTCGTCGCCGGATCGGAGCCGGGATCGATGAAGATGTGCCGGTGGTCGAAAGCCGCCACCAGGCGGATGTGCTTCGACAGCAGCATGCCGTTGCCGAACACGTCGCCCGACATGTCGCCGATGCCGACGCAGGTGAAGTCCTGCGTCTGTGTGTCGACGTTCATCTCGCGGAAGTGCCGCTTGACGCTCTCCCAGGCGCCGCGCGCGGTGATGCCCATGCCCTTGTGGTCGTAGCCGGCGCTGCCGCCCGATGCGAATGCATCGCCGAGCCAGTGACCGTATTCCGCGCTGATCGCGTTGGCGTAGTCGGAGAAGGTCGCCGTTCCCTTGTCGGCGGCCACCACGAGATAGGGATCGTCGCCGTCGTGACGCACGACGTGAGGCGGCGGCACGACCTTGCCGGCCACGAGGTTGTCGGTGAGATCGAGCAGCCCGCGCAGGTAGTCCTGGTAGCAGGCCACGCCCTCTTTCATGAACGCTTCGCGATCCGCTGCGGGCGGAGCCTTCTTCAGCACGAAGCCGCCCTTGCTGCCCACCGGCACGATGACCGTGTTCTTCACCATCTGCGCCTTGACCAGGCCCAGCACCTCGGTACGGAAGTCCTCCGGCCGGTCGGACCAGCGCAGACCGCCGCGCGCCACCTTGCCGCCGCGCAGGTGCACCCCTTCGAAGCGCGTCGAGTAGACGAAGATCTCGAACATCGGACGCGGCTCGGGCAATGCCGGGATCTGCCGCGGATCAAACTTGAACGACAGGAAGCTGCGGCGCGGTCCATCCGCCCCGCTGGCGCCGTGGCCGGTGCGCCAGAGGTTCGTGCGCGTCGTCGCCCGCATCAGCGCCAGCAGCTGCCGCAGCACGCGGTCCTCGCTCGCGTTCGGCACCTTGTCGAGCGCCTGTTCGATCGCCCGCACCTGGCTCGCGGCCGCCGCATCGTCGCGCTGCGACGGATCGAACCGCAGCCTGAACAGGCGCACCAGCATGCCCGCGAGGCGCGGGTGCGCGGCCAGCGTCGCCTCGATGTACGCCTGCGACAGCGGGAACCCGATCTGCCGCAGGTACTTGGCATAGGCCCGCAGGATCACGATTTCGTCCGCAGCGAGCCCCGCCCTCAGCACCAGCCGGTTGAAGTCGTCGTTCTCGACGCTGCCGTCGAACACGCGCGCGAAGGCATCCTCGAAGAGCGGTGCCAGGGTGTCGATGTCGAGCTCGCCGCCGGCCGGGACCTCGAGCTCGAAGTCGTGGATCCACTTGGACTCGGAGCCGTCCGGAGTGATCTCGTACGGACGTTCCGCCAGCACGCGCACGCCCATGCGCTCCAGCATCGGCAGCGAATCGGACAGCGGCACCGGCACGCTGTCGCGGTAGATCTTGAAGGCGAGACGATCCGGCTCGGCGCCGCGCCGCCGGAAGAGATTGAGCACGAGCCCGACGCGCGCCAGCCGGTCAAGGCGCTGCACGTCGTCAACCGCCGTCACGGCGTCGACGTGCTCGCGGTACGACACGGGAAATGCGGCACCGTACCGCCGCAGCAGCTGCGCCCCGACCGATTCGTCCAGCTCCGCGAGCAGCGCGTCGCGCAGGTCGTCCTCCCAGCGTCGCGCGGCGGCCGCGAGCTGCGCCTCGAGCGAGCGCCGGTCGAAGGCAGGGATGCGCCCGGGGGTCGTGCGCACCGTGATGTGGATGCGGGCCAGCACCGCGTCGGTCAGCAGCACGTTGAACTCGGCGGCGGAGCCGTTGAAGGCTTCCAGCAGGATCCACTGGAACTTGCGG
Organism: Burkholderiaceae bacterium; assembly: GCA_035429805.1. GTDB lineage: Bacteria > Pseudomonadota > Gammaproteobacteria > Burkholderiales > Burkholderiaceae_F > JALORV01. Next base: position 14,153 of record DAOMFL010000054.1, read on the forward strand.
CGCAGCCCGGTCGTGTAGTTCTCGCGCGGCACGAAGATGAGGCACGAGACGAAGCGCTCGAACGCGTCGCGCCGGACGAACAGGCGGAAGCGCTGCCGTTCGCCGAGCTGCAGGATGCCGGTGGTCACTTCCGCGAGCTCGTCGACGGTCATCTGGAACAGCTCGTCGCGCGGGTACGTCTCGAGGATGTGCGTCAGAGCCTTGCCCAGGTGGCTGGCCGGAGCCAGCCCCGCGCGCTCGGTGACTTCGCGCACCTTGCCGCGCACCAGCGGCACTTCGGTCACGCGCGTACTGTAGGCGGCGGAGGTAAAGAGTCCGACAAAGCGGTGTTCGCCGACCACGCGCCCGCCGGCGTCGTAGCGCTTGACGCCGACGTAGTCGACGTAGCCGGGTCGATGCACGGTCGCGCGGGTCGTCGCCTTGGTCACCAGCAGCATCGGCGACGGCGAGGTAGCGAGCGAGCGCATGCTGCGCGGCGCCGTGGAAAAGCTGATCGAGATGCCTTTCGGCGCACCGGCCTCGCGCAGGATGCCGAGGCCCGAGCCTTCCACGCGCACCAGTTCCAGTTCGCCGCTGTCCTGGTGCAGGTCGTTGCTGCGGTAGCCGAGCAGCAGCATGTGGTCCTCGGTGAGCCACTGCAGAAACGCGCGCGACTCGCTGAACTCCTCGCGCGGCACCGGCGGCGGGCGCTCGTCGAGTTCGCGGATCACCGCACGCAGCTGCGCCACCATCGGCTTCCAGTCCTCGACCGCGGCCCGCACGTCGCCGAGCACCCGCTCGATGCCCTCGGCGAGTCCCGCGCGCGCCACCGGGTCGGCCAGCCGATCGATCTCGAGATGCATGACCGACTCCCGCGGCCAGTCGGGCTGCTCCTCGCGCGGAGCGACCGCGAGCAGATTGCCGGCGCCATCGCGCTTCACCGCAAAGATCGGATGGACGATCAGGTGCAGCGAGAGTCCCTGCCGGTTGATCTCCATCGACGTCGAATCGACGAGGAACGGCATGTCGTCATTGACGACCTCGACGATCGTGTGGCGCGATGCGAAGCCCGCCTCCTGTGTCGTCGGATTGAGCACGCGCAGCTTCGGTCGGGCCGCCTCGCCGCGATGCCGCGCCAGCTGCAGGTGCGAGCGCAGCATGCCGTAGAGATCCTCGGCGCTGCGCTCGCATACGTCTTCGGGATCGACCTGGCGGAAATAGCCGCGACAGAATGCCGTGCAGAGCGTGCGCTCGGACCCGTCGTGCCGCTGTTCGATCAGCGCCTGCACCTCATCCAAGCGCTCGCGCTTGCCCTGCTCGGGCGAGGACGTTGCTGCGACGGTAGCGTCGTTCATGGCGAGTCTCCCTTTCCTGGCCAGACACCTCGTGGGCGGCCGGCATACTGATGCTGCCAGTATGCCCGCGCCAGCGCCTGCACCGCGCCGCTGCCCTCCCCGGCCTGCCGGATAATCGGCACCCGCTCCGAGGCCCCGATGTTCCCCGTCTTCGCTCCCCGCCTGGCCTTCATCGACGTCGAGACGACCGGTTCGAACCCCGAACGCGAGCGTGTGACCGAAGTCGGACTGGTGGGCGTCGACTTCGACGGCGACGCCGTGCGCGTGACGGAGTGGTCGTCACTGCTCAATCCGGGCGTGCCGATCCCGCCGGAGATCCAGTGGCTGACCGGCATCACGAACGACATGGTGCGTGGCGCACCGACGTTCGCCGACATTGCCAGCGACCTGTACGACCGCCTCGACGGCGCGGTCTTCGTCGCGCACAACGCGCGCTTCGACTACGGCTTCCTGCGCGCGGAATTCACCCGCGCCGGGCTCAACTTCCACGCGAAGACGCTGTGCACGGTGCGGCTGTCGCGCCACCTGTATCCGGACCGCGCCCCGCACACACTGGACGCGATCATCGAGCGCTTCGGATTGGGCGGCGAGCAGCGCCATCGCGCGCTCGGCGACGCCCGCGTGCTGTGGCGCCTGCTGCAGGCGCTGGCGGAGCGTCACCCGCCGGCGGAGCTCGAACTGGCTATCGCCACGCTGCTGCGCCGGCCCAGTCTGCCGCCACACCTGCCTCCGGACGCGCTCGACGGCATTCCGCACGCGCCCGGGGTCTATCAGTTCTACGGGCTCAATGGCCATCCGATCTACATCGGCAAGAGCGTCGACCTGAAGGCACGCGTCGCCGGCCACTTCAGCTCCGAGCATCGGGCCGCGCGCGAGCTGCGGCTGTCACAGGAAGTGCATCGGCTGGAGTGGGAGGAGACCGCCGGCGAACTGGGCGCGCTGCTGCGCGAGAGCGAGCTGATCAAGACACGCCTGCCGGCACACAACGTCGCCCGGCGCCGCAAGCAGAACCAGGTCATGTTGCGCATCGGAAAGGACGGGCTTGCTTACCTCAAGGCGGAAAGCGTTCCGTCCGACGCTTTCGGTGACGTCTACGGTCCATTCGGCTCGCGCGCGTCGGCACGCCGCATGCTGGCCGCGCTCGCCTCGGAGCACGGCCTTTGCATGAAGATGCTGGGACTCGAGGGTCGCCGCCGCGATGCCGCGGGCACGCCGTGCTTCAATCACCAGTTGCACCGCTGTCGCGGCGCCTGCATCGGCGCGGAGCCGCGGGACGAGCACGCCGCGCGACTGCGCGAGCTCATTGCATCGTGGCGCATACCTCCGTGGCCGCACGCCGGGCCGATCGCCCTCATCGAGCGCAATCCGGCGCGCTTCCGCGAGCAGATTCACGTCTTCGACCAGTGGTGCTGGCTCGGTTCGGTCGCGACCCTCGATGCGGCCGAAGCACTCGCGCGCGGCGCGACACGCATTTTCGAGGCGGACGCGGCGCGGCTTGCGCTGCAGGCTCTCGAAGGCCGGCTCGAAGTCGAATGTGTCGGGCTTGCCCTTCCGCAAGCGGACCGGGCTGCGGCCGCGGCATGATTTCCAACTCTGCATGAGAGGTGCGTGATGAAGAACGCCTATGGTTTCGGCAAGACGGTGTCGCTCGGCTTCGACGACGCCGTGCAGAAGGTGACCGCCGAGTTGTCGAAGGAAGGCTTCGGCGTGCTCACCGAGATCGATGTCAAGGCAACGATGAAAAAGAAGCTCGACATCGACGTGAAGCCGTACCGCATCCTCGGCGCGTGCAATCCGCCGCTGGCGCGCCGCGCACTCGAGGCCGAGCCGACGATCGGTCTGCTGCTGCCCTGCAATGTGGTCGTCCGCGAATCCGACGACGGGCATGTCCAGGTCGAGTTCATGGACCCGGACGCGATGAAGCAGCTGTCGAGCAGCGCTGCGCTCGGCGCGGTGGCTGCCGAAGTGCGCGCAAAGCTTCAGCGGGTGATGGAAGCGGTCTGAAGCCGGTCAGGCGGACGCCGGCCTGCCACGCTCACGGCGACCCCGGGACGTCGTCGGGCAGCATCGCCACCGCATCTCGCAGCGCGACGCCCGGCCGCAGGCCGAGGCGGCTGGCCCCGGCGTTAACGCGCGAGACCACACCCGAATCCCAGGTGTCGCGGGCCTCGCCGATACGTGCGGAGAGGTGTGACACCGCGACCGCCGCGAGGCCGTGCCGGTCGAGCTGCGCGAGCGCTGCAATGCCGGCTCCGTCCTTGCCGATGCCGGCATCGTTGAACACATAGAGCCGTGCGGCAACTGCGCACGCATAGGGCGCGACCGAGAGTCCGCCGTGCGAACCGGTCACTACGACGAGCCCCGTGTGCGCCGGCGTGACCTGGGTCACGGTGTCGAGCAGCACGACATGGGGCGGAATGGCATTCACGCGGCTTCTCCCGCTCCCGGTTCCCTGCCAGCGCTCAGGCAGCCGCCGTCGCGTCCTTGCCCCTAGCGTGTGCCCGTCGGCGGCAGCGCTTCGGGCGGGATGACGGCCTGCGGATACCGCTCCCTGAACTGCTTCAACTCGGCATCGGCCTCCGCGTGCCTGCCCTCCCGGCGCAGCTTGATGATGCGCTCGAGCCATGGGCCGACGGCGTTCGCCGCGGTCGCATCGGCCTCGCTGCGCACGGCCCCGGATGCCGCGCCAAGTGGGGCCGGCGCAGGCGCGGCGACGGCGGCGGCCTCGTTGCTCCGGCGTTCGGCCGTATCACCGCGGGCGGCCTGCCGCTTTGCCAGAGGCAGGGGGGCTTCCGCCTCCGCCGACGTGGCGCCCACGGCGTCCGTGGCGGGCGCGGCAGGCCGCTGGGCCATGATAGGCGGAGCCGCTGCGGGAGCTGAAGCCGGTGCCTGCGGGGCGGTCGCTTCTTCCTTCGCACGCCCTGCCGACGGCACAGTGACTTTCGCCTCCGCGACCGGCGGCGCGGCATCACGCATCGGCCTCACGGCCGCGTCTTTCGATTGAGCAGCGGCCGCCTGTGAGGATGCACGCTCCCTGGCGAGCGAGGGCGGCGGCGGCGTGGCCGAGCTTTCGAGCGCCTTGTCGACTGCAGGGGCGCTGGCCACGCTTGGTGGCGCAGGTACAGCGGCGGGAGCCGGAACACCCGAGGCGGCAGGTTCCGCGGGCGGTGTGAAGGTCGGCATGTCCTGCTCGGTGCGCACGGCAAGCATCACCGCGAGCGTCGAGAGCAGCACGGCGGCCGCAGCCGCCATCGGCCAGCGCGGCATTCTGCGCGCCGGTGCGGCGGTCGGAGCGGCGGCGTCGCGCGGGCCAGCGTGGGCCTGGCGTGCGGCCGCCGCCAGGATCGCGGCACGCGTCGTCGCCGATGGCCGCTCATCGAGCGCCGTGCTGGCCGCGCGGTAGCCGCGCTGCACCCTATCGGCGTCGTCGCCACTCATTGCCATGCCTCCATGGCCGACCGCAGCTTCGCCATCGCGTAGCGCAGCCGGCTCTTCACCGTCTCGTGCCCGGACTGCGTGACGGTGGCGATCTCCTCAAGGGACAGCCCGCTTTCGGCCTGCAGTAGGAACGCCTCGCGCTGCGCCGGCGGCAACGCTTCTACCGCGTCCACGAACGCCCGCGCCTGCGCCCGCGACACGGTCTGCACGTCCGGCCGGTCCGCCTCAGAGCCTGGCACATCGAGCGGCGCATCGTCCGGGTCATTGGCAGCCTCGTCCAAGCTCACCGCGTCGTCGCGGCTACGCCAATGATCGACGATCTTGCTGCGCGCCACCGTGTAGAGCCAGGTCGAGAACTTGGCGCGCGGCTCGAAACGAGCGGCGTTGCGAATCACGGCCATCCAGGTTTCCTGCAGCAGGTCGTCGGCCAGCGCCGGGGCTGCGCCCTGCCGCAGGAAGTAGCGGTAGACCGGTCGCTCATGCCGTTCATACAGTTCGCCGAACGCGCGCGCGTCCCCGGCCGCATAGGCGGCCAGCAGTTCCTCGTCGCTCGGACCGGCGCTCATCGCGGGCGATTCTGCCCCCGCTTTCCGCCGGCCGATCGCCGCGACTGCTCCCGAAAACACGCCCGTCCGCTGCGCGGAATGACTCAGCGTGGCGGGTCAGGCACGAAACCCGCAGTCGCCGGGAACGGGTTGGGGACAATGCGCGACCGCGGGATCACGCCCATGGCGATCAGGTTGTCGCGACTGTCGTAGTGGATCACGATCAGTTCGTTCGGGACGGACTGCGCGCGCTCGAACTCGGTGTAGCTGGTAACGGAGCGTTCGCTGCGCCCGTGGCCGGTTCCAAGGCTTTGCTCGGTGGCGGAGGACCGGTCGGCACGCTGGCGTGATTCGGCCTCGTTGGCGGAGCCTGCACCCGCGGCGGGCGCCGGCGCTTCGTCGCGCGCGGCCGTCGACTTCTCCTGGCGCGACACCACCGGCGGCACCGGGTCCGGTTTCGGCCGTTCACGAAACACCGCGACGCCAATGACACCGACGTTGTCCGGGCGTCCGGTACGCGCGGCGTAGGAATTCGCCAGTGCGGTGAACTCGAACGCCGCCACGCGCGTCAGGTCCTTGCGCCAGCCCGTGATCTGCGCGTACTGACCGTTCCCGAGCACGTAGCCGGTCTGGTCCTGCGCTGCCGTTTCGCCGCTGACGACGTTCACGCCGTCGACGGACACGACCGCCAGCGCCCGGCCGCCGGCGCGGTTCGACAGCGTGATCGCGTAGCGGCTGCCGGGTTTGCCGGGCACCCACCAGCGCCCGTTGTGCCAGTACATCGGCAGTGTCTCGCCGGTGGCGCGGTCCAGCACCTGCACGTCGACGAGGGAGCCGATCGCACCGGCCGGAGGGGTGACGAACAACGCCGCAGCCGCGATCGCGCCGAGGCAGGCAGAACGGGTAATTCGGAGGAACGGCAGCATCGGAGGTCTCCTGGTTGGGGCCGATGCCCTGTGAACGGCGCATCGGAGACAATGGGGTTAAATGGACGCTCCGACCCCGATGACCGACCTGCCCGGCCTGCTGCGCCACCACCGCTCGATCCGCCGCTACCTGCCCACGCCGATCGATCCGGCGCTGATCGATGAGGTCTGCGCGGACGCGATCGCCGGCGGCTCGTCGTCCGGCAACCTCAACAGCATCTCAATCGTGCTGACTCGTGACCCTGACCGGAAGCACCGGCTGTACGAGCTGCACAGCGAACAGCCGATGGTGCTGGAAGCACCGCTGGTGATGACCTTCTGCGCCGACTGGCACCGCACGCGCACCTGGCTCGCCCGGCGCGGCGCGCGCGACAACTTCAACAACCTGCTCGGCTACCACGTCGCCGCCTACGACGCGATGATCGTCGCGCAGAACGTCTGTCTCGGCTTCGAGGCACGCGGCATCGGCATCTGCTACATGGGCACGACACTGTTTTCGCTGCCCGAACTGGTGGAGTTCCTGCAACTGCCCGAGACCGTCGTGCCGGTGACGTCGATCGTCGCCGGATATCCGGCCGAGGACCCGCCGAAGCGCGACCGCCTGCCGACGGCGGCTCTGGTGCATGACGAGGTCTACCGCGCGCCGACGCCGGCCGACATCGATGCCACTTATGCACAGCGCGAGGTGCGCGGCTGGCAGCGCTACATGTCGGTGCCGGAGATCAAGGCCGCAATCGAGCGCGAGGGCATCACGTCGCTGGCGCAGTACTACACGTCGAGGATCAAGTACGACCCGGATTATTTCGTACCGAAGTCGGCGGAGATCCGCGCGCTGCTGCAGCAGCAGGGATTCCTCGACTGATGCGCTTCGAACACCTGGTCCAGATCAACGATCCGCTGATGCCGCTGCTCACCGAGCTGTCGCGGGCGCAGCTGTGGCGCGGCCTCGTGCTGCGCGCGGAGGACCCGACGCAGTTCGTCGGCGGGCTCAACAGCGTGACGATCGATGCCCGGCGCGAACTCTCCGGCGTCACCGAGCTCGAGCGCACGCTAGATTTCGGCAGCTTTCGCGTGCGCGACCGTGTGCGTCTGTTCCCGCAGCAGCGCAGCGAGATCCACACCCCCGCCGGCGCGTCGTGGCCGGCGAGCCGCATGACAATCACGATCGAGGAGCCGACGCCGGATGCGCTCTTCCTGCGCTTCGTCTACGAGTCGGAGTCCGAGGTCGCCGGTGAAGGCGGACTGGACGAGACGACAGTGGCACTGCGGCAGCAGGCCTACCAGGGCGCGGACCTCGACACCGTCGTGCGCATCCGGGAACTCGCCGAAGCCGGTCGGCTCGCCGAGTAGTCGCTGCTCTTCGTTCCAGATGCGGAAGGCGCGCGGGCGCGCAAGGCACTCTTCAACCCGCCGTTACTGGCCGCTAGGGCAGGATGACCCGGCCCTCGAACAGGCGCCGCGCGGTGCGGTAGAAGCTGCCGGCCTGCGCGTACCAGCCGTCACGGTCCTTGCGCACCTCCGCGGCGACCGTCAGCACGCCGGAAGGCATGCCGAGCCGCAGCGGCCCGCGGCCCTGATAGTTCGCGATCGTATGCACCAGCGAGTCCGGCAGGCTCGCCGCCACGGCGACGCACAGCGACGCGGTGAGCGGCAGCGCGCGATGCGGCTGGTTGCTGGAGATCATTCTTACCGCGAGGTCGGCATCGCCCTCTCCCAGGCGGTCGCCGTTCAGCGTGGTCCAGGCGCGCGGCGACGAGACGATGCCGATCGACGGCGTGGTGATCCGGGCGCGCGCCGCGCTGACGTCGGGCGTGACCTTCATCGCGACCGAGGCCTGAGCTCGGATCGCCAGCAGCGCCTCCATCAGACGCGCATCGTGCTCGATCTGTTCGGGCGCCTCGGTGCCAGTGAGACCGAGGCTCTCCGCGCGCACGAACACACAGGCATTGGCGGCGTCAACCATCGACACGTCGATGCGGCCCACGCCTGGCACGTCGAGTTCCTCGATGACCTCGCCGGTCGGAAGCAGCTTGCCCGTGATCGCACCGCCGGGTTCGAGGAACTCGAGCTTGATCGGCGCTCCGGTGCCCGCCACGCCCGGGATCTCGAAGTCGCCAGTGTCCACGGCTTGGCCGTCGCGCACCTCGAACGAGGAATGGATGATCTTGCGCGTGTTGGTGTTGTAGATGCGTACCGTGGCACGGCCGTCGCCGACCTTCACCAGGCCCTCGTCGACCGCAAACGGCCCCACCGCGGAACTCATGTTGCCGCAGTTGCCGCTCATGTCGACTCGCGTGTCGCGGACCGAAACCTGCGCGAAGGTGTAGTCGATGTCGGCGTCGGCGCGCGACGGTGGTCCGACGACGCAGACCTTGGACAGCGATGACAGTCCGCCGCCCATACCGTCGAGCTGACGGCCGTAGACGTCCGGGGAACCCATCGCGGCGGAGAAGAGAGCGTCCCACTCGGCCCGGTCGGCCGGCAGGTCCGATGACTTGAACACCAGGCCCTTGCTGGTGCCTCCCCGCATGAGCACCGCAGGGATCGTGCGCAGTCTCATGCCGACAGTATGCCCACTACACTTGTCCGATGCATGAGCGTGCGATCGTACTCTTCTCCGGCGGACAGGACTCGACCACCTGCCTGGCCTGGGCGCTCGCGCGATATCGCGAGGTCGAGACCATCGGCTTCGACTACGGTCAGCGCCATGTGATCGAACTCGAGGTGCGGCCGCGCGTGCTGGCGGCACTGCGCGAGCGATTCCCGCGCTGGCGCGAGCGCCTCGGCGCCGATCACCCGGTATCGATGCGCGAACTGGGCCGGCTTTCGGACACCGCGCTGACGCAGGCCGCCGAGATCCGCCTGAGCGCGAAGGGCCTGCCGAACACCTTCGTTCCCGGCCGCAACCTGCTCTTCTTCACGTATGCCGCAGCGATCGCCTACCGCCGCGACATCCCCGTGCTGGTCGGCGGCATGTGCGAGACGGATTTTTCCGGCTATCCGGATTGCCGCGACGACACGCTGAAGGCGATGCAGGTCGCCCTGTCGCTCGGCATGGATCAGCGCTTCATCGTCGAGACGCCGCTGATGTGGCTCAGCAAGGCCCAGACCTGGCAGCTCGCTGACGAACTCGGCGGTGACGCTCTGGTGGAACTGATCCGCCGCGAGACTCACACCTGCTATCTCGGCGAGCGCGCCACCAGCCATGCATGGGGCGTGGGCTGCGGCCGCTGCCCGGCATGCGAACTGCGCGCAGCCGGCTGGGCCGCCTGGCGCGGGGTCCGGGCCTGAACCGGGCCGGCGTGCGACGCAGGCGCGGGCGACCGCGTCACTGCACCAGCGGGATCGCCTTCGCCGACTCGTAGCGGACGATCGCCTCGATCTTGTTCTCGATCTGCATGTAGCGTGCGGCCTTGTGCGCCGGCAGCACCTTGAGCAGCTGCTTGAAGTGCTTCTCGTGCAGCCGGGATGCATCCCGGTTCGCTGTCAGCACCTGCTCGGCGATGCGCCGGGCATTCGCGTCCGAGAGCTTACCCTCGGCAGCGACGTAATCGAGCACGGCACGCGTGCAGGCACTTTGCGGCACGGCCAGCTCGCGCTGGAACTGCTCGTACAGCGGCCAGAACTTCTTCGCTTCATCCGCCGTCAGGTCCATCGACTTGGCGACGATGCCCTTCTTGTCGGCCTGGATCTTTGCGAGCCATTCTGCCGACGTCAGCGGAGCAGTGGTCTTGTCCTGCGACAGCGCAGGCGACGACGCCGACAGCGCCAGTACGCAGCCGAGCGCATACAGGATCTTCTTCATGAGGAGTCCCCGGAAACAATGATTTGGGTGTCCGGATGCGACCTCCCGATGCAGCAGAGGCGGCACCCGACGCCATGCGGCGCGAAGGTTAGCGCGACCGCAGACCGGGGCCAAATCGCGCCGCCGACTCCGCCTGTCGCACAGGCCCTAGTTGCCCGGCGTCTTGAGGCGCGCCATCTGCATCTGGCGCACCTGGTCGTTGCCCTGTTCTCCCGGCGCAGGACGCAGGAGACGCTCGACCAGCGAGCGGCGCATCGTCCACAGCGGCGTCTGCTGCGCCGACTGTGCGAGATAGGCGTCGACGTCCACGTGTTTGGCGTAGGTGCGCCGCACCAGCGGGATGAACTGCTCGACCAGCGTCGGATCGAACTGGCGACTGCTCTCGCGCACCAGGTGGCCCAGCGCCTCCTCGACGCGCCACGCCGGTCGCCAGGGTCGGTGATGGACGAGCGAGTCGAACGCATCACACAGCCCGACGATGCGCGCCGGTAACGGGATCGCATCGCCCGATATGCCATCCGGATAGCCCTCGCCCGACCAGCACTCGTGGTGATAGCGCGCGATTTCCTCCGCCAGCGCCGCATACGGCACCTTGGCACGCACGAGGAAGTCGGCGCCAGTGGCCGCATGCGTCTCGATCAACTGCCGTTCGCCCTGCGACAGCGCCGTGCGCTTGCGGATCACCGAGTCCGGAATGACGACCTTGCCGATGTCGTGCAG
>DAOMFL010000055.1:0-24236 GCA_035429805.1 Burkholderiaceae bacterium
CGGCGTGCGCCGGCCCGGGTAACGATCAGATGTTGCTGTCGATGAACTGCGTGAGCTGGGACTTGGAAAGCGCGCCGACCTTGGTGCCCACCACGGCGCCATTTTTGAACAGCATCAGCGTCGGGATGCCGCGGATGCCGTACTTCGCCGGCGTCGACTGGTTCTCGTCGACGTTGAGCTTGGCCACTGCGACCTTGCCTCCGTACTCCTTGGACACCTCGTCCAGGATCGGGGCAATCATGCGGCAGGGACCGCACCATTCGGCCCAGTAGTCGACCAGGACCGGAGTATCCGACTTGAGGACGTCCTGCTCGAAGCTGGCGTCGCTGACGTACTTGATATCGCTCATTTGGTTTCCTCAGGCGCCGGGCGCGGCGCGCATTTCAAGGAAGAAGAGATGGGGATGGTGGGCCGGGGCACAACCCCGAAACTCGGGGTGGCAGGCATGAACTGAACCGAATGGTAACACCGCGCGGCGGTCCTGCGCGCAACCGGACGCGGGCCGTCCGAACGGCCGAGGAGCCTGCCGTGGCCCTACCTACAATCGCCGCATGTCGCTCCAAAGGGTGCACCTCGCGGCCGATGCCGGCTTCTGGATCGCCGCAGCGCGGACCGTTCTCGCGTTCGCGGAGCGGAAGGGAGCACCGGAGCGTCAGCTGCAGGCTCTGACCTGGGTTGTGGCGGGCGGCACGCAGGCGGAAGCGGCGCGGGCGGGGCTCAGGACTGCGGTCGGACAGGCATTCATCCCGCCGCGCGTCGTGCCGCTTGCCGAGTGGCTCGGTCAGCCCATCGTGAGCGACCTCGGGCAACGGCTCGAGCTCTACGCGGTGCTGCGTTCTAACCGCTGGATAGGCGAAGCGTTCGGTGGACAGCCGGCCACCCTGTGGGCGCTGGCCGCGGACGTCGCTCGACTGTGCGACGAGCTCACGCTGGCGGCTGTCCAATCGGTCGAAGCATTCGACGGTCGGTTGCAGTCGGCTCTGGCGCGCCACTTCCATCGACGCGCCGCGCGTGCCCTGCAGGCGCCGGCGCAGCTGGTGCTGCAGTTGTGGCGGGCACGGCGCAGTGCCGGGGATGGAGCGGCGCGCACCATCAGCGCGATGGCAGCGATGACGGCGAGCCTGGAGTCGCCGCTTGTCTATCTCGGCTCCGGTCTCGCGTCCGCGGCGTCGCCGAACATGGAGCGGTGGGAAGAAGCATTGCTCGAACGCGCGGCGCGCAGGGTGGAAGTTCTGCATCTGGTGCCGGATGTGGCTGCAGCGGTTCGAGATCGTCCACTGCTCGCTGCTGCCTGGCCGGAGCTGGTGTCGGCGGAGAGTTCCGGGTCCATCGCGCGTCGCGCCGACGCGCTGCCAAGGACCGGCGTCGCGCCGCCGCTCACCCTCGCGGCGGGCGCCACGCTGGAAGAGGCCGCCACCGCGGCAGCGACCCAGACGCTCGCATGGCTGCGCGAAGGCGCCGGCGCGATCGCTCTGGTGGTGCTCGACCGGCTGACGGCACGGCGCATCCGCGCGCTGCTGGAGCGCGCCGATGTGTTCGTGCGCGATGAAACCGGCTGGAAGCTGTCGACCACCAGCGCGGCGGCAGCCGTGATGCGCTGGTACGACCTTGCGCAGGACGACCTGTACTGGCGTGATCTGCTCGACTGGCTGAAATCCGGCTTCACCCTGACCGGCCGGCCGGCGAAGGCACATGAAGTGGCGCTGATCGAGCGTGCGATCCGGGCCGGCGGGGTCGTGCAGGGCCTGCGGCAGGTGCGTCGTGCGGTGGCAGAGTTCGCGGCGGAGGACCTGATGGAGCATCGGGACGGAGCCCTCGAAGTCCTCGCGCTGATCGATGTTCAGGTGCAGGCGGCGCTGCGGCCAAAGGCATCACTGCACGCGCACGCGCAGGCGCTGCGTCAGTCGCTCGAGGTCCTCGGCATGGCAGGCGGTCTCGCAGCCGATCCGGTCGGCATCGCAGTCCTTGCGGAACTGGAGACACTCGAGCAGAACCTCAGTACGCATCGCGGAGCGGCGACGCTCGCCGAGTTCCGGGCACTGCTGGCATTGCGCTTCGAAGAGACCGCTTACCTTGACCGGGGCGTCGAATCTCCGGTCGTCATGGTCTCGCTGGGGGTGGCTGCGATGCGCTCATTCGATGCGGCCGTGCTGGTCGGCGTCGATGCCAGGCATCTGCCCGCAGCGCCGTCGGAAGTGCTGTTCATGTCGAACGCGGTGCGCGCCGAGCTTGGCCTCGCCACTTCGGACGAGGCGACCTTCGCCCAGTCGGCACAACTGGCTGCGCTGCTGGCGGCCACGCCCCGCGTCTTCGCGACCTGGAGAGCACGCGTCGGGGACGAGCCCAATCCCCTGTCGCCGCTGCTGCAGCGGTTGCAGTTCGTCTGTCGCCGGGCACTCGGTGACGACCTGATGCGCGAGGTCCGGCCCGAGGACCAAATTGTTGAGGCAGCCGTCACCTCAACGCCGCAGCCGCGCGCGCCGCGCCTGCTGCCCGTGAGGATCTCCGCGAGCCACGCCCAGAGTTTGGTGGATTGTCCGTACCAGTTTTATGCGCGTCGCATGCTGGGACTGGCCGAACCCGAAGACGTGATCGAGATGCCTGACAAGCGCGACTTCGGCATCGCCCTGCATGACGTGCTGAAGCGTTTTCACCGTGCCTGGGGCGCGGCCGATTTTTCCGCTGTCCCGGTGCCGGACCTGGCGGCCAGCCTGAACGAGCATGCCCGCGCGGTGTTCGGTCCGCAGCTCCAGCGCACGCCGGGCCTGCTCGCGTACGAGCGGCGCTTTGCCGCGCTGGTGGACGGCTACATCGACTGGCTGCAGCAGAATGCGCGGCAGGGGTGGCGCTGGCACGCTGGGGAGCAGAGTCATCGCCGCTCCCTGCCGCTCGACCATGTGCGGCAGGTCGAACTCGCGGGCCGCGTCGATCGCATCGACGTGGCGGCTGATGGCAGAACCCGGCTGATTGACTACAAGGCGCGCGATCCGGCCACGCTGCGCGCTGGGCTCAAGCGGCGCGGCGAAGACATCCAGCTTCCGTTCTATGGGCTGCTGTTGCCGCACCGTCCCGAGTCGGCGGAGTACCTGAGCTTCGGCCGGGCCAAGGACGACGACGGCGGTGTCGAGTCCGTGGCGGCGCCCGGCCCGTTCGACGAATTGATAGACGAGGTTGGGCGCCGCCTGGGGGCCGATCTCCTGCGCATCGCCGATGGTGCTCCGCTGCCCGCGATAGGTGCTACCAGCGTGTGCAGGCACTGCGAAATGCGCGGGCTGTGCCGGCGCGACCACTGGGAGACCGGCGAGGGTGTCGCAGGAGGCGCGGCATGAGCGACTACCTCGCCGACGGACTGCCGATCGATGCCAGGGAGTTCACGCGCCGCGCGTGCGACCCTTCGAGCAGCGCCGTCGTCGAAGCCTGTGCCGGCAGCGGCAAGACGTGGCTGCTCGTGAGCCGCATCCTGCGCGCGCTGCTCATGGGAGCGGCGCCAGGCGAGATCCTTGCCATCACCTTCACGCGCCGCGCGGCGCAGGAAATGCACGCCCGACTGCTGCGCGACCTGGAATCTCTCGCGCAGGGCAGCGACGATGAGGTGCGCGCAGCACTGGAGCTGCGTGGCATGGCAGCGGCCGACGCGCACCGCTCCGTCGAGCCGGCGCGCCACCTCTACGAACGCGTCGTCACTGCGCGCGTGCCGCTGACGATCGAGACTTTCCACGGGTGGTTCTGGCAGCTGATCGACCGCGCCCCGCTGGGATGTGGCGTGCCCTTCGCACCGGTGTTGCTCGAAGCCGCGGAACGCACGCGTGCCGACGCCTGGCTGCATTTCGTCTCCGCGCTGCTCCGGCCCGAGCGCGCGGCCGAACGCGCCGCCTGGGAGACCCTGATCGACGATCTGGGCGAGAGCGTCGCGCGGGACCTGCTGCAGGAATTCCTGCACAAGCGTGCCGAGTGGTGGAGCTTCGAGGCGGCCGATCACGCCACCGCAGCGGCGCGCGCACTCGATGTCTTCGGTGCTGTCGGTGACGACGATCCCGCTGCCGAGGTCCGCGCGGATCCGTTCATCGCCTCGATTCGGACGCTGATGGAGGTGTGGCAGTCGCTCCGGTCCGAACTGAAGACCGCCGACCAGGCGTTCGCTCGTGCCGAAGCCTGGCTCGCGGCCACTCCGAAGCGTGCCGGCGCGGACCTGCGCGCGGCTTGCCATCTGGTCCTGACCAAAGGCGAACTGACGCCGATCCAGGTGCTCACTCCGGAGCGCCTTGCGGGCAAGCTCGCCAACGAAAGCCGGCGGGTGCAGTACGCGGATGCGCATCGGCGCGTGACCGAGCGGCTGCAGTCAGTGCTTGCGACCCGGCGCACGTGGCGTGCCCGTCGGCTGAACCGTGCCGGACTCGCGTGCGGTCGGCTGCTGGTGGACGCGTATCAGGCGCTGAAGGACCGCGATCACACGCTGGATTTCACCGACCTCGAGTGGCACGCCTACCGGCTGCTGGCGGACCCCGACAATGCGGCCTACATGCAGGCGCGGCTCGACGCACGCTACCGTCATGTGCTGGTGGACGAGTTCCAGGACACCAACGCGCTGCAGTGGCAGGTGCTGCAGTCATGGCTCGCTGCCTATGGCCCGGCGGCCGACGATGACGTGCCGGCTGCAGCGAGCGATCGCCCCACGGTGTTCGTCGTCGGTGACCCGAAACAGTCGATCTACCGCTTCCGGCGGGCCGAGCCGCGGGTCTTCGGCGCGGCAATCGACATGCTGAGGCGCGACTTTGGTGCAGCCCACCTGCGCACCAACGTCACGCGGCGCAATGCCGAGGCCATCATCGGCGTGCTCAACCGCTGCCTGCTTCCCGATCCGCTGTTCCAGCCGCAGAGCACGCTGGTCGACGCGAGCCGGTTCCCGGGAGCATTCGTGCTGCTGCCGCTCGCCGAGCCGACTGCCGCGACGCGGACGGTAGACGAGGGCGCGACGCTGCGCGATGTGCTGACTTCGCCGCGCGTCGAGCGCGACAACGACACGCGCTACCGCGAGGGCCGCGTGATCGCCAACGAGATCGCGGCCTGGCGCGGGCGGCTGCAGGTGGATGACCAGGGACTGCGGCCGGCGCGCTGGAAGGATGTACTGCTGCTCGTGCGTCGACGCACGCATCTCGCTGACTATGAAAGTGCGCTGCGCGACGCGGGTATCCCGTTCGTCAGCGACCGTCGCGGCGGACTGCTCGAGACGCTCGAGGCCGACGACATCACGGCGTTGCTGCAGTTCCTGACGGCACCCGACTCCGACCTGCGCCTCGCGCAGGTTCTGCGTGCGCCGGTTTTCGGCTGCAGCGACGAGGACCTGATGCAGATCGCCGTGGCGCCGGGCGCCAGCTGGTGGCAGCGCCTGCGGCAACTGGATTCAGCGGTCTCGGCTGAACTGTCGCGCGCGCGGGACCTGTTGCGACGCTGGCTCGATTCCGCAGGGACGCTGCCGGTGCACGACCTGCTGGACCGGGTGTATTTCGAGGGCGACCTGCGTCGCCGCTATGCCGCGGCTGCACCCGCCGCGATGCAGGCGCAGGTGCAGGCCAACCTGGACGCTTTCATCGAACTGGCGCTGGCCGTCGACGCAGGCCGCTTCCCGAGCCTGCCGCGCTTCATCGACGAACTGATGGCGCTCAGGCGGCATGGCAGCGACGATGCGCCGGACGAAGGCTTGACCGGCACCGACGACGCGGTGCGGGTGATGACGATCCACGGCGCGAAGGGACTCGAAGCCGACATCGTCGTGCTCGCGGACGCGCACATGAAGCCGCCGACGGAAGGCGCCGGCGTGATGGTTTCGTGGATGCCGGGGAGCCCCGGCCCCGATCACTTCTCGCTCGTCGTAGGCGGGGAGGGCGCTCGCGACGATGCGCGCGGCCCATGGTTCGCGCGCGAGGACGAACAGCGCGAACAGGAGGACTGGAACCTGCTGTACGTCGCTGCCACGCGCGCGCGCCAGGTCCTGGTGGTGGCCGGAAGCGCGCCGGCAAGCGGCGCGCTGCAGACGAGCTGGTACCGGCGGCTCGAGGCGGCGCGCGACCTCTCCGTCGGTGCGGCACCGGCCGTCGCCGTCACGCCGACGGCACGGCAGCGTGTGGTGCGGGACTTCCTCCCTCCTGCGCTTCGAGTGGGCCGCCGGTGCGCCCCGGCGGACGATGGACCCGCCCTGCGCCTCGGACGCGCGTTCCACGCACTGCTCGAACTCGGGCCGGAAGCGCCGCTGCGGAGCATTGCGCTCGTGCATGGCCTCGACGACGCGCAGGCCCGGTCCGCGGCTGCGGCGGCCGACCGCGTGCGTGCCGCGCATCCTGAATTCGCCCGCGCCGGCACGGCCGAACTCGACATCTTCGCTGCTGACGGCACGGCGCTGCGCATCGACCGCCTGGTCGAACAGGACGAGGCGATCTGGGTCATCGACTTCAAGTGGAGCATGTCGGATGCGGAACGTCCCGCCTATGAGGCACAGGTGCGCCGCTACGCCGAGACCATGCGTACCATCCGCAGCGACAAGCCGGTCCGTGCAGGAATAATCACGGCGGCTGGCGCGTTTACCGAATTGCGCTGATCGCGCACCGACCAACGACAGCTTCACGGAGGCAGGCATGCGCAGCAAGGCAGTGACACGGGTCGTGACCCTGACGACATTGGCTGGCCTGGCGGTAGCGGCCGGTTGCGCCAGCACGCCGCCCGGGCCGAAGGACATGACGTTCTTCGTGACCAGCGTCGGGATGGGGAAAGGCGGCAACCTTGGAGGTCTTGAGGGAGCCGACCAGCACTGTCAGGCGCTGGCGAAGGCGGCGGGCGCGGGCGATCGCACCTGGCATGCCTATCTGAGCACGCAGGGTCCGGAGTGGAACAAGCCCGGTGCGGTCGATGCGCGCGATCGCATCGGAACCGGTCCCTGGCAGAACGCCAAGGGCGTCGTCATTGCGCGCAGTGTGGACGAGTTGCATTCGACGGCGAACAACATCAACCCGGAGACTGGACTCGATGAGAAGGGTAATCGGGTCAACGGGGCCGTGGACAAACCGAACAAGCACGACATCCTGACCGGCTCACGGCAGGATGGAACGGCCTTCGTGGGCCCGCCGTATGCCGACATGACGTGTGGCAACTGGACGAAGAGCGGCAAGGACGGGTCGGCAATGGTCGGCCATTTCGATCGGCGGGGCCCGTATCCGGCGTCGTGGGCCACGTCGTGGAATACGTCGCACCCCTCACGTGGCTGCGATCCGGAAGGACTGCGTAGCACGGGTGGTGACGGCTTGCTCTACTGCTTCGCAGTGAAGTGAACGGGCGGCTCGCCCGTCGCCGCTGATAACATTCGACTTGGCGGGCCCCCTCGCATGGAGGTGCCGTGAACCTGGTCAGGTCGGGAACGAAGCAGCCATAGCGGATTCCCTTCAGTGCCGAGGACAAGGCTCGCCTTTCCGCCCTCCGGGCGGGAGGCGAGCGTGGCTCGCAAAGTGAAAACGCAAGTGGGGGCCGGGCCCCCTCCTGGACCTCCCCCACTGATCAAGGTCTTCTGAGAGCTCGACGTTGAGCGCAACGTTTGTCATTCGTCCAGCGCGGCCGCGGGACGTGCCGCGGCTGCTGGAACTGATCCGGGCGCTGGCGGAATACGAGAAACTTTCCCACCTCGTGGTCGGGACCGAGGCGCAGCTGCGCGAGGAGCTCTTTGGCCCGCGGCCGGTCATCGAGTCGGTGCTCGCGTGGGACGGCGAAGTGGCGCTCGGCTTCGCACTCTACTTCCACAACTTCTCCACCTTTCTCGCGCGGCGCGGGCTGTACCTCGAAGACCTCTTCGTCGTGCCGGAGGCGCGCGGGCGCGGCATTGGCAAGGCGCTGATCCGGCACGGCGCGCGCATGGCGCTGGAACGCGGCTGCGGCCGCTACGAGTGGTCGGTTCTCGACTGGAACACCGCCGCGATCGAGTTCTACGAGTCGATCGGCGCGGTCGTGATGCCTGACTGGCGCATCTGTCGGCTCACGGGCGACGCACTCGAGCGCCTCGCTGCACGTCCGGCGTCCTCGTAGAATCCGGCGCATGTCGTATCAGGTCCTGGCCCGCAAGTGGCGGCCGCGTGATTTCTCGACGCTGGTCGGCCAGGACCATGTTGTCCGGGCGCTGACGCACGCGCTGAGTGCCAACCGGCTGCATCACGCCTACCTCTTCACCGGCACGCGGGGGGTCGGCAAGACCACGCTGTCGCGCATCCTCGCCAAGGCGCTGAACTGCGTCGGCCCGGACGGCAAGGGCGGGATCACCGCGACGCCGTGCGGCGTTTGCGAAGCCTGCACTGCGATCGACGCCGGTCGCTTTGTCGACTACATCGAGATGGATGCCGCCAGCAATCGTGGCGTCGACGAAATGGTGCAGCTGCTGGAGCGTGCGATGTACGCGCCGAGCGCCGCCCGCTTCAAGGTCTACATGATCGACGAAGTGCACCAGCTTTCCACCCACGCCTTCAACGCGATGCTGAAGACGCTGGAGGAGCCGCCCGACTACGTGAAGTTCATCCTGGCGACGACCGACCCGCAGAAGGTGCCGGTCACCGTGCTGTCGCGCTGCCTGCAGTTCAACCTGAAGCAGATGACGCCGTCCGGCATCGCCGAGCGCATGCGAGACATCCTGTCCCAGGAGGCGATCGAGGCGGAGGACGCCGCGCTGCGCGTCCTCGCGCACGCGGCGCGTGGCAGCATGCGCGACGGCCTGTCACTGCTCGATCAGGCCATTGCCTATGCGGCCGGCAAGGTCACGCTCGAAGCCGTGCGCGGCATGCTGGGTGCCATCGACGAGAGCACGCTCGTGCGCGTGCTCGATGCGGTCGTGGCGCGCGATGCGAAGGCGGTGCTGGCGCTGGCCGACGAGATGAACGGGCAGAGCCTGTCGTTCGCGCAGGCGTTGCGCGACCTCGCGAGCCTGCTGCACCGGATCGCGCTTGCGCAGCAGACCGATGCCGCGCTGGCCGAGGATGTCGACGCGGCTGACGTGCAGCGGCTGGCGCGGACGATGGCGCCGGACGAGGTGCAACTGTGTTACCAGATCGCGCTGCACGGGCGGAACGACCTGCACCTGGCACCGGACGAGTACGCCGGTTTCACGATGACGCTGTTGCGGATGCTGGCCTTTGCGCCAGGCACGGAGCCGCAGGCCGCGGCAGCTGGCTCGGCACCAAAGGTCAGCTCTGCAGCGCCACATCCGGCAGCGGCGCCGTCTCCGCGGAGCGCCCCGTTGCGCAGGCCGGCGGCCGCTGCGGCGCCGGCCGCGTCGGTCGCCCCCGCCGATGCGCCTGCGGCGTTCGACGGCAACTGGCCGGCCCTGGTGGCACGACTGAAGGTGAGCGGACTGGTAAAGGAACTCGCGCAGCGCAGCGAGCTCGTCGGCGTGCAGGGCGACCACTTAAGACTGCGGGCGCCGCTGAAGACGTTGATCGAGGCCGGCACGGTCGACAAGCTGAAGGCCGCGATCGAGGCCGCGCTGGGGCACGCGGTGCGCGTGACCGCGGAAGTCGGCAGCACGACCGGCCCCACGGCAGCCGGCATCGCGGAGAAGGCGAATGCAGAGCGGCAGCGACAGGCCGAGGAAGCGATCTACGGCGATCCCTTCGTGCGAGAATTGATCAACAACTTCGGCGCCTCGGTCGACCCTGCATCGATCAGGCCGCTCGATGCCAACGACACGGGAACGAAGCGATGATGAAGGGCCAGCTTGCCGGATTGATGCAACAGGCGCAGAAGATGCAGGAGGGCATGAAGCGCCTGCAGGACGAGCTGGCGACCACCGAGGTCGAGGGGCAGTCCGGCGCCGGCATGGTCAAGGTCGTGATGACCTGCAAGCACGACGTGCGCCGCGTGTCGATCGATCCGAGCCTGGTCGGCGATGACAGGGACATGCTCGAGGATCTGGTGGCGGCCGCGTTCAATGATGCCGTGCGCCGCGCCGAGGCCGTGTCTCAGGAAAAGATGTCCGCGATCACCGCCGGCATGCCGCTCCCGCCCGGCATGAAGCTGCCGTTTTAGGCGACGCCGCGGCAATGCGGCTCGATTCCCCGTTGCTGTGGAGCTTGCAGCGGGCGCCCGGCCGCCCGAAGCCCGCTGCACACTATCTAGCGAAGCGGGTGCACGTGCGGCCCGCAGGGCCGCGTACACCCGCTTCGACAACATGAAGCTCGGTCCGACGCTCGACCGGCTGGTCGATGCCCTGAAGCACCTGCCCGGCATCGGGCCCCGCTCGGCGCAGCGCATTGCGTTTCATCTGCTGCAGCACGACCGCGACGCTGCGGTGCGGCTCGGTGAATCGCTGCTGGCCGCGGTGCGTTCGATCCGCCACTGCTCACGCTGCAATACGCTCACCGAACTCGAGATCTGCGACACCTGCTCCAGTCCGAAGCGCGATCCACAGCTGCTGTGCGTCGTCGAGTCGCCCGCCGACCAGCTGGTGATCGAGCAGTCGATGAGTTACAGGGGCCTGTATTTCGTGCTGCTGGGACGGCTGTCGCCGCTCGACGGCATCGGCCCGCGCGAGATCCAGATGGAACGCCTGCTTGCGAGGGCCTGCGACGGTTCCGTCCGTGAAGTCATCGTCGCGACCTCGTTCACGCCCGAAGGCGACGCCACCGCGCACTACATCGGCGAACTGCTGCGCGCCCGGAACCCTGACATCAGGATCACGCGGCTGGCGCGGGGCGTACCGGCAGGCGCGGAACTCGAGTACACCGACGTCAACACGATCGCGCAGGCCATGCTCGAGCGGCGCGCGGCCTGATCGTCCGCGAGCGCTGAGCGGTCGGGTTCCTGGGGAGAGAAGTCGACATGACGATAGCCTTCTGGTGCGTGCTGGCCGCCGCCCTCCTGCCCTATCTGGGCACGCTCGTCGCGAAGGCGAGCGGTGAGCGCTACAACAACCGCGATCCCCGCGCGTGGCTCGATCGGCAGACCGGAATGAGCCGGCGTGCGGACAACGCGCAGAAGAATGGCTTCGAGGCGTTTCCGTTCTTTGCGGCGGCGGTCATAGTTGCCTATCTCACGCATGCGCCGCCGGAACGCGTCGACATCCTCGCCCTCATCTTCATCGCTGCGCGACTCGTCTACTTCGTCTGCTACCTGGCCGACTGGCAGGCGATGCGCTCGCTGGTGTGGATGATGGGATTCGTCGCGTGCCTGACGATCTTCCTGCTGGGGGTCTGAGCCGTGTCCGGCCCGCTCACCGGAATCAGGGTCCTCGAACTCGGCACGCTGATCGCCGGGCCGTTCGCCGCCCGCATGTTCGCGGAGTTCGGCGCCGAGGTCATCAAGGTCGAGGATCCCAACGGGGGTGACCCGATCCGCAACTGGCGCTACCTGCACGGCGGCACGTCGCTGTGGTGGTATGTGCAGGCCCGCAACAAGAAATCGATCACGCTCAACCTGAAGGACGCGCGCGCGCAGGAGGTCGCACGCACGCTGGCTCTGGACGCCGACGTCGTCATCGAGAACTACCGCCCGGGCGTGCTGGAGAAGTGGGGGCTGGGCTACGAACAACTTAAGGCCCAAAATCCGGCCACCATCATGGTGCGCATATCCGGCTACGGGCAGTCGGGCCCGATGCGCGACATGCCGGGCTTCGGCGCCATCGGTGAGTCGATGGGCGGCATCCGCTACGTGTCCGGCCACCCGGATCGTCCGCCGGTGCGCATCGGCATCTCGATTGGCGATTCGATCGCGGCGCTGCACGGGGTGATCGGCGCTCTGATGGCGCTGCGCCATCGCGACGCCACGGGAGGGCGCGGGCGCGGTGAGGGCCAGATCATCGATGTGGCGCTTTACGAGGCAGTGTTCAACATGATGGAGAGCACGGTGCCCGAGTACGACCGCTACGGCGTCGTGCGCGAGCGCACCGGCGGGTCGCTGCCCGGCATCGTCCCGTCCAACACCTACACCTGTGCCGACGGTGCCGCCATCGTTGTCGCCGGCAACGGCGATGCGATCTTCAAGCGCCTGATGACGGCGATGGGGCGGCAGGACCTGGCCGACGACCCGGCGCTGGTGCGCAACGAGGGCCGCGTGCAGCGCACGCGCGAGATCGACGACGCGATCCAGGCCTGGTGCGGTGGCCGTTCGATCGAGGAGGCGCTCACGGCCCTCAAGGCCGCTGATGTGCCGGCCTCACGCATCTACAGCGTGGCCGACATGTTCACCGACCCGCAGTTTGCGGCGCGCGCGATGATCGAGCAGCAGCAGCTGTCCGATGGCACCCCGCTCAAGGTGCCGGCTGTCGTTCCGAAGCTCTCCGCCACGCCCGGCGCGACTGCGTGGCTCGGCCCGCGACTCGGCGAGAACACCGAGGAAATACTGAGGCGGCTGGGTCACGACACCGCTGCGATCGAGGTGCTGCGTCGCGATGGCGTGATTTAAGATCGTCTGCAGAGGGGCCCAAGTCCCCTGACGTGCTCACCCAAGGAGATCCCATGCCGTTGCGTGCCAACCGACGCGCCGTGCTGCTTGCCGCAGCGGCCGCGCTGCTGCTGCCTGCGCTGGCTTCGGCGCAGGCGCTCGAGAAGAAGAAAGTCACCATCGCGGTAGGCGGCAAGAACCTGCTCTACTACCTGCCGCTCACGGTCGCCGAGCAGAGGGGCTACTTCAAGGACGAGGGGCTCGAGGTCGAGATCGTCGACTTCGCCGGCGGCGCGCGCGCTCTGCAGGCCGTGGTCGGGGGCAGTGCCGATGTCGTCTCCGGAGCGTTCGAGCACAACATCAACATGCAGTCGAAGGGCCAGTCAATGCGCGCCTTCGTTCTGCAGGGGCGCGCGCCACAGATCGTGCTGGCCGTCAGCACCAAGACCATGCCCGACTACAAGACGGTCGCCGACCTGAAGGGCAAGAAGATCGGGGTCACGGCTCCCGGGTCGTCGACCAACATCATGGCGAACTACGTACTGGCGCAGCATGGCCTGAAACCGTCCGACGTCTCCTTTGTCGGCGTGGGTGCGGCACAGGGGGCGGTGGCCGCAGTGCGCGCCGGGCAGATCGATGCGATCTCCAATCTCGATCCCGTAATGACGATCCTTGCCCGCGGCAATGACATCAGGATCGTGTCCGACACGCGCGACGTCGCCGAAGCCGACAAGGTGTTCGGCGGACCGATGCCGGCGGCGACGCTCTATGCGCCGGTGGCCTTCATCGAGAAGAACCCCAATACCGTGCAGGCGCTGACCAATGCGATCGTCCGCGCGGACAAATGGATCCAGCGGGCCGGCCCGTCCGACATCGTGAAGACGGTGCCGGAGAGCTATCTTCTCGGCGATCGCGCCGTGTACATCGATGCATTCCTGAAGGCCAGGCCGGCGCTGTCGCCGGACGGAATGATTCCGGAACAGGGACCGGCGACCGCGCTGCGCGCATTGCGGAGCGTCGATCCTGCGATGGCCGATGCCAAGATCGACCTCAAGTCCGTCTATACGAACGACTTCGTCAAGAAGGCGAATGCGAAGTACCCGAACGGGTAGCCCGCGCCCGACCGTTTCGGCCGGAGCGCGCCCGGGCGCGAGCGACGTGGGCTGATGATGGCCGCCGCGCTTTCGCTTCAGGCGATCACCTGCACGTTCATCAGCCGCGACGACCGCACGCAGCGCTACACCGCCGTGCGCGATGTCTCGCTCGACGTCGCGCCGGGTGAATTCGTCAGCGTCGTCGGCCCGACAGGTTGCGGCAAGAGCACGCTGCTCAACGTCGGGGCCGGGCTGCTCGAACCGAGCAGCGGCTCGGTGCACGTGTTCGGCGAGCCGCTCGTAGGCATCAATCGTCGTGCCGGCTACATGTTCCAGAGCGAAGCGCTGATGCCGTGGCGCACGGCGCGCGACAACGTGCTGGCCGGCCTGCAGTTCCGCGGCCTGGCCGACTCCGAGGCGGCGAGGCTCGCCGACGACTGGCTGCAGCGCGTCGGCCTCGCCGGATTCGGCGACCGGTATCCGCACCAGCTCTCCGGCGGCATGCGCAAGCGCACGTCGCTGGCGCAGACGCTGGTGCTGGACCCGGACATCATTCTGATGGACGAACCGTTTTCGGCGCTCGACATCCAGACCCGCCAGCTGATGGAGAACGAACTGCTCGAGCTCTGGGCGGGCGGCGACGCGCGCCGGGCCGCTCCAAGTAAGTCGCCTGCCCCCGCGGGGGGCGGACGCGAAGCGGCCGGGGGCGCAACGAACAGGAAGGCAGTGCTCTTCATCACGCATGATCTCGACGAGGCGATCGCGATGAGCGACCGCGTCGTCGTGCTGTCGGCCGGCCCGGCGTCGCACCCGATCGGCGAGTTCACGATCGACCTGGCCCGCCCGCGCGACGTCGCCGAAGTGCGGGTGACGCCGCGCTTCATCGAACTGCACAAGGCGATCTGGGACGTGCTGCGCGAAGAAGTGCTCAAGGGCTACGCCCAGCAGAAGCGGGCGGCATGAAGCTCTGGAGCCTGCTACGGCCGAATACCCGCAACCTGCGCGTCTGGCAGGTGGGGGTGCTGATCCTGCTGTTCCTCGTCTGGCACGTCCTGACCAAGCCGGGGCTGATTCCGCCGGTCTTCTTCGCGAGCGAGAACGACGCCAAGTTCTTCTTCGGCGAGCCAGTCCGGATACTGGAGCGCGTCTGGACCTGGTTCGTCATCGACCGCGACATCTACCAGCACCTTTGGGTGACGCTGCTCGAGACCGTGCTCGCGTTCGCGATCGGCACGGTACTGGGGCTCGCCATGGGCATGTGGCTCGCGCTGTCGCCGGTGGCAGCCGCGATCCTCGACCCCTACATCAAGGCGCTCAACTCGATGCCGCGCGTGATCCTGGCGCCCATTTTCGCCGTCTGGTTCGGACTGGGCGTCGCGTCGAAGGTGGCGCTGGGGTTCACCCTCGTGTTCTTCATTGTCTTCTTCAACGTCTACCAGGGCGTGAAGGAAGTCAGCCCCACGGTGCTCGCCAGCGCCCGCATGCTCGGTGCGTCGCGCCGGCAGCTGCTGCGGCACGTGTACCTGCCGAGCGCGACCAGCTGGGTGTTTTCGTCACTGCACACATCGGTGGGCCTTGCCTTCGTCGGTGCGGTGGTCGGCGAGTACCTGGGTTCGTCGCGCGGTGTGGGCTACCTGATCCTGCAGGCCGAGGGCACGTTCGACATCAACACGGTCATGGCGGGCATCCTGGTCCTCACCGCGTTCGCGCTGGTGCTCGACGGCATCGTCGGGCGCGTCGAACGGCACCTGATGAAGTGGCAACCGCGCGCCGGGGAAACCGAAAAGCTGTAGTTTTCTGGCCGACTGCCGTGGTTCGGAACCCGGAGGGGGCCGTTACTCTCGCAGGACTTTCGTATTCGGTCCACGCGGGGATGGAAGCCACTTACGAATACGGCGCACAGCAGGCTGTCGAGCCGTTCTGGCAGCGCATCCAGAAGTTCTTCCGGTTGCCTTTCGACAAGGCTGTGCTGCTGCGCATCGTCGGCCTGTCTGCGGTGCTGCTGGTCTCCCTCGTATTCCTGTTCCTCGGTGGCTTCGGCGTCGCGCTGCTGGCCGCGACAGTGTTTGGGCTGCTGGTCGCCGGCGCGCGCTACGGCTTCAAGATCATCGAGCGCTCGTCCAAGGGCTATCTGTCGCCGTCGGACTATCCGCTGACCGATGAGGATCTTGTCGGTCCGTACCTTCCCTACAAGTTCGTCGCGCTGAACATCCTGTTCGGGCTGCTGGCAGGGCTCCTGGTGGCGCTGACAGGCGGCAACGAAGTCCTGGGAGTGCTCATCGGGGGCCTGTTCTTCGTCGTGCTGCTGCCCGCTGCGACGATGCGCCTCGTGATGACGGGCAGCCTGCACGGGGCGCTCAATCCGGCGGAACTCGTCAATGTGATCCGGAAGATAGGCAAGCCCTACGCGGCGCTGTGCGCGTTCATCTTCTTCGCCGACATGTCTCGCACCTACGGCATGGCCTTCATCGGAGTCGCAGGCGGCCTCGGAGCGGGCGCGCTCGGCTCTGCCGGAGGGGCGAAGGCCGGACTGGGTCTGGGCGGCGCGGTACTCGTGTTCCTGCTGTCGGTCGGCTTCTGGTACTTCACCTACGTGATCTGCGCGCTGATCGGCTATGCGATGTACCAGTACGCGGACCAGCTCGAGATCTCGGTCGTTGGCCAGGGTGAGCGGCGTCTGAAGAGCCTGACCGGACGGCACGCCGACGTAAAAGCGCGCACGCGCGACGCGCTGATCGGCCAGATGGTCACGGCGGGCGAGATCAAGGAGGCGATCGACCTGCTGAACAACGACCTGGGGCAGCGGCCGACTGACCTTTCACTGCATGCCCGGCTGCACAAGCTGCTGATTGCCGAGAACTACACGCCAAGGATCGAAGATCACACGGAGAAGTACCTGGCTCTGCTGGTCAAGACCCAGAACTGGCGGGAAGCACTGGATCTCGTGGAGGAAGCGCTGGGACGTCGCGCCGACTGGACACCGCGCCAGGTCGAATCGATCGCTCCGCTGGCCCGGGCGGCGCTGCAGAAGGGGAGGCCGCAGATGGCGGCCACGCTGATCCGCGGCTTTGACAAGAAGCACCCGAACCACCCGGACATCCCGCAGATCTACTTCGTCGGCGCGCAGCTGATGGCCGAGTCCGGCGGCAAGCCGGCGGAAGCCAAGCGCATCCTCGAGTACCTGCTGCAGAAGTACGCCAGCGATCCGGTGACCGCCGAAGCGAAGCGCTACCTCGAGGTCCTCGAGCGGATGGCTCGCTAGTCCTGCGCGGCAGACGCCGCGGGCACGCCGGCCAGAGTGC
The DNA here is from genome assembly GCA_035429805.1 of Burkholderiaceae bacterium. Lineage (GTDB taxonomy): Bacteria > Pseudomonadota > Gammaproteobacteria > Burkholderiales > Burkholderiaceae_F > JALORV01. Next base: position 16,799 of record DAOMFL010000055.1, read on the forward strand.
CGGCCTCCCGGCCTACTCCGACCCCCACCTCGTGTGCAGCCGGGTATCGAGGTCGAGCTCGAGCTCTCCGGCCGGCACCGTCCCCGGATTGGCGCGCGTGGTGCGCGAGCCGCGTGTCGTGGCGCCGCGCACGGTCAACGGCGGCTCGCGGCTCGGCAGTACACCGCCGAGCGTACCGGGCGAGGGGAAGTGCCGCGACAGACGCTGCTTGATGTCGTCGGCCTGCGTGCGCAGGCCGTGCCGCGAATAGGTGGTGAACAGACCCAGCAGGCAGTCAGCCAGCTGCCGGCTGTACAGGTTGCGGGTGGTTTCGTCGCCGAGCAGGCCGTCGAGCACGCGCAGCGAGGCTGCATCTTCGCGAGTCGCGACCAGGCGACGCGCCAGGCGCAGTTGCTCGTCGACCGGCATCACCTTGAGGACGTGCGGCTGGCTCATCTGCGTGTAGACCGCGCGCAGCTCGGTGCGGGCGTGGCGCGAGCGGATCCACAGCACGCGCAGGGCGGCGTCGAGCAGAGTCTCCTTGTCCCGTCCCAGCAGCGCCATGTTGAAGTACGCGGTCGCGTGCTGCACGTTGGTCGGGTCCTCCTGCAGCAGCTCCGAGTAGGCGCGCGCCGCGCGGCGCGTGTCGAGATTCGCAGCCGCCTGCCGGGCCTCCTGCAGCAACGTCGACTGGCGTTCGGCCGGAGCCTGTGCGTACTGCTCCTCGAGAATGCGGTCGACCTTGCCCTTGTCAGCCGGCTTCAGCAGCCACGCAATCGCGGCTCCGGAGATGAAACCGGCGATGTGTGCGTCATAAGCGACACGGCCGCCGGGTGACAGCAGCCATTTCAGCGCCTCGACGACCAGCCATACCGGCAGCAGCAGCAAGGCCGGCACCCGCGCCGTGTTGAAGTAGACGAACAGCCAGTAGAACACCGGAACCTTGCGCGTGCCGTACAGCACCGCGACCATGGCCATGGTCCCGGAGATCGCGCCGGAGGCGCCGATCAGGCCCTGGCCGCTCAGCAGCAGGTGGACCGCGCCGGCCAGGGCGCCGCTGGCCAGGTAGGCGAGCAGGAATCGCACCCGTCCCAGCGCGGCCTCGGCGAAGGGTCCGGCCAGCAGCAGGATCGCCAGGTTGCCGAGCAGATGGGCGGCGTTCCCATGCACGAACTGGTAGGTGATCAGGCGCAGGGCGTCCGCGGTGCCGGGCTGCAGCGCGTAGCGCTCGCCGAACACCTGCTTCAGCAGCGCCTCGAAGCGGTCGCGCTGCTCGCGCCACTCGGCGAATTTCGGGTCGTCGCGGCGAACCACCGCGCCTGTGTCCAGTTCCTTCATGAAGCCGCGGTCGTGCTGCATCGTCTGCAGTACGGCCAGCGCCTCGCCCTCTCCGGCCCTCGACCTCATCGCGCGCAGCACCTGGGTCGCGCGCGGGTCGTTGCTGCGTTCAAGGTACGCGGCGTAACGCGGCAGCTCGATCTGCGGCAGCGAGGAACCAAAGTAGTACTCGGCGGCGCGCTCGTAAGCGGCGCGGTCGCCGGCCTGGAACACCAGGTACACGACCAGGTTGATCAGCACCAGCGCCAGCGTGACCACCGGCAGCGACTTGGCGGTGAACCGCGTCTGGTAAGGGATGACGAGCATGGCTCAGCCGATCGCCTGCAGCAGCGCTTCGAGACGCTGGGTGTCCGCGACGAAGACCCGGATGCCCTCGGCCAGTTTCTCGGTGGCCATCGCGTCTTCGTTGACGGCATAGCGGAATTCCGCTTCGCTCAGGGGCGTGGCGGTCCGCGCGGCTTCCGGGGGAGTCAGGCGGCGATCGACCACGCCGTCGCGCCCGGCCAGTTCATCCAGCAGTTCGGGGCTGATCGTCAGCAGGTCGCAGCCGGCCAGTGCCAGCACCTGCCCGGTGTTGCGAAAGCTCGCTCCCATGACCTCGGTTGCGTGTCCTGCCGACTTGAGGCTGGTGTAGATCGAGTGCACCGAGCGGACACCGGGATCGTTGGCGCCGCTCATCGCTGCGTCGCTCCACTGCGCGCCGGCCAGCTTCCTGTGCCAGTCGTAGATGCGGCCGACGAAGGGCGAAATCAGCGTGGCCCCGGCCTGCGCCGCGGCCAGCGCCTGGGCCTTCGAGAACAGGAGCGTGATGTTGCAGTGGATGGCCTCGCGCTCGAGCACATCGGCAGCTCGAATGCCTTCCCAGGTAGCGGCAATCTTGATCAGCACCCGCCGCGGGTCGATGCCGCGGCGGGCATAGAGATCGATGATCCGGCGCGCCCGCTCGACGGTCGCGCGTGTGTCGAACGAAAGCCGCGCGTCCACCTCGGTCGAGACGCGGCCCTCGATCATTTCAAGGATGCTCGAGCCGAACGCCACCAGCACGTGGTCGAGCTGCTGGTCGGGCGCCGCGGTACGGGCCGGACCCAGCGCCTCGACGACCAGATCGCGGTAACGGGCCTGCTGGGCTGCCTTCAGGATGAGCGTAGGGTTGGTAGTGGCATCCCGCGGACGCAGCCGCTCGATCGCGGCCACATCGCCGGTGTCGGCGACGATCGTCGTATGGCGCTTCAGGCCCTCCAGCAGTGACGGCATGACCCGGCTCGATCGCTCGCGAAGTGACGGCAAGTTATAATCATCCAGTTTATCGGTAGCCAAATTGCGGTAGTGAGACGGTATCTGCTGTTTCCGCCCCACATATCGCAAGCCGCGCGCCGGCAGTCGCCTCGGACCGCCGGCTCCCGGCGATAAGGAGTCTGTCTTGCCCCCCCTGATCGTCGATCCGCGTCCCGTCGCGGCCCTCGTGCTGGCCGACGGAACGGTCTTTCGCGGCCGCTCGATCGGCGCCGCCGGCGAAACACTCGGGGAAGTGGTTTTCAACACGGCGATGACGGGCTACCAGGAGATCCTGACCGACCCGTCGTATGCCGGCCAGATCGTCACGCTCACCTATCCGCACATCGGCAATACCGGCGTCAACGACGAGGACGAAGAAGCACGCAGCATCTTTGCCGCAGGGCTCATCGTCCGTGACGTGCCGCTGCGCGCGTCGAACTTCCGCATGCAGCGCGATCTGTCGACGTACCTGGAGGCGCAGGGCATCGTCGGCATCGCCGACATCGACACGCGCAAACTGACGCGCATCCTGCGTGAGAAGGGTGCGCAGGCCGGATGCATCGTGGCCGCCCGGAACGGCTCAGGCTTGACCGACGGCGAGGTCGCGGCGGCGCTGACGCGCGCCAAGGCCCATCCGGGGATGTCCGGGCAGGACCTCGCCCGGGTGGTGAGCACGGACGAAGCCTATCCATGGACCGAAGGCAGCTGGCGGCTGTCGCGGGACGACGGCACTCCGGGGCATGTGACCCCGGCATCGCACCGGTTCCATGTCGTCGCCTATGACTTCGGCGTCAAGCGCAACATCCTGAGGCTGCTGGCCGACCGCGGCTGCCGGATCACCGTCGTGCCTGCGCAGACTCCGGCCGCGGAGGCTATGAAGCTCGCGCCCGACGGCGTTTTCCTCTCCAACGGGCCGGGCGATCCTGAACCCTGCACCTACGCGATCGAGGCGACGCGCACCTTCATTGCCAAGAAGCTGCCGACCTTCGGCATCTGCCTCGGCCATCAGATCATGGGACTCGCGGTCGGCGGCCGTACGCTGAAGATGAAGTTCGGGCACCACGGCGCCAACCATCCGGTGCTGGATCTGGAGACGAAGCGCGTCTACATCACGAGCCAGAATCACGGCTTCGCGGTCGACGAGACGTCGCTGCCGTCGAACGTGAAGGTCACGCACGTGTCCCTCTTCGATGGCTCGCTGCAGGGCTTTGCACTGACCGATGCGCCCGCGTTCTGCTTCCAGGGTCACCCGGAAGCGAGCCCCGGGCCGCACGACATCCAGGACCTCTTCGACCGGTTCATCACGGCAATGGAGGCGCGATGAGCGACGTCGCTACCGTCCGCGGTGCCCTGCAGGAAGCGAGCGATAGCCTGGCGCGGCTCCTGTCCGACTCGGCGATGCTCGAGCGGATCGCCCAGGCCGGAGCGCTTCTGGCGGATACGTTCGCAGCCGGCGGCCGCGTGTACTCGTGCGGAAACGGCGGCTCGATGTGCGACGCAATGCACTTCGCGGAGGAACTGACCGGCCGCTTCCGCGACGATCGCCCGGGCTACGCGGCACTGGCAATAAGCGATCCGGGTCACTTGTCCTGCGTCGGCAACGACTACGGCTACGAGCAGGTGTTCGCGCGCTACGTCGCGGCGCACGGCCGCGCCGGCGACGTGCTGCTGGCGATCACGACCAGCGGCACGAGCAGGAACGTCGTCGCAGCCGCGCAGCAGGCGCGGGAACTCGGTGTCAGAGTCATCGCCCTCACGGGGCGCCCGGACACCCCGATCACCGAGCTCGCCGACGTCGCGATTGTCACGCCGGGCGGCCGCTATGCCGACCGCGTGCAGGAACTGCACATCAAGGTCATACACATCCTGATCGAGATAGTGGAGCGAAAGCTGGCAACGCAGAACTACACAAAGGGTTAGGCTGCGATGAAAGTCGACCTGATCGCGGACTGCGCGAGGCTGGCCGGCCAGCTCGAAGCGCTGAGCGTTTCACAGGCTCAGCTCGGCCAGAAAGCGCAGGCCTCGCTTCGGCAGCTCGCCACTGCGTCCAGAGCGATGCTCCACCTGATGCGGCAAGTCAGCGAGAACTACATAGACCTGACTGCCTATGAGGTGGGCGGCAACCGCTGGAGCGCTGCCCGGGCCTGGTGGGATGCTTTGCCGGCTGGCCGACTCGAAGCGGAGCAGATCGATGAGTTGGTGAAGCAGCACAGCTCGATGCTGGCGCGGCTCTACCGCGCGTCACTCGATTTCAAGGGCATAACGAAGTTCAGCGAGACTGAACTTGCATTTGCTCGCGAGATCGGAGACGAGTTTCGCGTTTACAAGAAGATCTGGTGGCGCCTGAAGAAGCTGATCGCGGATGGCCGCCCCTATCGCCTCTTTAACGAGGGGCAGGCGCGTGCAGTCCTGGGACTGTTCAACCTTCGGCTGCGTCACGGCCTTCTGACGAAGTGCGACGCCCAGATCAGACGTGGGTCTGAAACCCGCGTTATCGAGCTTGCGGCTGTCATCGCAGAGCTTCGCAAAGCGTCGCTGGGAGACGATGACCGTCTGTATGTTCGATACGAGCTTGACCGCCGTCGGCATGGACAGCTGACAGGCGGATGGTTCGAGGCTTACTCGTACCACGTGTTTCACAACATGCTGAGCCGCTTTTCAGTCGACTTCGAAATCTATAGCCGGGTGCAGTACGAGGCGAATCTGGCGGCCAAGGCGATGTCGCGGGGCGAGATTGATCTGCTGGTGAATCTGCAGGATCAAATCATCATGGTCGAATGCAAGTCTGCCGAGTTGTCGCCAGAGGAGGCCGGCCGGGTAGTCCAGAAGACACGATTCCTCAAGAATGTCTTTGCCAGCACCGGCGTCAAGGAGACGCTGTTCATGCTCGTCTGTGTTCCGGCGGAGACGGAAGAAGGGCAGGGAACCCTCGATCGAGTCGAGGCCGAGGGCATAGAGGTTGTGGAGCCTCAGGACATTCGAACCTTTCTGAGTAGAAAGCTTGCTCCCGAGACTGGGAGTTGACCGATCGCGGCTACGACCAGGCGCGGTGGCCCATGACCGCGACGGGTCGATGAAGGCAAAGAGCAGTCATGCCCAAACGGACAGATCTGAAATCGATTCTAATTATTGGCGCCGGCCCGATCGTCATCGGCCAGGCGTGCGAGTTCGACTACTCCGGTGCGCAGGCGTGCAAGGCGCTGAAGCAGGAAGGCTTCAAGGTCATCCTCGTCAACAGCAATCCGGCGACCATCATGACGGACCCGGAGACGGCCGACGTCACCTACATCGAGCCGATCACGTGGCAGGTCGTCGAGCGCATCATCGCCAGGGAAAAGCCCGATGCGATCCTGCCGACGATGGGAGGGCAGACCGCGCTGAACTGCGCGATGGACCTTTACAAGAACGGCATCCTGAACAAGTACGGCGTCGAACTGATCGGCGCTTCGCCGGCGGCGATCGAGAAGGCCGAGGACCGGCTGAAGTTCAAGGAGGCGATGACGCGCATCGGTCTGGCGTCGGCGCGCTCCGGCATCGCGCACTCGTTGCAGGACGCGCTCGGCGTGCAGGAACGCGTCGGCTTTCCGGCGGTGATCCGGCCGAGCTTCACACTCGGCGGCACCGGCGGTGGCATCGCCTACAACATGGAGGAGTTCGTCTCGATCTGCCAGCGCGGGCTCGACCTGTCGCCGACGCGCGAGCTGCTGATCGAGGAATCGTTGATCGGCTGGAAGGAATTCGAGATGGAAGTGGTCCGCGACCGTGCGGACAACTGCATCATTGTCTGCTCGATCGAGAACCTCGACCCGATGGGCATTCACACCGGCGACTCGATCACGGTGGCGCCGGCGCAGACGCTGACCGACAAGGAATACCAGCTGATGCGCGACGCCAGCATCGCCATTTTGCGCGAGATCGGCGTCGACACCGGCGGCAGCAACGTGCAGTTCTCGATCAATCCGAAGGATGGCCGGATGATCGTCATCGAGATGAACCCGCGCGTTTCGCGTTCATCGGCCCTGGCATCGAAGGCGACGGGATTCCCGATCGCCAAGGTCGCGGCGAAGTTAGCGGTCGGGTACACGCTCGACGAGCTGCGCAACGAGATCACGGGAGGCGCGACGCCCGCGTCCTTCGAGCCGACGATCGACTACGTCGTCACGAAGGTGCCGCGCTTCGCCTTCGAGAAATTCCCGGCTGCCGACCATCATCTGACGACGCAGATGAAGTCGGTCGGCGAAGTGATGGCGATCGGCCGCACTTTCCAGGAGTCGTTCCAGAAGGCGCTGCGCGGACTCGAAGTCGGTTCCGACGGCCTCGACGAGCGCTCGACTGATCGCGACGAGATCGTGCAGGAGCTGGGCGAGCCCGGACCGGAGCGCATCTGGTTCGTCGGCGACGCCTTCCGCATCGGCATGACGCTCTCGGAGGTGTTCGAGGAGACATCGATCGATCCGTGGTTCCTCGCGCAGATCGAGGAACTGGTGCAGGTCGAGGCTCGCCTGAAACAGCGCGCGCTGACCGACCTCGGCGCCGATGAGCTGCGCTACCTCAAGCGCAAGGGCTTTTCCGACCGCCGCATCGCGAGGCTTGTTGGGGCAAGGCCGGCCGAAGTGCGCGGCGCCCGCCTGGCCCTGAAGGTGAGACCGGTGTTCAAGCGCGTCGACACCTGTGCGGCCGAGTTCGCGACGACGACGGCCTACATGTATTCGACCTACGAGGACGAGTGCGAAGCGGCACCGACCGACCGGCGCAAGGTCATCGTGCTCGGCGGCGGACCGAACCGCATCGGACAGGGCATCGAGTTCGACTACTGCTGCGTGCACGCTGCCTTCGCGCTGCGCGA
>DAOMFL010000056.1:0-23606 GCA_035429805.1 Burkholderiaceae bacterium
GGTACGTGAGGTCGGTCTGGATGCCGCGCTTGCCGATGCAGAGCGTGATCACCTGGCCCACGAACTCCTGCGGGACGAAGATCGTCACGTCGACGATCGGCTCGCGGATCTCCTCGATCCGGGCCGGGTCGGGCAGCTTCGAGGGGTTCTCGACCTGCACCACCGAACCGTCGCGCAGCAGTACCTCGTACACCACCGACGGCGCGGTGGTGATGAGGTCCATGTCGTATTCGCGCTCGAGCCGCTCCTGCACGATATCCATGTGCAGCAGGCCGAGAAAGCCGCAGCGGAAGCCGAATCCGAGCGCCTGCGAGACCTCGGGCTCGAAGTGCAGTGAGGCGTCGTTCAACTGCAGCTTGGTCAACGCATCGCGCAGCGCCTCGTATTGGTTGGACTCGACGGGGAAGAGTCCCGCAAACACCTGCGACTTCACTTCCTTGAAGCCGGGCAGCGGCACACTGGCCTGCTTGCCCGCATGGGTGACGGTGTCGCCCACATGCGCGTCGCGCAACTCTTTGATTCCCGAGATCACGAAGCCGACCTCGCCGGCCGAAAGCTGTTCGCGGCTGCGCGACTTCGGCGTGAACACGCCGACCTGCTCGACCAGGTGCGCGGCGCCGGTGGCCATCAGCAGGATCTTGTCCTTCGGCTTCACAATGCCGTTGACGACCCGCACCAGCATCACGACACCGACGTAGTTGTCGAACCAGGAGTCGATGATCAGCGCCTGCAGCGGTGCAGCCGGGTCGCCCTTCGGGGGCGGCACGCGCTCGATGATCCGCTCGAGGATCTCGTCGATGCCCATGCCGGTCTTGGCACTGGCGCGGATCGCGTCGTGCGCGTCGATGCCGATGACATCCTCGATCTCGGCAGCGGCCTCGTCTGGGTTCGCGGACGGCAGGTCCATCTTGTTGAGCACCGGCAGCACTTCGACGCCGAGCTCGATTGCCGTGTAGCAGTTGGCGACCGTCTGCGCCTCGACACCCTGCGTGGCATCGACCACCAGCAGCGCCCCCTCGCAGGCGGACAGCGATCGGCTGACCTCGTAGGAGAAGTCGACGTGCCCGGGCGTGTCGATCAGGTTGAGCTCGTAGGTCTGCCCGTTCGCGGCCGTGTAAGCGAGCGCGGCCGTCTGCGCCTTGATCGTGATGCCACGCTCGCGCTCGAGGTCCATGGAATCCAGCACCTGTGCCTCCATCTCGCGGTCCGACAGGCCGCCGCAGCGCTGGATCAGGCGATCAGCGAGCGTCGACTTGCCGTGGTCGATGTGCGCGATGATGGAAAAGTTACGGATGTGCTGCATGCGTTATGCGTCGAACCGGCGCGCCGGACGGGCCAATGACCCTCCGGCGGGTGCCAGCGGCGGGGCCTGTGTACCAGGCAAAGAAAAGGGGGTGACCGCAAGGCACACCCCCGACTGCCGGTACGGTCGCGGATTTTACCGCGGCCGGGGACCGGGCTACTCAGCGGCGGATGATCACGAAGCGCGAGGCTTCGCCGCGGCGGACCAGCACCGCGACGTCCTTTTTCGAGTCGAGCCTGGCAACCGCATCGTTGAACTGCTTCGCGTTCTGCACTTCGGCGCTGTTCAGCTGCGTGATGATGTCGCCCGGGCGCAGCCCGGCGGCGGCGGCCAGGCCGTCGACGGCGTCGACCTGCACGCCGCCTTTCAGGCCCAGCTCCTTCAGCTTGTCGGCGGATACGTCGGACACGCCGAGTCCGAGTGCGTTGGCCGGCGCGGCTGGCTTTGCGGGTTCGGACGTCCGTGCGCTGCGCGGCCGATCCTGCGGCATCTCCCCGACCAGAACTTTGAGGTCGCGCTGCGCGCCCTTGCGGTACACCGTCACCGTCGAACTGGTGCCCGGCTTGGTGCCACCGACAATGCGCGGCAGGTCACTCGAGCGCTCGATCGCACGGCCGTCGAAGCGCAGGATCACGTCTCCGGCTTCGACGCCGCCCTTCGCGGCCGGCCCGTCCTTTTCGACCGAATTGACCAGTGCTCCGCGCGCCGGTGTGCCGAGCCCGATCGCTTCGGCCACCTCCTTGGAAACGCTCTCGATGCCGACGCCGATGCGGCCGCGAATTACGCGCCCCGAAGCGCGCAGCTGTTGCTGTACGTTCATCGCCTCGTCGATCGGGATCGCAAAGGAGATGCCGTTGTAGCCGCCGGAGGTCGTGAAGATCTGCGAGTTGATGCCGATGACCTCGCCCCGCATGTTGAGCAGCGGACCGCCGGAGTTGCCGGGATTCACGGCGACGTCAGTCTGGATGAACGGCAGGAACTCGCCGGTCTCCCGCGCCTTGGCACTGACGATGCCCGCCGTCACCGAGTTCTCCAGCCCGAACGGCGAGCCGATCGCAACGACCCACTCACCCACTCGGGTCCGGTTCGGATCGCCGATCTTGACCGTCGGCAGTCCGGTCGCCTCGATCTTCACGAGCGCGACATCGGTGCGGCGATCGGCGCCGATCAGCTTTCCCTTGAACTCGCGCTTGTCCGCCAGCGTCACCGTGATGTCGTCCGCGCCGTCCACCACGTGGGCATTCGTCATCACGTAGCCGTCCGCGGCAACGATGAAGCCCGACCCCAGTCCACGCGGCACCTCGCGCTTCGGTGCCGGCCCCTGGCGCGGCCCCTGCTGCGGGGGGTTCGGGAAGAAGCGCCGGAAGAATTCGTACATCGGATCGTTCTCGTCGATGTCAGGGAACGGCAACGCCCCGTTCTGCGCAGCCACGCGGGCCGTCGTGCGGATGTTCACGACGGCGGGGCCGGCCCGTTCCGCAAGATCGGCGAAGTCGGGCAGCACCTGGGTTGCCTGCGCGTGCGCGCTGGGTGCCAGCAGTGGCGTCGTCAGCACCAGCAACGGAGCGAACAGGACAGCGGCAAAACGTCTGATCATTCTTGTCTTCCTCAAGGCGCTTTTAGGATCCGCTTCAGCGCGGACCACGGAATTCGACCGACTTGGCCACCGAACGCGCTGCGCCCGGTGGGACTTCACCTATGACCGTCACCAGCGAATCGCCGATCCGGCGCGCATACGCGGCCGTGGGTCCCATCAACTGCACTTCGTCGGCGACCGACTTCGCTCCCGCCACCGGCTCGATGAACACCGACATTGTGGCGAGTCCGTCGCTGAAAACCACCTGCATGGCATCGCCCGTCCCCATCCGGCGCAGCACCTCCTTGGTCCGCCGGAAGCCGTCGGGTGTCGGAACCAGCCAGCCCGCCTTCTCAGGGTCGGCACGCTGATAGTCGCTGCGCTCCACCGTCCAGCCGTCGGTCGGCCAGGCCGGCTTCAGCCGCGACCGATCGATGCGCTCGCCGATGCGGATGTCGGTGAACGCGACCTGTTCGATCACCTCGCGGCGTTCGCCCAGCGTCTGCGCTTTGAGCAGCAGCCCGGTGCCGCGGTCAACGCAAAGGCGGTAGCCGTACCGCAGCTGGTCGCGCGGTTCGAGCAGGAGCACCTGACACTCGACCCCGGCCACCCTCTCGACATCACCGGTCTTGAGCTCGTAGCGCTCGAGGATCGACTCCGGCGGCACGCTCACGAGCCCGGGAAACGGCTCGTCGATGGCGCGGTGCTCGATGACGATGCGCCGCGACTCCGGGATCAGGCAGCGCACCTCGTCGTCGCTCTCGGTGCGCAGGCGGATGTATTCACGCGGCTTGCCGTCCAGCGTCTGCACCCGCTCGTGCGAATGCGCGCCGTCGAACAGATGGGTAATGCGTGACGTGCGCATGTCCCCGCCGGCCTCGTAGACGATGGTGCCGCTGTAATTGACCCGCACGGCCGCGTGCTGGATCGACTGCACCCATTGCAGCGACGTTCGCGCTGGCGGGGTGGGCGCGCTCCTGCCGCGGTCCTGTGCCACGACCGCCGACGATGCTGCGGCCCCGGCGATGAAGATCATCGAGGCCAGCCAGCGATTCCATGCCACCGCACGCCGCGGTGCGCTATACGCAAGCTGCATCAACGGCCTTCGGTCTGCTCGGTCGTAGGCCGAAGGTACGGCGTGGCGCGCGGCAAGGCGACTCCGGTAGTCAGTTCGCGATGGGCGGCCAGATACGCCTGCATCGCGCGTACGTTTGCGACGGTTGCGGCGGCGCGCCGCGTTCCTTCATCGGCCGCCACGGTGACAGGTGCAGATGGCGCAGCAGCCTGCAGCACGGCGGTGGGCGCCGGGGCGGGGCCGCGCAACAGCGGCACCGCAACGAAGCTGATCGCGGCGATCGAGGCAGCGACGGCCAGGCCCGGGGCCAGATAGCGTCGCCCATGCGACCAGTGCGACGATGCCCGTGGCGCCAGCACGGTCGGCTCGCGAGCGATGGCCGCAGAGACTCTGGAGCAGAAGGTGGTCGAGTGCTCGGCCGCCACTTCCTGAGAGCGCAGCGCATCACCCACCACGTGGAAGGCAGTCCACTCGCTGCGCAGCGCGTCGTCCGAGCACAGCGACTGCAGCAGGAGACGTGTCTCATCCGGGCCCAGTTCGCCGTCCATCAGGCACGACAGTCGTTCGCACTCAGGGTGCTCGGCTGCGGGGACAGAGACCTTATTGATCATGACTTCACCTACCAGCGCTGATCTTTGTTGGTGTTAAGAACGGGCCGCAGTTCCGTGGCGATGGCTTCCCGCGCCCTGAAGATACGCGAACGCACGGTTCCGATCGGACAATTCATCGTTTCGGCGATTTCCTCGTAACTGAGACCTTCCAGCTCGCGCAGCACGATCGCCGTCTTCAGATCCTCGGGCAGCTTCTCGATGGCCCGGTTCACTGCGTCGGCCACCTGCCGGGTCAGCAGCATCGAATCCGGCGTGTTCAGATCCCTCAGATGCTCGCCGTCGTCAAAAGTTTCCGCATCCTCGATCTCGGTCTCTGTCGAGGTCGGTGCCCTGCGGCCCTGGGAGACCAGCCAGTTCTTGGCCGTATTTATCGCGATGCGGTACAGCCACGTATAGAACGCGCTGTCACCCCGGAAGTTCGGCAGGGCTCGGTAAGCCTTGATGAACGCCTCCTGGGCGACGTCTTCGATTTCCGCAGGATCGCGTATCAGTCGCGACAGCAGGCGGAAGATCTTGCGCTGGTACTTCGTGACCAGAAGATCGAACGCCGCCTTGTCGCCGCGTTGAACGCGTTCGACCAGCTGCTGGTCGATGTCGCGCTCGGTCATGCTGCAGGCTCCGCGGCGGGATGGCGCACGGCCGGGACCGTCCCGGATCGGTCGTTGCAGGGCCGGGCCTCAGTGCGGGAAGTCATCCTGGCTTCCAGTTCGATTGTTGTTATGGGCCCCTGCCTGCGCCGTGCCGGCCCACCGGGCGCAGGCATGGAGTCTCCGAAACGCGTCGGATGGCAGGGAATCGGGCCAGATCGCAACCAAGATGGCGCCACATCGCAAGGTTATCAACCATGGCGCGACGAAAACGCAGTGGGCGGCATCCGGGCGGTCCGGCTCCGTCGTTCCGGCGCGCCGCATATGCAGCGTTCCATCATGCCCGACGGCGACCTCGGTGTGCCGGTCCGGCTTGCGCCGTACGCTCCGGACAGCCCAGGCCGCCGCGCAGGCCGAGGCGACGGCCGCGACGCCGAGACGACCCGGATGCCTGGGCTCCGCGCTCCACATGACCGTCGCGAGCAGGACGGCGACGGCCGCGGCGGCGGCCATCAGCCAGAGCCGCCGTTCCCGCGCCGAGGGCTGCAGGACGGTCCAGCCCAGGATCACTCAGATTCGCTTGAACACCAGGGTGCCGTTCGTTCCGCCGAAGCCGAACGAGTTCTTGAGCGCGACGCCGATCCTGATGTCCCGCGCCGTGTTGGCGCAGTAGTCGAGATCGCACTCCGGATCCTGGTTGAAGATGTTCATCGTCGGCGGCGAGACCTGGTGGTGGACCGCCAGTGCGGTGAACACGGATTCGATGCCGCCGGCGCCGCCAAGCAGGTGACCGGTCATCGACTTCGTCGAGTTCACGACGATCGACCGCGCGTGCTCGCCGAGCGCCGCCTTGATCGCCTTGGTCTCATTGATGTCGCCGAGCGGTGTCGACGTCCCGTGCGCGTTGAGATAATTGACCTCGTCGGCATTGACGCCTGCATTGCGCAGCGCAGCCAGCATGCAGCGCCGTGGGCCGTCCATGTCGGGCGCCGTCATGTGATGCGCGTCCGCGCTCATGCCATAGCCGACCAGTTCGCAGTAGATGCGTGCACCGCGCCGGCGGGCGTGTTCGTGCTCCTCGAGTACGAGGATGCCCGCGCCTTCGGCAAGCACGAAGCCGTCACGGTCCCGGTCGAACGGCCGGCTCGCCGTGGCCGGGTCGTCGTTGCGCGTGGACATGGCTTTCATTGCGTCGAAGCCCGCCACGCCGAGCGGCGATGTCGAGGCCTCGGCGCCGCCGGCGATCATCACGTCGGCGTCGCCGTATTCGATCAGGCGGCCGGCCTCACCGACCGAATGCAGACCGGTCGTGCAGGCCGTCACGATCGCAAGGTTGGGGCCGCGCAACCCGTAGCGGATCGACACCGTGCCCGCGATCATGTTGATAATCGAACCCGGCACGAAGAACGGCGAAACGCGGCGCGCGCCGCGGTTGATCAGCTGGGCGTGGTTGTCCTCGATCATCGGCAGCCCGCCGATGCCAGAGCCGATGACGCAACCGATGCGGTCTCGGTTGGCGTCGCTGATCTCGATACCACTGTCCCGGAGCGCTTCCGTCGACGCGGCGACGCCGTAGTGGATGAACGTATCGACGTGGCGCGCTTCCTTGGTCGACATCACGGTCGTGACGTCGAAGCCCTTGACCTCGCCGGCGATGCGGCAGTTCAGTGCAGAAGCATCGAACTTCGCGATCGGGCCGATGCCCGAGCGGCCTGCGAGCAGCGCGGCCCACGTGCTCGGCACGTCGTTGCCCAGGGGGCAGATGACCCCGAGGCCGGTGACTACAACGCGCCGTTTGCCTGCCATCGAGCCCCTGGAGACGTGCGTGTGTGCCGGTCAGGCCTTCTTCAGGTGCGTGTTGATGTAGTCGACAGCCTGCTGGACCGTGCGGATCTTCTCGGCTTCCTCGTCGGGGATCTCGCACTCGAACTCGTCTTCAAGCGCCATCACCAGTTCGACCGTGTCAAGCGAGTCTGCTCCAAGGTCTTCCACGAACGCCGATTCGTTCTTGATGTCGGCCTCGTTGACGCCGAGCTGCTCGGCGACGATCTTCTTGACCCGTTGCTCAATGTTCTCCATGGACTCCTCTCCTGCCTCGTGTGTGTTTGCAGTGCGCCGCGATCTGCGCAGCAACTGCCGCCGGTGCGCACTGCCATGTTCTGGGCCGGCGAAAAAAGCGCGCGGATTCTAACAGAGGCGACCCTGCCCCCGACCTGATTTCACCTCGATGGTCAACCCATGTACATCCCGCCGTTGACGTGCAGTGTCGCGCCGGTGATGTAGGCCGCCGCGGCCGATGCCAGGAAGACCACCGCAGCTCCAATGTCGTCCGCCTGTCCCAGGCGGCCCAGCGGGATCTGTCCGAGCAAAGCCTGCGTCTGCTGCTCGTTCAGCGCCCGCGTCATGTCCGTGTCGATGAAGCCCGGGGCGACGCAGTTGACGGTAATGCCGCGGCTGCCAACCTCGCGCGCCAGAGCCTTCGTCATGCCTGCGACTCCAGCCTTGGCCGCCGCATAGTTCGCCTGCCCGGCGTTACCGGTCGCGCCGACAACCGACGTGATGTTGATGATGCGCCCGTGCTTCGCCTTCATCATCCCGCGCATGACGCCGCGGCTGAGGCGGAAGATGGCCGAAAGATTGGTGTCGACCACCGCGGCCCAGTCGTCGTCCTTCATGCGCATCGCCAGGGTGTCGCGCGTGATGCCGGCGTTGTTGACGAGCACCGACAGCTTGCCGTAATCCTTCACGATGGAATCGACCAGCGCATCCGTCGCGGCCGCATCGCGCACGTCGAACACCATGCCCTTGCCCCGCGCTCCGACGTCCGCGAGACGCGACGAGACGGTTTCGGCTCCTGCCGCGGTCGTCGCGGTGCCGACCACCGTGGCCCCGGCGCGGGCCAGCTGTTCGGCGATCGCACGGCCGATGCCTCGCGACGCGCCGGTCACCAGTGCCACCTCGTCTTGCAGGCATTGCGGCTGAAAGACAGTCGTCATGCACGCCCTCCCTGTGCCAGACCCTCGAGCGTCGCCACGAGACTGTCTGCATCGTTGATGGACAGGCTCTCCAGCGCGGGTTCGATGCGTTTGGTGAGCCCGGACAGCACCCGGCCGGGCCCGCACTCGACGACGTGCGTCACGCCTTCGCGCGCAAGGCGCTGCACGGTTTCGACCCAGCGCACCGGGCTCGCGGCCTGGCGCGACAGCGCATCGACGATGCGCTCGCGCAACGCTTCGATTTCGACGTCGACATTGTTGACCACCGGCATGGCGGGCGCGCTGATCGGCACGCGGGCCAGGTACTGGCGCAGCCGGTCTGCAGCGGGCTGCATCAGTGAAGAGTGGAACGGCGCCGATACCGGCAGGGGCAGCGCCCGCTTGGCTCCGCGCTGTTTGGCCGCGGCGCACGCTCGCTCAACGGCGTTCTTGTGACCCGCAATCACGACCTGCGACGGCGCATTGAAATTGACGGCCTGGACCACCTCGCCGCCCGCCGCCTCGGCACAGGCCGCGCGCACTTCGTCGTCGGCGAGGCCCATGATCGCGGCCATTGCGCCGGTGCCGACCGGCACTGCATCCTGCATCGCGCCGGCCCGCATCCGCACGAGCTGCACTGCATCCTCGAGTTCCAGCACGCGCGCCGCTGTCAGTGCCGTGTATTCGCCCAGGCTGTGGCCCGCGACCATCGCGGGCACGGCACCTCCAGCCGTGCGCCATGCCTCGTACATCGCGTAGGCGGCGACCAGCATCACCGGCTGCGTGTTGACGGTGAGGTTGAGGTCCTCGACGGGGCCTTCTGCGATGAGGCGTCGCAGGTCCTGGCCCAGCGCAGTCGAGGCCCGGTCCAGGACCCCTTCGACGACCGCGTGCCCAGCGAAACTCGAGAGCATGCCGACCGACTGTGAACCTTGCCCCGGGAATACAAAAGCGACTTTCACGTGATCACCACCTGAGCAGAATCGAACCCCATGTGAATCCTCCACCGACGCCCTGCAGCAGCACGGTATGGCCTGCGCGGATCCGGTTGTCCCGCACCGCCGCGTCGAGCGCCAGCGGCACCGAAGCCGCCGACGTGTTGCCGTGCCGGTCCACCGTGACGACGACCTTTTCCTCCGCCACGCCGAGACGCCGCGCGAGCGCATTCATGATGCGTATGTTGGCCTGGTGCGGGATGAACCAGTCGAGCGCATCGGGTGCCAGCCGGGCCCGGGCCAGTGTGTCGACCGCGGAAGACCCCAGCACCGAGACGGCGAGCTTGAAGACGGCCTGCCCATCCATCGCCAGGAACGGCGCGCCTTCGATGGCGCCCTGCGCGATCCGGCCGGCCGCGCACAGAATGCTCGCCTGGCTGCCATCGGCGCGCAGCTCGCTCGCCATGATTCCCGGATCGTCGGAGACCTCCAGCACGACGGCGCCGGCACCGTCTCCGAACAGCACGCAGGTCGACCGGTCGTTCCAGTCGAGGATGCGGGAAAAGACCTCGGCGCCGATCACCAGCGCGCGACGGTGCTTGCCTGACACGAGCATCGACTCCGCGACCGAAAGCGCGTACACGAAGCCGCTGCACACCGCCTGCACATCGAACGCCGCACATCCGGGATGACCCAGCCGGGCCTGGATCAGGCACGCACAGCTCGGGAAAATCTGGTCCGGCGTCGACGTGGCGACGATGATCAGGTCGATGCTGCCGACGGGCACTTCGGCGGCCTGCAGTGCGGCTGCCGCCGCGCGCGCGCCGAGCTCGGCAGATCCGACGCCCGGCCCCGCGATGTAGCGCTGGCGGATGCCGGTTCGCGCGACGATCCACTCGTCCGACGTCTCAACGCCGCGGCTGGCGAGTTCGCGCGCAAGTTCATCGTTGGACACGGCGCGCTCGGGCAGCGCGGAGCCGGTGCCGGTGATGCGCGCGTAGCGCCGCTTCATGCGCCCTGCTCGGCGGCTTCCGGTCGGCTCTTGTGCATCTGATCGAGCTGCGCGACGAACGGCTGCATCGCCGCGATCGTGCGCTCGAGCAGCCGGTGCCGCGCCTCTGCGTGACCGCGCCGCAGCGCCGCCCCGAAGGCCACCTGGTCCGCCGATCCATGGCTCTTGACGACCAGGCCGCGCAGTCCGAGAAAGCTCGCGCCGTTGTACCGGCGCGGATCGACGCGGCGGCGGAAGCGGGCCAGCACCGGGTAGGCGGCGAGCGCCATCAGCTTCGACAGCGGATCGCGCTTGAACTCCTCGCGCACGAAACCGCCGAGCATGTGTACCAGCCCTTCGGACGTCTTCAGCGCGACGTTGCCGACAAAACCGTCGCAGACGACCACATCGGTCGTGCCTTTGTAGATGTCGTTGCCCTCGACGTTGCCGTAGAAGTTCAGCGAACTTGCACGCAGCAGATCAGCCGTCTGCTTGACCACGTCGTTGCCCTTGATCAGTTCCTCGCCGATGTTGAGGAGCCCGATCGTCGGTCGGTCGCGCTCCTCGACCGCCGCGACGAGAGCCGAGCCCAGTACCGCGAACTGCAGCAGGTGGTCGGGTCCGCAGTCGACGTTGGCGCCGAGGTCCAGCATCGTCGTGCCGCGGCCTAACTGGTTGGGGATCACGCCGGCGATCGCGGGCCGGTCGATGCCTTCGAGCGTCTTCAGCACGTAGCGCGAAATCGCCATCAAAGCGCCGGTGTTGCCGGCGCTGACGACGACATCGGCACGGCCCTCCTTGGCCAGGTTGACCGCGACACGCATCGAGGAATTGCGCTTGGTGCGCAGCGCGATCGCCGGCGGGTCGTGCATTTCAACGACTTCCTCGGCGTGGACCACCTCGACGCGCTGCGCGCCCTTGCCGAGCGCGCGCTCGACCTCCGGCGCTCGCCCCACCAGGAGCAGCGACACCGAGGGTTCCGAGGCGGCGAAATGCAGCGCGGCGGGCACCGTGACGGGGATGCCATGGTCCCCGCCCATGCAGTCGATGGCGATACGGGTGCTCACCGCGAAGAAACGCGCACGGCGCAGGTGCTGCGCCGTGGCCGGTTACTTACGGATTCGAAATCGACGCGCGAATTCACGCGCACGAGGGCTTGGCCGATCAGGGGACTGACCGGTGAAGCTTACTCGTCGTTCTTGGTCTGCAGGACCTTCTTGCCGCGATAGACACCGCTGGGGCTGATGTGGTGGCGGCGGTGCACCTCGCCGGTCGTCGGCTCGATCGCCGTCGGCGGATTGGTGAGGAAGTCGTGCGCGCGATGCGAACCGCGCTTCGACGCCGACTTCTTGTTCTGTTGGACAGCCATGGCTAACCCCGCGAATCGAAAACGAAAAATTGTACCCGAGCCGGCTCGGCAGTGAAACCCCGCGGGTCAGCCGGGCTTGCGCCCGCCCTTCAGCCGGGCCAGCGCGGCGAACGGATTCGGGCGCTCGGCTTCCTCCACCCCTGCGCCGGCCGATGGCGTGACCGCAGGGACGCAGTGGTCGTGCCGCGGAACCAGGGGCAGCGACAGGATGGCTTCGTCCTCGACCCACGCCGCCACGTCCATCTGGCGGGAACCGACCACGGCGTCGACCTCGTCGTCCTCGATCGGCAGGGCATTCAGCTCATCCTCGGAGCCGACGAAGCGGAATCGCGCGTCGCGGCGCAGCGGATAGACGAGTTCCTGATTGCAGCGCTGACATTCGAGCGCAAGGTTCGCGGACAGCCGCATCTCAGCGCCCGGGTGCCCACGGTCGTCGACCTCGCCACGGATCGCGTAGGCGAGAACGCCGTCGCGCTTCAGCAGCGACGCCGCCAGCCGCGGCAGTCGCTCGACCGGGATCTCGCCTGAGATGCTCCGACGCTCGCGCGCGAGTTCGAACACATCGACGACGGCGGACCGGGCGGGGGACATGAGGAGCGAAACTGATGGGTCGGCGCCGCTACACTGCGCGCGCCATGATGCCGCCCCGGATCGTACTCGCCTCGACCTCACGCTACCGGCGCGAACTGATGCAGCGTCTGCATCTGGAATTCGAGGTGCGGGCCCCGGAGGTCGACGAAGCCGCGCTGGCCGGGGAATTCCCGCGCGAAACCGCGCTACGGCTCGCTGCGGCGAAAGCGCGCGCGGTGCTGCGGGACTGCCCCGGGTGCCTTGTCATCGGCTCCGACCAGGTTGCCGAACTCGATGGCGCCGCGCTCGGCAAGCCGCTCGGGCATGCGGCAGCGCTCGCGCAGCTGCAGCGCATGCAGGGTCAGGTCGTGGTGTTCCATACCGCGCTTGCTGTGGCCGGGCCGGCGGCGGATTCGATCCAGGCCGATTGCGTGCCAACCGTCGTGCACATGCGCACGCTGCCGCCGTCCGCACTAGACCGCTATCTCCGGATCGACCAGCCCTACGACTGCGCCGGCGCAGCGAAGATCGAGTCGCTCGGCATCGCGCTCGTCGATCGCGTGCAGTCGGACGATCCGACCGCGCTGATCGGTCTCCCGCTGATCCGGCTCGTCACGATGCTGGCTGCGGCGGGTGTCGCCGTCCCCGCTGCGACCGGGGCATGACGGGCACTCTGTATCTGCTGCCCTGCCCCATCGCGGAGGGCACCCGCGATGTCGCGCTCCCTCACGACGTCGTCGCCATCGCGCGCACTCTATCCCGCTTCCTCGCGGAGAACGCGAAATCGGCGCGTGCATTCCTGAAGGACATCGGACATCCGCGGCCGATCCGCGAACTGACCATCGTCGAGATCGGCCACGCTCCGCGGGATGAGGCGATTCGGGGCTGGCTTGCGCCGCTGATCGACGGCAGCGACGCCGCGCTGGTGTCCGAGGCCGGGTGTCCTGCGGTTGCCGATCCAGGAGCCACGATCGTCGCCGCCGCCCATCGTCTGGGCGTGCGGGTGCGCCCGCTGGTGGGGCCATCTTCCCTGCTGCTGGCGCTGATGGCGTCCGGGTTGAACGGCCAGGGATTCCGGTTTCATGGCTATCTGCCGGTGCCGGCGGTCGAGCGCCGGCAGCGGCTGCAGGCGCTCGAACGCGAGTCGCGCAACGGCGAAACGCAGATCTTCATCGAGACGCCGTATCGAAGCCGTGCGATGTACGACGCCATCCTTGCCGCCTGCGCGCCGGGCACGCGACTGTCGGTCGCGGCTGACCTTACCGGCGCGGAGGAGTATGTGATGACGCGTACGACGGCCGAGTGGCGCGGCACTGCGGCGCCGCCGCCGATCGAGCGTCGGCCGACGGTGTTTTCGCTGCTGGCCTAGGCCGCCGCAGTCGTCGCCGGGGGTGCCGGCTGCGTCTGCGCGTCGGGTACCCAGTAGACCCTCTCGTCGCGTTCCACCAGCTCGATGCGCCGCAGGCCGCCATGGCCTGCGCACGCTCCGCCGCGACAATCGCCGGTCGACGGGTCGTACAGTGCACCGTGAGTAGCGCACATCAGGAACTCCGCGTCCGGCTCGAAGAATTCACCGGGCTGCCAGTCGAGTTCCATCGCCACGTGCGCGCAGCGATTCAGGTACGCGTGCGCAGTCCCGCGATGGCGGACCGCGAAGGCCGGCACTGATTCGCCGCGGAAGATCACCGAAAACCGGACACCTTTCCCGCCGTCCGCGAGGGCGTCCGACGGGCACAGCGGAATCAGCGGACCTTCAGCAACCATGGACGCAGGCCCGCGACGCTCTCGACCAGAGCCAGAGGTCCGAGCGTTTCCAGCTGCTCGCGCGGATGGGCCCCATAGGTCACGCCGATCGCCGCCGTCCCGGCGGAACGCGCCATCTCCAGGTCGTGCGTCGTGTCGCCGATCATCACCGTGCGCAGCGCCCGTATGTCGAGTTCGTCCGTCAGTTCCTGCAGCATTGCCGGGTGCGGCTTCGGGTGCGTTTCGTCGGCGCAGCGCGACGACGAGAAGAACATGCCGAGCCCGGTCGCCGCGAACGCGCGATCGAGGCCCCGGCGGCTCTTGCCCGTGGCCACCGCAAGCTGGGCACCGCTTTCGGCGAGCTCGACGAGCAGTTCGCGGATACCCTCGAATAGCACGATGTCGGGCTCGACCGCAAAGTAGTGATGGCGGTAACGCGCGCTGAACGCGTCGATGCGGTCGGGAGTGAGATCGGGCACCGCGCGGGCGAGCGCGTCCTGCAGACCGAGCCCGATGACGTGGCACGCCTGCTCGAGCGTCGGCACCCGGAGGTCCAGGTCGGCCGCGGCCTTCTGGATGCAGCGCGCGATCATCGAGGTCGAGTCGACGACGGTGCCGTCCCAGTCGAAGACGACGAGATCAAACGGCCGCGGCATCGTGGCGAGCGCCGAGCGCCTTGAGGATCGCGGCGCAGTCGGGCGGGAGTGCACTTTCCAGCTCCAGCGGAGCGCCGGTCGCCGGATGGGCGAGCCGAGTCGCAGCCGCGTGCAGGAACATGCGCCCGAAGCGCGCCCCGAACTCGCCGCGCGACATCGCCCGGTTGAGCTCGAAGTCGCCGTACTTGTCATCGCCGATGATGGGGAAGCCGAGGTGCGCGACGTGGACCCGGATCTGGTGAGTCCGTCCGGTCTTCAGTTCCGCCTCCAGCAGCGAGCAGCCCTTGAAGCGCCGCTTCAGTGTGAACACCGTATGCGAGGCGGCCCCCTCCGGGTCGACCGCGACGCGCCGCTCACCGGTCCGGTTGACGAATTTCGTGAGCGGCAGACGGACGTGCTGGCGGTCATTGACCCATTCGCCCTTCACGAGCAACAGGTAGCGCTTGTCCACGGCGCCCTCGCGCAGCTGCTCGTGAAGCGACGTCAGCGCGCGCCGCGACTTTGCGAGCAGCAGGATGCCCGACGTTTCACGGTCCAGCCGGTGCGCGAGTTCCAGGAATGCCTGCCGTGGGCGTGCCGCGCGGACTCGCTCGATGATGCCGTGCGCCACGCCGCTGCCGCCGTGAGCTGCGACCCCGGCCGGCTTGTCCACCACGATGAGGTCGTCGTCCTCGTAAAGGATCGGCGGCATCAGGGCGGGCACCGGCGCCGGCCGGGCGGCGCCGGCAGGCCGGGCCGTGCGCAGCGGCGGCACGCGGATGTCGTCGCCATGCTGCACCCGGTAGTCGGCGGTTGCCCGGCCCCGGTTCACACGCACCTCGCCGCTGCGGACGATCCGGTAGACATGGCTCTTGGGCACTCCCTTGGCCAGGCGAAGCAGGAAGTTGTCGAGGCGCTGACCTGCATGTTCCGGACCGACGTGCACGTGCGTGGCGCGATCGGCCTCGGTCGCCCGGTCGCGGTCGGTCGGGACTGGTGGGGCTTCCTTCCGGTTTCCGGTTTTACGGGCCGCACCCATCTTGCATATACTTGAGCGGTCGAGGTTTTTCGGGGCTCCCGGAGAACCCCGGGGCCGCTACGGCTCCGGCGGGCGCCGTGATGGCGCGCCTGGGAGTGGGCGAGACGCTATCCAGATCGCTGACCGGCGGGCCTCACACGCGAGGAATTGTAGCCCTTGCCGATGCCGCCCAGCGGCCGGCCGGACCGCAATTCAGAGCAATGGCGCCTGCGCCGGCACGTTCGGCACGGGTTTTCGAGGTGGGTTGCACCTCTTTGAATTCGCAGTAAGGCCGCCGAGAGGTGGCTGTGGCGATTCCCGCCAGCTGCGCGGATCCGCGATTCGCGGATCCCGCCGGAACGAACGAGTGGAAACGACGCGGCGCCTGTCGCCGCGAGGCGAAGAGATCACGCAGGGACGAACGAAGTGACACCGACTGTTGTGCAATCGCAGCCAGGCGGCCCGGGTTTCGGGTGCCGCGGGGAGATGCGCGCGGTCGGCCGGGCCACTTCGGCCCCATCCGGTGCCGCAGCGCGGCGCCCGGGTGGCGGCCCCGCCTGACCCTCCAGCACCCGCTTGTTCGCTTCGGCACTGATGCGCCCCTCAGAAGGCGCAAGGAGTGCTGATGAAGCGCATGCTGTTCAACGCCACGCATGCAGAGGAACTGCGCGTGGCGATCGTCGATGGCCAGAAGCTGATCGACATCGATATCGAGACCGCCGGCCGCGAGCAGCGGAAATCCAACATCTACAAGGGCGTCATCACGCGGGTCGAGCCCAGCCTCGAAGCGTGTTTCGTCGACTATGGCGAGGAGCGCCACGGTTTCCTGCCCTTCAAGGAGGTCTCCCGCAGCTACTTCCGCGAGGGCGTCGACGTCCGCAACGCGACGATCAAGGACGCGCTGCGCGAGGGTCAGGAACTGCTGGTGCAGGTCGAGAAGGAGGAGCGCGGCAACAAGGGCGCGGCGCTGACCACGTTCATCTCGCTCGCCGGCCGTTACCTGGTGCTGATGCCCAACAACCCGCGCGGCGGCGGTGTCTCGCGACGCATCGAGGGCGAGGACCGGCAGGAATTGCGCGAGACGATGGACCAGCTCGAGCTGCCTGCCGGCATGTCGATCATCGCCCGCACGGCCGGCATCGGCCGCAATGCCGAAGAGCTGCAGTGGGACCTCAACTACCTGCTGAAGCTGTGGCACGCGATCGAAGGCGCTTCCCGGCCGCAGTTCGAGTTGACGCAGGATGACCCGGAGCATCCGGGCAAGAAGAAGACCACCTACGTCGACAGCGCCAATGGCCCCGACGGCCAGCGGCTGAAGCGCGCCAACCCGGCCCCGTTCCTGATCGTCGAGGAGTCCAACCTCGTCATCCGCGCGATCCGCGACTACTTCCACCCGGAGATCGGCGAGATCCTCGTCGACACCGACGACATCCACGAGCAGGCGCGCCAGTTCATGGCGCACGTGATGCCGGACAACGTCGCGCGCGTGAAGCGCTACAAGGACGACGTGCCGCTGTTCTCGCGCTTCCAGATCGAGCACCAGATCGAGACGGCCTACTCGCGCCAGGTCCCCCTGCCCTCCGGCGGTTCGATCGTCGTCGACCACACCGAGGCGCTGGTGGCGATCGACGTCAACTCGGCGCGTGCCACCAAGGGCTCCGACATCGAGGAGACGGCCACCCGCACCAACCTCGAGGCGGCTGACGAGGTGGCGCGGCAATTGCGCCTGCGTGACCTCGGCGGCCTGATCGTCATCGACTTCATCGACATGGAAGAGTCGAAGAACCAGAAGGCGGTCGAGAACCGGCTGAAGGACGCGCTGCACTACGACCGGGCACGCGTGCAGATGGGCAAGATCTCGCGCTTCGGCCTGATGGAACTGTCGCGCCAGCGGCTGCGCCCGGCGCTGAACGAGGGCAGCCACGTGACCTGCCCGCGCTGCAACGGCGTCGGGGTGATCCGCGACACGGAGAGTTCGGCGCTGCACATCCTGCGCATCCTGCAGGAAGAAGCGATGAAGGAGAGCACGGCTGCCGTGCACGCGCAGGTTCCGGTCGAGGTCGCGAGCTTCCTGCTGAACGAGAAGCGCGCCGACATCGCCAAGCTCGAGGCGAGGCTGCGCGTATCGATCGTGCTGATCCCCAACAAGTTCCTCGACACCCCGCACTACCACGTCGAACGCCTGCGCCATGACGACCCGCGCCTCGACGAGGCGAAGGCGAGCTTCGAGCGCGCTGCCGAACTGGCGCCGAGCACGGAGACTCCGTACACACGGGGCAAGGCCGAGGAAGACCGCAGCCGTCCGAAGCAGGAGGCGGTCGTCAAGGGCATCGTCCCGGAGACACCGGCGCCCGTCGCGCCAGCCCCGGCGCCCGTGCCGGCGCCTGCCACCGTGGACGCCGCACCGATGCCGGCTTCGCGGGGACTGTGGAGCCGCATCGTCGCCTTCTTTGCGGGCGAGCCGGCACCGGCTTCGGTCCCGGCCGCCGCGCTGCCCGCGCCGGCCGCACAACGCCCCCCGCGCGAACAGGAACAGCGTGGAGAGCGCCGGCATGTCCGTGACCGCGATCGCGGCGAACGCGACGGCCGGCGTGACGAGAAGCGTCATGAGAAGCGCGGCGAACGTCGCGATGAGCGCAAGGACGGCCGCCGCGGCGACAAGCGTCAGGAACGGCACCCCGCCGAGGGCGAACGTCCCGAGCGCGAACAGCGCGCTGCCCAGGCGGGTGAGCGCACCGAGGAACAGCGCGAGCGGCGCAAGCCGCAGGAGCGCCGCGGCGAGCGCAAGGAACGCGCTCCGGCCGAAGCTGCACCAGCGGCGGTCGCCAACGCCGAAGCCATCGGCCCCGAAGCTGCCAATGACGTAACGGCGGCACCGACCGAAGCCACGCTGGTATCTGCCGACGTGGCAACCTCGGAGGCGTCGGCGGAGGAGCGTCGCGGTCGGCGTCGCCGCCGTCGACGTGGCCGCGGTGGACGTGGCGGTGAGGCGGAGGGCGCGCCCGAGGCCGCATCCGAGGGTCCCGAAGAGGACGTTGAAGAGGCGGCCGTCGCGGCGCCTCCCGAGACGCCGGCCGAAACTGCGGTGCGCCCGGCGGCACCGCGGGCACCGGCCACAGGCAGCGCTGCCGTTGCGCATGAAGTAACGGTCGTGTCACCGCAGATGATCGTCGTGCCGCCGGTCTTTTCGCTGCCGGTCGCGAAGCCCGCACCGATGCCGGTCGAACAGTTGCAGTCGGTGCTTGAACTCGCAGGACTGTCATTGGTGCAGACGGAGCCGACCAAGCTCGAACAGGCCCGCGCGCGCATGGCAAGCGAACCGAAGCCGGTGCGCATGCCGCGCGAGCGCCCGGTTCTGCCGCCGCCAGACACGCGACCGCTGGTTCAGGTCGAAACGCGCAGGACAACCCCGGGCGCGTCGTAGTCTTCGCGCGCGGTGTGCCGGTACTCCGGTGTGCCGCGCCTTGCGGCGCCCCGGTGCGCCGCTAACATGCCGGCATGACGGACCGCATCATCCAGCTGCTCGACCTGCGCACCGCGCGGCTGCCTCTGCCGCGCGACAGCGCTGCGGTCGCGATCGACGGCAGGGTTGCCGACCGCCGCGCGCGGCCGCTGCGCGACCTGCGCATTTCTGTGACGGATCGATGCAACTTCCGCTGCACGTACTGCATGCCGAAGGAGATCTTCGACCGCGACTATCGGTTCCTGCCGCACTCCGAGCTGCTGAGCTTCGAGGAGATCACGCGGCTTGCGCGCGTGTTCATCGCCAACGGCGTGGAGAAGATCCGGCTGACGGGCGGCGAGCCGCTGCTGCGCAAGGATCTGCACAAGCTGATCGAGATGCTGTCGCAGCTCACGACGCGTGACGGTCGCCCGCTGGACCTCGCACTCACGACGAACGGCTCGCTGCTCGCGCGCAAGGCGCGCGATCTTGCCGCGGCTGGCCTCAAGCGCGTCACCGTATCGCTCGACGGACTGGACGACACGGTGTTCAGGCGCATGAACGACGTCGACTTCCCCGTGTCGGACGTGCTCGACGGCATCGACGCGGCGGCCGCTGCCGGGCTCGGCCCGGTAAAGATCAACATGGTGGTAAAGCGCGGCGTCAACGATGACGAAATCGTGCCGATGGCGAAGTACTTCCGCGGCAGCGGTCACATCGTGCGCTTCATCGAATTCATGGATGTCGGCAGCTCCAACGGCTGGCGCATGGACGACGTCGTGCCGTCGGCACAGGTCGTCGGGCGCATCGAGCGCGAGGTGGCTCCGCTGGTGGCGATCGACCCCAACTACGGGGGCGAGGTCGCCGAGCGCTGGCGCTACAGCGACGGCAAGGGCGAGATCGGCGTGATCTCCAGCGTCACGCAGGCGTTCTGTGCCAGTTGCACGCGCGCGCGGCTCTCCACCGAGGGCATGCTGTACCTGTGCCTGTTCTCGGACAGCGGCTACGATCTGCGCCGCCTGATGCGCGGCACGGCGGAGTGGCCCGGGGTCGACGATGCGGCGCTGGCGTCCACGATCGCGCAGATCTGGAGCCAGAGGGTCGATCGCTATTCCGAACTGCGCTCAGAGGTGACGAGTCCCCGCCCGAAGGTCGAGATGTCCTACATCGGCGGCTGACGCCGATGTCGCGGGCCGTCTCCGACAGCATCACCGGCCTCATCCTCGCAGGCGGCGAGGGTGCGCCTGTCGCTGGTGCCGACATGGGCCTGCTCGAACTGCACGGCCTGCCGCTGGTCGAGCACGTGCTGGGCCGCCTTGCGCCGCAGGTCAGCAGCGCGATGATCAGCGCCAACCGCAACATCGACCGCTATCAAACCCTGGTGCCGCGCGTGCTGCGCGATGGCCCGGGCGGCGTCGAGCGTTTCCGCGGTCCCCTCGCCGGCATCCAGGCCGGCCTGGCGCACGCGCCGACCGCGTGGATCGCGGTCGTACCGTGCGACGCACCGCAGCTGCCGCGCGCGCTTGTCGCCCGTCTTGCCGATGCCGTCAACAGCCGCGGGTCCCTCGCCGCCTGCGCGCGCGCGGACGGGCGGCTGCAGTCGGTCTTCTGCTTGCTGCACACATCGCTAGGAACGTCGCTGGCCGCGTATCTCGAAGGCGGCGGCCGCACCGTTCACGCCTGGCTGGCCGAGGTCGGCTCAATTGCCGTCGACTTCGAGGACGCCGCAGGTTTCCGCAGCATCAATACCGTCGAGGCCCTGGCCGGCGGCCTGCGATGAGCGAGCCGGAGATCGACGCGGGCGCGGCCGTCGCCCGACTGCGCGCCTCGATGGCGCCGCGGACCGACACGGAAGTCTGCCCGCTGGCTGCGGCTGGCCAGCGCGTGCTCGCCGCCGATGTGGTCGCCATGCTCGACGTGCCGGCCTTCGACAACGCTGCGATGGACGGTTACGCGGTGCGTGCGCGCGACTGCGCATCCGGAGAGGGACTCAGGGTGGTCGGTCGCGCGCTCGCCGGGCACCCGTTCCCCGGGTCGCTCGAGTCCGGTCAGGCGGTGCGCATCATGACCGGGGCCGCCGTCCCGGCAGGGGCGGACGCGGTCGTGATGCTGGAGGACACGCACATCGACAATGACCGCGTGCATTTCGGTCAGGTACCTGGCGCCGGACTCAACATCCGGCCCCGCGGAGAGCACGTGCGCGCCGGCTCAACCGTGCTGACGCGCGGCAGGCGGCTGCGCGCCTACGACCTCGGGCTGGCCGCCGCAGCGGGTGTCTCGGAACTCACCGTCATGCGCACGCTGAAGGTTGGCGTACTGTCTACCGGGGATGAGCTGCACGACCCGCCGCACGCCGTCCGCCCGGCTGGCCAGTACGACGGCAATCGTCCGATGCTGCTCGCGCTGATCCGCCACGCCGGATTTGAAGCCTTGGACCTCGGCATCGTCGCCGACCGCGACGACACGCTCGCGGAGCGCCTGAAGGCTGCCGCTGCGCTGGATCTCGATGCTGTGATCTCAAGTGGCGGCGTCGCCGAAGGGGATGCTGACATCGTGCGGCGCTTCCCGGCACTGAAGTTCGTGCCGCTTGCGTTGCGCCCAGGCCGAGGCATTGTCTGCGGCCGGCTCGATGCCAAGGGGCAGGGGCTCTGGTTCTTCGGCCTGCCGGGCAACAGCGTCGCTGCGTACGTGATGATCCAGCTGGTCGTCATGCCGCTGCTACTCCATCTCACGGGGGCAGTCCCCGAGGCACCGCTTACGCTGCAGATGCCGCTGGCGGTCGACACGCGCGCGCGGCTCGGGCGGGTCGACTGGCAACGCGGCCGCTTCGTGCGGCACGATGGCGTGCTCGCCGTAGAGCCGCTGCCGCAGCAGGGCTCGTCGCTGCTGCGCGCGCTCTCGATGGCCGATGCGCTGGTGGCGATCGGACCGCAGGCGAGCTTCTCGGCGGGCGACCGGGTCGACGTCATCCCGCTCGCGGCCCTCCCCTAGCGACAGCGCACCCACGGCAGCGGCTTGCACCTCGCCTGCGAACCGTATCGCTGCCCGGTCCGAGACGTGCGCCATCTCATCATTGTGCTAGGCGATCAGCTCGACCTCGACGCCGCCGCCTTCGACGGCTTCGATGCCACGGCCGACTGCGTTTGGATGGCCGAAGCCAGCGAGGAATCGACGCACGTGTGGTCGGCCAAGCCCAGGATCGCGCTCTTCCTCTCAGCGATGCGCCACTTCGCGGACACCTTGCGCGAGGCCGGACGGCCGCTTGACTACACCCGGCTTGATGACGCCGGCGCCGCGCCGTCGCTGGCCGCCCTTCTGGCCGCAGCGATTCGCCGCCACAGACCGCTCCGGCTGGTGATGACTGCCCCCGGCGACTGGCGGGTGCTGCAGTCGCTGACCGCCGCGGCAGCCAAAGCGGGCGTGCCGCTCGAGGTGCGCGAGGACCGGCACTTCTATGGCACGGTGCGCGAGTTCGC
Source organism: Burkholderiaceae bacterium (assembly GCA_035429805.1). Taxonomy (GTDB): domain Bacteria; phylum Pseudomonadota; class Gammaproteobacteria; order Burkholderiales; family Burkholderiaceae_F; genus JALORV01. The sequence continues at coordinate 22,307 of DAOMFL010000056.1, forward strand.
GGCATACGCGAAAGGCCGCCGGCAACTGCGCATGGAGTTCTTCTACCGCGAGATGCGCCGCCGCCACCGCATCCTGATGCGCGGCGACAGCCCGGCCGGCGGCCAATGGAACTTCGATGCCGACAACCGCCAGGCCTTTGGCCCGGCCGGTCCCGTTGACGTCCCGCTGCCGCGTCTCTTTGAGCCGGATGCCATCACGCGCGAGGTCATCGATCTCATCGAGCGGCGATTTGCCGGCCATCCCGGGTCACTTGCTCACTTTTCCTGGCCGGTCACGCGCATCGAGGCGCTCGCCGCGCTCGACGACTTCATCGTGCACCGGCTGCCGCAATTCGGGTGCTGGCAGGACGCGCTCTGGGGCGGAGAACCATGGCTATGGCACTCGCGGCTTTCCGCCGCGCTGAACCTGAAGCTGCTGCATCCGCGCGAAGCCGTGGCGGCCGCGGAGGCGGCATGGGTCGCGGGTCAGGTGCCACTCCCCGGTGCGGAAGGATTCATCCGCCAGGTTCTCGGCTGGCGCGAGTACGTCCGCGGCGTCTACTGGACGCAGATGCCCGGCTACCTCGAGCACAACGCGCTCCACGCTCATGAACCACTGCCGTCGTTCTACTGGACAGGCACGTCGGACATGGTGTGCCTCGCGGATGCCATTGGCCAGACACTCGCACACGGGTACGCGCACCACATCCAGAGGCTGATGGTGACCGGGCTGTACGCACTGCTGCTGGGAGTGGCGCCGAAGCAGCTGCACGAGTGGTATCTCGCGGTCTATGTCGACGCCGTCGAGTGGGTCGAACTGCCGAACACGCTCGGCATGAGCCAGGCCGCCGATGGCGGGCTGATGGCGAGCAAGCCGTACGCGGCCAGCGGCCGGTACATCGAGCGCATGAGCGGCGGCAGTCTGTGTCGGCGTTGCCGCTACCGCCCGAGCGAACGCACCGGGCCGGGCGCGTGTCCCTTCACGCTGCTGTACTGGGATTTTCTGCTGCGCCACCAGGGCGTGCTGGCGCGCAACCCGCGCATGGCGCTGCCGCTCAGACACCTCGCGCGCATGACCGATGCCGAACGCGACGCGATCCGGGCGCAGGCCGGCGCGTGGCGGGCGGCGAGCGCGCGAGAAGCCGCAGCGTCCGCAAGAAAACGTTAGCGGTCCGCGCCGGCGGCCACCGTCGTCGTCACGCGGGCAACCCACTGCTCCGGTGTGTGTCCGAGAGATGCTGCTGGAACGCCAGCGCGACAGGCGAAGGACGCTTCCCTTTCGGCCGCACAACGTGCCAGCTCGACCTGATCGGGAAATCCT
>DAOMFL010000057.1:0-23288 GCA_035429805.1 Burkholderiaceae bacterium
GCGCAGCCCGGCCGCAGCAGCGCCTGCATCCGATGCGCCGCCGCTGCCGCTGGCGGGCGAGGGCGATGACATCAATCCGGCCGCGATGCCGGACGCGGCGCTGCCGCGCGAGTTGCTCGAGCGCGGCCGTCGCGCTGCCAAGCAGACGCTGAATGCGCAGTCGGAAAAGCTGCACAAGGTGCTGGCCGATGCCGGCATCGGCTCGCGCCGTGACATGGAAGAACTGATCATCGCGGGCCGCGTATCGGTGAACGGCCAGCCGGGTCACATCGGCCAGCGCGTGATGCCGAACGATCAGGTGCGCGTCAACGGCAAACCGCTGCAGCGCCGCGCTCCGAGCGGGCGTCCGCCGCGCGTGCTGCTGTATCACAAGCCCGTTGGAGAGATCGTCACCACCGACGATCCGGGCGAGCGCCCCACGGTGTTCGAGAAGCTGCCGAAGGTCTCCGGCGGGCGCTGGGTCGCGGTCGGACGACTCGACCTCAACTCCGAAGGCCTGATCCTCTTCACGACTTCGGGCGAGCTTGCGAACCGGCTGATGCATCCGCGCTATGAGGTCGAGCGCGAATACGCGGTGCGCGTGCTGGGCGAACTCACCGAGGAGCAGCGCCAGAAGCTGCTCGACGGCGTGCAACTCGACGACGGGCCGGCCAAGTTCAGCAAGGTCGAGGATGCCGGCGGCCAGGGCGTGAACCACTGGTACCGCGTTGCGCTCAGCGAAGGGCGCAACCGTGAAGTGCGCCGCATCTTCGAATCGATCGGCCTGACCGTGAGCCGGCTGATCCGCATCCGCTACGGCGCGATCCAGATGCCACGCACGCTGGCGCGCGGCCGCTTTTACGAATTGGCGCCCGAATGGGTGCAGGCGTGGGTGCACGACCTCGGCATGTCGATCGACGAAGTCCGCAGCCGCGGCGGCCAGCCGCAGGGGAAGAACGGCCGCAAGGGTGGACCGAACCGCGGGCGCCCGCAGGGCCCGGGGCCGGGTCTTGCGCCTCATGGGCAGAGCTACAGCCCGATCAGCGGCTACGGCCGCCAGGGCCCGGGCTATGGCCAGGGTCAAGGCCAAGGTCAGGGCCAGAACCGCGGCGGCAAGGGCAAGCCGCAAGGCAACCGTCCGCCGCGCCAGCCGGACCCGATGACGAGCAGCGTCAACTACATCGCCGCCGGACACGGCCTGCCGAACAACGGCCGGCCGGCTCGCTTCCGCCGCGGCAAGACGCAGCGCAGCTACTGATCACGAGCCTGCGCTGGTGCCGACCGGGTCGAGTCGATCGGTCGGGCCGTGTGCAACCGCGCCCGACGAGGTCTCGCGCCCGACCGGATCTCGTGGCCGACTCAGCGCCCATGCTGTCATCGGCTGCGCGTGAGTGACCGAACCCCCTGAAGCAGCATTTCGACCATGCAGAACCTCAAGACCTCCACTGACGTCCTCTTCGTGCTGCTCGGGGCGATCATGATCCTGGCGATGCACGCCGGCTTCGCGTTTCTCGAACTCGGCACCGTGCGCAAGAAGAACCAGGTCAACGCGCTGGTCAAGATCCTGGTCGACTTCTCGATGTCGACGCTGGCCTACTTCTTCGTCGGCTACGGCATTGCCTACGGCGTGCACTTCTTCTCCGGCGCCGACGTGCTGGCGCAGAAGAATGGCTACGAGCTGGTCAAGTTCTTCTTCCTGCTGACGTTTGCCGCAGCGATACCGGCCATCGTCTCGGGCGGAATTGCCGAGCGCGCCAGGTTCTATCCGCAGCTGGCTGCCACGGCGCTGCTGGTGGGACTGGTCTACCCGTTCTTCGAGGGCATCGCGTGGAACCAGGCGTTCGGTGTCCAGGGCTGGCTCAAGGCGCACTTCGGCGAGGAGTTCCACGACTTCGCCGGCTCGGTGGTCGTCCACGCCATGGGCGGCTGGATCGCGCTGTCGGCAGTGCTGCTGCTCGGCGCGCGGCGTGGACGCTACTCGCGCGAGGGAGCGATCTCCGCGCACCCGCCGTCGTCGATTCCGTTCCTGGCGCTCGGCGCGTGGATCCTCACGGTGGGCTGGTTCGGCTTCAACGTCATGAGCGCGCAGGCGATCGACAAGATCTCCGGCCTGGTCGCGCTGAATTCACTGATGGCGATGATCGGCGGCACGCTCGCGGCGCTCGCGGCAGGGCGCAACGACCCTGGTTTCGTGCACAACGGACCGCTGGCGGGGCTGGTGGCCGTGTGCGCCGGCTCGGACCTGATGCATCCGCTCGGCGCCCTGGCCACCGGAACGGTCGCGGGTGCGCTCTTCGTGTTTCTGTTCACGCTGACGCAGAACCGCTGGAAGATCGATGACGTGCTGGGTGTGTGGCCGCTGCACGGTCTGTGCGGAGCCTGGGGCGGCGTGGCGGCCGGAATCTTCGGCGCCGCGGCATTCGGCGGACTGGGCGGCGTGAGCTTCGTGTCGCAGTTGCTGGGTACGGCGCTGGGCATCGCAGTCGCGCTCGTCGGCGGCTTCGTCATTTACGGCCTGCTGAAGGGGACAGTGGGCTTGCGGCTCAGCCCGGAGCAGGAATTCGAGGGCGCCGACCTGTCGATCCACCGCATCGGGGCGACACCCGATCGCGAAGTCTCCTGGTAGTCCCCGCCGGGCGCTGAAGGCGCTAGAGGCGGGCCCGGAACTGTCGCGCCGGGGCCGGGCCGGAGGGCCCGCCGTGGCCTTGTTGCAGCGCGGTTACGCCCCTATAATGCCGGGTTGCCGAAGTGGCGCGCCGATCGAGATTCGATCAGGCGGGCGTCGGTTGCGCGGCAAGGCGGTCGCTGCGCAAGCCTGTTGAATTCAACGGATGGGCTCTCGAGCCCATTTTTTATTTCCGGGCTGCATTGGGATGGCGCAGTTCGGCGGGGATTGAAGGCCACGCCGTAGTGAGGTGAGCGGGCGATGGCAGGTGTTGCAGCGGCAGTGGCAGAGACGATCGGGCGGACTGTTGAAGGTCTGGGCTACGAGTTCGTCGATGCCGAGCGCCTGGCGGGCGGTCTGCTGCGAGTGACGATCGATCGCGAGGGCGGCATCGGCCTGGCGGATTGCGAGAAGGTGAGCCGCCAGCTGACGCACCTCTTCGCGGTCGAGGGTGTGGATTATGAGCGGCTGGAAGTCTCTTCGCCGGGACTGGACCGGCCGCTGAAGCAGGCGCGCGACTTCTCCCGCTTTGCGGGGTCGGAAGCCCAGGTGCAGCTGTACGCGCCGATGGCTGCTGCCGGGGGCCGCCGGCGGCTGCACGGGCGGCTGCTCGAGGTGCTTGGCGAGCGCGGGGCGGAGCGGGTGCGCATGCGGCTGCTCGCCGAGGACACTGCGGCCGCGCCGAAGGCACGGGGCGGCAAGCCGGCGGCGAAGCGGCCGGGCAAAAAGGTTGGGACGGCGGAGGGCGCGACCGTGGAGTTCGCGCTGGCCGACGTAGAGAAAGCGAAGCTGGTACCCGAACTCAATTTCAGAGGCGGGGCCAAGGAGTAGAAACGATGAGCCGAGAGATTTTGCTGTTGGTCGATGCGCTGGCGCGCGAAAAGAACGTGCCGAAGGAAACGGTCTTCGGTGCGCTCGAAGCGGCGCTCGCCATGGCGACGAAGAAGCTCTACGCCGAGGAAGACGTCGACATCCGCGTGGCCGTCGACCGCGAGACCGGCGAGTACGACGCCTACCGCCGCTGGCTCGTCGTGCCCGACGAGGAAGGTCTGCAGGAGCCGGGACACCAGATCATCCTGTCCGACGCGCGAGAGGATGACCCCGACGTCGAAGTCGGCGACAGCATCGAAGAACTGGTCGAAAACGTCGACAAGGAAAAGACACTGGGCCGTCGCTTCGCGCAGGACACCAAGCAGGTGATCCTGCAGAAGATCCGCGACGCCGAGCGCGAGCAGTTGCTGAGCGACTTCCTTGCGCGCGGCGACCAGATCGTCAACGGCACGATCAAGCGCATGGACAAGGGCGACGCGATCATCGAGATCGGCAAGGTCGAGGCGCGCCTGCCCCGTAGCGAGATGATCCCGAAGGAAAACCTGCGCATCGGCGACCGCTGCCGGGCGTTCGTGCAGAAGATCGACCGGCTGGCGCGCGGTCCGCAGGTGATCCTGTCGCGCACCTCGCCCGAGTTCCTGATGAAGCTGTTCGAGTTCGAGGTGCCGGAGATCGAGCAGGGCCTGCTGGTCATCAAGTCGGCCGCGCGCGATCCGGGCGTGCGCGCCAAGATTGCCGTCTGGACCAACGATCGCCGCATCGATCCGATCGGCACCTGTGTCGGCATGCGCGGTTCGCGCGTGCAGGCGGTGACCAACGAGCTGGCCGGCGAGCGGGTCGACATCGTGCTGTGGTCGGACGATCCGGCGCAGTTCGTCATCGGCGCGCTGGCACCGGCCAACGTCAGTTCGATCGTGGTCGATGAGGACAAGCATGCGATGGATGTCGTCGTCGACGAGGACAACCTCGCGATCGCGATCGGCCGCAGCGGCCAGAACGTCCGGCTGGCGTCCGAGCTGACGGGCTGGCAGATCAACATCATGACGGCCGAGGAGTCCGCGCAGAAGCAGGAAACCGAACAGGTCGGGGTGCGCCAGGGCTTCATCGAGAAGCTCGACGTCGACGAGGAAATCGCGAACATCCTGATCGCTGAGGGCTTCTCGACGATCGAAGAGATCGCGTACGTGCCCGTCAACGAGTTGATGGAGATCGAGGCCTTCGACGAGGAAACCGTCGAGGAGCTGCGCAACCGCGCCCGCAACGCGTTGCTGACCGAGGCGATCAAGCGCGAGGAAAACCTCGAGCAGGCCGAGAAGGACCTGCTCGATCTCGAAGGAATGGACGCCGACCTGGCCGCCAAGCTCGCAGAGAATTCGATCCGCACGCGCGACGACCTGGGCGAACTGGCGGTCGACGAGCTGACCGAGATGACCGGCATCGACGACGAGCGGGCCAGCAAGCTGATCATGGCCGCGCGCGCGCACTGGTTCGAGTCGGCGGAGCAGTAGACGGCAGCGTGGGCTGACCGGGACGCAGGAACAGGAAACGTTATGGCAAGCACAACAGTGGCCCAGTTTGCGACGGAGCTGAAGGTTCCGCCGCAGTTGCTCCTCGAGCAGCTGAAGGCAGCCGGAGTCGTCAAGAAGGCGGAAGAAGACGCGCTGTCCGACGACGACAAGGCGCGCCTGCTGGAGTCGCTGCGCAAAGCCCACGGTGGCGAAGCGACCGAGAAGAAGAAGATCACGCTGACGCGCAAGCAGACGACCGAGATCAAGCAGGCGGATGCGTCGGGGAAGGCGCGCACGATCCAGGTCGAGGTCCGCAAGAAGCGCGTGTTCGTCAAGCGCGACGAGGCGACTGCCGAACCCGAAGTGGCACCGGCGCCCGCCGCACCGGTCATCGACGAAGCCGAACTGGCGAAGCGCGAGGAAGAGGCGCGTCGCCAGGCCGAGTTCACTGCCCGGCAGATGGCCGAGGCGCGGGAGAAGGCCGAGCGCGCGCAGCGCGAACTCGCGGCGGCTCACCAGAAGGAACAGCAGGACGTCGATGCCGCGCGTGAGCTCGAGGCGGCGGCGGCGGCAGAACTCGTGCGCGCCGAGCAGGCGCAGCGCGACGCCGAGAAGGCGGCGAAGGAAGCGGCGGAAGCGCAGCAGCGCGCCCGCCGGGCGGTCGAGGAAGAGGTTGCAGCCATCAAGACGATGATGGCGGCGCCGAAGAAGGTGGTCGCGAAGGCGCCCGAGCCTGCCGCCGGCACGCTGCACAAGCCTGCTGCAAAGGCCGAGGCCAAGCCGGGCGAAAAGAAGGACGAGAAGAAGCCGGGCGTCAAGGAAGTCAAGAGCGGCAAGCTCGCGTCGAGCTGGTCCGAGGAACAGCAGAAGAAGCGCCAGCTCAAGACGCGCGGTGACACGAGCGGCGGCGCCGGTGCGTGGCGCGGTCCGAAGGGACACCGCAAGCATGGGCGCGACGAGTCCGAAGGCGCACCGATGCCGGCGGCGGCCGAGCCGACCGTGCGCGAGGTAAGCGTGCCCGAGACCATCACGGTCGCGGAACTGGCGCACAAGATGTCGGTGAAGGCGGCCGAGGTCATCAAGTCGCTGATGAAGCTCGGCCAGATGGTGACGATCAACCAGGTCCTGGACCAGGACACCGCGATGATCGTGGTCGGCGAACTAGGGCATAACCCGATCGCCGCCAAGCTGACGGACCCCGAGGCGCTGCTCGCGGAAACCGAAGCCGCGGTGCCCGCCAGCGAGGCCGAGCCCGAGCCGCGGCCGCCGGTGGTCACGATCATGGGTCACGTCGACCACGGCAAGACGTCGCTGCTCGACTACATCCGCCGTACCAAGGTGGCGGCGGGCGAAGCGGGCGGCATCACGCAGCACATCGGCGCCTACCACGTCGATACGCCGCGCGGCATCATCACCTTCCTCGACACGCCCGGCCACGAGGCTTTCACGGCGATGCGCGCACGCGGCGCACAGGCGACGGATATCGTCATCCTCGTGGTTGCGGCCGACGACGGCGTGATGCCGCAGACCAAGGAAGCGATCGCGCACGCCAAGGCGGCGGGCGTGCCGCTGGTGGTGGCGCTCAACAAGATCGACAAGCCGGAAGCGAACCCGGATCGCGTCAAGCAGGAACTGGTCGCCAGCGAGGTCGTGCCCGAGGAGTACGGCGGCGAGTCGCCGTTCATCCCGGTGTCGGCCAAGACCGGCAAGGGCGTCGACGAACTGCTCGAGAACGTGCTGCTGCAGGCCGAAGTGCTGGAGCTCAAGGCCGTGAAGAACGGTCCGGCCAAGGGCCTCGTCATCGAATCGCAGCTCGACAAGGGCCGCGGACCGGTGGCGACCGTGCTGGTGCAAAGCGGGACGCTGAAACGTGGCGATGTCGTCCTTGCGGGTTCGAGCTTCGGCCGCGTGCGGGCGATGCTGGACGAAGGTGGCAAGCCGATCCAGGAGGCTGGCCCGTCGATCCCGGTGGAGATCCAGGGCCTGTCGGACGTGCCGTCCGCGGGCGACGAACTGATCGTGCTGGGCGACGAGCGCAAGGCGCGCGAGATCGCGCTCTACCGCCAGGGCAAGTTCCGCGATACCAAGCTCGCCAAGCAGCAGGCGGCCAAGCTCGAGAACATGTTCGAGAACATGGGCGAGGGCGCCGCGCGCACGCTGCCGCTGATCATCAAGGCCGACGTTCAGGGCTCACAGGAGGCGCTGACGCACGCGCTGACGAAGCTCTCCACCGACGAGGTCAAGGTGCAGGTGGTGCACGCGCAGGTGGGCGGCATCACTGAGAGCGACGTCAACCTGGCGCTGGCGGCCAAGGCCGTGATCATCGGCTTCAACGTGCGCGCAGACGTGTCCGCGCGCAAGCTGGCCGAAGGCAACGGCATCGACATCCGCTACTACAACATCATCTACGACGCCGTCGACGAAGTGAAGGCAGCCCTGTCGGGCCTGCTCGCTCCCGAGCAGCGTGAACAGGTTCTCGGGATGGTCGAGATCCGGCAGATCTTCCGCGTGCCGAAGGTGGGTGCGGTGGCAGGCTGCATGGTGCTCGACGGCGTGGTCAAGCGCACTGCGAGCGCGCGCCTGCTGCGCGACAACGTCGTGATCTGGACCGGCGAACTCGACTCGCTGAAACGCTTCAAGGACGACGTCAAGGAAGTCAAGGCCGGATTCGAGTGCGGCCTGAGCCTGAAGGGCTACGACGACATCAAGGAAGGTGATCAACTGGAGATCTTCGAGGTCCAGGAAGTCGCGCGGACGCTGTAGCCAAGGCCGGCGAAAGTGCAAACCTACTTTCGCCGGGTCGAGTTTGAAAAAGTTCGCTGGCGGAGCCAGTCGAACTTTTTGGATCAACTGCAATGAAGCCAACTAAGAAACCAGGGCGCGGGCTGCGCGTGGCGGACCAGATCCAGCGGGACCTCGCGGAGATGATCCAGCGCGAGGTGCCGACGGACCGCGCGGGTCTGGTGACGCTGACCGGCGTCGAGGTGACGCCGGACTACGCGCACGCCAGGGTGTATTACACGACGATCGGTGCGCCGGTCGAGGTGACGCAGCGGGTGCTGGACGAGAAGGCGGGTTACTTCCACTCGCTGCTGTTCAAGCGGCTGTCGATCCACACGATTCCGCACCTGACGTTTGTGCACGACGAGTCGGTCGAGCGCGGCATCGAGATCGACCGGCTGATCGGCGAGGCGAACCGGCCCCGGTAGGGGTGGGAGGCGTTGTGGGCAAGGCGCGCGGCGAGCGCGTGAACGGCGTGCTGCTGCTGGACAAGCCGGGCGGGATGACGTCGAACCACGCGCTGCAGAAGGCACGGCGCCTGCTGAACGCCGCCAAGGCGGGGCACACCGGCACGCTGGATCCGATGGCGACGGGGCTGCTGCCGCTGACCTTCGGCGAGGCGACGAAGTTTTCGGCTGACCTGCTGGACGCGGACAAGGCGTACCGGGCGACGCTGAAGCTCGGCGTCACGACGACGACGGGCGATGCGGAAGGCGAAGTTGTGGCCTCCACGGCAGCCGACGTCAGCGAAGCGGCGATCGATGCAGCGCTGGCGCGCTTTGTTGGGCCGATCGAGCAGGTGCCGCCGATGCATTCGGCACTGAAGCGCGACGGTCGGCCCCTGTACGAGCTGGCGCGGGCCGGTGTCGAGGTCGAACGTGCGCCGCGGCCGGTGGTGATCCGGCGACTGTTGCGCGTGGCGAGGACGGGCGACGAGCTGACGCTCGACATCGAATGCAGCAAGGGCACGTATGTGCGCGTGCTGGCGGAGGACATCGGGCAGGTGCTGGGGTGTGGAGCGCATCTGACGGCACTGCGGCGCACCCGCGTCGGGGCGCTGACGCTCGACGACGCGCTGACGCTGGAAGGTCTCGAAGCGCTGTCGACCGAGCAGCGGCGCGCGGCCTTGCGGCCGGCCGACGCATTGCTCGACTCGCTGCCGCGGGTCGACCTGGATGAGGTCCTTGCCGGCCGTTTCAGGCAGGGCCAGCGGCTGGCGATCGAAGCCGGGCCGCGCGGCGCGCGGGTACGCGTGTACGCGCCGCGCGAGGAACTGCTGGGCACGGCGAATGTCACCGAATGGGGCGTCGTCGCGCCCGAACGACTGATATCGAACGAAAGTAGACCGACATGAAACGCCAGTTGCGCAACGTCGCGATCATTGCCCACGTCGACCACGGCAAGACCACGCTGGTCGACAAGCTGCTCGCGCAGTCTGGGACCTTCCGTGCTAACCAGCAGGTGGCCGAGCGCGTGATGGACTCGAACGACCTCGAACGCGAGCGCGGCATCACGATCCTCGCGAAGAACTGCGCGGTCGACTACGAGGGTACTCACATCAACATCGTCGACACGCCCGGGCACGCCGACTTCGGCGGCGAGGTCGAGCGCGTGCTGTCGATGGTCGACGGCGTGCTGCTGCTGGTCGACGCGGTAGAGGGCCCGATGCCGCAGACGCGCTTCGTCACGCGCAAGGCACTCGCGCAGGGACTGAAGCCGATCGTCGTGGTCAACAAGATCGACCGTCCCGGCGCACGGCCGGACTGGGTCGTCAATCACACGTTCGACCTGTTCGACAAGCTCGGTGCGACCGAGGAGCAGCTCGACTTCCCGGTGATCTACGCCTCGGCGCTCAATGGCTACGCGGGCATGTCGCCCGACGTGCGCGGCGGTGACCTGCGACCGCTGTTCGAGGCGATCCTCGCGCACGTGAGGGTGCGAGATGACGACGCCAATGGCACGCTGCAGCTGCAGATCTGTTCGCTCGACTACTCGAGCTACGTCGGCAAGATCGGCATCGGGCGGATTACGCGCGGGCGCCTGCGCGCCGGACAGGAGGTGCTGGTCATGCACGGTCCTGAGGGCGGACAGAACGCGCCCACCACCAAAGGCAAGATCAACCAGGTGATGACCTTCGAGGGCCTCGACCGCAAGCTGGTCGACGAGGCGATTGCAGGTGACATCGTGCTCGTGAACGGTATCGACGACATCGGCATCGGCTGCACGCTGACTCCGGTCGATGCGCCAGACGCGCTGCCGCTGCTGAAGGTCGACGAACCCACGCTCGTCATGAACTTCCAGGTCAACACCTCACCGCTGGCCGGACGCGAGGGCAAATACGTCACCAGCCGTCAGCTGCGCGAGCGGCTGGAGCGCGAGCTGAAGTCGAACGTCGCGATGCGCATGCGCGAGACCGACGATGAACAGATATTCGAAGTGGCCGGCCGCGGCGAGCTGCACCTGACGATCCTGCTCGAAAACATGCGCCGCGAGGGCTACGAGATGGCGGTGTCACGCCCGCGCGTGCTGTTCAAGGAGGTCGACGGTGAGAAGCTGGAGCCCTTCGAGATGCTTACTGTCGACATCGAGGAGCAGAACCAGGGCGCGATCATGGAGGAGCTCGGCCGCCGCAAGGGCGACCTGCAGGACATGCAGCCCGACGGCAGGGGGCGCGTTCGGCTCGAGTACCGCATTCCGGCGCGCGGGCTGATCGGCTTCCAGGGCGAGTTCATGACGCTCACGCGCGGCACCGGCCTGATGAGCCATGTCTTCGACGACTACGGCCCGGTCCGCGCCGGCGATGTCGGTGAGCGCCGCAACGGCGTGCTGGTGAGCCAGGACGACGGCGAGGCCGTCGCCTACGCCCTCTGGAAGCTGCAGGAGCGCGGCCGCATGTTCGTCAGCCCCGGCGACAAGCTCTATGAAGGCATGATCATCGGCATTCATTCGCGTGACAACGACCTCGTCGTCAACCCCGTACGCGAGAAGAAACTGACCAACGTGCGCGCTTCGGGCAAGGACGAGCACATCGACCTGGTGCCGCCGATCCAGCTTACGCTCGAGTCGGCGGTCGAGTTCATCGCCGACGACGAACTGGTCGAGATCACGCCGCAGAGCATCCGGCTGAGAAAGCGATTCCTGAAGGAGCATGAGCGGAAGCGTGCGCAAAGGGAAGCTGCTTAGCACGCGAGTTGGGTTCACGCATGCTCCTTCAGGAATCGCTGCGCGAGTATCGGGCTCCCCCTCCCAACCCTCCCTGCAGGGAGGGCGCGGCGCTGCGCGCCGCCCGCTGAGCGGTCTCGTGTCCGACGCTGAACAGGCGCAGCACCGCCGAGCGCTGATCCTCATGCTGATCGCTCCGCTGCTGTGGAGCATCGCGGGTGTGGTGACGCGCAACCTGTCGCCGGAACTGCAGACGCACGGGCGCTTCGAGATCACCTTCTGGCGCAGCGTGTTTGCCGCGACCTTCGTCGGCGGCTATCTGCTGCTGGTGCGGCGCGACCTAACAGGCGCGCTGCGCAGAGCCGGGGCGCCGGGTATCGTTTCCGGCTTCATGTGGGCGACGATGTTCGTCTGCTTCATGCTGGCGCTGACGCTGACGTCGACCGCGAACACGCTGATCGTGCTGGCGGTCGCGCCGCTGATCACCGCAATCCTGGCGCGCGCCATGCTGAAGACGCCGATTCCGCTGCGCACCTGGGTGGCGATCGCGATCGCGATGGCTGGCATCGTCTGGATGTTCGCAGGCGGTTTGCGCATCGAGTCGTCGACCAGCCTGCTTGGCATGCTGATCGCGTTCGGCGCCCCACTGGCGTCGGCGATCAACTTCGTCGTGCTGAAGAAGCGCGGACAGTCGGTCGACCTGATTCCTGCGGTGTTCCTCGGCGGCGTGATTTCATCCACGCTGATGCTGCCGCTCGCGCTGCCATTTATCGCTGGGCCGCGCGACCTGGTGCTGCTCGCAGTGCTCGGGTTCTTCCAGCTCGGCCTGCCGTGCATGCTGCTGGTCATCGCGGCACGGACTCTTTCCGCGACCGAACTCGCGCTGCTGGCGCTGCTCGAAGTGCTGCTTGGTCCGCTGTGGGCGTGGCTCGGCGCCGGCGAAGTCCCGGCGAATACAACGGTGCTCGGAGGCACGCTGGTGCTGGGCGCACTGGTCCTGAACGAACTGGCCGCGGCGCGCAGCCGCGGCCTGACACGCGCGCGGGTCGGCTGAGGGCCGCGCGATAATCGCGGCCCGATGGCCTCCATACCTTCTTCCGATGGGCCGCTGCCGGTGCGGCGTGTGGCGCCGATACGGCCGTTCACGTGGCTTGCGCTCGGATGGCGCGATTTCCTGAGCAGTCCGCTGGCCGGCCTGGTCCACGGCGCCTTCGTCGCCATCGGCGGCTGGATCGTCGTCCTGGTGTCGCTGCGCTTCGGCTGGGTTGCGCCGGGAGCGTTTTCCGGCTTCGTCATCGTCGGCCCGATCCTTGTGACCGGCCTGTACGAGATCAGCCGCCTGCTCGCGCGCGGTGAGAAGGCCGGACTGGGAGATGCAATCGCCGCATGGCGGCGTGGCACGCTGCCTCTGGTACAGCTCGGCGTGCTGCTGGCGGTGCTCGGCACGCTCTGGGTCGCGGCCTCCGCGCTGCTCTTTTCGCTGTTCGCGCCCGCGCCCTTGCGCGGGCCGGTCGAATTCCTGCGCTACGCGTTCATCGAACAGGGCGACCTGCTCTTCACGCTGTGGGCGATCCTCGGCGGACTGGGTGTGGCGATCGTCTTCTCGCTGACAGCGGTTTCGCCACCGCTGCTGCTCGGCAGGCAGGTGGGTTTCCGGCAGGCGCTGCTGACCAGCGCGCGCGCGGTCGGTGAGAACCCGGGGCCGATGCTGCTCTGGGCGTTGCTGATCCTGGTCGGAACGTCGCTGTCACTGGCGACCGCGATGATCGGATTCCTGGTCACCGTTCCGGTGCTCGGCCATGCGAGCTGGCACGCGTATCGCGACCTGGTCGAGGTCGAGGGCGTGGCGCTACGCAATCCCTAGCGCCCGACTCATGCGATGGAAGGCACGCTGTTCGGTCTCACCGAGGAACGCATCGCCGAACTGGGGATGACCTGGGGCATCGGCGGTTTCATCGCGCTGATGCTGTTCATCATATGGAAGCTGGCGCGCGAGTCCAAGGCCGGCAAGTTCGGCACCTTCGTGCTGTTCTTCGTGCTTGCCTTCGGCATTCTCGGGTTCGCGGCCAAATCGGTGATCCAGTGGATTCTCAGGATCTAGACACCGCGCGCCGCGACGCCGATCTGCGCTGGCGCTTCTGCGTCGCACCGATGATGGACTGGACCGATCGGCACTGCCGCTACTTTCACCGGCAACTGTCGCGTCGCGCGCGGCTGTATACGGAAATGATCACGACCGGCGCGCTGCTGCACGGCGATGCCAGGCGTCACCTGCAGTTCGACGCTGCCGAGCATCCGGTCGCGCTTCAGTTGGGCGGCAGCGAGCCCGGTGAACTCGCGCAGGCGGCGCGGCTGGGCGAGCGTGCCGGTTACGACGAGATCAATCTCAACTGCGGCTGCCCGTCGGAGCGCGTGCAGCGCGGCGCCTTCGGCGCCTGCCTGATGGCCGAGCCGGCGCTGGTCGCCGACTGCATCAAGGCGATGCGCGATGCTGTCGCAGTTCCCGTGACGGTCAAGCATCGGATCGGCATCGATCGCATTGAGGACTATGGATTCGTCCGCGAATTCGTCGGAGTGCTCTCGGGCGCCGGGTGCGAGGTCTTCATCGTCCACGCGCGCAACGCCTGGCTGAAGGGCCTGAGCCCGCGCGAGAACCGCGAGGTGCCGCCGCTGCGTTACGAGGTCGTGCGCCGGCTCAAGCACGACTTTCCGGCGTCGCGCTTCGTCCTGAACGGCGGCATCGCATCGCTGGACGAGGCGCTGCGGCAGTCGGCCGGGCTCGATGGCGTGATGCTGGGTCGCGCCGCCTACCATGACCCGTTCCTGCTCGCATCGGTGGATGCCGCATTCTTCGACGAGTCGGCACCGGCGCCGAGCCGGGCCGAGGTCGTGGCGCGGATGTCCGATTACCTCGAGCGCGAATGCCGCGCCGGCGCGACGCCGCGCCATATCGTGCAGCACATGCACGGCCTGTTCCAGGGCCTGCGCGGCGCGCGTCGCTGGCGCCGGGCATTGAGCGATGCCCGGCAACTGGAGTCCGCTGGCGCCGGCATCCTGACGCAACTGCTCAGGGAGACTGGGCAGCCCTTGCGCGACGCCGCGTAGCTGCGACTGGGCGTTCCCCATGACAGCGCCGGGCGTATCTGCGGCTATGTCGGGCAGGCCTTGGCGACGTCGGCCTCGCGCCGGCTGATCTCCTTGTCCGCCTTCTGCATGTCGCTGATGCTGGCGGCGCGCTTCTCCGTCAGACCCGCGCGCGTGGTGCGCGCCTTCTCGAGGTCGCGACGGGCCTGCTCGCATTGCTGGCGGGACTTTTCCTGGGCCTTCTTTTCGTCCGCCGCTGCACGCTCGGCCTTGGCCTCGTCCTTGGCGCGCGCCTGCTCGGCGTTCTTGGCCGCCGCGGCCTCCTTCCTGGCGCGCTCCTTCGCGGATTTCTGTTCGTCACTGGCCACGGGCGGCGAGGTATTGACCGCGCGCACCGACGAGGTGCCTTCCGGACAGGCAGTGTTCGAGTAGGTGACCTTGCCGTCGCGCGATTCGCAGCGCTGCACCGATTGTGCAGAGGCCTGCATCCCGGTCAGCGTCAACGTCAGGACGATGACCGCGGCGCGGCCGGGCAGTGCGCTCTTCTTGGCTATGGCTGTGCTCATCGTGGGCCTGCGTGCCGGTACTCGTTCATGCGCTGCGTCGCGCGCCGATCCGCCGGCTCAGGATCGTCGGGCGAATAGTAGGGGCTATCGACCGCCACTCGACGCCGGCAAAGAAAAAGGCCGTCAGCGCGGTCAGCCCGCGATGACGGCCCCATGGTGGCGACTCGAGCTACTGCGCGGCGCCGATCGCGGCGCGGACGGCGTCGGCCGCCGTCTTGTTGAAGCGGTACTGGTAGTCGTACACGCTGGCGCCGGCCTGATACAGCTTGCCCGGGCGCACGCCGGGGAGCCCCTTCGTCGGCTCGACGAAGGCTATCCGCGCAGACTCGCGTTCGACGTTCGTAACGCCCGTGTCGAGCGGATCGACCTGGGCCGGGAACGACAGGACGACGGCCTTCGTGCCACTGACGGTCTTCTCCTCCCATTCGCCCTGTGCCAGCACCTGTTCGGCGGCCTTGTCGCAGAACAGCGTTCCGGTCTTGGCGGGGTAGAGCACGACTTCGCCCTTCTTGGCGGCTCCGGTCTGCTTGAAGAACATCGCATAGGGCTTGGCGCCCTGCCGGTCCTCGTAGGCGAGGCAGTACGGGATCTGCTTCGAGAAATTGCCGACGAACTGCGTCGTATTGGTCGCGCCGGTGAACGACTCGCGCTTTGGCAACATCAGCACGTCGTCGAGGAAGCGCGCGGTCGCCAGGTAGGCAACGGAGCCCCTCGGAAAGCGCGCGCTGCCCGCCTTGGTCGCTTCCTGCCTTGGATAGTTGTCCGTCGTGCGCAGGAACTGCGAAATCGGCAACTCTGACACGTCGAAGGCCTGCATGCTGACCGCCATGCGCAGCGTCGCCTGACCGGCGTAGACGATGTAGAAGGAGCCGTCATTGGCCGGAATCGCAAAGTTCGGGCGACCGAGCGCGCGCCGCTCGCCATTCAGCACGGCGTGTGCGACGTCGATGTGGCCGTTGAGCGTTGTCTCGTTGGCGTCGGTGCTCGACTCGGCCAGCGGGTAGCGGTTGGCCTCCGCCGCCGCACCGGCCAGGCGCAGGTTCGAGACTTTGGCGCCCTGGAAGTAGTACACGCCGTCGCCCTTCAGCGCGTCGAACGAGGGCATGGCGATCGGCTTGGCGCCGGGAACGGGAACCGGCTTTGGGGCCGGGCCGTAGACGACCACTTCGGCTGGCTGCTGAGCCAGCGCCCACGACGTGGCCAAAGCGCCCAGCGCGAACGCGCCGAGCTTGAGACTGCAATGTGACATGAATGCCTCCCCAAAATGGCGTGCGCCCTGAAGAGCGACTGGCGCGAATGGTACTGGCAGCCGTCAAGGCCGGACTTCCGAATAACGGGGGGAAATCTCTCCCGTGAAGGTGGGACTCAAGCTCGGACCCGGCACCGCGAGGTCCGGCTAGACCGTCTTGCCCGGGTTCATGATCCCGAGCGGGTCGAGGGCCTGCTTCAGCGTGCGCATCAGCTGAAGTTCGACGGCGGACTTGTAGCGGCCATTTTCGGCGAGTTTCAGCTGCCCGATGCCGTGCTCCGCGGAGATCGATCCGGCAAACGCGTGCGCCTGGTCGTGCACCGTCGCGTAGATCGCGGGCTGCAGCTCCAGAAAGCGGGCCTCGGCCATGCCGAGCGGCGGGCTGACGTTGTAGTGCAGGTTGCCGTCGCCGAGGTGGCCGAACACGACCATGCGCACGCCCGGGAAACGCTGCTGCAGCAGGCGGTCGGTTTCGTCGACGAAACGCGCGATCGTGGAGATCGGCACCGCGATGTCGTGCTTGATGTTCTTGCCCTCGAGTGTCTGCGCCTCGGAAATGAGTTCGCGCAGCGACCACAGGGCGCGCGCCTGGGTCATCGACTGCGCCACCACCGCGTCGAGGACGCGTCCGGATTCGAGGGCTGCTGCGATCAGGCCCTCGGCCTGCGCGGTGGCGTGGTCCTCGTCCTCGTGATCGCTGAGTTCCATCAGCACATGGTGTGGATAGCGGGCGGCGAAGGGCGAGCGCTGTCCGGCGAAGTGGCGTTCGACCAGCGTAAGACAGAAGTCGCTGAAGCACTCGAATCCGGTGAGGGTCGGACCGCAGCGCGACTGCGCATCGGAGAGCAGGCTGAGCGCGTCGCGCAGCGTCGGGACGGCGAGCAGCGCCGTTACCCGCGCGCGCGGTTGCGGAAACGTCTTCAGGCAGGCCGCCGTGATGATCCCGAGTGTGCCTTCCGCGCCGATGAAGAGATCGCGCAGATCGTAGCCGGTGTTGTCCTTGCGCAGCCCGCGCAGGCCGTCCCAGACCTCGCCTGACGGCAGCACGACCTCGAGGCCGAGGCAGAGCTCGCGGGCGTTGCCATAGCGCAGCACCTGGATGCCGCCGGCGTTCGTGCTCAGGTTGCCGCCGATCGTTGCGCTGCCTTCGGCGGCGAGCGACAGCGGAAACAGCCGGTCGTGCTGCGCCGCGGCCTGCTGCACGCTGGCGAGCACGCAGCCTGCATCGGCTATCAGCGTGTTGTTGACCGGGTCGACTGCGCGGATGCGCGCCATGCGCTTCAGCGACAGCAGGATGGCGCGGCCCGAAGTGTCAGGCGTGGCGCCGCCGACGAGCCCCGTATTGCCGCCCTGGGGCACGACCGGTGTGCGCGAACCAGCGCACCACCTGACGATGCGGGCGACCTGTTCGGTCGAATCCGGCAGCACGACAGCCTGCGCGCGTCCGGTGTAGCGCTTGCGCCAGTCGGTGAGGTAAGGCGCCAGGGCGTCGGGCTCGGTCAGGACATGGCCGGGGCCGACGATGTCGCGCATCGCGTCGAGCGTATTCATGACGGGCGGGCGCGCTGCCGGGCAGCCAGCTTCATCGGTCGGAGATACACGATAGCGGCAACGAAGAAGGCAATCGCGAGCGCGAGTTCGAGCGCCGCGAGCCAGGCGCCCGGCGGCGGCTCGAACACGCGCACGCCGCCCTCCAGCAACGCGAGCAGCACGATGAAGAGTGCGACCTGCATCCCGTAGGCAGTGCCGCGCAGCACTGCGGGCAGCACTAGCAGCAGCGGCACCACCTTGAGCGCCAGCCAGGATCCACCCGGGCGCAGCGGGGCGAGCACGGTCTCCCAGGCGAGCCCGAGCGCGATCAGTGCGATCCAACTCGCGATCGACCATCGCCACGCGGCGGCCTGGCGTGGGGACGTGTCGGGCAGCGGACCCCGTCGCACCGGTCAGGACCCAAGACGCAGCGCGGTGCGGGCCAGGCGGGCGCCGAGCGCGTGTGCCAGACGCCGCTCCTCGTCGCTCAGCGTCGGCGGCGCACCGTGACGACCGATGTGGCTGGCGCCATAGGGCGTGCCGCCGGAGTGCGTCGTCATCAGGTCCGGCTCCGTGTAGGGAATGCCGAGCACCATCATGCCGTGGTGGAGCAGCGGCAGCATCATCGACAGCAGAGTCGCTTCCTGACCGCCGTGCAGGCTGCTGGTCGAGCAGAAGACCGCCGCAGGCTTCCCGGCGAGCCCGCCGGACAGCCACAGGCCGGACGTGCTGTCGAAGAAGTGCTTCAGCGGCGCGGCCATGTTGCCGAAGCGAGTCGGTGAGCCGACCGCCAGGCCGCCGCAGGCCTGAAGGTCGGCGAGTTCCGCGTAAGGAGCGCCCTCGGGCGGCACCGGCGGAGCGGCGGTCTGCGTGACCGGTGCAACCGGTGGCACCGTGCGCAGGCGTGCCTGCGCGCCGTCGACGCTGTCAATGCCGGCCGCGACCGCATCGGCCAGCCGGCGCGTTGCGCCGTGCCGTGAGTAGAAAAGGACGAGGATATCCACGTGGGCGAGGACCGCCGGGCTGCGGCGTACAGAATGGCGCGGCATCCGTGATGCCGACGACTGCAAACGTATCATAGGAGCGGCCGTGTCCCCGTCGCTGCGGGTGACGCATCCCATTCGACGTCATGTCCCGCCTCACCGCCGCCCTCGACCGATTCCCGTGGCTGAAGACGGCGCGCGAGGTGGCGCTGTTCGCCTACCGGCGCGGCCGCGAAGTGCGGCTGCAGCAGGTGGCCGGCAGCCTGACCTTCACGACGGTGCTGTCGATCGTGCCGCTGTTCGCGGTGGTGCTCGCGCTGTTTTCCGCGTTTCCACTGTTCGCGGATTTCCGCGAAGCCTTCCAGTCGTTCGTGCAGCGGACATTGCCGGCGCAGATCTCGTCGACTGTACTGCGCTACTTGAGCGAGTTCGCCGAGCAGGCCACGCGGCTGACCGCGGCCGGCCTGATCCTGCTGGGCCTGGCGGCGCTGGCGATGATCATGACGGTCGATCGCGCGCTGAACGACATCTGGCGGGTGCGCGACCGCCGCGCGTACGGCCAGCGTGTGCTGATCTACTGGGCGATCCTCACACTCGGGCCGATCCTGATCGGCGCGAGCCTCACCGCGAGTTCCTACCTCTGGTCGATGTCGGAAGACGCGATCCGCGGTATGCCTGCGCTGCTGCGCAGCCTGCTCGACTATGCGCCGGTGATCCTCAGCGGCTTCGCGTACGCGGCGCTGTACGTGTTCGTGCCGAACCGCACCGTGCGCTGGCACGACGCTCTGATCGGCGGGTTCGTCGCGGCGATACTGGCCGAAGTCCTGAAAGCGGCCTTCGGACACTTCATCGGTCGGGGGGCGGTGCGTTCGATCTACGGCGCGTTCGCGGCGCTGCCGCTGTTCCTGCTGTGGATGTATTTCTCCTGGTATGCGCTGCTGTTCGGCGCTGCCATCGCCGCGACGCTGCCGCGGCTGCGCGCAACGCGCTTTTCCGATGAGGTACGTGCGGGAAACGCCTTCGTGACGGCGCTGGCGCTGATCCGGCAGCTGCTCGAGGCACGACGTGCCGGCGACGCCACGGTCAGCGCCGAAGTCCTTGCGCGCGGAGCGCGCACGGATCTCGTCGATGCCGAAAGATTGCTGGAGAGTCTCGAGCGCCTCGGCTATGTGCGGCGCCTCTCGGCGCCCCGGCGGCGCGGCGATTCGTCGGAATGGATCCTCACCTGCGAGCCCGCCCACATGTCGCTGCGACCGGCGTTCGAGCGCTTTGCGATCGATCCGGCCAATACGCTGCTGGCGCTCGATCGCGATGGCGTCGGCAGCGTGCTGCCAGACTGGATCGAGCGCGATGAGTGGATCAATGCTCCGCTCGATCGCAGCATCTCGGCACGAGGACGCAGCTGACGACGTTGCGCGAGACAGTCATCGTGCCCGGGCGGGCGGGATCCGTGGCGCGAGAGCCATGCGGCGGTTCGCTTCACATCGTTACGCTCACCACCAGCGCCGCCGCCCCGAGCACCAGCACTCCGGCGATGCGGTCGGTCCAGCGCGCATAGCGTTCATCGGTGGCGAAGCGGCGCGCGCGCGAGGCGAGCCAGCCATAGCCCGCGAGGATGAAGAATTCGGGAACGATCGAGCCTGCGGCCAGCCACAGCATCTGCGCGCCGATCGGCAGCCGCGCGTCGACGAACTGCGGCAGGATCGCGACGAAGAAGATCAGCGTCTTCGGGTTGGCGAGCTGCAGCGTCAGTCCCGACAGATAGAGCGCCCGCGGCGCATTGCTGCCGGACGCCTGCGACACGGTGATCGGCGACGGGCGCCCGAAGAGTGCGGCGACGCCGACGTAGACGAGGTAGGCGGCGCCGACCCACTTGACCGCGGTGAAAAATGGGCGCGACGTGGCCAGCACCGCGCCGAGCGCCGTCGCCGAGACCGCGAAGTAGATGGCGTTGGCGCTCAGGATGCCGAGGCTCGCGTAGGTGGAGCGTCGTGCGCCGTGCGCGAGGCCGCAGGCGATGATCAGCATGACCGCGGGCCCCGGCGACAGGGACAGCGCCATCTCGGTGAGCACGTACAGCCAGTACGTGTCCCAGTTGACGGCGTCGATCAATGCGCAGCGCTCCCGGTCGGGCTCATGCGGTCGCGGCGGACGCAAAGATCCGGGCTGCGAATCCCGTGAGTGCCTTGAGGACGGCGTCCGGACGTTCTGACATCAGCGAGTGGCCGCCGCCAGCGACGCGCACCACGGTGGAGTCAGGCGTGGCGTCGATCAGGGATTGCGCGGCCTTCGGCGGCGTCATGACATCCTGGTCACCGAGCACGAAGAGCGCCGGGCAGCGCAGCGCGCGTGCCGCCTCGATGCCGCCGGCATAGGCGTTGCAGGCGGCGAAGTCGGTGACGAGGACCTCGGGGCCGTCACGCCGCGCGATGCGCTGCATCAGCCGCAGGTTCTGCCAGACGTTGGAAAAGCCCGGGCCCGGGTTCGATGGCTTGCGCTCGAACGCCGCCATCGCAGCGCTGTGCGACCAGACGTTGATCATGTCCAGCGCCGCAGACGGATCCGCTCGCGTCGCCGCCAGCAGCGTATCGGACACCCGCATCGGGAACGCGGTGGCGACGAGGGCGACGCCGGCGACACGCTCGGGCAGGCGCCTCGCGACCTCGAGAGCGAGCAGCGAACCCATGCTGTGACCGACCAGCAGCAGGCGTTGCGCCCGGCCCGCGGTCAGGCCTTGAGTGACGCGATCTGCGGTGGCTTCCACGCTGGTCAGCGCGGGTCCCTCGCTGCGCATGTGACCTGGCAGGTCGAGCGCCAGCACGCTGTAGCCGTGATGCGCAAAGAAGCGGCTCTGCAGGATCCACACGCTGTGGTCGTGCTGCGCGCCGTGCAGGAAGACGACCGTCGGCCGGGCCGGATCGAAAGGCCTGCCGCCGGTGTAGGCATAGAGGCGCGGAGAGGCGAGCAGGTCCATTGTCAGCCCGCTTTCTGCGCGCGCTTCAGCGCCTGGGCCAGGTCCTCGAGCAGGTCGGCCGGATCCTCGAGCCCGATCGAAAGCCGGATCGTGCCCTGCGTGATGCCCGCGGCCGCCAGTTCCGCATCCGGCACGCGGAAGTGCGTCGTCGACGCCGGATGGATGACGAGCGACTTGGCGTCGCCGACGTTGGCGAGATGCGAGAACACGCGCAGCGACTCGACGAACGAGCGTCCGGCCGCTCGCGTGCCCTTCAGGTTGAAGCTGAAGACCGCCCCACAGCCGCGCGGCAGCAGCCGCTGCGCCAGCGCGCGGTCCGGGTGCGACTCCAGTTCCGGATACGCGACCGACTCCACGGCCGCGTGACCTGCCAGGAACGCCACCACGGTGCGCGCGTTGTCGACATGGCGCTGCATGCGCAGCGGCAGCGTCTCCAGCCCCTGCAGCAGCAGGAATGCGGTGTGCGCACTCATGCAGGCGCCGAAGTCGCGCAGCCCTTCGCGCCGCGCCCGCAGCAGGAATGGCGCCACGGAGCTTTCTTCTGCAAAGTTCATGCCGTGAAAGCCGGCATAGGGCTCGGTGAGCGTCGGGAAACGGCCGCTGGCCAGCCAGTCGAAGGTGCCGCCGTCGATCAGCACGCCGCCGATCGCGACGCCATGGCCGCCGAGGAACTTGGTGGCTGAGTGGTAGACCAGATCGGCGCCGTGGTCGAACGGAGTCATCAGCCAGGGCGTGGTGAACGTCGAGTCGACCAGCAGCGGCAATCCCTGTTCATGGGCGATGCCGCCGACCGCCGGGATGTCGAGCACGTCGAGGCCCGGATTGCCGAGGGTTTCGCCGAACAGCAGTCGCGTCGACGGCCGGATTGCGCCGCGCCAGGCGTCGAGGTCGCGCGGATCGACGAAGGTCGTTTCGATGCCGAAGCGCGCCAGCGTGTAGGCGAGCAGGTTGTGCGAGCCGCCATAGAGCGCACGGCTCGCGACGATATGGCCGCCGGCGCCCATCAGCGTGGCGATCGCCAGGTGCAGCGCCGCCTGGCCGCTCGCCGTCGCCACCGCGCCGACGCCCTTTTCGAGCGCTGCCATGCGTTCCTCGAACACGGCGACCGTCGGGTTGGAGATGCGCGAATACACGTGCCCGGCGCGCTCCATGTTGAAGAGCGCGGCGGCGTGGTCCGAGTCTTCGAAGACGAAGGAGGTGGTGGCGTAGATCGGCACCGCGCGCGCGCCGGTCGTGGGGTCCGGTGGCTGGCCGGCGTGCAGGGCAAGCGTGTCGAAGCCTGGGTAGCGGACAGTCATGGTCGCCAGTGGTGAGTCGGGTGCGGGTCGAAGCGGGGATGATGCCAAATCGACCGTGCGTCGTGCTGCGCCCGCACAACGGCCGTCCGGCGAATCCGGTTGAACTTGGCCCGATCGCGGTCTAGGGTGAAGAACGGCGCAACGCCGCAGGAGGAGACAGATGACAACGATGACGATGGACGACGTCGACGCCTTGCTGCGCCGGCAGCCGATGGTCCAGGAACTGTCCTCGGAGCAGGTCGAGCGCCTTGCGCCGCTGACGGAGGTCGTGGATTTCGAGCCGGGGGACATCATCCACCGCGAAGGCGATGAGTGCTCCCTGCTGTATGTGGTCGTGCGCGGGCACGTCGCGATCGAGATGGCCGGCAGCCACGAAGTGCTGCGTGTCGAGACCGTCGTGCCGGGCGGCGAGTTCGGCTGGACCGCAATGCTGATGGGCGTCGGACGCTACTTCCAGGCGCGTGCGCTGGATGCGGTGCAGGTCCTGGCGTTCGACGCGGCCGGGTTGCGCCGGATGTGCGACGACGATCCGTCTTTCGGCTACGCCCTGATGCGCCGCCTGCTGGCGGTCGTCGCCGGGCGCCTGCAGTCGACACGGCTGCAGGTGGTGGACATGCTGTCGACCCCGGCGAAGCGGGCCGGCGCCTAGCTAAGGCCGCCGGCACGGCCGCGCCCGAG